>JAVBNL010000060.1:0-32182 GCA_031551515.1 Desulfovibrionaceae bacterium
TGTTGCTTCTTTTTTATCATACTTTCACATAACATAAGAATAAAAAAAAGCAAAGTCCCTGCTCTTGCAAACAGGGACTTTGTCAGCAGTCTGAAGGGGGCGAAAGCCCCCTGTATTTTTCAACAACTTGGGCTCTGGGGCTCGCCCCGGGGGGGGGGGGGGGGGCCCCCCCCCCCCCCCGGACTGCTCCCGTTGATTACAGCGCTTCGAGTTGGGCCAGGTTGCCGACGGAGACGACGGAATAGTCACCTTCGGCCGGGGGCTGGGGCAGCGCGTCAAGGTTGGGCTTGACCATTTTGGCCAGCACGCCTTTGGGGCCGCATTCAACGAAACGGCGCGCGCCGTCCGTCCATTGGGCCTGGATGGTGTCGGTCCAGCGCACGGACGAGGTCATTTGGCGCAGCAGTAATCCTTTCAGCTCGCGCGCATCCGTGCAGGCCTTGCCGGTAACGTTGGCGTATACGCTGAATTTGGCGTTGGACCAGGCGGATTTTTCCAGGGCCTTGGCCATTTCCGCGGCCGCTTCTTCCATCAAAGGGCTGTGAAAAGCGCCGGAAACGGGCAAGGGCAGAGCTCGGCCTTTCTTAGATTTGACCGTGTCTTGCAGGGCGGCGATGGCCGCGCGGGTGCCGCTGGCCACGAACTGGCCAGGGGTATTGTAGTTGGCCATGCCGATCATTTCGCCGGTTTGCGCGCGCACTTCGGCCACGGCGCTTTCAGCGTCGGGCAAAGACAGTTTCAGCATGGCGGCCATGGTGCCTTTGCCTTCGGGGTCGGCTTCGGCCATCAGGCGTCCGCGTAGCGAAACAAGCTCAAGAACCGTATCGACGGGAAGCGCCCCGGCGGCGGCGAGAGAGCTGTATTCCCCCAGGCTGTGCCCTGCGGTGCATGCGGGTTTGATTTTGGCGGACAGCAGCATCCACAAACCCAGGTTGACCACGGTCAACGCAGGTTGTAGCGCGCGGGTATCGGCCATGTCGGCTTCGGCGCCTTCCCAATATAAAGACCGCAACTCAAGGCCGCTTGCGCGCTCGGCTTTTTTCCACAATTCCATGATCTCGCGGCTTTTTTCGGCCGCGTCGCGTCCCATGCCCGGTTCTTGCGAACCCTGGCCGGGAAAAAGAAGGGCGGTCGCCTGGGTCATCAGGGGTGCTCCTTGTGCTAGACGATATAGGACAATAAATTGCAGGATAGGTAGGTAAAGAGACCGCCGCAGCGCGCAAAAAACGGGGCCGTATATGGACCCCGGACATGCTGGCCTGCGTGCTGCTCTACCCCAGTTTGCGCAACGGTCTACAGGCGTCGGCGCCCAGTTCCGCGGCTTCAGCAAGGTCGGTCAGCAAATTCAGGATGGAAGCGGAAAGAGGCTTGCCGGTTTCACTCAGCATGTCGATCAAAGTTTCCAGAGCGACGCTGTATTCGCCGTTCTTCATGTACCCTTTGACTTCCTCTTTCTCTCCCTTGCTGAGCAGGGAAGAGGTCTCACGCAGGACTTTGGCCAACTGGGTTTCTAGTTTTTGATGGTGCTCGCTCATGGGACGCACTGTACACTCGAGCGCGGCAGGAAACAATACCCGGAACGCAAAAACCTTGCGACAATGTTGGGGCCGGGCTAAAGAAAACCATGTCCGCAACAACAAAACCCTCTCTATCGCCGCAGGAAGTGGAGCGACGCCTTGCCCGCATGGGCTTTGATCCGGGCCGGGAAGCCGTTTCCGGCCTGACCGAATATTTGGCTCTGCTGATGAAATGGAACGCGGCCATGAATCTGGTCGGCGCGGCGGATTGGGTGGGCGCTCTTGAAAATCTTGTGGCCGACAGCCTGCACCTTGCGGCTTTTTTGCCGGAACTCGGCTTGCCGCCGGACCCGGTCACCTGGGACCTGGGCGCGGGCGCGGGGTTGCCGGGCATACCGCTACGCCTTCTCTGGCAAGATGGGACGTATACCCTTGTGGAAGCGCGTGAAAAGCGGGCCATTTTTTTGCAAACGGCGCTCGCCCGCCTTGCCTTGCCGCGTACCAGGGCCGTACGGGCGCGGGTTGAGGTCTTTTTTCGCGGGCAAAACCCGGCCGACCTGATAATAAGCCGCGCGTTCATGCCCTGGCGCGAGATGCTTTCTCTTGTCGCCGCTCATGTGAAAGTGTCCGGCAAAGTGATTTTTCTGACTCTCGACCCCGCTCCGGCGGATTTGCCCGCCGCCTGGCGGGCGGTAACCACGTGGGCTTATTCATGCAACGGCCGCGAACGTTTTTTCTGGTGCCTGGAGCGCGTATAAATGGCCCTGCCCCGTCTGAAAATACGCATCAAACCGCCGCAAAGCGCTAATGCCAAGGCCTCGGGCGGCCCCGGCGCCGCCGAGGGCGGCCAGCCTGAAAGCGTGGCCATGTTTCTGGCCCATCTGGAAATGGAAAAGGGCTATTCAAGCGCCACGGTCGCGGCGTATGGCGAAGACATGCGCCAATTCACGGTTTTTCTGGCGGGGCGCGGCGTGAATGTGGGAGAGCCGGCGACTGTCGACAAAGGACATATCCGGGCATACCTGGCGGAACTGCACCGCCTGGGCTTGAGCAAAACCAGCGTGGGGCGCAAACTTTCCGCCTTGCGCGCTTTTTTTCGTTTTTGCGCCCGGTTGCGTATGATCACGGCGCTGCCCACCGAAGGGCTGCATAACCCCAAGCAGGAAAAGTGCCACCCCAAGGTGCTGAACGTGGATCAGGCGTTCACGCTTTTGAATGCGAAAAAGAGCGGCGGCGAAAGCGCTGAGGTAAAGCCGCTTTTGGTTCGTGACCTGGCCTTGGCGGAGTTGCTTTACGGCTCCGGCTTGCGCATCAGCGAAGCGCTGTCTTTGAATACGGATCAGGTCGGGGTGCGCGGCGAGGTTCCGCAAGTGCGCGTGCTGGGCAAAGGGGGCAAAGAGCGCCTCGCGCCGCTTTCCGATGCGGGGCGCGAAGCGCTTGCGGCTTGGCTGGGCGTGCGTGGCGAGATGGCCGACCCCGGCGAAAAGGCGCTGTTTGTCGGGGAACAGGGCGGCAGGCTGAACCGGCGTGTGGCCGCGCGGATCATTGCTGATTTGTGCCGCCGGGCAGGCTTGCCGGAAACAGTCTCGCCTCACGCCTTGCGCCATTCTTTCGCCACGCACCTGCTGGAAGCAGGCGCGGATTTGCGCAGCGTGCAAGAGCTGCTGGGCCATGCGCGGCTTGCCACCACCCAGCGCTACACGCATTTGAATCTGGCTCACTTGATGAAGGTCTACGACTCTGCGCATCCGAAAGCGAAAAATGAAGGCCAGGGAACGTAGAGCAGAGTAACTTTAGAATACCGTATCCAGCCTCAAAATTTAAGCCGCAAGCCTGCAATCCACCTAATCCAGCATTTCAGACGTGAATATTGCTACATAACCGACTGGATTTACCCAGAAAAAACTGCTTACTACTACTGCTGTTGTAGTTATTTTATGCAAGTAATAAACTTTCAGATAAAGACTATGAGTGCATTTAAATATATAACTATAAATTATTTGTGTATTTACAGAGAATATTTTTATATTTTTTATGTAAAAATTACATAAGTATTATATCTTGATTTATATATTGAATTCAAAAATATCAATTAAAAGAGTAGTAATGTATATATATATGCAAAGATAAATGTTAGAATGGTAACTATATATTTTGATATTTATTAAAAATTTTAAACAAGAAATTTTTTTTTCATGATATATGTTTTTATCGATAATTCTGTGCCGAAAAAAAATTTATAAAGAGTCCTTAAGGTAATTATTAATCAGACGATAACATAACCAAGAAGACGTTGGCTGGGCGCTCGGAATCAACGCCGATAATTACCTTAGCCTTTAGAGAACAGACCGGCACAGAAAACAATACTGACTGAGGCATGAACAGGCTATGGAAAACAGGCTGCTCACTTCACCGCCTTTTGACGTAGAAATACGTGATGCTGAATGGCAAAAGGATATTTTCCTGATGCCGCACGCGGCAATGACGTGCTGTTTTCCGGATCGGCATAGCTGTTCATGGGTATTGGGGGTGCCGCATGGCACTTAGTATCAATACCAATTTGATGGCGCTCAATGCCTCGCGCAACTTGAACAACCATTATGCCAATCTGGCTACATCCGTTCGCAAGCTGTCATCAGGATTGCGTGTAACGACGGCGGCTGATGATGCCGCCGGACTGGCAATCCGTGAGTTGATGCGCGCCGACATTGCCACCCTGAACCAGGGCGTGCGCAACGCCAACGACGCCATATCCCTCATTCAAACCGCTGACGGAGCCCTGCAGATTGTCGATGAAAAGCTGATCCGGATGAAGGAACTGGCGATGCAGGCCGCCACAGGCACCTACAACTCCGACCAGCGTTTGATGATCGATAACGAATACCAGCAGATGGCCAGGGAAATTACCCGCATCGGCAGGGCCACCGAATTCAACGGCATCCGTCTGTTGGACGGCAGCCTGGAAGGCGTCCATGATGGAGAGATCATGGGCCCCAGGACCGGCCCCAGGGGTAGCGTGGACAACCTCCTGTTCGGCGGCATGTTGAAAATCCACTTCGGCACCGGCAATGATCCGGCTGAAGACTACTACTACATCCGGATTTTTGACACGACAAACATGTACCTCAATCTTGGCGATGAATTCAGCCTTGAGTCAATGGCCCCCGCAGAAATGACGCGTCCTTTTCTCATGGGTATCGAGCTTAATCTGAAGCACAGGGTTGTGTCAGACAGCCCCCTTACGCAAGAGGACATTGATGCGGGAAGAATCACACAAGCGGAATATGACGCGGCTTTTCAGGCAAGCAAAGCGGCTTCGGAAGCATTTATGCGAGAGGCGGTCTACGGTTTTGACAGCGATGCGAGTTTTATGGCTGCCTTTAACCAGGCATTCGGGGCTTCAACCGTTCCGCGCAATACATCGTTCGCAGGCCCGGAAGGTCTTCACTACGCGTATCTCGATGGAATGGATACGGCGGACTACTCAGCCATGCACGCGGCGTACAATGCGCTTACAGGCGATGAGAAAGAAAAGTATCAACTTGCCTTTATGCGCAGCGCCATAAAGAACCTGGGAGGCCGCCTGAACAACCGCAGCATATTTATGGATCCGGGCGGCAACCCCGGCGGCACTGATTTCTTCGCAGCGGTTGATCCAAAACTTTGGACTGATATTGCTTGGTCCGGCAGTTATGCCGCAAACCAGTTCCAGTATCTTCACACCTATGCCGGGCGAAACATCCGCACCCAGGAAAACGCGCAGCATGCCCTGGATTCCATTGACCGGGCCTCGCTCAAGGTGTCCGGCAACCGTGCCAACCTGGGCGCGCTGCAGAACAGGCTGGAAAATACCGTCAGCAACTTGCAGATTCAGGCCGAAAACCTGCAAGCCGCCGAATCCCGTATCTCCGATGTGGACGTCGCTACAGAAATGACCGAGTTCGTGCGTAGCCAGATTCTCACCCAAGCCGCCGTCTCCATGCTTGCCCAGGCCAACAGTATGCCGAAAATGGCTCTTAGCTTGATGCAATAAAGCAACGCCACATTCGGGCGGCTTCTTTTCTTTGCCGTTTAGTGTTCACACCGAAGATGCGGATAGGTCTCTCGCCCCTTATTTTCTGCTGAGGTCGGCCCAGGCCCAGACAACTCTACCGACAATAGCGGCGCGCAAATCATACTCATAGGCGTGCATGGGGTAGGGCTCCGGCTCGTTTTCCGTGACGTTGTCGCTGTAAAAGGTCAAGATGGCGCTTTTGCCCCGGCCGCTTAAGGTTACCCGCTTGACCTTGCCGCCGCCTTCCTGGCCGGGCTCGCGCACCAAAAAAATGTTGCCCGGCGCGTGAAACCCCTCTTGCCCCCAGTCGTTGCGGTCGACCAGCACCAGGTCGCCCGGGTGCAGGGTGGGGATCATGGAGCGCTGGTTCTTGCCGACTTCAACGGCCAGCAGGTTGGAGCGGCGCATGACGGAACGGTGGTTGCGGTAAACCAGCACCCAGCTTTCGATGCGGTTCTGGGGGATGATGCCGGGCCCCGCGCCCGCTTCGCCCACCAGAGGAACGGCAAGATAGTCTTCGGACTCGGGCGGCCGCGCGCCGTCACCCGCAGGAACGATGTGCGGGTTGATGAAGCAGACTTCCCGGGCCGTGTCGCTGGCCCCGGGGGCGGAAATACCGACGCCCAGGGTATCCATGGCCTTTGAAAGCTGACTGAGGTTGGGGCTGCGTGTGCCGCGCAGCCAGTGCCACAGCGTGACGTGCTCCACCCCCAGGTCTTTGGCCGTGGCTTTTACGTCGCCGCCGTGCTCTCTGTCGGCGTATTCGCGCAGAACCGCCAGAACGGAATCTTGAAATTTCATGGCATATCCTTGCTAGGGCAACTGATGCTTGCAACAGTCGCTTAACGGCAAGCAAAGCATAGCGCCTGCGTCCACGACTCGCCCATGCCTATTCCGTAGCGGAATAATTACGGTTACGCAATCACTATTTTCTAGCGAATTTCCATGAAATAGAGGCCATATTGCCTGTTGTAAATAAACCAGGTTTCTATTTTAATATGTCGTCGTAGCTGGGCAGGTTGGTCAACGGTTTTTTGTCTTTGTTTTGGGGAATGGCGGCTCTCGCGTCTTTGCGTGCCGCGCTGACGGCGTTGCCGCCCTTTTGCGCGGATTTGACGCCTTCAAAAGTGGCCGGAGACGTGATGTTCATGGCCACGCCGTATACGGTGGCCGCATAGATGTCAGAGTGGTTGTAACTGCGCAGCACAGCCACCTGGGCTTGCGGGGTGAGGGCCTTTTTCCAGCCGTGGGCTGAAAGATACCGGGCCACGCTGGCGGAAGCATCCGCAATGTTGAACACGTCCGGCGCGGCGTTTTTGCCTTTGGTCGAGACGGCATACAGTGGGATGTTGCTGGGCATGAACTGGCAGATGCCTATGGCGCCGTAAACGGAGCCGGGAATGGCGGCGGCGTCTTTGCCGCAGGCTTTGCCGTATTGGATAAGCGTCTTCAGCTCGCCATAGGCCCATTCGGATTTATCGGTCACCGTGGACTGCATGTCCGCGCGGGGCGCGGTCAGGCCCGTGACCGCGGGCAAAACCTGGTCAAGCGAGATGGCGGAGGCCATGCTGCCCAGCGCCAGCAGCGCGGGCTGCCTGCCGGTTTCCGCGCCAAGGCCCGTTTCGACCATCAGCACGGCGACGATGAACGGCGCGGGAACGCCATATTGCCGATAGAGGTTGGTATAAAACTGCGCGTTGCGGTTCATGTGGTTGCGGCCCGTTGCCACGCTCATGCCGCCGGCGATGCGGCTGTAATCCGGCGGCGCGTACTGCGCTGCTTCCTGCTCCGGCATGATCAGGGCGCCTTTTCCATTCTTACCGTAAAGCTCGATCAGCTTTTGGGCCATGAACACAGGCAGTGGCGGACTTTTGAGCCTTTCAAACAGCGCCCGGGTTTCGGTTTCGTCAAAGCCGTCGGCTTTCAGGCGGCCGACCACATGGTCCCAGGAAAGGGGCGCGGCTTCTTCCGCCGCGCGCGCGGGTGAAACGGAAAAAACAGGCAGGCTGAAAATCAGCGCCATAATGCACAAGATGCTGCCACGCATAGCTGATCCTTATTCGCACTCGTTATTTTTCATCACGCAGTTTGCGCCACAGGCTCATACGGCTGACGCCCAGGCGTTTCGCCACCCGGCTCTGGTCGCCCTCATGCTCCGCCAGGAGGCGCTTGATCATTTCCCGTTCCAGGTGCCGGGTCATATCTTTCAAATTGCCGCCGGCCGGCACCAGCACGCCGCCGTTCGCGGGCGCGCACGGGGATGCGGCGCCCGGCGTCCGCCATATCTGTTCCAGCAGCGATTTCCACGAGCGATCGGGGAACATGGTCGCGGCAAGGGCCAGGCGTTCCATCACGTTGCGCAGCTCGCGCACGTTGCCGGGCCAGTCGTGGGCTTGCAAGGCCGGGCCGATGGCCTTGTCCAGACTCGTCGTGTCCGCTGCAGCCGGGGCTTTACGCCGCAAAAAAAGTCCCGCCAGAAGCATGATGTCGGCTTTGCGCTCGCGCAGCGGGGGGATGGTCAGGGGCAGCACGTTCAGCCGGTAGTACAGATCCTGCCGGAAGTGCCCCTCATAGGTCCAGGCGTCAAGGTCGCGGTTGGTGGCGCACACAACGCGCACATCAACGGGAATGATCTGAGCCCCGCCCACGCGGACGATTTCCCGCTCTTGCAGAACGCGCAACAAACGGGCCTGCACGGGTTTGGGCAACTCGCTGATTTCATCCAGAAACAGCGTGCCCTCGTGGGCCAGTTCAAAGAAGCCCGCTTTGCCCTGGCGTTTTGCGCCGGTAAATGCGCCTTCTTCATAGCCGAAAAGTTCGGATTCGAGCAGCGCTTCGGGAATGGCCGCGCAGTTGACGGCGACAAACGGGCCTTTGCGGCGGCGGCTTGCCTGGTGAATGCCCTGGGCGAACAGCTCTTTGCCGGTGCCGGATTCACCTTGCAGCAAAATGGTGCCGTCGGTGGTGGCATAGGCCTGGGCGAGTTTTTTCAGCTCGCGCATGCCTTCGTCGCGGCTGTGCACGTCGGAAAGCTGATAGCGGGCCTGAAAGCCTTTGGCCCGCAGACTGCCGCGCAGGCGGTTGCCCGCCTGCCGGATGCTGTCGGCTTCGGAAAAGGTGCAGACGACCCCCACGGTACGGTCCGCCGCCACAATGGGCACGCGGTTGGTGACGATGGTCGTGCCTTTCATCTCCTGCACTTCGTTGATCTCGGGCCGGCCGCTTTGCAGCACGTCGGCGGTGCGGGTGTTGGGCACCACCTCGCGGGCGTCGCGGCCCAGCACGTCGCTTGACGAGACGCCCAAAAGCCGCTCGGCCGTCGGATTGATCAGGGTCAGGGCGTTGTTTTCGTCCGTGACCATGATGCCTTCGGCAATGGCGTTCAGAATGGTGAAGATGCGCGCCTGGCGCTGCTGCTCGACCCGGCGCACCGCGGCGATGGAAAAGGCTTCGCGCAGGGCCCGCAGCACGGCGTCTTCACCCGCTTCAAGCAAGATGCCGTCAAGTCCGCAGACCTCGCGCATACGGGCGATGATAACGCCCCCCACCCCGATTTGCGCGCCGCGGGCTTTGGCTTCTATCATCTGCGCGATCATGTCGTCGTGCGTGTGAAAAAGGTATTCGTCGATGGCGATGCCCAGCGTGGCCGCAACGGTCTGCACTTCGGGCAGGGGGTCTTTATAGTGGAAAAAGGCCGCCCGCGACACGGCGCCCGCAAGAGGGCGCAGGGTGCGCAAAAGATCGAGGGCGGTGGTTGAAATGGCAACCACGGGCACGTCGACGCTGGCGCGCACGTAATCTGCCGTGCCGCCCCGGCTGAGAATCACTTCAGGTTTTGCTTCCGCGACTGCCTGCCTGGCCACGGCGGCGGCTTCATTAAGGGCGACGCCTTCCCATACCCGCAACGTGCAGGGCTGACCGGCCGCTATTTTGGTAAAGGCCGCGCCAAGTTTGCCGTATGGGGCGATCAACGCGAGCGCATATGGCGGGTCATCTTGTGGAAACATCAGTCCCCTCCATTTAGGGAGAAAGAAAATATCCTATAACATAGCTGGGGGGAAGTAGAGAATCGCGGGTGAAAACAGCGCTAGCGGCTTTGCGCCCGGCGGCAGCGTTCGCGAACGTCGGCCAAAAGGTCCAGGGTCGACTGATGCAGCTCGGCGGCTTCGCGCAAAAGGCGCTGTTTCGCCTCAGTGTTCGCGCCGACCGCGCTGATGGCCTTGATGTGAGCCAGGGCAAGGCGGATGACCGCCATATGGTGGTCAAGAAGGCTGTCGGCCTGCGTAAGCGTGCCCTGACGGGCAATGTCGTCGCTGGGCGCTTCAAACAGCCGTTCCAGAAAGAAGCTCATTTTGATGGTGTCTGTGAAGGGAAAGCGCAACGCGGTCACTTTTTCGCTGATGACGCCGCCGATGAAATCCTGATTTTCCCTGTCCGTGGACAGGCGGTCAAGAAAAGCCTGCCTGCGTTCCTGCGCGGCGTTGGCGGCCGCCTCGTCAAGAAAACGCATGCTTTCGCCCTTGACGGGTTCGGTATAGCGCGGGTCGCGGCAGCGCACATTGAATTCATGCAGGCGCACTCCCACGGCGAAACAGGTATTTTCCAATTCCGCCAGCAGTTCGCCGCGTACGGCGGGACCGGGGGCGGCGCTTTCCTGCGCGCGCAAGTCGCGGATGGCGCGCAGCTCGGCCCGGGTGTTTTCAACCTCTTGGTTCAAAACGATGCGGGCCAGTTGCAAGGCGGTTTCGCGGGCCGGTTTCAACGCGTCCGCCGCGTTGGCGGGCGGGGAAGGCAGGCTGTCAAGAAAGGCCGCCAAAGCGTCGCTGCCCGCCAGGGGGTAGCGCAGGGCGGCTGCCAGGTCATGGATGCGGCCCATGACGGCATCGTTCGCGTTGCCTTGCGTGCGCGCTTTTTCCATAATCGCGGCAAGGCTCGCATCCAGGCTCGCGAAAGAAGCGCTGTTACGGTAAGGGGAAGTGTCCTTTTGCGGGAAAACTGTGGCTGCCGGGCGCGCGGGCGAGGCCAGACCGAAAAGACAGAAGAGCAGCCCTGCCAGGGCGACATGGTACGATATGGCTCGTCTTTGCTGCGGCATGCGGGCGTCATATCACGCTCCGGTCACGGTGTCACTGTGCCTCTCGCCCGCGACAAGCCCGGCCACCAGCCGCACCGACCGCGCCTGGCGGGCGATCATGGCTGATTGCACCCGGGCCATGTCGACGCACAACTCCAGCAGCGCGGTTGTTTCTTGAAGCAGCCGGGCGAGATGCGGCGTGGCCTTCGCCCCGCCGATTTCATCGCAGCGAAGCGCGTGCTTGCGCATAACGGCGCGATGAGCGGCGATACTGTCGATATAGCGGGTGGCTTCACGCGAAAACTGGTCGCAAACATGGTCAAGCACAGCGGATTCTAACAGGTGGTCGGAAGGAATATGCTGCATGGAGCCCTCTCTGAGTCTGTAATTTCGCTGCACTGAATATGACAAAATAATATAGAATTTTCAATATAAATTTTATGATAAAATGGAAGCTATATGAATTTCAATATGCTCTTTGCCTGCATGGGAAATGCGTATTATATAGAATATTTTATAATATTAAGAAAATCTATTTATCATTACTGCAATGGATTTTTGTTCACAGCAGCGCCGATGCAAAGACTTGCGATGTTGCAACAGATCGCGCATGGAAGCGGCATCGAAGCGCCGCCTTTTGGCGCTTTACGCGCGGGCGCCCGCAGTGTACCATGAATGCTGTCCGAAGGGTGCGTGTTCTATGCGCGGCATGCGGGTTCGACCCTTTTTTTGTATCTTTTGGCGAAGGAACCCTCATGAGCGAACGGCTTTTCGGCGCCGGCGACGGGTTGCTGGCCGGGTTGCAGCTTTTGCGCATCATGCGCGAGAGCGGTAAAAAACTGTCGGAACTGGCTGGCAGAGGCCGCGTGCTGCTGCGCTATTCCGGCACGGAGTCGTTGGCCAGAGTTATGGTTGAAGGCGAAAACGAGGACCAGGTCAAACGCCTGGCGGAAGATATCGCAGAAACAGTGAAAGTGAACCTGCGCTGACCGTATATCCAAGGAGCCTTGTATGAACATCCGTAAAGTTGTCATCCCCGTCGCCGGGTGGGGAACCCGTTCGTTGCCGGCCACCAAGAACATCCCCAAAGAAATGCTGCCCATCTACAACAAGCCCGCTGTGCAGTATATAGTGGAAGAAGCCATCAACGCGGGTATTCAGGACGTGGTTTTCATAACCAACCGCGACAAAAGCGCCATTGAAGACCATTTCGACTTCAACCTCCAGCTGGAGGGTGTGCTCGAACGCGGCGGCAAGACAGAGAAACTGGCCGAAATCAGGGCCGTGGCCGAAATGGTCAACATCATCTCCATCCGCCAGAAACGGCAGCTGGGCCTGGGGCACGCTGTGCTGTGCGCCAAAGACGTGGTGCAGTATGACGACGCTTTCGGTATTATGGTCGGCGACGACTTGATGTTCGGCGACAATGCCGGCCTTAGCCAGCTTATGGAAGTGACAAGAACCACGGGCATGCCCTGCATAGGGGTTATGGAAGTGCCCATGGACAAGGTCAGCCGTTACGGCATCGTGGCGGGCGAAGAAGAAGCCCCGGGCATCTGGCGCATCACCAATATGGTGGAGAAGCCCAAAAGGGAAGAAGCCCCCTCAAACCTGGCCATTGTCGGCCGCTATGTGTTGACGCCGGGTATCTTCAAACATCTGAAAAGCATGACGGCGGGACACGGCGGTGAAATCCAGTTGACGGACGCCATGCAAAAACTGGCAATGGAAGAAGGCATGCTGGCCGTGAAAATGAACGGCACCCGTTTTGACGCGGGCGACTGGGTGGAATACCTGACCGCCAACATTCATTTCGGCCTGCAAGACCCTGAAATTCACGACAGCCTTATCGCCAGCCTGAAAAAACTGCTGGCTGAAGCGTAAAGGATTTTTTTCGGGGGGATCATCCCCCCGGACCCCGCAATACTGAAAAACGGCGCTGCGCGCCGTTTTTCAGCCATACGGGTCTAGGGGTAATCTCTCTTGCGGGGTAGTCTGAAGGGCGAAGCCCCTTCAGTAGCTTATGGTGCGAACATGTCCGCTTTGTTTCTGGCCGATGTGGCCTTGCTCAGCCCTCCGTACGCCATCCTCACGTACAGCTTGCCGCCCTGGTTGCCTCACGATGCCTGGGCCGTTGGGTTGCGTGTGGGCGCGCCCCTGGGCAAAGGCTGCCGCGCGGCGGTGATTCTCGGCCTGCGGCAACAGAAGCAAGGCGAAAAGCTGCCCGAAGGGCTCAAGCATTTGCTCTGGCCGCTGGAGCGCGCGCCGCTTTTGACGCCGGAATACCTCGATCTTGTGCGCCAGTTGGGCTTGCGCCAATCCGCGCCCATGGGCAGGATTTTGGGCACGGTGCTGCCCGCTCCGTTGCGCAGCGGCAAGGGCAGGGTGCGCCTTTTCGGCGCGGAAGACGCCCCGGGCCGCAACCGTGATTTGAGCTTTGCCGATATCGCCGCATTGCCTGAGGCGGAAAAAGCCGCTTGCGGCAAAGCCTGGGCCGAAGGGCTGGCGGTTTGCCTCGGCGGCGGCTGCGATCCTTTGGATATGGAGCTGTGCCATCTTGCGCAGGATCCGCCCTGGCCGGTCCGGCCCAGAGCTTTGCGCCAGCTTGAAGTTCTGGAATATCTGCTCACGCGGGGCGCCGTCAGCCGCAGGCGTCTGGCGGAAGATCTCGGGCGGGAGAGTACGGCAGCTCTGGCCTTGCTGACGGAACGCGGCCTGGTGCGCATCCGCCCGCTGGAAGAAACCGCCCCGGTCGTTCCGGAACGGTCGGATGCGCCAGCGGTCTGGCGCGCGCCTTTCACGTTGACCGCCGCGCAGCAAGAGGCGCTGGATGCTTTTGTGGGCGTCTTGGAAGCCGGCGAGGCCCAAACCCATCTTTTGCACGGTATCACGGGCAGCGGCAAAACAGCCGTGTACCTTGCGCTGGCGGCGGAAAGCCT
This sequence comes from Desulfovibrionaceae bacterium, assembly GCA_031551515.1. Classification (GTDB taxonomy): domain Bacteria; phylum Desulfobacterota; class Desulfovibrionia; order Desulfovibrionales; family Desulfovibrionaceae; genus FLUQ01. The sequence continues at coordinate 13,585 of JAVBNL010000060.1, forward strand.
TCGCCGGGGCCGTTCCGTCATGCTGCTTGCCCCGGAAGTGGCGCTGGCGCATAAATTGCGCGCGGATGTTGAACGGCATCTGCCCGGCGCGCCGCTTTTGTTCTTTCACGGCTACCAGTCCGTACCGGAACGGGAAGCGACCTTCAGGGCGCTTGCCGAACGAAACAGTGCGGCATCGCCGTCTTGCGATTGCGGGGTCCAGGGGCCTCAGGCCCCTGGCGGGGTGCGGGGCAGCGCCCCGTATTCACCCTGTCTGATCGTGGGAACCCGCTCGGCCCTGTTTTTGCCCCTGCGCGGCCTGGGGGTGATCATTCTGGATGAAGAGCACGACAGTTCGTTCAAACAGGATGAAGGCCTGACCTATCAGGCCAAAGAAGTGGCCTGGTACCGCGCCGGGCGGGAAAAGGCCCTGCTGCTTTTGGGCTCCGCCACGCCGGACGTCAAGACGTATTACGCGGCGCGGCAGGGGCAGTTGCCCTTGCACCACCTGCCGGACCGCGTGGGCGGAGGGGCCCTGCCGCCCGTGAGGCTGGCCGCCGTGCCGCGCGGCATGGGCGAAGGAAGCGTTCTGACGAGTGAAAGCGTCGCCGCCCTGGCCGATTGCGTGGAGCGGGGCGACCAGGCGGTTATTTTGCTCAACCGGCGGGGGTATGCGCCGCTGATGTACTGCCTTGGCTGCGGCGAGGTGCTGCGCTGCCCGCATTGCGCCATCAGCCTGACCTACCACAAGGGGCGCGAGCGCGCCGTTTGCCATTACTGCGGCCATGCCGCGCCCTACCCCAGCCCTTGCCCCTCGTGCGGCGGCATGCATTTTCTGCCTATGGGCGAAGGCACGGAAAAACTGGAAGAAAGCCTGATACCGCGCCTGCCTACGGGTACGCGCGTCTTGCGCCTTGACCGCGACAGCACCCGGCGGCCCGGCAAGATGGAAGAAATCCTGGCCGCGTTCGGCAGGGGCGAGGCGCAAGTGCTGGTGGGCACGCAAATGCTCTCCAAAGGCCATCATTTTCCGGGCGTGACCCTGGTTGTCGCGGCGGACGCGGACCTGGGACTGAACCTGCCCGATTACCGCGCGGCGGAGCGCACCTTTCAACTGCTGGTGCAGGCGGCGGGGCGCGCGGGCAGGGGAGAAAAGGCCGGGGAAGTGATTATCCAGACCCGCGACCCTTCCCATTACTGCTGGCAGTATGTGAAAACAGCCGATTACGCGGGATTTTACGCGGAAGAAATCGCCCGGCGCGAGCGGCGGCTGTACCCGCCTTTCGTGCGCCTGGCGCTTTTGCGCATGAATTTTCCGGCGGACTGGGGCAAGGGCATGGGCGCCGTGGAAGATGTGGCGGCCCACCTGCGCGCGCGGGGAAGAGATCTGGGCATGACCGTTCTGGGCCCCGCGCCCGCGCCCATAGCCATGTTGCGCGGCACAAAGCGTTTTCATTGCCTGATCAAGGCCGAAGCCTGGGGGCCGGTGCGCGACCTGTATGCCTCGGCCCTGCGCGTGGGCGGCCGCTGGGGCAAGCTGCGCCTGGCGTTGGATCTGGATCCGGTCAATATGCTGTAGCGCGGCCGCCCGCGGGCGGCCGCGCTACAGACGACGTTTCAGTCAAGCTCTTTGATCTGTTTCAGGTCATTGCGCGGAAAGGTCACTTCCTTGCCGTTTTCGTCCTTGAAGGTCACGGTATCCGTTTTAGTGTCTATTTCCGGTTTGCTGGTGGCCACATGCACGGAATAGTCGCTGGTGACCACGGCATAGCGGGAGGAGCAGCCGCCCAGCAGCAGAAAAGCGGCAGCAGGCAAAGCGAGAAGAAGATGCACTGGTTTCATGTGTTCAACCTCCACTGAAAAGATTAGGGTTACTTCACCCTATATCCTATTTTAGGCGGCGAGGTACAGTTGCTTTTGTATAAACGGCGTCCGGTTTTTTTGACAAAAAAAAGCCCGGTCTGGCCGGGATTTTTTTCTCTCAGAGCAGGTTCGTTTTGAAAAAATGAACCTGCTTCAAACGGCATGGTCGCGAAAGAGCGGCAAGACCATGTCTTTGGCGGAAAGCATCGGGTCGCTTACCGGCCAGGCGATGCCCAGGTCGGGGTCGTTCCAGCGGATGCCGCCCTCGTCTTCCGGGTGGTAGAGGTCGGTGCATTTGTAGTTGAAATCCGCAACCTCGCTCAGCACGCAATAGCCGTGGGCCAGGCCTGGCGGCACCCAGAGCTGGTGCTGGTTTTCTTCGGTCAGCTCGCACCCGTACCATTGGCCGTACGTGGGCGAGCCGGGCCGGATATCCACAGCCACGTCAAAGACGGACCCGCGCGCCACGGAAACCAGTTTGCCCTGCGGAAATGCGCGCTGAAAGTGCAGGCCGCGCAAGATGCCCCGGGTCGAGCGGGAGTGGTTGTCTTGCACAAAGGGCAGTCCAATGCCCGCCGCCTTGTACCGTTCCTGCTGCCAGGTCTCCACAAAGAAGCCCCGCGCGTCGCGCCAGACTTTGGGTTTGATCAGCAAAACGCCGGCGATGGGGGTGGTGCAAACGTTCATGAAAGCCCTCAGTCGTTCAAGCTCAATACGTATTCGCCGTAACCGGACTTGCCCAGCTCGCGCCCAAGTTCATGCATGGCATCAAGGCTGATAAAGCCCTGCCGCCAGGCGATTTCTTCCAGGCAGGCCACTTTCAGGCCCTGGCGGGTTTCCACGGCCTGCACGAAAGTGCTTGCGGCAAGCAGGGCGTCGTGGGTGCCGGTATCCAGCCAGGCAATGCCCCGGCCCAGCGTTTCCACGTGCAGCTTGCCCGCCTGCAGATAGCGGTTGTTAAGGTCGGTTATTTCCAGTTCGCCCCGGCCGGAGGGCGTCAAGGCGCGGGTCATTTCCACCACACGCTTGTCGTAAAAATACAGGCCCGTCACCGCATAGTTCGATTTGGGCTGTTTGGGTTTTTCTTCAATGCTGACGGCTTTTTTCGCCTTGTCGAAACTGACCACGCCATAGCGTTCGGGGTCACGCACGTGATAGGCGAAAACCGTGGCCCCTTCCGTGCGGCTCATGGCGGCATCCAGCGTTTGTTCAAGGCCGTGGCCGAAAAAGATGTTGTCGCCCAAAACCAGGCAGACGTTGGCGTCACCTATGAAATCGGCGGTCAGTAAAAACGCCTGGGCAATGCCTTCGGGTTTGGGCTGTTCCACATAGGTGAACGCGCAGCCCCACTGCGAGCCGTCACCCAGAAGGGCGCGGAAAAGCGGGAGGTGGTCCGGCGTGGAAATGATGGCGATATCACGTATGCCCGCGGTCATAAGCACGGAAATCGGGTAATAGACCATGGGCTTGTCGTAAATGGGCATCAGCTGTTTGCTGACGCTGCGGGTCAGGGGGTAGAGGCGGGTTCCCGATCCCCCGGCCAGGACTATGCCTTTCCATGTGGCGCTCATGCGGACCTCGTTGTGGCTGTGTTGCCTCTTGGGTAACAGAACATTGCTCTGAAAGCAAAGCCTGTAGTGGCTGAATGTGGCGTTATGCTGCGTCAGGCTCGTTCCGTGCGAAGCTCGCGTATGTCTAAATACGCGTCGCTCCGCCCGGAACTCGCCTTTCTTGCCTAACGCCAAATTGAACCACTACAAAAAGATGCGCCGCAACCTGTTACGGTGTTGCGGCGCATCACGGTCGTTCGTGTTCGATTTCAGCCCCGGGCTTGCAAAAGCAGCGAGCTTTGCTGCCGGGCGACAACTTTATGATAGCCTGAAAGCCGGTTGCCTTGTTCGCGGCTTTGTTGCAAGACCGCACGGAGATTGTCCGCAACCGCTCCCGCCGCATCCGTCAGGGCGCTCTGCGCTTTTTGGATCGCTTCAAGGCGGGCCAGCAACGCGGCGCTCTCGCACCCTTCGCGCCTGTCCCAGGCCAGGGCCATCAGGCCGGTCCGCTCTTCGCACAGCGTCAGCAGGCGTTCCTCATCCTCCGCCGTCAGGGCGGCGTTTTCCTGCCGCGTCAATTCGAGAGCGGCATCCAAAAGGCGCAGGCTTTCATGCATGGCTAATCCAGTTTGGTAGAGGCGATGTCCGCGTTGAGGTCGCTCAGCACTTCGTTCCAGTTGTCGCAACCGGGCAGGAATTCAAATTCCAGCAGGTCGGCCAGCAGAATCCAGTCCTGGTTGATCATGACGTCGCTCATTTCGCTGAGCAGGCCGTCCAGCTCGTTGCTGACGTTGACCAGGGTTTCTTCGTTTTTGGCGGGGAAACGCTCATACAGCGTATTGACAATGCCCAGGAAATGGCGGGTGACGTCCAGAAGGTCTTGCAACACCTCCAGCGCTTCCGCGGTGTCGCCCTGGCGGAACAGCACGGCGACGCGTTTGCCGCCGCTCTGCATCAGGCGGATGACTTTGAACAGTTCGCCGGCCACGTCGCTGGCAAGCTCGCCCAGAGAGGCGGTACGTACTTCAACGCTGCGGATGTCGCCGCTGCTGATGTCTTCCGCCTGGTGCGGGTAGATTTCGCTGAACGCTTCGTTGTTGACGAGCACGTCGGTGACGACGTGGTTTTCCAGCACTTCTTCCTGCATGACTTGGACCAGGATCTCTTCAAGGTTGGTGAAATTGCCGACATTCATGGCGCTTTGGCGGCCGTCGATAACTATCATGATGTACTCCTCCTCCCTGACGGGAAATTTTTACAGTTCGTGGCAGGAGATAAGCAAGTTTCGGGCCAACATAAAATTTCACATATAATTAAGTGTAATTGCTAATATATTTTTAATGGTGAAAAACTTGCCGTGTAATACCGGTCAGTTTGCCGTCAATAAACAGCATGCGCCGTGCCAATCGGAGACTATACGGTGCGGAAAGGTCGGAAATGCCGCCGTTACGCGGTAATTTCAAAGTGAAGATGCTCCAAGCAGGGCGGCCAGCAGTTCGCGGTACTGCGCGGTCAGGGCAAGGGCGGTGGGCACGTCGTCGCTGTTCTGGGTTTCTTCCTGCCACAGCAGGGCAAGGGCGGCCAAATGCGGCGACTCGCGCAAAAAAGCCGCAAGCCGCAGCCAGGTGGCCAGAAAGCGTTCGCGGATTTGCGGCAAGGGGCGGGCGAGCAGCAATTCGCCTTGTTGCAACAGGGCATCCAGCATGGTCAGGGCGCTCTGGCATTCGTCCGCCAGGGTTTGCGCCGCATCGGGCGCCAAGGCCAGGGGGGCGGGAAGAGGCTGCGGGCTGAAGGGGCGGTTTGTGTCTCTGTCAAGGAACTGACGATAGAAATGTCGCTGTCCGCGCAGCCAGACCGTGCGGGTCTCTTTTTCGTGGCCGGAGAGCGAAATGAGGTCGGCAAAGCCCCAGGCGTCGATGGCGCTTTGCCACACCCGGCTGCCCGCGTAGTGCGGCGGGGGCGCTATGTCCGCCGCAGCCCCGCTGCCGCAATCGGGGTGCGCCCACGCGTTGCGGGCAAGGTAACAGCGCGCAAGCGCGGCCACGGTTTCAGGCCGGACGGCCGCATGGCAGGCCAGGTTTCGCGGGCAGGCGCTGCCGAAAGCGCAGGGGTGGCAGTCCAGGTCCGGTTCCAGCGAACAGTTGCCCGCTCTGTACGGCCCCGTGTCCCACGGTTGGGCCGTGGCCAGAAAAATACCCAGCACGGGTGTGCCCAGGCCGGATGCCAGATGCAAGGTTCCGGTATCGTTGCTGACAAGCAAAGCGGAGTTTTGCAGCGCGGCGGCAAGTTGCGGCAGTTTTGTGCGGCCGACCAGATTGATGAAAGGGCTGCGGCTAAGAACGGCATACCGCTCCGCCAACGGACGTTCGTCCTCCGAGCCCAGCAGCAGCGGGCAAAAGCCTTCTTCACGCCAAAGGGCGTCGCCCACGGCGGCGAAAGACGCCTCTGGCCAGCGACGGCGATCTTCGCTGGCCCCCATCTGCAACGCGACGAAGCCTTTGCAGCCTTGCGGGGCCAGGGCGGCCAGTTCCGCGCGCATGGATTCGATGATATCGGCCACCGGGGGGAGGAGAGAGGCGTCAGCCGCGCCTTTGGCTCCATATGGGGCGTCAGCCGGGCCTTTGGCTGTGTATGGCGCGTCAGCCGGGCCGAGGGCCACCTTGCGGAACAGGTCCACCACGTTGAATGGGCTGATTCCCCGCGATTTTGCCGCGCCCTGCATGAAGGCCGCCCAAGGGCTGGCGTTGGCGCCAAAGCCCATAGGGTCCAGGCCGAACCCGTCCACAGGGCCGTCGTTGGCAAGGTAACGGCTGAGCAGGCGGGCGCTGAGCGTCGGGGTGATGTTGCAGACCCGATCAGGGGCGAAGGCTTCGTGTATCTCGTCGGCCCACGCCGTCATGTCCGCCACGGCGCGCCGCCAGGTTTTGCCGTCGTGTTCCGCCTGCAGGCCCGCCAGCAATTTACCGCCGGGCAGAGGAAAAACCTGCTCCACATGCGGCAGAAAGGCCGTGGTGGCGGTAAAATTATCGAGGCAGACCAAGGCCAGCCTGTTGGGCGTATCAGTGCCGCGCGCCAGCGCGCTCAGGGCGGAGGCGCTTTGCAGCAAGTCGCCGAAGCGGGTCAGGTTGACGACGAGAATGTTCATCGCCGTGAAAGCTCGCGTTGCAGATCCATGTGTTCGGCCCGTTCTTTGAGGTCGTCGCGCTGGTCGTGCAGTTTTTTGCCTCGGGCCACGGCCAGCTCCACTTTGATTCTGCCCGCCTTAAAGTGCATGTTCACGGGCACCACGGTCAGGCCCTTCTGGTTCACGCGGGTTTCAAGAATCGTGATCTCGCGCGCGTGCAGCAGCAGCTTCTTGTCGCGGTCCGGGTCGTGGCGCACATAGCCCGCGTTGGCGTAGGGCGCTATGCGCACCCCCACCAGCCAGGCTTCGCCGCCTCGAAAAGTCACATAGGCGTCGTGAAAGCTGGCGTGCCCGGCCCTGATGCTTTTGACTTCAGAACCGGTCAGCGCGATGCCCGCTTCGAGAAATTCCAGCAGTTCATAGTAATGCCTGGCTTTCTTGTTCTGGACGATCAGGCTGGGTGAGGGCTTTTTGCTCATGCGTATTCTTCCGTATCCAGAACCGAGACGTAAAACGGCAGTTCTTCGGCAAAGCGCTGGGAAAGTGTTTGTTTGGCGATTCTGTTGACGGCTTCCACCGTGGCGGCCGATGCGGCCTGGCGCATCAAGGCGCGGCATTCTTCAATTTCCAGGTCGCGCACGATATGCTTGATGCCGGGAATGGCCTGCGGCGACATGGAAAAATCGTCAATACCCATACCCAAAAGGATGGGCAGGCAATAGGGGTCGGATGCCATTTCCCCGCAGACGGAAACGGATATGCCTTCTTTGTGCGCCATGTCGGCCACGTATTTGATGGCCCTGATGATGGCCGGGTGCAGCGGCTGGTACAAATAGGCCACATGCCTGTTGCAGCGGTCTATGCCAAGGGAATATTGGATAAGATCGTTGGTGCCGATGCTGAAAAAGTCCACTTCTTTGGCCAGCGCGTCGGCGATGAGCACCGCGGAGGGCAGTTCGATCATGATGCCCACGGGGATGTCATGGTCAAAAGGCACTTTCGAGGCTTCCAGTTCCTGGCGCACCTCGCCCAAAATGGCTTTGGCCTGGCGCAACTCGCGCACCCCTGAGATCATGGGGAACATCAAGGCCGCGTTGCCGTGAATGCCCGCCCGTAAAATAGCCCGCAACTGGCGGCGGAAAATGGACTGGTTGCGCAGGCAAAAGCGTATGGCGCGCAGCCCCAGCGCCGGGTTGGCCTCTTGCAGCGAACGTTGAGCCCAGAGCATTTTATCGGCGCCCACGTCAAGCGTGCGGAAGGTGACCTTGTGCGGGGCCACGGCGGAAAGAAGCTGCGAATATTCTTCGTACAGTTCTTTTTCAGAAGGCATGGTGGTCCGGCTGATAAAGCTGAACTCCGTGCGGTACAGGCCAATGCCTTCGCCTCCGTTGCGGGTGGCGAGAACCGCCTCGTCCACGTTCTCGATGTTGCCCCGCACCGAAACGTGCAGCCCCTCAAGGGTTTCGGCGGGCAGGGCCGTTTTGTTCGCGACGGTTTGCTGAAAGAGCTGGAATTTTTTCTGCAGGGCCTCGTATCTGCCGATCACCCCCTGGTCCGGGTTGATCAGCAAAAGGCCGCGCAAGGCGTCAAGAATAACGGTGTCGCCGTCAACGACGCTTTCTTCCAGCCCGCTTATGCCCACCACGGCGGGAATTTGCATGCTGCGGGCCAGAATGCCCGTATGCGAGGTTCTGCCGCCCTCTTGCGTGGCGAAGCACAAAACGGTGTCCGGCGAGAGGCGCATGGTGTCGGTGGGGGTGAGGTCGTGCGCCAGTAGGATGATGCGTTCGCCTTCCGGCAGGCGTGAGGTGGCTTCCCCGCGCAACTGGCCGATTATGCGGGCGGCCACCGCGCGCACGTCGCCTATGCGCTCGCGGATATAGGGGTCGTCTATCCGGCTGAAGGCTTTGGCGATGTCGTCCACGGCCTCGGTAATGGCCCATTCCGCGCTGTATCCGTGTTCTTTGATGAGGCCGCGCGCGGCATCCATCAACTTGGGGTCGTTGCAGATCATCAGGTGGGCCGTGAGAATGCCCACCTGTTCTTGCAGTTCCGGCGGCACGCGTTTTTCGGCTTCTTCTATCTCCTGTCTGGTCGCCCGGACGGCATTTTCCAGCCGCAGGGCCTCTTCAGAAAAAAGATGGGGGGCGATGCGCTGGTGCTGAGCGGGGGCCGTGCCGCCTCTGTTCAGAAAAAAGGCCCTGCCGATGGCGATGCCGGCGGAAACCGCGACCCCGTGCAGGGTCATGCTTGTCATGGCGCACCTTCTTTAAATTGAGCGAGAACCAGGGCCGCGATGGCCAGCACGCCGTTTTTGGCGTCCGGGCCTTTGCCCCGCACGGTCAGGACGGTGCCTTTGATGGCGGCCAGAGAAAGAATATCGAGAATGCTTTTGGCGTCAACATCTTGAGGTTGCCCGCTGTTTTGAACGACAAGCCGCAGTTCGGATAAAAAATTTTGCGCCGTACGGGCGACCAGGGCGGCGGGCCGCGCGTGCATGCCCATCTCGTTGGCTATGGTCACCCGGGTTTCGAACTCTCCCGGCGCTGTCTCTTGTATGTCGTGCACGAAGTTTCCTTTGGCGGTTACCAAATAAAGATCATCGCGGCCATGGCGGCCAGGGCGATGATGATTCTGGACAGGTGCAGCCTGCCCGTCAGCCAGGCCGCAAGGCAGAGAGCGCAAATCGTCGCCGCATACGGCAGCATCAGCTTGTCCGGCGGCACAAGCTGGGCCAAGAAAAGAGCCAGCAGCAGGGCGTTGATCATTTTCAGCTTGTCGCCCCAGTTGATAAGGTCCCAGCGCCGCAGCCAGAGCAGGGCGGAAAGGCCGTAACGCAGCCCTGCGGCAAAGGTGCAGATTTTGAAAAATTGCAAGGCAAGGAAAAGAAAACCACTCAGCCACGCGGCGGCGCCTGTCTGCCCTGCGGCGATCAAAACCGCGCAGGCCAGCGCCCAGGTCACCAGCATGGTGCCGCCGAAGACGGAATCGCCCAGGGCGGAGAGAGTGTTGGTGGCCGTGTCTTTGAGATTTGTCAGCACTGACGGAGCAAGCCGTCCCTGCGCTATATCCGTTTCCGCGCGCAAGAAGATGCCGGCCAGAAGCGGCGCCCAAAAAGGGTGGCAGTTGTGGTGCTGAATATAGCGGCCTCTCGCTTCCGACAGTTTTTCCGGATCATCGTGAATGGCGGCAAGGCCCGGCTCCAGAGCGTAGATAAAGCCGATACTCTGCAGGCCTCGCGCGTTATACACGGCGCCTACCAGATACGTGCGCAAAAAAATACGCAAAAGAGTCGTCTGGGTGGGTTCCCGCATGCCGTATCTACTCCGGGTCATCCTGCATCAGCCGGTAAATGTCTTTTACCGTCCAGCCGCGCACTTCCATCTGCACGCGTCGGGCCGTTTCTTTAGGTTTTTCCGTCCCCAGGGCGCGCAACGCCCGAATGCGGGCGCGCACTTCCGTTTCCTCCGTGGCGGCATCCGCGCCGGGCGGCCCCAGCACCACGGTTATTTCACCTAAAAGCTCACGCTCGGGCAAGGGATCGCCCAATCGGAACAGAATAAACTCCTCATAGGTCTTGGTCAATTCTCTGGCGATGCAGCCTTCGCGCCGCCCCAGCACGGTGGCGGCGCACTCCAGCGTCGCTTCCAGCCGGTCTTTGCGTTCGAAAAAAATCAGCGTGGCGGCAAGCTGCGCGTATGGCGCGAAAAAATCAAGCTGATCCCCTTTGGCACGGGGCGGAAAACCCAGAAAAACAAAGGGCTGGGGCGGCAAGCCGCTGGCGGAAAGCGCCGCCAGCAAGGCGGAGGGACCGGGTATGGGGGAGACGGGTATGCCTTCCGCCCGGCAGGCGGCGACCAGTCGGTATCCGGGGTCGGAAAGCAGCGGCGTGCCCGCGTCGGAAATCAGGGCTGCTGCGGCGCCGCCGCGCAACTCTTCCAGCACGGCGGGCAGGCGTTTTTCTTCGTTGTGTTCGTGCAGGCTGACAAAGCGTTTGGCCTTGATGCCGCAACGCGACAAGAGCAGCCCGGCCCGGCGGGTGTCTTCCGCCAGCACCAGATCCGCGTCGGCTATGGCTTCGCGCGCTCTGGGTGAAAGGTCACCAGGGTTGCCAAGCGGCGTTGCCACCACGCGCAGCCCCGCTGCCGGTGTGCTTTGCGTTGAGAGTAAGTTCGATGACATGGGCATAATGCTCCACTTTCGGCGGCTTGTCAGAGAAAAAAGTGACGCAGACCAGGTCAAAGCGGCAGGGTTTGTCCCAGCAGGCGTGTTGTTGCAGATAGGCCCCGGCGGCCCGCGCTATTTTGCGGCGCTTGTCCGGCGTAAAGTTGTCGGCGGGACCCAGTTCCGTGTATTCATTGTCGCGCCGGGTTTTCACTTCCACAAAGACCAGCGTGTCCGCCAGTATGCCGACCAGGTCCAGCTCCAGCGAGCGGGCATTGCCCGCGGGCCGCCAGTTGCGGTGCAGCAAGCGAAAGCCCATATTCGTGAGATGGCGCAGCGCCTGCGTCTCTCCCGTAGCGCCCAAAGCCAGATGGGCCGTCTTGTCCGTGGAAATCGGCATGGCCGCATCATGCCTTCTCGCATGGCATCCTGCAAGATTATTTTCGCTGAGCCTATACACGGAAATGCCCGTGTGGTATAGCTATGCCAACTATTTTTTTGCTCGTGCAACATCAAAAGGAGCATCCCATGAAACGCGGATTATGCCTCTTTATCGCAGCGGCGGCGGCCTTTATGCTGGTATCTGCCGCACCCGCTCCTGCCAAAGCCGACACCGTCACGGTGTCCATGGTTCAGATAGGGCTGACCAGCGCCTTTCAAACCATAGGCACGGTGACCTTCACCGACACGCCCGAGGGGCTTGAAGTCGTCACCAAATTGGGGGATCTGCCGCCGGGACCGCACGGCTTCCATGTGCATGAAAATCCAAATTGCGGTCCATTGGAAAAAGACGGAAAAATGGTGGCCGGCCTGGAAGCGGGCGGTCACTTTGACCCGAAAAAGACCGGCAAGCACCTGGGCCCCGGCCATATGCAAGACGGGCACGTGGGTGACCTGCCCGTGCTGGTGGCAAACGATAAGGGCCGCGCCGACCATACCATGCTGGTCAAAGGCCTGAAGGTCAGCGATATCCGCAACCGCTCGCTCATCATCCACGCGGGCGGCGATAATTATGCGGACAGCCCCGCCCCCCTCGGCGGCGGCGGAGACCGCATGGTCTGCGGCGTGATCAAGTAACCAGGGCGGGGAGGCGGCGCCTCCCCGGTTACAGCAAAGACAACTGTTCCTGCTCCGGCCGGATTTTACGGAACGTTTTGCGGTGCAGGGCGCAGGAGCCAAGACTGGCGACGGCGGCCAGATGGTCCGCCGTGCCGTAGCCTTTGTGCGCGGCAAAGCCGTAGCCGGGGTAGCGGCGGTCAAGGCGAACCATGAGGGAATCGCGGAAGACCTTGGCCAGAATGGATGCGGCGGATATGGCCGGAACCAGGGCGTCGCCGCGTATGACGGCGCATTGTTGCGGCAGAGGAAGATGCGTTACGGCGCGCCATGCATCCGGCCGGATGTGATGGTTGCCGTCCACAGCCAGCAGGGGGATCGCGCCTTCCGGCCCACGTGACAGGTGTGACTCGCCCGGCAGGTGCGGCCTGTGCGGCAGGCGCAGGCGGGAAGCGGCTCTGGCCATGGCCCGGAAGGTGGCGTTCAGAATGTTGATACGGTCGATCTCTTCGGGCCAGGCAAGGCCGACGCTCCAGCAAAGGCAGTGGCGTTTGACGGCGGGGAAAAGAGCCTCGCGGGCGGCCGCGCTCAGTTTTTTGGAATCGGTCAGGCCGGGCAGCAGGTCAATGACGGCAGAGCCGGGCGGAAACAACACTGCGGCGGCCACTACCGGACCGGCAAGACAGCCGCGCCCGGCTTCGTCAATGCCGATATGGGGATCGTCAAACGGGCGAAAAGAAAGGGATGGGTTGCTTGCGCGGCGGGGCATGCGGCAGCATACCAAAAAAGCCGGTGCGGCGGAACCGCACCGGCTTTTGCGGCGAATATTACCAGTTGGCTTTGGGCTTGATGCGCGCGGCCTTGCCCTTCAGCTTGCGCAGGAAGTACAGGCGCGAGCGGCGGACCTTGCCCTGGGTCAACAGTTCCACCCTTTCAATGTAAGGGGAATGCAGGGGGAAGATACGCTCGACGCCCACGCCGTCGGAGATTTTCCGCACGGTAAAGGTCGCGTTGGACGTGCCCCGGTGAATGCGAATCACGTTGCCCTGAAAAATCTGCACGCGTTCTTTTTCGCCTTCGACGATACGCATATGCACTTTAACGGTATCGCCGGACTTGAACTGCGGCAGGTCCATGCGCAGTTGTTCTGTTTTGAGCTGCTCAAGAAGGTTCATTTCCTCGTCTCCCTTGCCGGATCTGCGTAGCGCGCGGCAACGTATTATAAGCGTGAGTCGGCTCTTTTACCAGTCGCCGACGATTCTGTCCATGACTATGGCCGCTGCCGCTCTGACGCTCAGGTGGTTGTATCCACCCAAAGGGCGGAGCGGCGGCAGCATGAAGTCGCATCGTGCACATACGCTCGGGGCCAGCCCCTGGCCGGTGCCGAAAAGCAGCAGCACGGGGCGTTCGCGCAAAAGAGCGCGAACTTCGGCGAAACTTGCGCTGCTTATGTCCGCCGTTTGCGGGGCACAGGCGCTGGTGCCCACCAGATAGGGGCGAACCCCGCATCGGGCGGCCACGTCATCCGCCGCTTCTTCCAGGCTTGCGGCCGTGCGCACCCGGGCAAAAGCTGTCGCCCGGTCGCTGTTGGCCGCCGCGCCTTCGCCCGTTGTCCAGTGAGCCACAAGGGTTTCAAGCAAGCGGCGTTGGTCTTCCAGCGGCGTGGTCACATAATAACCGCCGAGTCCATACGTACACGAACTGCGGGCTATATCGTGAATGTCGAGATTTGTCAAAGAAACTGCCACGGATTTTTCATCTTTATCCAAAACAGGATAATGAACCAAGGCGCAGAAGAGGTTGCGAGCCGCATTCTCGTGCGGCAGGCCGCGCAAATAGGCCAGGTCGGCGGCGGAGAGTTTGGCCTCGGGCAGAATATCCGGCCGTGCAGAAAGGGTCGCGGCCAGCGACTGCTCTTTGCGCCAGGCGGCTATGCGGCCGTGGTCGCCGGAACGAAGAATGTCGGGCACCGAGAGCCCTTCAAAAATTTCCGGACGGGTGTAGTGCGGATACTCCAAAAGTCCTTGTGAAAAACTTTCGTCCAGGCCGGATTCTTCGTGCCCCATAAAGCCCGGCAAAAGGCGCGCGGCGGATTCGACGACCGCCAGCGCCGCCGTCTCGCCGCCGTTCAGGATGAAATCGCCGATGGAGACATGCTCTATGGGAAAAAGTTCTTCCAGCCGGGCGTCGATGCCTTCGTAGCGGCCGCAGACCAGGGTCAGGGGCTGCCCGGCCGACAAGGTGACGGCCAGATCGCGGGCCAGGGCCTGGTTCAAGGGGCGGCCTTTGGGGCTGAGCATTACAATGCGCCCTTGTTCCGGCTTCGGCCCTTCGGCATCGCTATACGCGGCATGGCCCAGCGCGCGCAAAGTCGCGGCCAGCGGTTCGGGCAGCATGACCATGCCGGGACCGCCGCCATAGGGGCGGTCGTCCACGGTTTTATGCTTGTCGCGGGCCATGTCGCGGGGGTTGTGCGTGGTGACGGAAAGCAGATCGCCCTCCTGGGCGCGCCCTAAAAGGCCGGCTTGCAAGGGGCCGCTGAAAAATTCAGGGAACAGGGTGACGATGCGGATGCGCATGGCGGGAAGGTCTTTCATTTTCAGAATGCCGTCAACAGAGAAAAAAGATAGCGGTATTTTAGTGTCAGGCGCGAAGGGCAAGTTTTTTGCTGCGGGAGTACACTCTTCTGGTATTCGACCAAAGCAAAAAACGAAGCCCGACAAAGCATAACACTAAAAGAGCGCTATCTTGCCGGTCTGTACAATTCGATAAGGCCGGGTGGCGGATCAATCAAAACCCGCCCGGCATCCAGGTCGAAATCAAGCACAAATTCGGGAACGGCGGGGAAGAGGATGTCTTCTTCACCCTCTTGGCTGATGGTCCACAGTTCCTGGCCGGCTGGAGAGGCGATGCTGCTGATGCGTCCGAGATTCGTTTCCGCGCCGCCGGGCGACACAGCCGTAACGGTAAGGCCGAGCACTTGATGGAGGTAGACTTCACCTTCATCGGGCTCGGGTAGCCTGTCTTGGGGGACAAGCAGAGTGCAGCCGCGCAACGTTTCGGCCGCTGTGCGGTCGGGCGTTTCGGCAAAGCGTACAAGCAGCGCGCCGTGATTTTTGCGCCATGCGGCGACCGTGTACGGGGCGGGAGAGGCCGTTCCCCGTTGCAGATAGATGGGGCCGTCAAGAAGCCGGGGAGAATCAGCGTGGTACTCCACGCTGACTTCTCCCCGGATTCCATGCGCCTTCAGTATTCTGCCGACAGGTATGTATGATATGGCCATGACAATCCGCCGCAAATACTGAGGTCACTTCGTTTGTGCGCGCCGCGGTGACGACGTTTCAGGCGCTGCCGGCAACAGGCGCTGTGTCGCCGGCGGGCGCGGGCATCATTCCAGAATTTCCAGAACAGTCCGTTTTTTCGCCTTGCTGGACGCGGCGGCCAAAATGGTTCGAATGGCTCTGGCCGTTCGTCCTTGTTTGCCGATTACCTTGCCCAGGTCTTCTTTGGCGACACGGAGTTCGAGAACGCTGGTGTGTTCTCCTTCCACTTCGGTAATGTGCACATCGTCGGGGTTGTCCACCAGTGACTTAGCGATGTACGTGACCAGTTCTTTCAGCATAGGATACCTCACGGAGTCTATGGTAACCCGGTCTTTATACAGCGGCGTACACCAGCGGCCTGAGCCTGCGCATGGACGTGAAAAAGAGAAGAAGCCGTTATTTGCCGGCGGCTTCTTTGATCAAACTTTTCACGGTGTCGGACGCTTCCGCGCCGAGGTCCATCCATTTTTTTACCTTTTCCGCATCGACAACCACCTGCGCCGGGTTGGTCATGGGGTTGTAATGCCCCACATAGTCCAGCGGTCTGCCGTCACGGCGGCTGGCGCTGTTGATAGCGACTATGCGGTAGAAGGGGCGTTTTTTGGTGCCCATGCGGGTCAGTCTCAGCTTAACGGCCATTGGCTATACTCCTATTTATTACAATACTCAGTTTAAAAAAAAGTGCAAGCTTGATAGAAAAAGTTGTAATCATCCGCCTCTATAAATCCGGCGGGCGCTAACCGGTTCTGTCCCATACGGGTATTTCTTCCCGCTGGCAAGGGTCAGCGTTTCTTTTTTTTCTTGCGCTCGGCTTTGCGCATTTCCTTCTTTTTTTTCAGGGCGTTTTTGGAAAGGCCGCCCACGGCGGGGCCGCCGCCTTCCATGCCGCCCATGCCGGGCATGCCGCCGAAACCGCCCAGCCCGCCCAAGCCGCCAAGGCCCGGCATGCGCATGCCGCCAGGCGCGCCGCCGCCCTTGCCGCCCATGGCGTTTTTCATCATTTCGCGCATGCCTTCAAACTGTTTGAGCAGCTGATTGACCTGGGCGACGGAGGTGCCGCTGCCGCGGGCGATGCGCTGGCGGCGGCTGGTGTTGATAATGCGCGGGCTGCGGCGTTCTTGGGCCGTCATGGAGTTGATGATGGCTTCGGTGCGGGCCATTTCCTTTTCCGGCACGGCGGCGGAGCCGAGCTTTTTCGTCAGCCCGCCAAGACCGGGGATCATCTTCAAAATGCCTTCCAGTGAGCCGAGCCCCTTGAGCCGCCGCATCTGGGTGCGAAAATCCTCAAGGTTGAACTCCGCTTTTTGCATTTTGCGGGTGAGTTCTTCCGCTTCTTTCTCATCAATGGTCGTACGGGCTTTTTCAATCAGGGTGAGCATGTCGCCCATGCCCAGAATGCGCCCGGCTATGCGGTCGGGGTGGAAGGGCTCAAGGTCGGTGACCTTTTCGCCCACCCCTACGAATTTCACGCTGGCGCCAGTGACCGACTTGATGGAAAGGGCCGCGCCGCCGCGCGCGTCGCCGTCCATTTTGGTCAGCACGACGCCGGTCAGCGAAAGGGCCTCGTTAAAGGCCTGGGCCACGGTGACCGCATCCTGGCCGGTCATGGCGTCGGCCACGAACAAAATTTCAGCGGGTTTTACCGCGGCTTTGATGGCCACAAGTTCGGCCATCAGGGCTTCGTCCACATGCAGGCGGCCCGCCGTATCCAGCAGCACCACGTCGCAACCGGCGCCAGAGGCCGCTTTCAGGGCGTTGGACGCGATCTCCACCGGGTTCATGGCGGTGGTGGAAGGGTATACGGGCAGGTCAAGCTGTTTGGCCAGCGTGGTCAGCTGGTCAATGGCGGCGGGGCGGTACACGTCCGCCGGCACAAGATAGGGGCGGCGGTTTTCCCCGCGCAGGCGGTTGGCTATTTTCGCGGCGGAGGTGGTTTTGCCCGACCCCTGCAAGCCAACCATCATTATAAGATGGGGACCTTTGCCGGGAAGGGCGAGCTCCGCCGTTTCGCCGCCAAGAAGGGCAATCAGCTCTTCGTTGACGATGGAAAGAACCTGCTGCGCGGGGGTAAGGCTTTGGGCTACATCCTGCCCCAGACAGCGGGCTCTGACTTTTTCCGTAAAGTCTTTGACGACGGCGAAATGAACGTCGGCTTCCAGAAGGGCCAGGCGCACTTCGCGCAGGCCGTCCTGGATATTTTTCTCATCAAGCCGGGCGCGGCCCGTGATGGAGCGCAGCGCGCCGCTCAAGCGATCGGAAAGACTCTCAAACATGATATCCCTGGGTATTCTTGAGGGTGGCGTAAACGTAATTCGTTACGGCGGATTTGGCCTTAAGTCAAGAAGAGAGGCAGCGGCGCAACCAGTCTTTGATAGCCTTGGTGGGTTCGAACACGCCGCGAAGAGAGCCGAATTCCACGCGCCATTGCCGGTAAATATTTTCCGGCAGGGGCAGGGCGGCCAGCTCCTCGGCGTTTTCAGAATTGCGGCGTATCAGCCGGACAAGGGGCGGGTCTTCCCAGGCATCCACCACGAAATAGACGGACTCGTCGCTTTTGGAGCGCACGGGCGGGCGGTCGCCGCGCCAGTTGTTGTTGCCCCATTCAAGGTACATGGTCACGGCGTCTTCCGGGCTGAGATCCCAGTCGATATCGAGGTTGCGGTAAACGGATAAATTCGTCATACCGTATACTAAGACATTCACGCGCGCTGGAAAAGACTTTACAAAAAGATAAACCTCATTTATCAGGAACCATTCTTGATAGTGAACCTCTAGCTTACAGGAGAAAGCCATGTCTAAAACCGAAAAGAATCTGATGGATGCCTTTGCCGGCGAATCGCAGGCCAACCGTAAATATCTGGCCTATGCCGATAAAGCGGAAAAAGACGGTTTCGCCCAGGTTGCGAAGCTGTTCCGCGCCGCTGCTCAGGCAGAAACCATTCACGCCCACGCGCACTTGCGCATGGCAGGTAAAGTCCATGACACCATGGCGAACTTGCAGGACGCCATCAGCGGCGAAACCTATGAATTCACCAAGATGTATCCCGAAATGATCAAAGAAGCGGAAGCCGAAGGCAACAAGGCCGCCGTGACCTATATGGGCTTTGTCAACGCGGTGGAAGAAGTACACGCCAAGCTGTATAAGAAAGCCCTGGACGCCAAAGGCAAGGTTGAATCCGTGGATTATTATATCTGCACCGTGTGCGGCTATACCCACGAAGGCCCGCACGACGGTCCGTGTCCCATTTGCAAAGCGGCCGCCAAAGTTTTCGTGAAAGCCGACTAGGGCTGCTTTTCTGACGGGTCTTTTGTTTTCCGGACTGCGTCAAAGGCCGGGTTCGAACCGGGGCTGTACCACAAAAGTACTATCCCCGGTTTCGACCCCGGCCTTTTTCTTGCCGGAAAAACAAAACCCCTCTTCAGAAAAGCAGCCCTTGGAAAAGACAAAAACTATTCATCACATGTAACAGCGAAGGGCGGGTTTCAAAGGAAACCGGCCGTCGGGGATGAGGGGTGCCAAGGGCGCGCCCCAGGGCACC
>JAVBNL010000013.1:0-19657 GCA_031551515.1 Desulfovibrionaceae bacterium
TTCGCCCAAATGTGGGGTAGGGGGTATGGGGGACAGCGTCCCCCATATGCTCTTGCTGGATAGTCCGGCCAAGGGTACAAGCGAGAAACATTCCCTGCCAAGGAGGGTGTATGAGAGCAACTGCCGTGTTTTTCGCGTCGCTGTGCGTATCAGCCCTGCTGGCCCTGCCGTTGCCCGTCGATGCGCGCGCGGCGGAAGAAACGGTGAGCGCGGCGGATCTGCGCCAGGCCTTTGCCGACGACCGCGACGGGGCGGAGAAAAAATACGTCGGCAAAACCATACGGGTCACGGGCGTAGTGGTTTCCACGGGCATGAGCATCTACCTGACCCCCAACGTCGTGCTTTCCGACAAGGAGCAGGGCGCGGTCAAGGTTATCTGCGTGCTGCCCCGCATTGATACGGGCAAACTCTCCGAGTTCAAGCCGGGGCAGCGGGTGACCATGAGCGGCCGGGGCTATCGCCTTTCCGATCGTGGCGTGGTGCTGAAAGAATGCAAGCAGGTGGATTAAGCGGCTTCCTTTTCCTGCTGCCGCACGATCCGCGCGGCCAGTTCGTGATAGAAACGGACGTGGAAAAAACGGGCCACATAGGCCGCCAGCACGGCAGCGCCCAAAGCCGTCAGCACGATGCTGTGCCCGTCGGTCATCTCGATCAGAATAAACGCGGCGGTCAACGGCGCGCGCGTGACCCCGGCCAGCACGGCCACCATGCCCACGGTGATGAATTCCGCATGCCAGGAAGCCTCAACGAACGGCAGGAACCAATTGCCCAGGCCCGCGCCGATGGAGAGGGAAGGCGAAAAAATGCCGCCCGGCAGCCCGGTGGTGAACGTCAACAATAACCCCGCGAATTTGCAGGGCAGATACTGCCAGCCCACATCCAGTTCCCCTTTCAGCATCAGGCGGGTCGTTTCCGCGCCGCTGCCGTAAATGGGCGCGGCCAGCCCGGCTACCGCGATCAGCAGGCCGCAGCAGGCTACAAACAGGTACGGCCGCTCACGCCGCAGCCACAGCACGGGCGCGGGCAGCCAGCGATGCAGGCGCAGCGCCAGCCAGGTGAACGCCCCGCCGATCAGCCCGCCCAAAAGGGCCAGCAACGCCAGCAGCGGCACATACACCAGCGGCATGCCGCCGGACAGGGCGATGCGGCCGAAATAGCTGTGATAGCCGAAAACCGGTTGGGCCACGACCCCGGCCAGGATGATGGCCACGGCCAACTTGCCGGAGGTGTGGCCTTTGACGGAATGGCTCATCTCTTCGAACGCGAAGATCAACCCTGCCAGGGGCGCGTTAAACGCCGCCGCAATGCCCGCCGCCCCGCCCGCAAGAATGAGCTGGCGGCGCAGCAGCGTGGTTTGGGCGGGAAAAAAGCGGCGCAAATAATAGAGGATGCTCGCGCCGATCTGCACTGTGGGGCCTTCAAGCCCCAGAACGAAGCCGGACCCCATGCCGCCGGTGATGGCGACGAATTTGGCGGCCGCCAGCCGGGGGTTGATGAGCTTGCCGCCCAGGTTCGGTTTGCCGGCCTGTTCAAGGGCCGCGATGGCTTGCTGAATGCCGCTGCCTTCCGCGCCGGGGCCGACCTTGCGCATGAACCAGGTCAGAATGAGGCCGCCCAGCGGCAGGGCCAGAAAAGGCCACCAGGGCCAGCGGCCACGCATGTGCTCGAAAAGGACGAAGGCCTTGCCGGCAGTCGCGGCCAGCAGCACGGCGGCGCAGCCGATGCTTATCGACCCCGCCAGAAGAAAAAGCATGCGTTTGGTTCTGGCCCGCCTTTCGCCGGGCCGGTGCATGACGGGATGCCGTATTTTCGGCCGCTGCATGACACCTCCGCTGGTGTTTCGCGGATGTTCCCTTATACGGAACTTGCCGCTTCGTCGGGATAGAGCTCCACTATATCCCTATACAGCGTTTCAAAGCATCCGTCGATGATGCTTTGGCGGGCTACGGGGGAAGAAAAAACGAAATCCTTTACTTAAATTTATAAATAAGTAATACATAAGTTGTTTAAAAATATAATTTAGGGAAAATATTGATTATGAACATACCTAGAGAAAAAATCGCTGCGGTCCTGTCGCAATATAACCCCTGGTGGAAGGGTGAACCCATATCCGATTTACCGCCTTGGAAACGTGCGGCTTTTCAGGAACTGTACAACTGGGTGGCTGAGCCTCCCGCGCCCAGGGCTGTATTGCTTTCAGGGGCAAGGCAAGTCGGAAAAACGACATTGGTCCTTCAAGTCATCAACAAATTATTGGAAAATGGTATTCACCCTTCAAGCATTTTATACGCGACTTTTGACCACCCTGTCTTGAAGCTTGCGGGGATCGACACCGTTCTGGAAGTCTGGCGTGAACGAGAAGTCCAGCAACCGGGGGCGGAGTATTTATTTCTCGATGAAGCGCAATTCATTAAAGAATGGGGTACATGGGTTAAGCTTCAGGTTGATTTTAATAAGCGAAGAAGAATTATCTTTACGGGATCTGCCCTGCCTTTGGTTGAGCAAGACCAAGAGTCTGGTGTCGGCAGATGGCATGCTGTTAAGCTGACTACATTGTCTTTTTATGAATACATACAAATAAAAAATGTCAAATTGCCACCTTTGCCTGAAATATCATCGTTGGAGCAAGCGTTCCATTTTAGCCCTGCGGAGTTTTATACGTGTATCGAAAACACCACACCGTATATCGCGCACTTTCATGAATATTTGCTTCGAGGGGGGTTCCCACAAACAGCTCAGATGGAAAGCATAACGCAGGCTCAGCGCCTCATGCGTGAAGATATTATTGATAAAGTGTTGAAACGAGATATGACGGCTATTTTTAATGTTCGTAATGTAGTGGAACTTGAGTATCTGTTTTTATACTTATGCATGCATGATGGTGGTATACTTGATATGGCTGCTTTGTGTAAAAATCTTGAGATAAATAAACCAACGGCCATAAGGCACCTGTCGCTCTTAGAATCCTCTCATCTTATATATAAACTTCCCCCATTAGGTTACGGAAAAGAAGTCTTGCGTGGCCGGTATAAGCTGTATATCGCGGATGCTGCTCTTTCTCCGGCAGTTTTGATGAAAGGCAAGTCTTTATTGCAAAGCCCGGATGACTTGGGGGTTTCGACTGAAAGCGCTGTTTTTAAACATTTATTTGCGAGGTATTATAAACAGCAGGTGGCTTTTTCTTACTGGAAAGGGAAAAAGGGCGCTGAGGTGGACCTGATTGCGCACGCGATAAATATGTACATTCCCTTTGAAGTGAAATATCGCGGCCAGCATACGGATGCGCGAGATTTAAAAGGGCTTTTCGAGTTTATGCGCGATAAAAATGCGCCGCGCGGCTATGTAGTGACCAAGGCGGTTAATGACTTTGGGGTGCTTGGACAAGAGGATACGGTATCGAAAAAAATATTGAAAATACCTGCCCCTCTTTTATGTTATTGGATGGGTAAGAATGAAATCGGAGAATTTCAGATAGATTGAAAAACGGCGCTTGCCGCTTCGTCGGGATAGAGTTCCACTATAGCCCTATACAGCGTTTCAAAGCATCCGTCGATGATGCTTTGGCGGGCTTTCGTGACCAAGTCCAGAAAATAGGTCAGGTTGTGCAGGGAATTGAGGCGGAACGAGAGCAGCTCTTGCGACACATACAAATGCCGCAAATACGCCCGGCTGAAGGTGCGGCAAGAGTAGCAGGAGCAGGCCGGGTCCAGGGGGCCGTCGTCTTCGGCGAACTCTTTGCGTTTGATGTTGATTTTGCCCAAGGACGTGTACAGCGTGCCGTTGCGGGCGTTGCGCGTGGGCAGTACGCAGTCGAACATGTCCACGCCGTTTTTGATGCCGGTCACGATATCCAGCGGTGTGCCCACCCCCATGAGGTAGCGGGGTTTGTCTGCGGGCAGCAGCGGGGCCGTGTGGGCCAGCAGCTCGTACATTTCGGGCTTGGGTTCCCCGACGGACAGGCCGCCGATGGCGAAGCCGTCAAAATCGTACTGCGCCAGTTCCTCCACCGAGGCCGCGCGCAGGTCTTTGAAAAAGCCGCCCTGGGTGATGGCGAAAAGCAGGTTGTAGGCTTCCCCGCTGCGGGTCAGCGCCGCGGGAAAGGCTTCGCGAGAGCGCAGCGCCCAGCGCGTGGTCAGTTTGATGGATTTGGCCGTGTAGTCATACGACGTGCCGTGGGGCACGCATTCATCCAGCACCATCATGATGTCCGAACCCAGGTTGCGCTGTATCTGCAGCACCTTTTCCGGGGTGAACAGGTGTTTGGAACCGTCCAGATGCGAGCGGAAAAGCACGCCCCCTTCCGAAATCTTGCGCAGATCGGAAAGGCTGAAGGCCTGGTAGCCGCCGCTGTCGGTCAGAATGGGCCTGTCCCACGCGGCGAAGCGGTGCAGGCCCCCGCGCCGGGCGACCAGCTCGTCGCCGGGCCGCAAATACAAATGGTAGGTGTTGCCCAAAATGACGCGGGCGTTCAGGTCGTATAAATCGTCCGGGGCCAGGGCTTTGACCGAACCCACCGTGCCCACGGGCATGAAGATGGGCGTGGGTATGGCCCCGTGGCCGGTGTGCAAGGTGGCGGCGCGGGCCGCGCCGTCTATGGCTTCAATAGTAAATAAACCGGGCCGCTGCTTCGTTTGTGTCATAATGGTGTCTGTGCTAGAGGGTATGGGGTTCTATAGCCGCTGTACAAGCCGGAGGCAATGCTCATGAGCGCATCATTCACCCTTGCCGTGACGGACGCGGAAAAAGAATACCTGCACGCCCTGGTGCGCAGGCGCATCGAACAGCTGCTGCAAGGGCAAGACCTGCCCCCCGCGCCGCCGCCTTCCGGGGGCGTGCTGCACCAGCCTCTGGGCGCGTTCGTGACCCTGAAGCGGGGCGGCAATCTGCGCGGCTGCATCGGCAACCTGGTGGGCACGGGGCCGCTGTATCTGACGGTGGCGGCCATGGCCAAAGCCGCGGCTTTCGAAGACCATCGCTTCGCCCCCCTGGCCAAGAAAGAATTCGGTGACTTGGAGATCGAAATTTCCATCATGGGGCCCATAACCCGCTGCCCGGACCTGAACGCGGTGGTCATCGGCCGCCACGGGCTTATCGCCCGCAAGGGGGGGCGGCAGGGGCTGCTTTTGCCCCAGGTGCCGGTTGAATGGGGCTGGGATAGAGAGACCTTCGTCAAACAGACCTGCCTCAAAGCGGGCCTTTCGCCGGAGGCCCGGCACGATGGGAGTACGGAATTCTACTGGTTTGAAGCTGTAGTCGTTTAAAACCGTTTGGGCGGCGCGGGGGCAGTCGCGGGGTTTGCTTTTGCCCCGGCTTCCGGTCTATTATGCGCGGCGCGTTACGCGCCAGGAGGCTTGCCATGATTCGACGCTCATTGTTGCTTGCGTTGTTTTTGCTGTGTACCGTTTTCGCGGCTTTGCCCGCATTCGCGGCGGAAAGCGCCGCAAGCAAACCCCCGGTTGACAAGCCCGCCGCCCAGGCGGACCGCACCACGGCAATCGCCGTGGAGCATGAAGGCACAGACCCCGTGGGCGCGAAGCTGGCCTTTCAGCTGAAAAACCTGTTCAACACCAGCTCGCTCTTTACCCTGACGGAAAAAGACGGGCCCAAAATCAAGATTTACCTGACCAGCGCGCCGGAATTCGCGGGCAGGCCGGGCATCGCTTCCGCCTATTCCGTGATCTGGGCCTTTTCGCAGGCCGAGGGCACGCTCAGCTTTTTGCTGGCCCGTGAAGTGGGCGTGGTTGCCGCCGAAGACGTGGACGGGCTGGTCGCCAAGCTGGCGGAGAAGACGGATGGGGTAGCTGTGAAATATAAGTACCTGTTTAATAAGTAACAATTCTGTTTTCAGCGAAAGTAGGAACTATGGGATTTTTCAGCTCATTCAAGAAACTGTGGGGCGGAGAAGAACAGGGCCAAGCGGCTGATGCCGCAACGCAAGCTGCCGCCACGGCGGCGCCGGCTTCCACCGGCGACTGGCGGCAGGACCTGACCCTGGCCTTGCGCCGGGCGGAACCGCGCCTTTCAATCTGGCTGGGCCTGATTCTGGAAGGCGTGCCTCAGGCCGGGCCGCTCCTCTGGGAGCGCCTGGGCTTTCTCTTTGACGCGCTGGAAGCCCCGGCGGCGGAGAAAGACGCCTTCATCAAAAGCTTCGCTTCCTGGCTGGAAAGCATGGGCTATTCGGCGGTGGAAGAATTCCGCTCCGAACTGCAATACCGCCTGGCTCTCGCCCTTGACCTGGAAGACGAAGAGGACGAACGCAGCCGCCTGCTGCTGAAACTTTCCGACGGGCTGGCCAAAACCCGCGAGCAGATCGGCCGGGGCCTGGACCAGCTTTTCTCGTCTCACGACACGGTGACAGACGCGCTGTGGGAAGAGATGGAAGAGATTCTCATTGCCGGCGACGTGGGCATCAATGCCGCGCGCGAATTGACCGCCCGTTTGAAACGCCGGGCCTATCGCGAAAAGGTGACGGAACCCGCGAAACTGCGCGGCCTGCTGCATTCTGAACTGTGCTCCATCTTCACGCCCGCCAAACGCATTCAGGCCGTGACCATGCCGGAAGTGGCGCTGATTATCGGGGTCAACGGCGTGGGCAAGACCACGACCATCGCGAAGTTGGCCTACCGGGCGCGGCTGCAAGGCCGCAAAGTGCTGATCGCGGCGGCGGACACCTTTCGCGCGGCCGCTATCGAGCAGTTGGAGGTCTGGGCAAAGCGGGTGGACGCGGGCTTTTACGCCAAGGGCGCCAATTCCGACCCGGCCGCCGTGGCCTTTGAGGCCGTGGAAAAAGCGCTGGCCGAGGGCTATGACCTTTTGCTGGTGGATACGGCGGGGCGGCTGCACACCAAAACCAACCTGATGGAAGAGCTGGCCAAGATCAAGCGGGTGCTGGGCAAACGCCATGAAGGCGCGCCGCACCGCAGCATTTTGGTTATCGACGCCACAACGGGGCAGAACGCGCTTTCGCAGACCAAACTGTTTGACGAAGCCTGCGGGGTGGATGAAATCGTGCTGACCAAACTGGACGGCACGGCCAAGGGCGGCATCGTTGCGGCGGTGGCCATGCAGTTCGGCATACCCATCACCCACGTGGGCCTGGGGGAAAAAATGGAAGACCTGCGGCCTTTCGACGGCAAGGATTTCGCCGGGGCGCTGTTGGGGATGGATGGGAAGACAGACGGATAGGGCGGCAGAACTGCGCTTTGTAAATGTAAAACCCGCCGGAACGCGCAAACGTTCCGGCGGGTTTTATTGTGGGGTCAAGGGGGCTCAGCCCCCTTGCGGGGCGCGGGGCGGAGCCCCGGTTTGTTCAAAGTCCTACACCGGCAGCACCACTTCGCCGCGTTTTTCGTTCACCACCAGGGCGGCGGCTTCGTAAAAGGCGAAGGCTCCGCACAGAATGCCTTCATAGCCCGCGATGGTGTGAATGGCGTGGCTGCCCGTGAAGTTGGCCGCCGCCAAGAGGCCGAAGAGTATGACCAGAGAGCCGAAAACCAGCCTGCCTATCAGCGCGCCTTTCAAGGTGCCGAGGAAAAAGGCGAAGGTCAGAACGCCCCACAGGGCCAGATAAAAGCCCATGGAAACGGGGTCCGCCGCGGGCAGGCCGAATTTGGGCGCGACCCAGATAAAGACCAGAGACAGCCAGAACGAGCCGTATGAGGTGAAAGCCACAGCGCCGAAGGTGTTACCAGCCCGCCACTCCATAATGCCCGCGATGATCTGCGCGATACCGCCGTAAAAGACGCCCAGGCTCATGATCATGACGCTGAGGGGGTAAAAACCCGCGTTATGGATATTCAAAAGAATGGTCGTTAACCCGAAGCCGAAAAGGCCCAGAGGGGCGGGGTTGGCCATCCCCTTCGCATGTTCAGACATGAAAATTCCTCATAATCTTCATTTAGTTATAACTACTATAATATCCTGGCCCCGTCCTCGGTGACCAGCACCATATATTCCCAGCGCACGCCGCCCCATTCGGGGTAATACAAACCCGGCTCCACGGTGACCACCATGCCCGGTTGCAGCTCCGCCCCGGCGCGGGCGTTCAGCGACGGCGCCTCGTGGGTTTGCAGGCCGATGCCGTGGCCCAGGCCGTGGGTGAAATATTGCCCCACGCCCTTGCCGTCCAGGTATTTTTTCGCCGCCTGGTACACGTCGGCCATGACCGCGCCCGGCTTGATGGCCTTGATGGCCTTTTCCTGCGCCTTGCGCACCTGCGCGAGCGTATCCAGAAAATATTTGGGCGGTTTGCCGCCCACCCAGAAGGTGCGGGTCTGGTCGGAACAATAGTCGTTCAGGCGGCAGCCCACATCCACCAGCACGCAGCAGTTTTCGCGAATACGATCGGAACCCGGCACGGCATGGGGCAGGGCCGCGTTTGTGCCCACGGCGGCGATGGAAGGAAAAGAGAGCGCTTCCGCCCCGTTTTCGCGGAAAAAGCGCTCTATGCCCCAGGCCAGCTCTTTTTCCGTGCGGTCAACGGCCAGCGCGCCGGGCACCCATTCCATCAGCTTGTGATTAAGAACGGCGGCGGCTTCGATGCGTTCGATTTCTTCCGGCTCTTTGATCACGCGCAGCTCTTCCACCAGGCCGTCCGCCGCGCGAGTGCGCAGGTTTTCAGCAAAGGCGGCGTGAAAATGCACGCTGACGATCTTGGCTTCAAACCCGACCTCGCCGGATGCGTGCTCACGCGTAAGCTGCCCTATCTGCGCGGGTATGTCGGCGCCGTAAATGAAGATGCGGCTCTCATCCCACAGGCGCTTGGCCGCGTCCAGATAGCGGGCGTCGGTGCACAGCCAGTCTTTGCCGCCGGGCAGAATAAGCAGATGCCCGGCGCTCTCGTTGCACTGGTGGTCGATCAGCTCGAACCCGCTCAGGTAGAAGCGGTTGGCGTCCAGAGAAACCAGCAGCGCGCCGAGCTTTTCACGGCGCATGAGAGCGCGCAGCTTTTCGCGGCGCTCGGCATGGCGGGCTGTGTTCATGGCAATCCTTGCGCGCGGGGCGCTACTCTGCACAGTTAACGCAGAGGGTCGTTTCGGGCATGGAGAGCAAACGCTTGAAGGGGATGGCTTCGCCGCAGTCGGCGCAATAGCCGAACTCCGGGTCGTCGATGCGTTTGAGGGTATACTCCAGCCCGGCCAGGCGCGATTTCGCCTGAGCCAGCGCGGCGTCGTTCACACTTTTATTCACAATGGAATCCATGCGGGTGATGTCGTCCATGTCTTCGAAAACCACAGGCTTGGTGACCTCTTTCAGATTTTCGATGTCTTGTTTGACGCGGGCTATCTCCGCAACGGTTTTTTCGCGGATCTGGTTTTTCTCGTGTTCGGTCATTGCCGTTTCCTCGAGGGGGGTGTTGCGCATAATGAGAAGCGGGCGATCAGCGCCCGCTGTTTAACGCTATACAACAGATGCGTATTCTTTCCAAGTACAATTGTTATTCGTTTTCCAGCGCGCTGAATATGGCGTCCGCTTCTTCCGCAAGACGGTTGCTGAAAGAGTAGCCGCCCAGAACGGTTTGCAGTTTGTCTGCACGCACGGTCAGCTCGGGGGTGGGGGCCTCCGGCGTTTCACGGATCACGGGCACGCTTTTGCCGTGGCGCCGTGCATACACCCGGGCCACCGTATCCGCAACCTCCCCGATGGAAGGGCAAAAGCCGGAAGCGAGGTTCAGCGCGCCGCCTGTTGCCGGCAACGCCCCATTTTTTTGCGCCAGAAGGGCCAGCAGGCCCTCGCACACGGCGGCTACGTCGCCCAGCCAGACGAAATCGCGGCGAATGGCAGGGTTGGAGCGCAGGCGGAGTTCCTTTTTCTGAACGGCCATGCGGCACAGATCCGGCAGCAGCAGATACCACTTGCCGAAAGGCCGGGTCAACGGCGCGCCGTAGGCGTTGGTCAGGCGCAGGGCCAGGCTGCGCAGGCCCGCCGTGCGGGCGAAAAAACGGCAGTATTCTTCGGCCAGCAGGTGGGTCAGGGCGTATTCCGATTTGGGGGCCGGGGGTGTTTCTTCATCCACCACGCCTTCGGAACGGCCGTACACGTGAAAGGTGCTGGCATAGATCAGCGGCGGAGGCGCGGTTTTGGCTGAGTTTGCCGCGTCAAGCAGGCCTTCGATCAAGTTGCGGGTGCCCAGCGCGTTGGCGGCAAGGGCCGCGCGACCGTAGTCCGCATCCCCGGCGTCGTTGGCGCTGGCCAGATGCAGCACCCCGTCCAGCCCCGATGCGGCCAGCGGGGTGAGAGCGGCGGCGATTGCCCCGCGCGGGGCGGTGAGGTCAAGGCTGAGCAACTGGTACGGCGCGCCCAGGTCGGGTTTGGCCGCGCCGCGTGAAAGCACGATGACCTCGTGCCCCGCGGACGCCAAATGCCGTGTGACCCATGAGCCCACAAAGCCCAGGCCGCCGGTGATCAGCCAGCGCACGGCGCGCTCCAGTCAAAGGCGATGGCGTCTTGGGGCAGACGGTCGGTTTCTTCCGGCCGGTGGGGTATATCCGTACAGTTAGCGATAAGCGCCGGATTGTTCCCAGCCGCCGCAAAGCCATACCAGATGCCGGGCGGCAGAGTCAGCAGGGCGTACTTGCCCGGCCTGCCGAGAATGATTTCCGCTGTTTTGCCCTTGCTGGGCGAGTCGGGCCGGTCGTCAAAGAGCACCAGGCGAAGGCAGCCCACGGGCACAGCAAAGCGCTGGGTCTGTTGGCGGTGTTTTTTCCAGGCGCGCACCGCGCCGGGCAGCACCTCAGAAAAATAGATCTCGCCGAACCCGGTATATTCCGGAGAATCGGCGCGCAGCATATGCAAAACGGCCCCGCCTTCCGTAGGGATTTCGCGCAGCGGCGTTATGCGCGCGCCGTGAATGGGCAGCGTCACTTCGCCCATGCCAGATCCTTGGCCGCCGCTTTAGCGGCGTATTCCGCGATCTGCTTGCGGGTGAAATCGCCCATGACCGCCGCGCCTTCGGTGTAATAGGCCCGGTACCACTCGGCGGTGAAGCGGATGGTTTCGGCGAAAGGCAGGGTGGCCTTCCAGTTCAGGTGGGCCAGGGCCTTGTCGCAGCATAGTTTCAACAGGGTGCATTCTTTTTTGCCCGCGCTGGCTGCGGGGTCGATCTGCACGGCGAAACCGGGCCAGTACACGCCAAGTTCTTTGGCCACTTCCGCCACGGTGGCGTTGACGTCGGCGGCCGGGCCGAAGTTGAAGGCTTCTTTGTCCAGCGGCATGACGCAGGCGGCGGGGTCGTTCATCAGCAGTTTCGCGCCCAGCCAGAGATAGCCGGAGAGCGGCTCAAGCACGTGCTGCCAGGGCCGCGTGGCCCAGGGGCTGCGAATGCTGACCGGCTCTTTGGCCGCCCAGGATTTGGCGCAGTCGGGCACGATGCGGTCAGATGCCCAGTCGCCGCCGCCGATGACGTTGCCCGCGCGCACGGTGGCCATGCGGGGCCCGTCTTTAAAGAACGACTTGAAATACGAATGGGCGATGATTTCCGCGCAGGCTTTGGATGCGCTGTAGGGGTCTTCGCCGCCCAGATGGTCGGTTTCACGATAACCCCAGACCCATTCGTCATTGCGATAGCACTTGTCGCTGGTGATGCAGACGACAGCCTCAACCCCCGGCGTTTTGCGCACGGCTTCGAGCAGGTTCAGGGTGCCCATCGCGTTGGTGGCGAAGGTGCCGGCCGGGTCTTCATAGGATGGCCGCACCAGGGCCTGCGCCGCCATGTGAAAGATCACCTGGGGTTTGAATTCGGCTACCGCCTGGGCCAGATAGGCCGCGTCGCGCACGTCGCCGGTGTATTCCGCGATGCGCTCTTTCTGCGCCAAAACGGCGCTGTTGGCTGGGTTTGAGGGCAAACCCAAGGAATACCCCCCGACCGTTGCCCCGAGCGAGAGCAGCCACTCCACCAGCCAGGAGCCTTTGAAACCCGTGTGGCCGGTAACAAAAACGCGTTTGCCGAAATAGGCGTTTGCGAACATGACGTTATTTCCTCAAAAATATAAAAAGGCGTCTTTTTAACGCATCCAGGGGGTGTTGCCCTTGTCCCACAGCTCGTTCAAAAGCTGATAGTCGCGCAGGGTATCCATGCACTGCCAGAAACCGGGGTGCCGGTACATGGCAAGCTGGCCTTCGCCGGCCAGTTTTTCCATGGGCGCTTTTTCCAGGTCGCACTCTTCGTCTTCGGTCAGATAATCCAGCACCGCGCGTTCGAACACGAAAAAGCCGCAGTTGGTGTACTGGTTGAGCATGGGTTTTTCTTGCCAGCTGGTGACGTTGCCGGCCTCGTCGGTATCAACCGTGCCGAACCGCGAAGGCATGCGCACCCCGGTAAAGGTGGCCAGTTTACCGTGGCTTTTGTGGAATTTGAGCAGGTCGTCCAGGTCGATGTCGGCCACGCCGTCGCCATAAGTGACCATGAAGCGCTCCCCGCTCAGGTATTTGGCCACGCGTTTGAGGCGGCCGCCCTTTTGGGTTTCTTCGCCGGTTTCGCACAGGGTCACGCGCCAGTCATGCATGTTGTTTTTATGGAAGGTGGCGTCGCCGGTGGCCAGATCCACGGTGAAGTCGGCATTACGCATGCGGTATTCGTAAAAATACTGTTTGATGACTTCGCCCTTGTAGCCCAGCGGCAGCACGAAATCTTTGTGCCCGTATTTGGCATAGCGCTGCATGATGTGCCAGATGATGGGGCGGCCGCCCACCTCGACCATGGGTTTGGGTTTGCTTTCGGTTTCTTCGCGCAGACGGGTGCCTTTGCCCCCGCAGAAAATGACGACGTGCATAGTGGTTTCTCTTTTGAGGTTACTGAGGGGGCGCTGCCCCTCAAACTCCCCTGGCAGGGGCATGATGCCCCCGCACACCCGATATGGGGTCAAGGGGGCCAAGCCCCCTTGCGGGTGCAGGGCGGGGCCCTGCTTTCGCCTATTCCAAATCAAAGGCCTCGGCTATACGCGCGGCCGTTGGTTCCGTAAAGAGCAGATCGCGAAAAGCCGTGACCTCCTTCTTGCGCTTGGCCGCGGGCATGGCCTGCTGCAGGATTTCTATGGCCCCGGGCAGTTCCGCCGCCTCGCGCACGCTCAGCCACAAGGTGCCGCGCCCCTGTTCCGGCAGGTAATTGAGGCCCAGGCCGTCGACGCCCAGAGGGTCGTCCACGTTGATGACCGGCAGGCCCAGGGCGGCCGCTTCGGCCAGGGAGCCGGACCCCGCGCCCAGCACCAGAGAGGCTTCGGGCAGGACGGAATACAAGGGGCCGTCCAGCAGGCGGGGGTTCGCGGGCAGCAGTTGGCGGTACTCTTCGGGTCTGGTGGCCGGGTGGAACTTGTAGGCCACGGTATCCGCAATGCCCGCATCCTTCACCAGGCGCAAAATGCGTTCCGTCTCCGTGGGGTGGTATGAGAGCAGCACCAGAATGGGCTTTTGCGGGTCAGGGGTCAGCATGCTCTGGGCGAACAGCTCGCCATAGCGCATGGAAGGGCCCACGGCATAATTTTGCGCCGATTCTTCCGGCAGGAAATACGCGCCGTTGACCAGCACCTTGTCGGGGCAGAGGTGGTTGGGAACTTCCGCATCGTCCGCGTGGTTGTTGAGCAGGGTGTCGGGCCAGACCAGAAGCTGCGCGGCCGTGACCGGAATTTTGCGCCCGGCGATGCCCGCGTCTTGCGCCAGGCCCAGGTGGAACGCCTTGTTCACGGTCTGGTTTTCATACCAGGAAATGACGCGGGCTTCCTTCTTGGTCTCGGCGGAGAGCCCCGCGGCCAGGCGCCGGGCGGCCAGCCTTCTGGCTTCGCCGATCATGTGGCAACCGGGCAGGCAATGGATGAGCGCATCGCGGATGTAGCTTTCAGGTGAGCCGGGCACGGCGTTTTTCAACGAACGGATAAGGCCCCAATGGGCCACGGGATAGAGCAGCCAGTGCTTGACCAGGCGCAGCCAGTCGGCGAGCGTGAACAGGTGCAGCTCGGTCAGGCCGGCCACATTCTCGTCGCGCAGCACGGAAAAGGCGCTGTAGAGCTTGCGCGGGTCGCGGCTGCCGTACAGGCGGAACAGGTAGACGCTTTTCCAGCCGCGATCAGATGCCGCATCCGTAAGGCCGGGCAGATAGAGTTCGGTGAAGCGTTTGCGCTCGATAACTTTGGGCATGACCAGAAAGGTGTCGAGCAGCAGCAGTTTCTTTACGCCCGCCTTCAGGTCCGGCCCTTTCCAGCCGGAGAGGCGCAGGGCGATTTTGCCCAGCAGCAGAAAGAGCAGGTGGGCGGCGTTGATCAGGTAATGGCGCAGGGTCAGGTCGATAATCTGCACAAAACTGACGGGCCGTATGGGCGCCGCGGTCAGAAAGCGGCGCAGCACCTCGTCATAGTTGGGGGCTTTGGAGAGAAGCGGGCAGGAAACCAGGCGCGGGTTCTGATAGGCCTTGGCATTGATGCGCGAAAACGCGTCAAAAAGTTCTTTGGCTTTGCCGTGCGGTTTCATAGTGAACCTCGCTAAAAGTTTCTTCAGGCTCGTTGAGGCTGCGAAGTTTTTGTTTTCTGACGCAGGCAGGGAGCAAAAGGCCCGCAGCCTCAGCGAACCTTGGCGTACCAAGCGTACATGCGGCTTATGCCCTCTTCGAGAGACACCTGCGGCACATAGCCCAGAGCCGCTTTGGCGGCCGAAGAATCGGCGTGAATGCCGTGAATGTCGCCGGCGGTGGATCCGGAATACTCCACGGTGCCGCCGCCGTGGGCTTTGAACAGCATCTGCACCAGGGTGCCGACGGTGGCGCGGCCGGAACCGCCGATGTTCAGAACCCTGCCTTCGGATGCCGGGTGGTCGAGGCAGAGCAGAAAGGCGCGCACTACGTCGTCGATATATACGAAATCGCGGTAGCGCTCGGAGCTGCCCTTGACGTGAACGTGGCCGGTATCCGCCAGCAGAGCCAGAAAGATGCTGACCATGCCCTGCCGCAAGTTTTGCATATTTTGCCCCGGCCCGTAAACATTAAAGAGCCGCAGCGCGGTGGAGCGGATGCCGTATTGTTCGTAAATGCGCAGGTAATGCTCGCTGGCGAGTTTTCCCACCCCGTAAAAAGACTGAGGAAAGGTGGGGGCGTCTTCGCGCACCGGCACATCGGGCTGAATGCCGTACACCGACATGGTGCTGGCGTAAATCATGCGCGAACATTTGCAGACCAGGGCGAATTTCAAGAGATGCAGCGTGGATTCCGCATTGGTGCGCAGGTCATAGGCCGGGTCGTCAAAGCTGATCTCGCCGCTGCTCTGCCCGGCGATATGGAAAATGGCGGCATAGGGTTTTTGCGGCAGCCTTTTCGCATACAGGTCCGCATCCTGGCACTGGGCTTCGTAAAATTCGACGCCCGCCGGGATATTTTCGCGAAAGCCGGTGGTCAGGTTGTCCACGCCGACGACCTGATGCCCCTGGTCCAAAAGGGCGCGGGCCACGGCCGCGCCGATGAAGCCGGCCACGCCGGTTACCAGATACGTTTTCATAGCAGCACAGTTCCTTGTCAGCTTGCAGCCAGCGTTTCCAAATATTCGTTCAGCCTGGTCAGGTCTTTGTAGCAGGGCCAGGGGCCGTTTTCAAAGAACGCGCCCCGGCCGTAAAACAGGGTGCCCACGATGATGGCGGCATCCAGGTCGGTTGTGGAGTCGCCGACCATGACCGTGGCCTTGGGATCGACCTTGGCGTCTTTGAGCACGATGGTTTGCAAAAGCGCCGCCTTGGCCGGCGGGGTGCCGTAAATGCCCGCGAATTTCGAGGCGATACCCCGGCGGGTCAGCACCTCTACCAGTTCCTGGTGCGGCGTGCCGGAAGCCACATATAGGGGCACGCGGCCGTGCCAGTGGTTCAGGGTATCCATAAACCCCGGCACAAAGGGGCTTTGTTCCACCCCCTCCAGGCAATAGCGCACGAAATCTTCGCCCATGCGCTTTGATTCTTCCGGCGTGATGTCGCGGCCTTTTTCCTCGCGGATCAGCCAGGCGAATTTTTCAAAGCGGCTGACCCCGCCGTGCAGGGTGTGGTATTCCACCAGCCTGTCGCGGGCGGATGCGCCAAAAGGTTCCGCCACGCGGGCGAAGGCGTGGGTTTTGACGTCCACGCTGTCCAGAATGATGCCGTCGCAGTCAAAAACGATGCAGGCTAAGGCCATGCGGTCCTCACAGTCAGAATGTCTATGCGGGGCTCTGTCCTCGCAGGAGCCGCGCCCCCCTTGACCCGCAGTTATAAAGAGGGAGCAAGAGGGGCGCCGGTCTACGGCATAATTACAACCCTAGGTCTCTAATCAGATTTTTTATGGTGTCCACTTCCATGCCGATACGAGCTTCTTTGGCATAGGACCCCACGTGCGGGGTCAAAATGACGTTGGGCAGCGCTGTCAGCGGGCCGGAATAGGGCTCTTTTTCAAACACGTCCAGCGCCGCGCCGCCCAGTTTGCCTTTCAGGGCTTCCGCTAAAGCTGCTTCGTCAACCAGCCCGCCGCGCGCGGCGTTGATGACCAGCGCGCCTTCGGGCAGGCGGGCCAGTTCCGCTGCATTCAGCACGGCCTTGCCGTCTTTGGGCTTGGCGCAGTGCAAACTGACGATGTCGGAGCGTTCAAGCAGCGCGGGCAGGTCCATCTTGGGGTGTTCCCCTTTTTCCACAAAGGGGTCAAAGAAGGCGACCTCGCAGCCCATCAGGCCGAACAGCTTCGCGGTTGCGCGGCCGATGCGGCCGTATCCGATTATGCCCACGCGCTTGCCTTCGATCAGGCCGCCCATGCGCTTTTTCCAGGTGCCGCCGCGCAGTTCGGCGTCCATCAACCGGACTTTACGGGAGAGATCCAAGGCGAAAGCCAGGGTCAATTCGGCGACCGCTCTGGTGGGGCCGTCCGGCGTATTGCTGACGATGATGCCGCGTTCTTTGGCGGCGGCGAGATCCACGCTGTCCATGCCCACCCCGCAACGGGCGATGGCTTTAAGCTGGGGCAGCGCTTCCATGACCCGGCGGGTCAGCGGTTCCGTGCCCGCCGCGACCCCGTCGCAGCCGGCCAGCACGGTTATGGCTTCGTCTTCGGTCAGCGCCCGGCCGTGGGGGTTGAGAACGATTTCAAGCCCCTTGGCGCGTAAGAGGCGCAGGGGTTCGTCGCTGAATTCGGCGAACGATGATGTGGTGACGGCTACTTTCATGTGATTACCTCGTAAAATGACGCTCGGGGTCGCGTCCCGCGGCCGTTTAGGCCCGCTCTCCCCGGTACTTCAATACTTTCGCGGGCACGCCGCCCACCACGGCCAGGGCGGGAACTTCACCGCGCACAACCGCGCCCGCGCCCACCACGGCCCCGCTGCGAATGACAGAGCCTGGCAGAATGGTCACGTGCGCGCTAATCCAGACGTCATCTTCAATAATCACCGATGATTCGATGTGGCCCTGTTCGGTAATGGGAATGTCCAGGCGGTCGAAACGGTGGTTGGCGCCCTGAATCACGGTCATGGGGCCTATGGCCACGTTGCTGCCGATGCGGATCAGCGCGTCGTTGGCGTTGATGGACGAAAAATCGCCCAGAAACACGTTGTCGCCCAGGGTGATCTCGCCCCGCGCCGCGTAGAGCGAAGAGTGGCGGTTGAAACCGCAGCCCTTGCCGATGCGGATGTTGCGAAAACCCTGAATGACCACGCCCACACCGCTGCGAAAGGAACCGGCGGCCCCAAAGAGCGGCGTATAGGCCAGGCGGCGCAACACCGTGCCCGGCCCGCCGGGTATCCACCCGAAGAGGCCGCGCCAGAGTTCCGCCCCTTGCAAGGCTATGCGGGTTTTTATGTCCATATGATACGCCTCCGGCGTCCAAAGGGGCGCTGCCCCTTTGGAATCCCCGGCAGGGGGCCACACCCCCTGCACCCGCAATTATGAGTATTTTTTATTCAGGGGGTCGTTTTTCATCATTTCGCGCACGCGGGCCAGATCTTCCTGCGTATCCACGCTGAGCGTGCGCTCGGAAATCGGCACCATGCGCACTTTTTCGCCGTTTTCCAGAATGCGCATCATGTCCACGGACTCGATGATTTCTAGCGGCGCTTCGGGCATGGCGTTGAAATGCAGCAGATAGTCGCGGCGGAAGGGGATGATGCAGACCTGCTTCTTCATGGGCACTTTGGGGGTGCCCTTGCGGCGCGACGGGATAGGCTCGCGCGAGAAATACAGCGCATCGCCCTTAAGGTCGGTGACCACCTTCACTTCGTTGGGGTCTTCAAATTCCGTATCGTCCGCAAGGTCGGCCATCAGGTTGACCACGTTGATGGAAGGGTCTTGCAGCATGGGCTCAACCGCCGCGTCGATCATCTGCGGGGTAACCATGGGTTCGTCGCCCTGAATCATGACCACGATGTCCGCTTTTTTGCCCGTCTCTTTTTCGATCTTCAGCAGGGCTTCGGCGGTTCTGTCGGTGCAGCGGGTGTGGGTGTCGGCGGTCATAACGGCTTTGAGTCCCGCTTTGGCCGCATAGTCCATGATCACCTGATCGCAGGTGGCGATGTAGGTTGCGGTGACGGTTTTGCTCATGGCCGCGCGAAAGGTCACATGCCCCACCATGGGCACGCCGTGAATGTCGGCCAGCGGTTTGCCGGGAAAACGCGAAGAGCCCATGCGGGCGGGGATGATGGCGATGATGTTCATGCTTCGTCCTTTTTGACCAGATAGCCCATGGTCGTTGTGTATTCGGGGTGCAGTTCCTTGTGAACCTGCTCGATCATATGCAAAACGCCCTGGCCCAGGTCCATGGTCAGGCGCGGGGTCATCTTTTTGCCGATCTGGGGGTTGAAAGAGTAGGGCGTTATCTCGTAATGCCCGGTCTGTCCCTCGGCCAGAAATTCAAACGGAATATCCCTGCCCAGCATCTCGGCGATCATTTTCAACAGATCGCCCACCCGCATGGGCTGCGTGCCGGAAAGCACGATATGCTCGTTGGCGTATTTGGGGTCCAGCACTTCCACGCTGCACTGGGCCGCGTCTTCCACATGGATATACTCGCGCAGGGCCGTGGGTTTGCCGAAATATTTGATGCGGCCCGTTTCCAGCGCTTCGCGCACGAAACGGTAAATGGCGTTGCGGTTGTCCGACCGCGGGCCGTACAAGGAACCGTACCGCAAAATGGTGTACTGCAAGCCGTGCATGCGGTGATAGTTCTCGATATACAGTTCCGACGCCTGTTTGCTGCAACGGTAAAAGCCGCCGTCTTTGCTGTAGACGTAGAGGGAACTGGCGAACACGAAACGGGGCGTCTTTTCCAAACGGCAGGCCTCAAGAATGACCACGTTGCCCAGCACGTTGTATTTGACCGTATCGATGGGGCGACTTCCCGCTTCCCCGATATCCGCGATGCCCGCGAAATTATAGACCGCATCCGCGCCCGCCACCGCGCCGCGCACCATTGTCTCGTCCAGCACGTCGCCGGTGACCATGGTTTGGTCCGGCCGCAGCCAGGGGGAAGGGCGAATGTCCACCACCGTGACCGCGTGGCCCGCCTCTGAAAGTTTGTCGCAGACGTGGGAGCCCAGAAAGCCGGCTCCGCCGAACACCGTTATTTTCATAAATATTCCTTACGCATATTGGGGGGGGGCCGCGCCCACCCCCCCCGCCCGCGGGGGGGGGCGCCCGGCGCGCCCCCGGCCGGGCGGGGGGGTGTGGGGCGTCGGAGGGC
>JAVBNL010000061.1:0-24460 GCA_031551515.1 Desulfovibrionaceae bacterium
ACACCTCTTAAAAAACCCGCCCTCACGGCGCGGGGGGGGTCTTTTTTTTTCAAACGTGCCCCCGCCCGCGGTTTTTGATTTGACGAAGTGCGCTTACTGCATTAGTTCAGATCGGCCATAAAAGTGTAAAATAGCAATATAGGTTTTACTATGCTGCAAAATATTCGTGTCCGCTCAAAACTTTTCGTTCTGCTTGCCATCCCTGTGGCGGCATTACTCTTCCTCTCCACCGGCAACGCGCTGGATCGCTATCGCGAGTGGCAATCCATGGCCGCGGCTGTCGACCTTGTGGCCCTTTCTTCCGCTACGGGCGGTTTTATTCACGAACTGCAGAAGGAACGGGGCGTTTCCGCGGGGTTCACAGCGGGTAAAGGTGCTGTTTTCGCCAGTGAGCTGCGGGATCAGCGCCGGGCGACCGGGGCTTTGCGCAAAACTTTGGAAGAAAAGATGGCCGCGTTCAGCGCAAGCAACCCCTCGGCCCGGCTGAACGCCTCTTTCAAACCGCTGCTGGCCCGGCTGGACTGGCTGGGCGGGTTGCGTAGCCGCATCGACGGGCTGCAAATTCCCGTGGAAGAGGTTATCGCCGGGTACTCCGAGACCATAGGACAGTTGCAGGGCGTCTTGCGCGGCGTTCTGGACTATTGCGAAGATGCGGCAATGTATGCCCGGGCGTCTGATTTTCTCGATTTCGTCAGCGCCAAAGAATTCGCGGGCCAGGAACGGGCCATGCTGAACGCGGCGCTTTCCACCGGTTCGTTCAGCAAGACGCTGTACAGGTCGTGGACCGAGCGGGTGGCCCTGCAGAACGAATATTTGAGAACCTCGCTTGAAGGGGCGACGCCTGCCGTCAGGGCCGTGTATTCCAGGCAGGCCGAACCGCTCAGGGCGAAAGTGGCGGAGCTGCGCGGGCGGGTGTTTGACAGCCTGGATGCGCCTAAGCTTGAAGGCGACCCGAAATTGTGGTTCGCGGCTTCCACCGCCTATATCAACGCGTTGCACGACGTGGGGACCGCCATGAGCGAAGGGTTTGAAAAGCTGGCCCAAACGCAGGCGGGCGTTGCGCAGCGGAATTTTTATGTCACCCTGGGCATGGCCGTGGCCGTGATGGCGGGCACGCTTTTACTGGCCTGGCGCATCGTGCGCGATATAACCGGCCCGTTGGGGCGTTCGGTGGATTTTGCCCAGCGCGTGGCCGCCGGTGAGTTGGATTCAGACCTCGCCATGGCCAGGGCTGATGAATTCGGCACGTTGGCCCAGGCGCTGAAAGCCATGCTTGCCTCGATCAATACGATGATAGGCAAGGCCGATGCGGCCACGGAATCGGCCCGGCAGGAAGCTGAAAAAGCGCGCGCGGCCATGTCGGAAGCCGATGCGGCCCGCAAACTGGCCGAACAGGCCAAGCGGGACGGCATGGCCGCCGCGGCGGAGCGCATCAGTGAAGTTGTGGCTGTGCTGTCTTCCGTCACGCAGGGTATTTCCGCTGAATTGACGCAAGCGGACCGCGGCGCGCATGAGCAATCCGCCCGTCTTGCCTCGGCCGCGACGGCCATGGAAGAAATGAACGCGACCGTGCTTGAGGTGGCGCAAAACAGCTCCAACGCCGCGGGCATAGCCGACAAAGCCGGGGAGCAGGCGCAGCAGGGCGCCGCCAAAGTGGCGGATGTGGACCGCCAGATCGCCCAGGTGCTGAAAAACACGGAAGAACTCAAAGAGGCCATGGCCCGTCTGGGCACGCGGGTGCAGGATATCGACAAAGTGCTGACGGTCATTTCCGATATCGCGGACCAGACCAACCTGCTGGCGCTCAACGCGGCCATCGAGGCGGCCAGAGCCGGGGAAGCGGGGCGCGGCTTCGCCGTGGTCGCCGACGAGGTGCGCAAGCTTGCGGAAAAAACCATGAACGCCACAAAAGAAGTGGGCAACGTGCTCTCCGGCATTCAGCGGGACACGGAACATAACATCAGCACCGTGGACGCCACCGTGGCGGGCATGGCGACCACGACGGGGCTGACCCGGCAATCGGGCGAGGCGTTGCGCGCCATCGTGCATTTTTCGGATGAAACCAGAAGCCAGATCACGTCCATTGCCACGGCTTCGGCTGAGCAGTCCGCCACAAGCGAGGAAATCAACCGCAGCGTCGAGGACGTCAACCGCATCGCCATGGAAACCGTGACCGCCATGGAACATTCCACCAAGGGCATGCTTGAGCTTTTGGAACAGACCAAGGCCCTGGAGCGCCTGGTCATTGAGCTGCGGGCCGGCTGAGGCGAAAGGCAAGCTTTTCCGTTTTCCGGTACGGGGCAGAGCGCTGTTTGACAGTTGTGGTTATAGTTTTGCCGGTATTTGCCGATACGACCGTATATCCATCACTTACAAGGAGCGTATTATGGATGCTGCAGGAGCGGGCATTTCCGGGGCTGTCGCCGCCGGGGCCCTTAAAGACACCACCGGCGCGCAAGTTATCAGCAAGACCCTGGATAAGCTGAACAGCGTGCCCAACGGCACGGGCGGCATGAAGCTGAATGCCGACTATGACTTTCAAAAGACCGTGCTGAATGCGGCGGGTATCGGCAACAAGCTCGATTCCGTGGTGTAAGGCGAAAGGCCCCGTTCGGGGGGCCGTAGGATCTGGGATCACAAAACCCCCGCTTTCGCGGGGGTTTTGTTCAGCGTTTCTTTTTACGGCCATTGCCCGAAACGCGGCTGCCGCGTTTGCCGTTGGCGGCGCTATTTTTGCCGCCGCTCTTTCCGTTGCCGTTCCCCCGGCCGTTGCCGCCGCCCCTGCGCGGCCCGCGTCCGGTCTGTCCGGTACGCCCGGTGCGCTCAGGTTGTCCGGGTTGTGCGCTCCGTCCGGGCCGCCCTGATCTCGCAGGCCGTGCTGACCGAGGGGCGTCAGCGCCGGTTATTTCCAGGTTGATTTCCTGGCGCGTCAGGTTCACATCCGTCACCCGCACCCGCAGGCTCTGGCCCAGGCGAAACGCGCGTCCGCCCCGTTCGCCGCGCAGTTCGAACCGTTCCGGGTAATAGACGTAATAATCGTCGGCAAGGGTCATCAGCCGCACCATGCCTTCGGCCATGACCCCGGTCAGTT
This sequence comes from Desulfovibrionaceae bacterium, assembly GCA_031551515.1. Lineage (GTDB taxonomy): Bacteria > Desulfobacterota > Desulfovibrionia > Desulfovibrionales > Desulfovibrionaceae > FLUQ01. The sequence goes on from JAVBNL010000061.1 coordinate 3,092, forward strand.
CCACGAAGATGCCGAAATCCGTCACGCCGGAGATGATCCCGTCGAATTCTTCGCCGACTTTGTCCTTCATATAGAGAGTCGACAGGCGGCGGAACATTTCGCGCTCGGCGTCCATGGCCGTGCGTTCGGTCGCGTTGATGTGGTCGGCTATACCTTGCAGCGTCTTGCGGCCCGGCAGGGGGGCGGCGTCCGGCAGGTTCAGCGCGGCTTTCAGCGAGCGGTGCACCACCAGATCCGCATAGCGCCGGATGGGGGAGGTAAAATGGCAGTAACAGTCGGAGGCAAGGCCGAAATGCCCTTCCAGGTCTTGGGTGTAGCCCGCCTGCATCATGGTCCGCAACGCCACGCGGCTGATGAGGTATTCTGACGGCGAGCCTTTGACGCCGTCCAGAATCGCCTGCAAGGCCTTGGGGCTGGGGTTTTCCAGCTGCACCCTGACACCGTCTTCGCCGGGCTTTGCGGCGGCCAGGCCGCTGATGGCCAGCAGGGTGAACAGGTTTTTCAGTTTGTCCGGGTCGGGCGCGGGGTGGGCGCGATATAAAAGCGGCCTGCCCGCGCGGGTCAGAAAACGGGCCACGGCCTCGTTGGCGGCGACCATGAAGACTTCGATAAGTTTATGAATGAAGTGGTTGTCGCGCGGCACGATGGCGGTGATGGAGCCGTCTTTGCCGAACACGCAGCGGGGTTCCGGCAGCTCGAAGTCCAAACTGCCGCGTTCGCGCCGGGTTGCCGCCAGGATGCGCGCCAGTTCGTGCGCCAGCTTCAACATGGGCAGAAGCGCCTGGGGAACGCCGTCTCCCCGGTCTTCCAGCGCATCGCGCACGCCGTCGTAGGTCAGGCGGGCGGCGCTGCGGATGACGGCGGCATAAAATTCTTCTTTGCCGGGGTTGCCGTTCGCGTCAAAAGTCATTTCCGCGACCATGACCAGGCGCGGGACATGGGGGTTGAGACTGCACAGGCCGTTGGAGAGCGCTTCGGGCAGCATGGGCTCAACCGAGCGGGGGAAGTAGTAGGAGTTGCCGCGCGAGAGGGCTTCCGTATCCAGGGCGGAGCGGGGCGCCACATAGTGGGCCACATCCGCGATGGCCACGCGCAGCAGAAAGGCACGTCCTTTTTTCTCCACATGCACGGCGTCGTCAAAGTCTTTGGCTTCCGCGCCGTCGATGGTCACAAAGGGGATATGGGTCAGGTCTTTTCTGCCTTCCATGTCAGCTTTTGCCGGTTCGGCGGGCAGATTCGCGGCCGCAGCCAGCACGTCGGCGGGGAAAGAGCGCGGTATGGCATGCTCCGCCTTGACCAGCTCTTCCTGCACCTGGGGAGATTCTTCGTCGCCCAAGAGAGCCAGAGCCTCGGCCTGCCACAAATCCGGACCTTTGCGCTCGCCGGGGCGGATGCGCAGCAGCGCGTCGCGCCCGGGCGGCGCGGGCAGTTTCGAGCAGTCGGTCAAAAAAAGGGCGCTGACGTGCGCGTCGGTGGATTCCGTAAGAAAACCGCCGTCCGCCATGCGGCGCACGACTCGCGCGGCCAGCTCCTTGCGTGCGCGTTCGATCACGCGGGCGATGCGGCCATCCCTGTTTTTGCCCCGGCGGCCGGGAAACAGCGTCACCGCGACGCGGTCGCCGTGCCAGGCATCCGCCAGATGCTGCGGGCTGATGAAAATTTCACCCTGTTGCGGCGGGTCGGCCAGAACGAACCCGATGCCGGCACGCTGCATGTGCAGAGTGCCGGTCACTTCTTTAAGGCCGGAGGCAAGGCAGTAGGCGCCGCCCGCAAGGCGCAGCAGTTCGCCGGAATCAAGCAGGGCGGCCAGTTCCGCTTCCAGGCTTTTCTTTTGCCGCCGGGGCAGCGCGAAGACGCGCAGAAAATCGTCCAGGCGCAAGGGTTTGTGCACCCGTTTCAAGGCTTCGATGATGGCCGCGCCGGTCGCACCGGCCGCGCCGGAAAATTCGGCCGGAGAAGGGGCGGAATGTTTTTTCTTCTTCATAGTATGGGGTGGCGGGTGTTTCAGCGTCCCGGGGTAAGGCGCTGCCACTGCCCGGCCCACCAGGATTCAAAAGTGTCGTTGGTGAACAACGCGGGGCCGAAACGCAGCGCCACCTCCAGCACCCAGACCGGAGTCTGGCCGAAGCGGGGCAATAACGGCAACAGTTTGACCGCGTCTTTGCCGGTGCAGACCACAGGCAGATTCTGCGTGGCCAGGCTTTCGGCGTCTGCCGCCGTAAAGGCATGATGGTCGGGAAAAAATTTGCGGACGGCGGGGTCTTTGCCCAGCAGGTTTTTTGCCGTTTCCTGCACCTGGCCGGGGCTGCCCACGGCGCAGGCCAGGGCGTAATCGCGCCCTTGCAGGTCGGAAATCCGTTCCGGATCGCCGCTGTTTTCGCAGAGCCGCGAAAGGCCGTTCGGCGCAAGGTGGAAGCTGAACAACGGTTTGCCGTAGGTTTTCAAACGCAACTCGGCAGCGGAGGCAAGGGCGGAAAGGAGTGCGGGGTCCGCCTTGATGCAAAAAGCGTCCGCCCGGGCAAGGGCTGATGCGCCTTCGCGCCAGGGCCCGGCGGGGATGACCTGGCCCCAGTCCGTCAGCAGGTCGTCCGGCCGCAGCAGCACCAGGTTGATGTCGCGCCCCATATCCATGTGCTGCATGCCGTCGTCCAGCACGAACAAATGCGGCGCGGCGTTTTCTTCGGCCCAGGCGGCGGACCGGCGGCGTTTGGGGTCGACGATGACCAGGGCTTTCGGGTGCTTGCGGGCCAGAAAAAGGGGCTCGTCACCGGCGGATGCCGCGTCGGAATAGGGCCGCACCGGGTAGGGCAATTCCGGCGGCGCGGCTTTATAGCCGCGCGTCAATACCACGGCTTCCAAGGCGTTTTGGGCCGCCCAATCCAGCAGCCAGCCGACAATGGGAGTTTTGCCGCTGCCGCCCCAGGCGATGTTGCCCACGGAGACCACAGGGCAGGCGGCCCGGTATGCTTTGTTTTTTTCGGATGCTTTTGCATAGCCGGACGCGCGTAAACGCATGGCCGCCTCATACAGGGCGGCGGCGGGGCGCAGCAAGGGTCGGAAACGGCGTTGCAGTGACGAGATGTTCATAGAGCCTACGGGATAGCGGGGGACGCCGTCCCCCGAACCCCCTGCCAAGGGGCCGCGCCCCTTGGAACCCATATAAACGGCGGGTATTTTTTGACCCGCAAAAAATACCCGCCGCTAATGGGGGTCCAGGGGACTCAGTCCCCTGGCGGAGGGGTTTGGGGAGGCGGAGCCTCCCCGGTTTTCGTTTTTACCGCCTGTCGCCCATCAGGCGCAGGAGGAAGAGGAAGATGTTGATAAAATCGAGGTACAGCTTGAGCGCGCCCAGAATGGTGCCGCGGCGGATGGCCGTGCCGTCGTCCATGGGGGCGGATTCGCCCATGTTGCGCAGATACTGGGTATCGAACGCGGTCAGGCCCAGGAAGATGATGACGCCGAGGATGCTGATGCCCAGGCTCATCGTGCTGGAACCCACGAAGATGTTGACGATCATGGCGATGATGATGCCGAAGAGGCCCATCATCATGAAGCTGCCCAGGCCCGTCAGGTCGCGCTTGGTTACCAGGCCGTAAATGCTGACTGCGCCGAACATGCCGGCTGCGGTCAAAAAGGCCTGGAACACAGATTGCGAGGTATAGACCACCATGATGGCGGAAAGGGTGACGCCGTTCAATGCGCTATAGAGCAGGAAGAGGCCCGTGGCCGCCGTGCCGGATAGCCTGTTGATGGCGCCGCTGATGACGAAGACCAGCGCCACTTCGGCGATAAGCAGGCCGAAATAGACGAAGCGGTTGGCAAACACGAACTGGAACATGGCCGAATTGTACAGGGTCAGATACGCGAACGCCGCGGTAACGGCCAACCCGATGGTCATCCACAAGTACACGCCGCGCATGAACGCGTTGGTGACTTCCGCGCGGGAGGTGATGACATCAGTGGGGCGTTGGAACATGTTGGTTTCTCCTTACAGGGTATGCGCCATGACGGCGTATATTTACGTACTACCACAAAATAACCACCCCTGCGCCTTTTGGCAAGGGAGGCGTGTAGCCTTATGACGCGCTTGTCGCGCGGCCCATTTCTCTGGCGTGGCGGCGCACGTATTCCACGGCGGCCTGGGCGTTGGTGACCTCACCCGCGATCTGGGCTTTGAGCAGCGCCTCGCGGATGGTGCCCACGTGCGGGCCGGGGGTCAGGCCGGTGTGCTCCATGATCTCGTTGCCGTTGAGGAGCGGCTCAAGCATCTGCTCGGGGGTTTCGGCCCGCGAGAGGTATTTCATATTGTGGTTGAAGGCCGTGTAGTTGTCGCCCAGCGCCTTGATGTCCGCCCGGGCCATCTGGATCAGGCGGCTGGTTTCTTCCAGCGCCATGAACCGGCGTATGCCCTTGTCGGTCATCATAAAATGAAAGCGCATGTGATGCTGGATCAAATGGCTGACAAGGTCGATGTCCGCCTGGTTCGAATGCAGGCCGCGCATGATTTTGCGGGCCATTTTCGCCCCGGCCTGGTGGTGCTGGTAAAAGGTCCACGTGCCGTTCAGGTGTTCCGCCGTGACCAGCTTGCCAACGTTGTGCAGCAAGAGGGCGAAAGTGCCTATCCAGTCATAGGTGAACTCGCCTTCCGGATATTCTTTCATGCAGTTCAAGGTGAAATCCAGAATGCTTTCGGTGGTGCCGTCGGGCCGGTTGTGGCGCAGCAGCGAGAGGGCCGCCACTTCGGGAATGAGGCCGTGCATGATCTGGCAGTCCACCAGCAATTTGGCGAAGCGCCACATGTTTTGCGCCTGCACCTGCCGCCATTCGTCCATGATGTCGCGTATGGGCACATAATCCAGAATGCGCTGAGAAGAACGGGCGATGGCCAGCCAGGTGTTCGGCTCGATGGACAGGCCGAAATTGGCCGCATGGCGCAGCGCGCGTATACCCAACAGGTTGTTGCGCCACAGCGCCTCATCGGGCAGGCCCACCAGGCGCACCACGCCGGTGGAAAGATCGGCGAAGCCGTCGTTGGGCACGGTCACCGGCGGGGTAAAGAGCCCGCGCGAGGTCTTGGGCAGGGCTCCGGCCTTTTCCATGCGCTGCAGCAGGCTGGGGGTGATGCGGATAAGCGCGCGCTGGGGCGGGGAAGCTTCGGATATATCGGTGCGGTACAAGCGGAACAGGGCGCCTTCTTCGCGCAGCACGGCAATCAGCCCTTCTTCGTCGCCGCCGCGCGCGGCCGGGAATATACGGATAATTTCCTCAAGGGGGGCGTCCGTCGCCAGGTCCAGTTCGTCATCCTGCAAGGCTTTGTGCAGCTCGTATTGCAGGGGCGTATTGACGATATAGGCGTCATAGCCGTTGCGCATGATGGATTTGCAGACCATGACGGCGGTTTTCAGCAAGTCTTGGGACATAGCGGATCCTTAGGGCTGGTGGAATCAGTAAAAAACAAAACCATATGCCTGTAGCGCAGGCATATGGTTTTGGTAACAGCCCGAGCCGAATGTTTCAAGCTCAAACCAGGGTAGTGGCTCCGTTTGCCGTGATGCTTTGTCGGGCTGGCCGTTATACGACTTTGTGGCCGCCGACCCAGTTCCCCGTGACTTTGCCGCGCAGGGTTTTGCCCAGGAAGGGGGTGTTGCAGCTCTTGGAATGGATGGTCTCGCGGCAGACGGTCCACTCTTGTTCCGGGTTGAAGAGCGTGAAGTCGGCCGTATCGCCGGGGGTGAAGCTGTTGAGCGGCAGGCCGAAAATTTTCGCCGGCCCCGCGGACCACAGCGCCACGGCCTGCTTTTCGGTGATGACGCCTTCGCGAACCAGGGCCCAGGTCAGGGGCAGGGCCGTTTCCAAGCCGATAAGGCCCTGGGGCGCTTCATCCAGGGGGTCTTCTTTTTCATGGGCGGCGTGCGGGGCGTGGTCGGTGACCAGCATGTCAAAAACCCCGTCGGCCAGGGCGGCCCGCAGATAGGCCACGTCATCGGGCGTGCGCAGGGGCGGGTTGACCTTCGCCAGGGTATTATAGCCGTCCAAAAGGTCGTCCGTCAGGAACAGATAGTGGGGGCAGGTTTCCGCCGTGACCTTGAGGCCCTTGTTCTTGGCCCAGATGATCAGCTCCACCGACTGGCGGCAGCTGATGTGGGCCAGGTGCACGGGCAGGTCCAGGTATTCGGCCAGCAGAATGTCGCGGGCCACGTGCAGCGCTTCCGCCACCGTGGGCTGCCCCTTGATGCCGATCATACCGCTGGTGAAGCCTTCGTTCATGTGGCTGCCCTTGCCCATGTAGGGGTCTTCGCAGTGGTCGATGACCACCTTGCCCCACATTGCGGCATATTCTATGCCCCGGCGAAAAATTTCCGTGTTGCCCACGGGCCTGCCGTCGTTGGAAAAAGCCGCGCAGCCGGCGGCCGCGAGTTCGCCCATGGGGGCGAGTTCGGTGCCTTCAAGGCCGACGGTCAGCGCGCCGATGGGGTAGAGGCGCGGGCCGTGGGGGTGGGCGCTGGCCGCTTTATCCAGCATCAGCCGGGTGACGGCGGCTTTATCGTTGACCGGGCGGGTGTTGCCCATGCACATGACGGCGCAGAAACCGCCGTGTGCGGCGGCGGAGAGGCCGGATGCGATATCCTCTTTCCATTCAAAACCCGGCTCGCGCAAATGCACGTGGGCGTCGATCAAGCCGGGCAGCAGGGTCAGGCCCTTGGCTTCAACCTTTTGCGCCCCGGCGGGTGCTTTGACGGAACCGGCCGGGCCGAATTCGCCGACCAGGCCGTCTTTGACCAGAAGATCAACGGGCGAGCCCTGATGCAGGGCGCCCGCTATAAATGTAGTTGTATGCTCGGACATGGAGAAACTCCGTTCTTGGTAGAGCGTTTGGGACCTACTCGCGGGAGTGGCCCAGTTTGCGCGTCAGACAAGAAAGGCGAACGCCGCGCGGAACGAAGTGTATAAAACATACACGAGTTTCGCGTGGGGTGAGTCTGACGCAGTATGACGCCAAAATGGGTCACTCCTGAACGACGCCGTTTCTGGTGCAGAGCGCGAGCAGAACAGCCATGCGAATGGCGACGCCCGCGTTGACCTGCCGCAGAATAAGGCTTTCCACCGAGTCGGCCAGGTCCGCCGCGATGTCGGTCCCTCTGTTGATGGGGCCGGGGTGCATGACCGGCGCGCCGGGGGCTGCCAGTTCCATAAGCCCCTTGGTCAAACAGAAGGTAGACGAATATTCGCTGATATCGGGCAAGAGGCCCGCCTGCATGCGTTCCATTTGCAGGCGCAGGCACATGACGCCGTCCACGTCTCTGAGCGCTTGTTTCAGGTCGTGGTACACAGTGACCGGCCAGCGGGAAACCCCGGCGGGCAGCAGGGTGCGCGGCGCGAAAATGCGCACCGACACGCCCATCATGGTCAAAAGGTGAATGTTGGAGCGGGCCACCCGGCTGTGGGCAATATCGCCCATGATCAGCAGGCTTTTGCCCGCCAGGGTGCCGTTCCAGTAACGGCGCAGGGTGAACAGGTCCAGCAGGGCTTGCGTGGGGTGGGCGTGCCAGCCGTCGCCGGCGTTGACGATGGAGCAGGCCAGACGCTCCGACAAAAACTGGGCCGCCCCGCTGGAGCGGTGCCTGATGACGATGACGTCGGGGTTCATGGCTTCAAGGGTGAGGGAGGTGTCTTTCAGACTCTCGCCCTTGTTCATGCTGCTGCCCGACTTGCCCAGCGAAAAGGTATCAGCCGACAGGCGTTTGCCCGCCATGTCGAAAGATGTCTTGGTGCGGGTGCTGTCTTCGGCAAAAAAAAGTACCAGACCCTTGCCGCGCAAGGTTGGCACTTTTTTCACCGGGCGGGTGTTCACTTCGTGAAACTGTTCCGCCAAATCGAGCAGGTATGTGGTTTGTTCGGAGGTTAACTGGGTGACGTCAATCAAATCCTTGTGCGGCCAAACAAAATTTTCCATAGCGCATCCGTAACGTTCGGGTCCGTCCTCGGGTCGAGGCGCCGCCCGGTATGGTCCGGCGGTCCGTTCAGTTAAAAAAGGCCGCCAGATCGTTCGGAATGGAACTATAGCAGAACCGGGACCCCCTATCCAGTGTTCCGAGCCGCCCGGAAAGCCCCATAGCGCAAGCCCCGTTTACGGTGGCCATACGGAGAAGGGCGTTTGCGGGCAGCATATTTTTTTGCAGCAAGAGCCGCGCCTCGCCCCACAGGTCAAGGTCGCTGTTGGAGACAAGGCTGTCGGTACCCAGAACCAGAAGGGCGTTCGCCGCTGCGAACTCTTTTACCGGGGCCTCGCCCACGCCGATGGCCGCATTGCTGCGCGGGCACAGGCAAACGGCTGCGCCGCTTGCGGCAAGGGTTGCGACTTCTTCCGGGCCGCACTGCACGCAGTGCACGGCGAGCGTGCCCGGCGAGAGCAGGCCGAGGCGTTTCGCCTCCGCCACGGGGTGGCGGCGGGGCGGAACCCAGGTCCGGGGAACCAGGTGGTCGTACATAAGCTCGGAAAAAGGACCGGCGCCGGTCTGTAAAAACTCCAGCTCTTCTTCGTGCTCGGCCAGGTGCAGGCAAAAGGTTCTGCCCTGCGCGTCGCACCATGCCTTGCAGGCGGCCATGTTTTCACCGGAAGTGGAATACAGGGCGTGCCCGGCCAGCGAAAAGACCAGCGGCAGGGGGCTGTCGGCAAAGAGCGGCACGCCCGCCTGTTCCGTCAGCCTGCCGGGAAGCTCCGGGTCGTGGCGGATGCATTCAAGAAACAGGGTCGCGCTGCACTGTTCGCGGTGCAGGGCCGGGGCGACCAGGTCCGGGCGGCGGGTGACGATGTCGGCCACATGAGCCGTGCCGCAGCGCCGCAAGGCGGCGGCCGCTTGGATCACGGCGGGACCGATGTTTTCATCCGCCGCGCCGATAAGCGGGCGCAGGCTGTTCAGCCAGGCCAGAAACCCATGCCCCCACAGGGTCTGGCCCGCAAGGTGCGAAAACTCCAGATGGGTGTGGCAGTTGATAAGGCCGGGAACCAGCGTGACCTCGCCCAGGTCGGTGACTTCCTGCGTCCGCGTTCCCGCGCGGCGGCGAAAATCCGCATAGCTTTCCACGGCGGATACGCTGCCGTTTTCCGCAACGATAACCCCGTCGTCTATGATGCGAAGCGGGGCGTTCAAGGCAGCGCCACGCGCGGAACCTTCGCCGGTCAGGGGAATTACCCGGCGTGCTCTGACAGCGGTTTGCATATGAATCTCACAAAGCGGGTATGCCGATGGTGGTGGCCAAAAAATCCCGCAGCTCTTCCACATCGACGACATGATCGGCGAAACGCACCTCCACCGTATCGTAGCCGAGCGTGGGAGCGTGCTCGCGGGTGAAGTGCAGGGCCAGTTTTCCCGGTTCAAGGGCGTAGCCTTGCACCACGCCGTACCCGTCGCCTTCAAAGAAAGAAGAGACGAAATAGGCGTCGTCCATGCCCAGTGCCGCGTCCTCTTCATCGAGGTCCGAAGCCTGCTGCAGTATGATGTAATGCTCCGGATCCGGCCCTTTATCGGCCAGGCCCAGGGTATAGACATCAGGCGAACCTTCGGATTCTTCCTTTTGCATGCGGCATTCAGTGGCGGTGAATGAATAGCTTTGCATGGTTCCTCCACCTGGATTATGCTTGGCCGGCCATGGCCGGAACAAATACGCCCGAACTGTGCATTCTGCACGCCAATTGTCAGGGGGAGCCTCTCGCGGCGCTTCTGGCCGCGTCGCCGGACTTCGCCCGGCGCTGGCGCGTGCGTCATTATACCAATTATACACGAGAGGCGATACCTGGGGAAGCGCTGCAAACGGCAACGCTGTTTCTGTATCAACACCTCGGGGCGGAATGGGACGATTTCGCGTCAAACGCGCTTCTGGCCCGCCTGCCTTCTTCGTGTGCGGCGCTGTGCCTTCCCAACATGTTCTTTAAAGGATACTGGCCGTTCTGGACCGCGGACAGCGCCATGCCTTTCGGCGATACTTTGCTGGACAAGCTGATCGACGCGGGCGCGGGCAAGCCGGAAATTTTGCGCGTGTATCTGCACGGGCCGGTGGAAAAAATGGCGGATTTTGACGGGATAGTGGGCGAAACGCTGGCCCGGGAGCGGCAAAAAGAGCAAGAATGCGGCTGCGTGGCGCCCACCGCCGATCTGGTCGCGGCGCGCTGGCGCGAAGAGCGGCTGTTCCAGACCGTGAACCACCCCGGCGAAACGCTGCTGCTGCATGTTGCGGACGGCATTCTGGCGCGCCTGGGCCTGCCTGCTTTGCCTGGCGACGTGCGCAAAAATTTTCGCGCGGAATACGAAGGGTTCGAATTGCCCATCCACCCTAAAGTAGCCGCGCATCACGGCCTGCCTTTTGCCGGTGACGCGACCGCATACCCGGTTTTCGGGCGGTCCATGACCTTCATTCAATATATATCACGGTATATAGACTGCCGCCTAAACGGCATGGAAAGCGATTTTCTGGGCTATCTGCAGCTGGTGTGAAGCCGCGCCGATCAGGGCTTGTTTTCGGCTTCCGGCCGGCAGATTCCGCAGATTTTTCCCGCCAGGCAGTCGCCGGGGGTTTTTCTGGTCCACTGTTCAGGGAACCAGTACATGATTTTGCGCGGGGGCACCGCGAAACCGTGCCGTTCGTAAAAGGGCAGCGCCTTGCTGTTGGCGTCGGTTATCTCCAGCGTCATGCCGCAGTAACCCTGGTCCACAGCCCAGGCTTTCAGCTTTTCAATGGCTTCGCCGCCCACGCCGTGGCTGCGGTATTCCGGCAGGATAAAAAACTCATCCAGCATGACCAGCAGGCCGCCGAATTCGTTGGAATAATACGGCACCATCAGGGCGTGGCCGATGACCTGGTCGCCTTGCCGCACGAGCAGAGGAAAGATGAGGTTGTTGGACAGAGAGATGATTTCCGCGGCCCTGCGGCGGGATTCTTCCGGGTCGAACAATTGGAGGTCGGGTTCTTCGTCATAAAAGGCTCTGATAAGGTGAGCCAATGTGTCCGTGTCTTCAGCCGTGGCTTCGACAAAGTTCATGGGGGTTCTCGTTGAACATGGTTGGTTGATGGTTGTGCACTATACCGCGTACGGCCGGCCTGTCCGGGCGTATGACCGAAAAGCCCTCCCGTGGGAGAGAACCCCAGTGACGCTCATATAGTGAATGGCGAAACGAAGGTCAAGAGGGGGAGGGGGGAAGAAATTCCCACACCCCGGGAACCGCTTTGCCGCAATGCGGGCAGTTGCCGGAAGCGGGCGCCTCCACGCGGTAGCCCCGGCGCCGGATGAACGGCGCGTTGCAGGCCGGGCAGAGGGTGCTTTCAGACTCGTGCCCCGGCACGTTGCCGGCGTAAACGAAAAGCAGCCCTTCGGCGCGGCCTATGGCGTGGGCGCGTTCCAGGTCCGCCACGGGAGTGACGGGCGCGTCCAGCAGGCGAAAAGTCGGGTGAAAGCGCGAGATGTGCCAGGGCACATGCGCCCCCAGGTTTTCTTTGATAAAGCGGGCCATGTCCCGCAATTCCGCGTCCGTGTCGTTGCGGCCGGGAATGAGCAGGGTGGTCACTTCCACCCACCAGCCGTAAGAGACGGCGGTTTCAATGGTGCGCAGCGCCGGTTTCAGGCGGGCGCCGCAATACGTTTGGTAAAAATCGTCGCGGAACGATTTGAGGTCGAAGTTGGCGGCCTGAATTAAACCCCGCAACGCTTCCATGCACTCTTTGCTCTGATAGGCGTTGCTGATCAGGATGTTGGCCAGGCCCGCTGCCAACGCCTTTTCCGCCGTGGCCAGCATCAGTTCGGCGGCCACCGTGGGCTCGTTATAGGTGTAGGCGATGCTGCGGGCGCGCGCTGCCAGGGCGGCTTCCACGATGCGGCGGCCGTGCCCTTCCAGGCTGTGCAGCAACGGTTCGCGCGCGGGAAGGCCGCCTTGCGAAAGGCCGTGGTTCTGGCAGAACGAGCAGGTCATGTTGCAGCCCGGGGTGCCCACGGAAAAGGCAAGCGTACCCGGCAGAAAATGGAAGAGCGGCTTCTTTTCCACAGGGTCCGGATTGGCCGACGCGATACGGTCGGCGGCCAGAGAATACAGCTTGCCCTCCCGGTTGAAGCGCACCCGGCAAAATCCCGCTTCGCCGTCGGCGATCAGGCAATAATGGGAGCAAAGCCGGCAGCGGACGCATCCATCCGCCGCGCTTTCCCAGAGCAGGGCGCTGGCGGCCACGCGCTAACGCCTGCCGGGGTACGGCGCGCCCGGTGCGGGCGGCCCATACGGGCGCGGGCCCGGCGGATAGGGCCTGGGCGGGGTGGGGCCGTAGCCGGGGCGGCGCAAATCCACTTCCGGCGCGACGATGACGGTTTGCGGGCCCTGATCCTGCTGCTGCGGAACGGGCGGCGGCGTGCCCATGACCCTGTCGCCCGTGGCGGGGTCCGTGCCGATGGTCGCTTCCCTGCCGGCGCCCATCTCTATGCCGCCGGCGGCCAGGGCGGCCGCGGGAAAAATAACGCTACAAAGAACCGCCAGCGCGAAAACGCACAGGCCGGAGCCGACAGCCGCGCGGGCCGAAGGACCGTCGGGTCCCTTGTGCTTTCCCTTGCGCAGGGCGGGTAAAACGCCTATACTTTTCATTTGAACATCCTCTTTTGGAGAAACACATGCCTCCCAAGAAAGCAGTAGCCAGGGCCAAAGCCTACACCGAATCGGGCGTTGACATCAATGCCGGAAACGATCTGGTTACCCGTATTAAATCTATGGTCGCCAGCACCCATATTCAAGGGGTGTATTCAGATATCGGCGGATTCGGCGGTTTGTTTAAGCCCGATCTGGCCGGTATGGAGGCCCCTGTGCTTGTGTCTTCCACCGACGGCGTGGGCACCAAGCTGCGGCTGGCCTTTGAATATGACAAACATGACACCGTGGGCATAGACCTTGTGGCCATGAGCGCCAACGACGTTATCGTGCAAGGCGCGCGGCCCCTGTTCTTTTTGGATTATTTCGCCACGGGCAAGCTTGACGTGGACAAGGCCGCCGCTGTGGTCAGCGGCGTGGCCGAAGGCTGCCGCCGCGCGGGCTGCGCTCTTTTGGGCGGCGAGACCGCGGAGATGCCCAGCATGTACGCCCCCGGCGAAGACGACGTGGCCGGGTTCTGCGTGGGCATCGTGGACAACAGCCGCATAGTCGACGGTTCTTCCGTCAAGGTCGGCGACGTGCTGATCGGCCTTGCCTCCTCCGGTCTGCATTCCAACGGATATTCCCTGGCCCGCAAGCTGATTGCCGAAAGCGGCCTGAAGGGCGGCGATCAACTGCCCGGCGCGGATAAAACCGTGGCCGAGGCTTTTTTGGAACCCACCATCATTTATGTGGAATGCGTGCGCGCACTGATGCGCGACCTGACCATCAAAGGCATGGCCCACATCACCGGCGGCGGTTTTTACGACAACATACCGCGCGTGCTGCCCAAGCAGGTCGCCGCGCGTATCGAGTTCGGCTCTTGGCCCATGCCGTGCGTCTTCACCTGGATGCTGGAGCAGGGCAGGCTGACTTGGCCGGAAATGCTGCAAATTTTCAACTGCGGCATCGGCTATGTGCTGGTGGTAAGCCAGGAAGATCAAGACGAGATCATGCACCGCCTTAGCGCCATGCAGCAGCCCGCCTGGGTTATCGGCTCGGTGGAGCGGACCAAGACCAAGCAGGAAGACAGGGTTAACATAGTATTCTAGGTCGTCTTCACGACGTTTTTCAGGGGCCTTGCCCCCATATGTTCCGGGTTGGAATCGCGCGTTCGGGCGCGGCTTTGACCCGGAACCGTTTTAAACGGGGCTGTACGCCCGCGAGCACGCACCTTTGACGTAAAAGAGGGATCCATGTCGAAAATAACGATTGTCGGCGGCGGCAGCGGCGGGTTTGCCGTTGCTTCCGACCTTGCTTTGCACGGCCATACGGTCACGCTTTTGGAACACCCCTCTTTTGCCGCGGGGGTGGAAAAAATTCAGGCCCTGGGCGGCATTACGCTGGAGAGCATCCCCTCCAACGGGCGGGCCAGCGGTTTCGCCAAACTGGCCCTGATAACCATCAGCCCTGAAGAGGCTCTACCCGGTGCGGAACTGGTGTTTGTAGTGGCGCCCGCTTACGCGCAAAAAGTCATGGCGGAGTTTTGCGCCCCGTACCTGCACGGCAACCAGTTCATCTGCCTGATGCCGGGCAATCTGCACGGCAGCATCGAGTTTTTGCGGATATTGCGCCGCTGCGGCAATCATGATGTGCGCTATGCGGCTGAGATGGACAGCATGATTTATACGGCAAGCCGCAAAGACGATTCGGTGAGTATTCGCGGCTATAAGAAAGGCATCGGCCTGAGCGTTTTTCCTTCACGGCACTTGGCGCTGGCCGCGCCGGCCTTTCAGAATATCTATCCGGATGTGACGGTGCGCAAGAACGTTCTGGCGACCGGTGTCTCAAACCCCAACGTTTTTATTCATGTTCCCGTGGTGCTGCTCAACTTTACCAGCGTGGAGCGGGGGGTGGATATGGAGGCGTATCGTGCGGGCTTTACGCCGGGGGTTGCGGGGTGCATCGAGGCCATTGACGCGGAACGTATGCGGCTTGCTGAAAAAGGCTATGCCGATATCGCGCCGATGCGTTCCATTTTGCGTGACTGGTACGGCGCGCAGGGGGCAGGGGGCGATACTCTGTATGAGGTGATATCGACAAACCCGCTGTACGCCGGCAGCAAGTTGCCGAAAACGAAAGACCACAGATACTTCACCGAAGACGTGCCTTATGGCATATGCCCCATGGCGGAGCTGCTTGAGATTTGCGGCTTGCCCAACAGGCATTTCGCATCGTTGGGCACGCTGGCGGGCGCGGCATGGGGGTGCGACTTCTTTGAAAAATCTCGGTCGCTGGCTTCATTGGGCCTGCGGTTCACGACCAAAGAACTGCTGCGGTATATTGAAGAAGGCGAATAGATCCGCGCGGACATACCGCCTAGAGACTGCCCCGCGTGCCCGGCTGCTTCATGAGGTGAAGCCGCCGCAATACACGGTGCCCTTGGCCGTGAGTTCCACGGGGCCGTCTATCCAGGCGCGGCCGGGTTCCAGCCGCACGGTCAGGTCGTGCCCGCTGGCCTGGCGCACGGAGGCGGCCGTTCTGCCGTTTTGCCGCGCGGCCCACAGGGCAAGGGCCAACGAGCCGGAACCGCAGGCGCTTTCCATAACCAGCGAATCCGTATCTCTGACCCACACCGCCGGGTGGATGCGGCGTTTTTCCGTTCCTTCCAGGCGCTCGTGCCAGACAACGCCGACGGCCTCTTCACCTTCCGGCGCATAGCGCAGGCGAATGTCGACAGCCGTCTGCCGCCAGTCGGCGGGCAGGGGGTGCAGCGTCATATCGAGCAGCAGGTGGGCTATGCCCGGCAGGCGCGCCAGGCAGATGCCGGGGGCCGGGTCTTCGAGGGGGAAGGTTTTCGCAGGTGGGGCGGCTTTGTCGAGAGGAGCGCGCCCTGCGAGAGGTACGGCCACGGCGGCGGTGAAGGTTCCATCCGGCATCGCGCGCGCTGTAACAAGCGCGGGCCTGTCCAGGCCGGACGTGGCGATTTCACCGGCCCAGGCGGCGGGCGTGCCGTCGGCGTTTTTTTCCGTCACGGACAGCCTGCCCAGGCGGGCGAAGATCAGGGCGGCGGAGCGGCAGGCGTTGACGCAGAATTCGCCCCCCATCATGTCCATGCAGGGCGGGTTCGCATCCGGCCGGATAAAACCCACCTGTTCCGCGCCGAGGTGGTCCATATCCATCAGCACCCGCGCCAGGGCCGCGCGCGAAACCCCTTTGGGCAGCGCGGCCTCCGGCACCAGCACCGTGGGGTTGCCGCCGGGGCTCAGCTTGTAGAATGGCAGCGAAATCGCTGGAAATTGCGGTGCGGACATAGTTTTATTTTTTGTTTGAGCGTGATGTAAAATTTATGCTTTATGTATGATTACAATGAGATGTAAAAATTTAGCTGGATTTTGTCACGGCAGAAGCGATCCCGCTATATCCTGCACAACCAAATGCGGGGGGTGCAGGGGGGCGGCTTAGCCACCCTGCCGGGGGGTGTAGTCCAGAAGAGGGGGCCACGCTGCCCCCTCTTCTGGTCCCCGCCGGAAGGCGGACCACTTACATAAACAAACCTCTTGAACCTGCAACGGAATACCCCCTGCCAACCAGCCGGGAGCATCATCTTCTTCCTACTTCGCGATCCCGACCGCTCTGCGTTCGCGGATGACCGTCACCCGTATCTGGCCGGGGTAGGTCAGGCTCTGCTCGATCTTTTCCGCAATGTCTTTACACAGCATATAGGTCGTATCGTCGTCCACGGAATCGGAATCGACCATAACGCGCAGCTCGCGGCCCGCCTGAATGGCGTAGGCCTTGCTGACGCCGTTGAAGGCGGCGGCAATGCCTTCCAGGTCTTCCAGGCGCTTGACGTAGCTTTGCAGCAGTTCTTTGCGCGCGCCGGGCCGCGCGCCGGAAAGACAGTCCGAAGCCTGCGTCAGCACGGCCAGGACGGAGTCGGGCGCCACGTCTTCGTGGTGCGCGGCGATGGCGTGAACGATTTCTTTGCTCTCGCCGTATTTTTTGGCCAGATCCGCGCCGATGATGGCGTGGGGACCTTCAACTTCATGGTCCACGGCCTTGCCCAGGTCGTGCAGCAGGCCCGCGCGCTTGGCTTTTTTAACGTCCAGGCCCAATTCGGCGGCCATCATGCCGCAGAGGGAAGAAACTTCCAGCGAGTGCTGCAGCACGTTTTGCGAAAAACTGGTCCGGTATTTCAGCTGCCCCAAAAGGCGCATGATGTCGGGGTGAATGCCGTGCACGCCGGCATCGAAGGTGGCCTGCTGCCCCACTTCGCGAATCTGCACATCCAGCTCTTCTTCCGCTTTTTTAACGATATCCTCGATTCTGGCTGGGTGAATGCGCCCGTCTTGAATCAACCGTTCCAGGGCCATTTTGGCCACCTGGCGGCGCAGCGGATTGTACGCGGAAAGAATGACCGTTTCCGGGGTATCGTCAATGATAAGGTCGACGCCGGTGGCGGCTTCAAGGGCGCGGATGTTGCGGCCTTCGCGGCCGATAATGCGGCCTTTCATGTCATCGCTGGGCAGGGTGACGGCGGTGACGGTCTGTTCACCCACATAGTCGCCCGCATAGCGTTGAATGGCGTTGGCGATAATTTCTTTGGCCTTGCGGTCCGCGGTTTCCCGCGCTTCCATTTCAATGACGCGCATGGTTTTCGCCGCTTCATGACGGGTGCGCGCGGCGATTTCTTCCATCAGGCGGTCTTTGGCTTCTTCGGCCGTCAGGCCGGAAACTTCTTGCAGCCGCCGTTCCTGTTCGATCATTTTTTCAGAAAGCTGCGCTTCTTTTTCTTCCATGGACCGTTCTTTACGGGCCAGGTCTTTTTCCATCAAAATAAGCTCATGTTCTTTTTCCGTGGCTTTTTCCAGCTTTTCTTCCAGCTTTTCGCCGTGGTCTTCCAGCTTTTTTTCTTTATTTTTCAGTTCGCGTTCCAGCTCTTTCAGGTCCTGTTCCGCCTGGCGCTTATATTCAAGCAGTTCGTGCTTGCCTTGCAGCAGAATTTCTTTCTTCTGGGCCTGGCCCTCTTTGCGGGCTTCATCTTCGATACGGCGGGCGAAGTCTTTGGCGTCTTTCAAACGTTTGGCGTTGATGAAGTTGTGGAGCAGGTAGCCGGCCAGCGCTGCAGCCACCAGGCTGCCGGCAACCATAAGAGTGTGAGACATGTCCATAATCTTTCCTCTTTATCGTCTCGGATATCCGTCCGGAATCGGTCGGGAGGCGAAGTGCCGCCCGGGCGCCCCGCCTTTTCGCTCCATAGCGCGGACGGGGCTTGGTCATAATGCGGCGCGCCGTGAAGCCGGCGCGCTTGCGCGGAACGCATAAAAAAAGCTCCGCGTCTTCCCCCGGAGAGTGTCCGGGCAGCAGAACGGAGCTGGGCTGGCAAAAAGCGCTCACGCTTGGAAAAAGTAATAACCCCAGGGCGTCGTGTGCGAAGTTCTCCGCAGGGCCTTAGTGCCTACGGCGGAAAACGCTTGCGACCCTTCAGGCTTCCCGGTCAGGCCGGGCCTGCACACCAGTTCGCAGTTGTTTCCCAATTCTTAATGCTTGTGAGGCCTGCAGTGAACGAAGCATCACGAGCGTCCCAGGGGTTTTTTCTCCATACTTACATTAAGTGACCCTGTTTTGGGCCGTCTACATTTAATGTGTCCAAGAGCGTTCGCAGTTTTTTTTCCGACTTTTCCATTTCCTCTCTGGCTTGCAGCATATCATCGGCAAGGGCCAGGGCGAGGAAGGTAAGAAGCTTTTCTTTGCTCAGCTGTTTTCCGTGCTGCTGAAGGAGATTGTATCGTTCTTCAAGCAGTTCTTTGGCCTGGTCGATCCGTTTGGGATCGGCTTCGGCCTTGAAAGAGACCTCTAATCCCAGCACGTTAAAGTTATAGTGGGCCATCTGAGGCCGCCTATTCCGGTATGCGCTCTGTAATACGCAACAGCAGCGCGTCGATCCGTTTTGCCGCCGTTTCTTTAATTGCCTGTTCCTGGGCAAGGGCGTCGTGCAGGGAACGGTTTTCTTCCGCCAGGGGCGCGGTTTTGTCGGACAGCTCCCGCCGCAGGGTTTCATTTTCCTGCCGCAGGGCCTGCGTTTCCTGCAATAAAGCGGTCACGCGTTCTTCCAACAAATCAAGCAGCTCTTTCATGGTTTAAGTATACCTATTCCGGGCGGAAACGCAAGAGGGTCAGGGCGCCGCCGGAAGAAGCGCGGCCCACTCCGGCGGGCTGTTGACACTGAGTTGGGGCAAGGCGAGGCGGCTGTGGTGCAAATAGAGCGCGCCGCCGGGCGGATCGGATGAGCCGGCAGGCCCGTACAGGTTGTCGCCCGCTATGGGCAAACCCGCATCCGCAAGGTGTGCCCGAATTTGGTGCCGCGCGCCGCGCCGGATACGGACGGAAACCAGGGTAGCTTCCGCAACGGCATCTTCCGGCATGACGGGCAAGGGTGCGGGACCCAAAGGCTCGACGCTGGTATGGCGGGTGGGGTCGGGGTTGTCTTTGGTCAAGACGCGGGTTTTGCTGCGCCCGGCGGTATCCAGCGTTTTGCGCAGCAGCAGTGGCTCGGTAAGCCGGCCGTAAACCACGGCATGGTACTCTTTTTCAACCAAACCCGCCGCTTCAAGCCGCCGGAAGGCGGTTGCCGCATCGAGGCTGAACGCGGCAAGCACCAGACCAGAAGTAGGGCTATCCAGGCGGGTCAGCAGGGCGGGCGCGGGCGGGTCCGCCTCATTCGGGCGGAGCGAAGCCCACAGGCCCGGCCAGATACCTGCCAGGGCCTCTTCCAGGCTGAGGGCGGCGCTGCCGGAAATGCGGGCCGTGTGCAGTCCGGCTGGTTTGGTAAACACAGCGTACTCCGCTGTGGCCGCCAGCAGGCGAACGGCGGAGAGAATTTTGGGCAGGGGGGCGCTTTCCCCGGCGGCCGCTTCGGCCCGAGCATTTTCACTGGCGGCCGCTGCGGGAGAAATTTCCACCATATTGCCCGGCCGCAGGCGAAAGTGCGCAGGCCTGTTCCGCCCGCCGACCCGCACCAGCCCGCGTTCGATCAGGCGTTTCGCCCCGCGCGCGGTGCAGCCGGGCAGCATGCGGGCAAGAAAGGCGTCCAGGCGCATGTCGGCCTGTTCGGCAAGTACGGTCAAGGGGTGTGTCATGGCCGCACCATGCGACGGAACGGCCATGAACGCAAGGGGGTCTTGCGGGCCGGTCCTGCCGCGTAGTATGGTCGGGCACCTTTTTCACAGGAGTTTCTCATGGCGGCACGTTTAGGCACGGTTATTCTGGCGGCGGGCAAAGGCACCCGCATGCATTCCGACGATCCCAAAGTTTTGCGGCGCATGCTGGGGGAACCCATGCTGCGCTATGTGCTTGATGCCCTTTCTTCCCTTTCGCCGGGCCTGCTCTGGACCGTGATCGGGCACAAGGCCGAGGCCGTGCGCGCGCTGTTCAGCCAGGATGAGACCCGTTTTGTGGAGCAAAAGCAGCAGCTCGGCACCGGCCACGCCCTGCAGACGGCCTGGCCCGACCTGACGGCGGAAAAATTGACGCACGTGCTGGTGGTTAACGGCGACACGCCGCTCATATCCGCCGAAGTCATGCGGAGTTTTGTGGATGCGGCGCTGCAAGGCGACGCCGACCTGGCTTTTATGACCTTGACTCCTCCGGCTGCGGGCGCTTTCGGCCGGGTGCTGCGCGTGAACGGCCGGGTGACGGCCATAGTCGAAGCCAAAGACTATGACGAAAAGCGTCACGGCCCCTGCCCCCGTGAAATCAACGCGGGCATCTATTGCCTGCGCGTCGCGGCGGTGAACGCGCTGCTGCCGCGTTTGAGCAACGCCAACAAAAGCGGAGAATTCTACATCACCGATCTGGTGGCTCTGGCCGTCGCGGAAAAGATGGCCGTGCTGGGCATAGAGGCCGGGGACGATATGAACCTGCTGGGGGTGAACAATCCGGCGGAGCTGGTGGCGGCGGAAGAACTGCTGCGTTCCCGTATCGTGCGGGAAGCGCTTGCCGCCGGGGTGCTGATCCACGCGCCGGAGAGCGTGCGCATGGGCCCCCGCGCCGTGGTCGAGCCGGGCGCGGAACTGACCGGCCCTTGCGAGCTGTACGGCGCCAGCGCCGTGCGCAAGGGCGCTATCGTCGCTTCGCACTGTTATTTTGAAGACACGGAAATCAAAGCCGGGGCGGCGGTCCATTCTTTCTGCCACATGGTGGGCGCGGTCGTGGGCGAAAAATGCATTACCGGGCCTTTCGCGCGCTTGCGCCCGGGTGCGGTGCTGGAAGAGGGCGCGCACGTGGGCAGCTTTGTGGAAGTGAAAAAATCACGCCTGGGCAAAGGCGCCAAAGCCAACCACCTGGCCTACATCGGCGATGCGGAGATCGGGGCGGGTTCCAATATCGGGGCCGGGGTCATCACCTGCAACTACGACGGGGTGAACAAACACAAAACCGTTGTGGGCGAAGGGGCTTTCGTGGGGTCCAACGTTTCGCTGGTGGCGCCGGTGACTGTCGGCAACGGGGCGTATGTGGGCGCGGGTTCCGTCATCACCAAAAAGGTGCCCGACGGCCTTTTGGGCGTGGGCCGGGCGCGGCAGATGAATATCGACAGGCGAAAGAAATAGGAAAGGGGGCGAAAGCCCCCTTCAGACTGCTGACAAAGCCCGAATTTGGCACAGACCAAATTCGGGCTTTGTGTCTTTCGACAGAGTTCAGGCTTGTTGAGGATTTCGAGTTTGCCCGGAGTGCACAGGTGCAAAAATATTCAGTAAAATATGCCAGA
>JAVBNL010000020.1:0-11805 GCA_031551515.1 Desulfovibrionaceae bacterium
GACCTCCTTTTGATTTGTTTGACTCGCAGTTGCCAGACCGCAGGTCTTCTTTAACAAATCAAAAGGAGTTTTTCTGACATACTTATAGCTAAAAGCTTTTTAGAACCTCCCGCCGAGCGGGAGGTTTTCGCATACAAAAAAAGGCCGCGAATCGATCGCGGCCTTTTTTATTGGATATCTATCGCGTTACAACCACAAACGCAGAAAGAACAAACAAATCGCCGCATACAGCCCGGCAAAGACATCGTCGAGCATAATGCCGTATCCGCCCCGCATCCAGTTTTCCGAAGCCCGTACGGGCCACGGTTTGGCCATGTCGAAAATACGGAACAGCACAAAGCCCGCGAACAGCTGCGGCCATGAAAGCGCGGTGAAAGGCAGATAGGCCAGCCATTGGCCCAGCACCTCGTCAATCACCACTTCGCCGGGATCTTCTTTGCCCAAAAGCAGCTCCGCCCTGGTGGAGGCGATGCCCCCCGCGATGAACAGGGCGATGAGCACGGCCACCCGTGATGCGGGGCTCAGCGGCAAAAAAACGTAAGGCGCCAGCAGACACGCGGCCAGAGAGCCACATGTTCCCGGCATTATGGGTGAAAGGCCCGCCGGTTCCACCCGGCAAAAGGCCAGAATGCATCTGTCGCGCCAGTGCATGGGCCCCCTCATCCGTTCCATTTGCCGTTCAGCCGCGCCAGGCCGTACAAAGCCCGCACGCCGAAGCCCGTGCCGCCGCCGGCGGAAAGCGGCGTTTCTTTGCTTGAGAAGCCGGGCCCCGCGATATCCAGGTGCGCCCAGGGCACATTCGCCGTGATGAACGACTTCAGGAACAAAGCGGCGATAATGGCGCCGCCTTCACGCGATCCGACGTTGGTCATGTCCGCTACGGAACTTTTCAGGTTGTCGCGCAGGTTTTCCCACAGCGGCATGGGCCAGAGCAGGTCGCCCGTTTCATTCCCCAGGTCGACCAGCGTTTCGCGCAGCGCCGCGTCGTCGCCGAACACGGCCCCGCCATGCGGGCCCAGAGCCACGACGCAGGCCCCGGTCAGGGTGGCTATATCCACCACGGCCGAAGGCTGCCAGTTCTTTTGCGCGTAAGAGATCGCGTCGCACAAGATCAGCCGCCCCTCGGCGTCGGTGTTCAAAATCTCCACCGTCTTACCGGAAAGGGTGGTCACAATGTCGCCGGGGCGCGTGGCGCCGCCGCCGGGCATATTCTCGACGCAGGGCAAGAGCCCCACCACCGGCTGCGTCACGGCTTCGGGCATGCGGCCGATGGCTTCAAAAACCCCCAGAACCGCCGCGGCCCCAGCCATATCGCCTTTCATTTCATGCATCCCGGCCGGAGGTTTGAGCGAAATGCCCCCCGTATCGAAAGTAATGCCTTTGCCGACCAGCACCAGAGGCTTTGCCGCGCGCGAAGAACGCCGCCCCTGCGCGGCCCCGGGCTTCGCGTTTTGCGGTGAATGCTCCAAAATAATAAAGCGCGATTCCGCGCGGGAGCCTTCACCCACGGCAAGCAACGCGCCCATGCCCAGCTTTTCCATCTCCGCCCGGCGCAGCACCCGGCAGGCGAAACCGTGCCGCCGGGCAAGACTCATGGCTTCTTCAGCCATACGGGCCGGGGTTATGATATTGGGCGGGCCGTTGACCAGGTCGCGGGCAAGGCAAACGCCCGCGCCTTCCGCTTCCGCCCGGCGCACGGGCGCGCGCAAAGCGGCAGGAACGGTTTTGCCTTCGTGCAGCAACAGAAGAGCTTCGGGCGAAAAAAAACTATCGTCATCCTTTTGCCCTTCCGCTTTTGCGCCCGCGGAACGGTACGCGGTGCAGCGGTAAACGGCCAGCGAGCAAGCAAGCGCGGCTTCCGCCAGCATCTCGCCTGCGCTTTTGCCCAGCGCGGCGGCCACCGGGGCCAGGCTGCCCGCAAACAGCGCAAGCCGCGCAAGCCGCAGGCTTTTGCAGCGCCGCGCGGCGGCGGCCACGGCAAGACGGAATCCCTCAAGCGTGGCTTTGTCTTTGGGACCGAGCCCCACCAGAAGCACGCGGGGCGTGGCGGCGTTTGCCGGGCCGTAGCAAAGCGTCAACTGATCTTTCTTGCCGGTATGGTCGCCAAGGGATGCGCCGTCAGTCAGCCAGGAAAAGGCTTGCGCCAGCGGCCCGGCAGCAGCCAGAGGCTTTTCGCCGGCAAAAGCCGGTAGAATGAGGCAGTCGGTCTTGGCCGCGCCTTTGGTGATCGATTGAAAACGGATATCCATAATCCCCCTCCACAGAAGATCGCAGACCATAACACCGAACGGAGACAAGGACAATCAGGCGCCCGGCTGCGGACTATTTCTCAAGGCGGCGCAAAAAAGGCCGGGGGTTCAAGCCCGGCCTTTCTTTTCCTATGTATCCACCTGCAGAGTTATCGTACCGGCGTGAGCGTGCCGTACTCAGGCTTGATCACCTTCTTGTCTTCCGGTTTCGCTTCGTTGTGCTCTTTCTGCGCATCCGCATACTTTGCCTGCAAACTGGGTAGATTATCCGAAAACCATGCTTGCCCTTCCGGCGTATTCTGCACCCAATCGCACCATGCGAGATCTTTCTTAAAAGCTTCGTCCGACGCATTCGGAACGGGCATAAAAACAAAGCGGGCCTTTACCCAGCCCATGCGGGGCGAGACATAGACATAATAGGTCTTGCCGGCATCCATATCCGCTTCCAGCATTTCACTGGATTCGCCGCCCACAACATACAGATGTTTGCCCGGCGTTGTCCGGTGCAGATATTTCTTTCCGGCTGAGACAATGGCGACAAAATTCAATTTCCCGCCTTCGGAGGCTTCAATGATCGGAGCCTGGATCGCCCCGCCGAACGTGGTCGCCCTGAAAAAGACTATGCCCGCTTCATCAGGTTGCACTGTGTCGTTCATCGCCGCGGGGTCCACAGGCTGCATAAGTTTACTCGCGCAACCCGTCATGCCAAGACACAGTACAGCCGCGAAAATCAAAAGCAATCTACGCATGCACCCTCCATCCGAACAGATTAGTAACGGTCTTTTTTCAGTACACGCGCCGCATGGATAGATCAAGCCGGGCCACGCGCATGCGGCAATCGTTATTCGTCCGGAGCCGCTGCATTTCCGCTTTCATTGCCAAAGCAGCGCTTCTACCTTATATATACGCGTTTCCACGAAACGAACCCAACCAGCCCGACGGATTTACGCCACCGGGCAGGAGAAAGCATGATCAGCTATCTTATCCGCACTATTTTCGGCACCAAAAACGACCGTTACATGAAGCGCTGTGCGCCCATGGTCGCTGCCATAGCCGCTCTTGAGCCCTCCATGCAGGCCCTGCGCGACGACGAATTTCCCGCCCGCCTGGCGGATCTGCGCGAGCAGCACGCAAACGGCCGCGACCTTGACGACCTTTTGCCCGAAGTTTTCGCCCTGACCCGCGAATCTTCCGTGCGCGCTCTGGGCATGCGGCATTTTGACGTGCAGCTGATCGGCGGCATGGCCCTGCACGGCGGCAAGATATCGGAAATGAAAACCGGCGAAGGCAAAACCCTGGTCGCCACCCTGCCCGTGGTGCTCAACGCCCTGACCGGCAAGGGCGTGCACGTGGTCACGGTCAACGATTATCTGGCCAAGCGCGACGCCGCCTGGATGGGCAAGCTCTATTCGTTCCTGGGCCTTTCCGTGGGCGTCATAGTGCACGGTCTGAACGACGAAGAGCGCAAAGCCGCCTACGCCGCGGACATCACCTACGGCACTAACAACGAATTCGGTTTCGACTATCTGCGCGACAACATGAAGTTTTACAAGGAGCAGCTGGTTCAGCGGCCCCACCACTACGCCATTGTGGACGAAGTGGACTCCATTTTGATCGACGAAGCCAGAACCCCGCTGATCATCTCCGGCCCGGCGGACGAGTCCACCGACCTCTACCGCAAGGTCGACGCCATCATTCCGCGCCTGAAAGCGACCGAAGACTATACCCTGGACGAAAAAGCCCGTACCGCCATGCTGACCGACGAAGGCGTGGCCCGTTGCGAAAAATTGCTGGGCATCGACAACCTGTTCGACCCCCAGAACATCACCCTGCAGCACCACACCCTGCAGGCCCTGAAAGCGCACAAAATCTTCAAGCGCGACGTGGATTACGTCGTCGCGGACAACAAAGTGGTCATCGTCGACGAGTTCACGGGCCGCCTGATGCAGGGCAGGCGTTTTTCCGACGGCCTGCACCAGGCGCTGGAAGCCAAAGAAAAGGTCAAGGTCGAAGCGGAAAACCAGACCCTGGCCTCCATCACCTTCCAGAACTATTTCCGCCTGTATGAAAAACTGGCGGGCATGACCGGCACGGCCGACACCGAAGCGGTGGAATTCGGCGAAATCTACAAGCTGGAAGTGCTCTCCATCCCCACGCACCGGCCCATGATCCGCAACGACATGGCCGACGTGGTCTATCGCACCAAAAGAGAAAAATACGACGCGATCATTAATGAAATCCGCGAATTGCACGAAAAGGGCCAGCCCGTGCTGGTGGGCACCATCTCCATCGAGACTTCCGAGCTGCTCTCTTCCATGCTTAAAAAGACGGGCCTGCCCCACAACGTGCTCAACGCCAAACACCACGAGCAGGAAGCGAATATCATCGCGGAAGCCGGGCAGCGCGGCAAAGTGACCATCGCCACCAACATGGCCGGCCGCGGCACGGACATCGTGCTGGGCGAGGGCGTGCGCGAGCTTGGCGGCCTGCATATTCTGGGCACCGAACGCCACGAATCGCGCCGCATCGACAACCAGTTGCGCGGCCGTTCCGGCCGTCAGGGCGACCCCGGCTCCTCCCGCTTTTACCTCTCGCTGGAAGACGATCTCATGCGCCTGTTCGGTTCCGAGCGCATTGCCGGCCTGATGCAGACCCTGGGCCTGAAAGAGGGCGAATCTATCGAGCACCGCATGATCTCGAAAGCCATCGAGAACGCCCAGAAACGCGTGGAAGGCCACAACTTCGAAATCCGTAAAAGCCTGCTCGATTTCGACAACGTCATGAACCAGCAGCGCGAGGTCATCTATTCTCTGCGCCGCGACACCATGATGAACCAGGATGTGGAAAACACGGTTCTCGAGTTTCTTGACGACGTCATCGCCGACATTTTCGAACCCGTGTACGCAGCAAAGGACCAGCTTGAGCCGGAACAGGCCGCCCTGGTGGCGGGCCGCCTGGCCGAAGTGCTGAACCTGCTCCGCTTCTGGAACAAGGACGAATTGCCCACGGAAGAAGAAACCAAAGAAGGGGTGCTGGCCATTCTGGGCACCCTCAAGGCCGCCGGGCCGGACCTGTACCGCGACATTTTGCGCTACTTCCTGCTTGAAGAGCTGGACCGCTGCTGGAAAGAGCACCTGCTCAACATGGACCAGCTGCGCGACGGCATCGGCCTGCGCGGCTACGGCCAGCGCGACCCCAAACAGGAATACAAGCGCGAGGGCTTCGCCCTGTTTCAGGACATGCTCTTTCGCATCCGCGAAAACGTCCTGAAATCGCTGACCCGCGTGCGCTTGCAGCAGGAAGAGGAAACGGACGAAGAAACCCTGCACGAAGCCGCCGCCGCCCAGGCGGAAGCCGACGCGCAGGAACAGGAAAAGATCGCCAAAGCCGCATCCAAAGAGTTCAAACACAAAGAACGCACCAGCGCCCTTTCCTATTCCGGCGGCGAAGACGCCAAGCCCGCCACGGTCAAGCGCGAAACCCCCAAAGTGGGCCGCAACGACGATTGTCCCTGCGGCAGCGGCAAGAAGTATAAAAAGTGTTGTGGGTTAGGAAAATAACTTCAATTTTATGAGCGTTGAAAGCGTAAGGCAGTACCTGAAGCAGTGGGGGAAAGACGGCGCGGTCGAAGAATCCGCCGCTTCCAGCGCCACCGTGGAACTCGCGGCCAAAGCCAAGGGCGTCATACCCGGCCGCATCGCCAAAACCCTGGCCTTTGCCGTGAACGGCGGCTGCGTGCTTGTCGTTGCAGCGGGAGACGCCAGAGTAGACAACGCTAAATTCAAAACGACCTTCGGCTGCAAAGCCAAAATGCTTCCGCCGGAAGAAACTCTCGCCGCCACCAGCCATCCGGTGGGCGGGGTTTGCCCCTTCGCCCTGCCCGAAGGCGTCGCCGTGTGGCTGGACGCCTCTCTCAAACGCTTTGATACGGTCTTTCCCGCCTGCGGCAGCGCCAACTCCTCCATCGAGTTGAACTGCGACGAGCTGGCCGCCTGCTCCCGCGCGGCGGGCTGGGCGGATGTTTGCAAAGACTGGGAATAGAGAGCGAAATAAATCAAACCCACTGGCAGGGCTTCGACGACATTATCATCTGTGCATTGTACACCAGGTGCGGAACAGCCTGAAATATGTGGGCTGGAAAGAGCGCAAAACCATCGCCGCCGACCTGAAGGAAATATACTCCTCATCAACGGCGGAACTGGACCAGTCAGCTCTTGAGCGCCTGGAGCACAAATGCAATCCCAGCTACCCGCTGATCGCAAAATGCTGGCGGGGCAACTAGCAGCGAGTGATTCCTTTCTTTGATTAGGCGATGCAAATATCAGTCTTATGAACGTCAAGCCCAACGTAGCGTATTCTTTTTATCGGTCTGCCCCTCCTGGTTGTGGCTCTGCGCTGTTTTTTTCAGCATAACCCACGCGTTGCAGGATTGGGCAGACCTTTGTCTATGACAATTCAATCATCCTATCTCTAAGAGAGCGGGCTTCAGAGCTTGCTGTTTTCATCAACCACCCGACTTTTTTATCCAATTTGAAAACTAAAATTCCCTGCCTATATTTTGCCTTTGATATGACTGCAAAAAAGTGTATCTTTGAGCAACGCACTGCATCTGCAGAAGAATTGCCCCACAAACGTGGCCGTTCAGGCGACACGCCGGGATGTAGCGTCTTGGCGAAAGGGTATTCGCATGCCGAGAATGAGCATTGTCATTGCCCTTGGGCTCATTTTAGGGTCCGCTTTGCGCCTTGCTTTTCTAGACCTGCAAAGTCTGGAGATGGACGAGCTTTTCACGGCGGAATCCATGCGGGCGTCTTCACTGAACGATTTGTTCACGTTGTGGATTTTGCCTGACCCGCACCTGCCGTTGCACACACTTGCACTCAAGTTCTGGGTCGACCTTTTCGGCGATTCGGAAACGAGCCTGCGCATGCCAAGCGCCTTGTTCAGCCTGTTTGCCCTGTGGGCCAGCTACGGTATAGGGAAGCGGGTCATCCGTCACCAGGGGGCACTGACCCTGTTTGTGCTTCTCAACGCGTTTTCCTGCACGGTAATCCAGTATGCGCAGCAAGCCAGAACATACGCGCTTTTCTATCTTGGGGCCATACTCAGCACATTGTACTGCGTTTATTTTTTCAACCAGCTGTGGGCCAAAGAAAAGCAAGCGCTCGGCGGACTGACGGCGGCCTATACGGGCAGCGCCCTGCTCTGCGCTTTTTCTCACTATTTCGGCTTCGGTTATGTTTATTCCCAGTTGGGGCTGCTGCTGCTCGCGGCTTTTATGAACGGGAAAGGCCGTGCACAGACGCTGTTCAGCGCAGGTATTGTCCTCACCTGCACCCTGGCCTGGCTGGCCTTTCACGCTCCGCTGATCCGGAACATGCAAGAGAACAGTACCTGGATTTCTCTGATAACACCCGGTTTTCTCGCGAATTACGGCACGCACATCCTGGGGCGTCCGGCACTGTTCATGCAGTTCATACGCGAACAGGGCGGCTGGTATCTGTATGTATCCTACGCCCTGATCGCGCTCGGCCCCACACTTTTCCTGCTTGTTCCCCTTGTCTTGCGCCGTTTCGCCCTTGTGCACGAGTATCTGCAACTTGCCAGACGTCCGGCCAGCCCCCTGCTGCCGGCCTTGTACCTGTTCTTCGTGCCCCTGGCCGTCTTTTGCACCATAGGGCTTTTCAAACGCATCGTCTGGCATCAGTACCTGATTTTCCTGTTGGCGCCGGGGTATTTGTGCATAGCCGTCTGGACGGCCAGCGGTTTTGCCGGCCGGGAACGCGCGGCGCCCTGGTATGGGCTGGCCTCCTGCTTGAGCATCGTTCTACTCTGGTCCCTGTATTTCTATGTGCCATACAAAGATGACGTCCGCTCTCTGGCCGGAGCGGCTTCGCAACGCCTGCTCGAAGACCCGCAGGCCCTGCTTGTCGTGGATAACGGGTTTTTGTTCAACTATTACCTGCGCCGGCACGGCCTTGTGGGGGCAGAGAATGTGCTGCCCGCCGCGGCGCTCGGTCCCCCCGGAGGAGCCGAAAAAGCGGCCCGGGCGCGATCCATCTATGTCCTTTCCGGATTTCGTAAGGAAACGGGTGCTTATTGGGATGCGCTGGTACAGCGCGCCAGCGGCGCATGCATGCGCCGCGACACAACCGAGCGCAGCCTGAGGGTCTTTCTGCTCGGCTACAGCGTCTGCCGGTGAACGCGGGTTCCTGCGGCCGCGCCATTCGCCGGTATACGCATGAGGACGGTGTTATGAAAAAAGCCTGCATTGTCATTCCCACATACAATGAAGCTGAAAACGTCCGAGTGCTCATACCGCTGATTTTCGCACAGGGCGCACGCATTGCCAGCCATGATCTGCATGTCCTTGTGGTGGACGACAACTCTCCTGACGGTACGGCGAGCGAGATCCGTTCCCTTCATGAAAAATATCCGAACCTGCATCTTCTTGAGGGGCAGAAGAAGGGCCTCGGCGAGGCATACAAGCGCGGCATGGCCAGAGCCATCGAACTGCTGGACCCGGAACTCATTTTTGAAATGGACGCGGACCTGCAGCATTCTCCGGAACTGCTGCCCGTAATGATCAGCCTCGGCGAATACGGTTTCGATCTTATCATCGGTTCGCGCTTTGTTCTTGGCGGCAGCACGCCGAATTTCTCGCTCAAACGGCGCTTTTTGAGTTTGGTGGGCAACTGGATGCTGCGCGTGCTTGGCGGCCTGCCCGCAATCCGGGACTGCACCTCGGGCTATCGCTGCATACGCGCGCGCATTCTCAAGCTCTGTGATCTCAGCCAGCTTTCCACCAAAGGCTATTCGTTCCAGTCCTCGCTGCTTTTTGAGCTGCTGCGCAACGGCGCCAAAACCATTGAAGTGCCCATAACCTTCCCTGACCGGGTCATAGGCTCGTCCAAACTGAGTTTTGCCGACCAATGGGAGTTCTTGCTCAACATCGGCCGCATACGCTTCAGCAAGTCAGCGGAATTCATAAAATTTCTTATTGTCGGAGCCAGCGGCGTCGTGGTCAACCTCGGTCTTTACTGGCTGCTCACCCGCCTGGGCGGCATGCCCGACTATCTCGCCGCGCCCGTGGCCATTGAAATCTCCATTCTCTCCAACTTTTTCCTGAACAACGCCTTTACCTTCAATAAACGCGATACTCTGACCAGCCTGAAGCACAAGCTCTTTTACTATCATATTTCAGCCGGCATATCCGGGCTTATCAACTACACCGTGTTCCTCGGCCTCAATTATGGTTTCAGCCTCTGGGATATGGCTGCCAATTTCTGCGGCATAGCCGTCGGCACCTTCAGCAATTATGCCCTCAATTCACGCATAACCTGGAAGGAACGCGAAGAAAAATCCATGTTTGCCATTGACCGCACCGAAATACAGTTACCCCCCGAGCAATAAACATGGGTATCGCTGGTATACGTCGAAACGACGCCGCGGTTACAGCCCTGCTCTGCTGCGCCGGGCTGCTGGTTGAATTTCTGGCCCTCACCGCGTACGGTGCGTCCTATGCCGATATCCCCGCCTGGGATACCCTGTGGTATGCGGGCATAATAGACGGCGGATACCATACGGAACCGGGCGGCGGAACCCTGAGCGACGAAGCCAATTGGGCTTTTTTTCCGTTACTGCCTCTGTTGGCCGGGGCATTCGCGCGCGTATCCGGCCTTTCAAGCACTATGTCCCTTATACTGGTTTCCCGCGCGTTCCTGTTCGCATCCGCCTATATCTTCATCAAATTCGTCAGAAGACTGAACCCGTCCATTCCGGCCTTTGTTGCCGGCGCATTTGTCGTGCTGAATCCATTTTTGAGCTTCGGGTATTTCGGCTATACCGAACCGTTGTTTCTCTGCTTTTCCCTGCTCTGCCTCATGGCATTTCAGGACGAACGCTATCTGGCCGCCGGGCTTTTCGGCGCCGCGCTTTCCGCTTCGCGGGCCGTAGGGGTGGCCATGCTTCCAGCCCTTGCGCTGCCTTCTTTCTGGCGTTTTTGCAAAGCCAGGGTTGACGTCAAGCTCTCAATGCTGCTGTGCTTTGTCTTGATCCCCCTGGGCTTAGGTCTCTTCATGTTCTATCTGTACGTCCGCATGGGGGACGCCATGGCTTTTTCCCATGTCCAGGCCGCCTGGAGCCGCAGGTTGGGCAACCCTTTACACTTTCTGCTGCAAGGCTTCCTATCGCCTAACAGACACTTCATTTATGCCCTCATGGTTTGCGGCAGTTTTGCCGCAACTGCCGTACTTTTCCGGCAACAACGCCATTCCCTGGCGGTATTTACCTTGTTATGCACGCTCATCCCGCTTTCCACCACACTGCAATCCATACCCCGCTTTCTTGGGTGCCAACCAGGGATTTTACTGGCGCTCTGCGAAATTGTCGCCGTTAACAATCGCTATCGCTACGCCCTGCCGGCAATGGCTGTTTTACTCTTCTGCGCCTGCTTACTGTGGCTTGCGCGCAGCGGCATAATGACCTGGTAACCGGGAAAAGATGCACCATGAAATATCCGTACGTACGCGGAACCAAAATGGCGGCTCTAGCGCTTTTATCCCTGTTCTACCTCTGCCTGCTGTATCTCATGTACCACCCTGCGGTGACAGTGGAGTACAGAGCCTTTTACATGGACAGAAGCACCAAAATTTCCCAGAACCGCATTGCGAGGACTCCAGCCGTCAAAGCGGGCGAAACATATACGCCGGGGGACCGGCATCTGCTTTTCGACTTTGGCTGGAGCCCCCCCCGTAAAGGTGAAGTTGATCTGGACGCCGGACAGGCCCGTCTGCTTTTCAAACTGGACGGCCCCATCCCCCCCAGCGCATTCTTGATCCTGAACTATTCCCTGCCGGGGGCGACGGAAGCCAAGGCCTTTCTGAACCAAGAAAACCCGACCGTTTTCCCGCCCGGCGTGGAAACAAAAGTATTCAGCGCGGCAACCCTGCGCCCCGGCCCCAATGAGCTGAAGATACTCTCGTTCCCCGGTTTCAGGCTGCGCGGCCTGCGGTTCATGGTGGATCGGCCCTGACGCGGCGCCGGGACCGCCTTCCCTGCCGATTGCGGCTGCAAAAGCGTATGCCCGCTTTTTCCATAACGCGGACTCTCCCCGCCCCGGCAGCATGTCTCTGTCCGTTTTGCCTTTCTGCCCTGGCCGTATTGTCCCAGTGGAATCGCCAACGATCGTCGCGGGCTGTCCGTTGATCCTGCCCGAAGGCGTCGCCGTGTGGCTGGACGCCTCTCTCAAACGCTTTGATACGGTCTTTCCCGCCTGCGGCAGCGCCAACTCCTCCATCGAGTTGAACTGCGACGAGCTGGCCGCCTGCTCCCGCGCGGCGGGCTGGCGGATGTCTGCAACGACTGGGAATAGAGGGCGAAATAACGCAATGCCAAAGGGCCGGGTTTACCCCGGCCCTTCAGACTGCTGACAAAGCCCGAATTTGGCACAGACCAAATTCGGGCTTTGTGTCTTTCGACAGAGTTCAGGCTTGTTGAGGATTTCGAGTTTGCCCGGAGTGCACAGGTGCAAAAATATTCAGTAAAATATGCCAGA
>JAVBNL010000025.1:0-56534 GCA_031551515.1 Desulfovibrionaceae bacterium
CCCCCTGCGGCCCCCCCCCGCTCCCCCCGCGTGTTTGGCCTCTCCCCCCCCCCCCCCCTGTTGGGGGGGTTGTTTCCCCCCCCCCCACCCCCCGCGCCTGCGAAGTCAAGGGGCCCCAGGCCCCCAGAAGGTTCTGAGAGCGAGGGCGTCATGGAAAACACCTTTCATCTTGAATTTGTCGGGCAGAATGACGCGGCGGCGCGCGCCGAGGTCATTTCTTTTCTGCGCGGTTTCAGCCTGTCTTTTGACGAGGACGTGGAATTCACGGTGGCCCTGCGCGGCCAGGACGGCAAACTGGCCGGCACGGGGTCTTTCGCGGGCGAGGTGCTGCGCAACATCGCGGTGGATGAAAACGTCCAGGGCGAAGGGCTGACCGCCAGCATCCTTTCCGCCCTGATGCAGGAGCTGGCCCGGCGGGGCGTACTGCATTACTTCATCTTCACCAAGCCGGAAAAGGCGCACCTCTTCGCGAGCCTCGGTTTCGCGGAAATCGCCCGCGCCGAACCCTACGCCGCGCTGCTGGAAAGCGGCCTGGGCTCCGTCGATGCCTATTGCGCATCCGTGGCCGCCAAAGTCGCGCATCTTCCGGAAAAAAGAGCCGCCATCGTGGTCAACGCCAACCCCTTCACCAAAGGGCACCAGGCTTTGGTGCGCAAGGCGGCGGCTGAAAACGGCGGGGTCATTTTGTTCGTCGTGCGCGAAGACCGCTCGCTTTTTCCCTTTGCCGACAGACTGAAGCTGGTGCAGGCGGGCACAGCGGACCTGCCCAATGTTGTGGTCGTTTCCGGCGAGAAATACATCATTTCCGCCGCCACCTTTCCGACCTATTTCACGCGGGACGAAGACCAGGCGGCAGCCCAGGCCCACCTGGACATAGCCCTTTTCGCCGGGAAAATAGCGCCGAAACTGGGTATAGTCAGGCGCTATGTGGGCGAAGAGCCCTATAGCCCGGTGACCCTCGTGTATAATCAGGCCATGCTTGATATTTTGCCGGGGAAAGGGGTTGCGGTTACGGTGATGCCCCGCGTGGCCGAAGGGGGCGAGGTTGTCAGCGCGTCAAGAGTCAGGGACCTGATACGCGAAGGCCGCATGGACGCGCTTAAGGCTCTGGTGCCGGAAACAACGCTTTCATATTTGCTGGCAAAAGAAAATGCGTATATCCTTGAACGCATCCGCTCTTCCGATTCGCGGCACTGAAAGGCCCCGGCAACACCACTCCGGCGCGCCGGGCGCATTGGAGGGGATAGAGGGGAAAGCGCCGTGGATGAGAAAGACTGGCTTATTCTGAAGACCCTGCAAGAAAAGAAAAGCATCACCAAAACCGCCACGGCGGTTCACATCTCGCAACCGGCCTTGTCCAAACGCCTGCAACAGCTGGAAGAACGGTTTAATGTCAGCATCGCCGTCAGAAGCAAAAACGGCGTTGAGCTGACCCCGGCGGGCGAATATCTGGCGAACGCCTCGCGCGAGTTTCTGGAAAAAATGCGCTTCGTGCAAGACCGTGTGGACAATATGGCCGATGCGGTGCAAGGCACCGTGCGCATCGGGGCCTCGTTTTTCTGCACCAAGTATTTTTTGCCCGACATTCTGATGCGTTTTAAAGAACGCTACCCGCAGGTGGAGCTGGAGCTGACCAGCGCGTGGAGTTCGGTCATCGGCAAACAGGTGCTGACCAGAGAGCTGCATGTGGGCTTTGTCCGCAACGACCATATCGCGGCGGAAGAAAGGCACCTGCTGGCCACGGAACGGACCTTCATATGCTCTAAAAAGGAAATTTCTCTGGACCGTCTGCCTGACGAGCCGCAGATCAATTATAAAAGCGATGCCCTGATCAAGGGGGATCTTGAGGCGTGGTGGAACGAGCATTACACCAGACCGCCGCGCGTCAGCATGGATGTCGATACGATCGGCACCAGCGCGGATATGGTCGAACGCGGCCTGGGTTACGCTTTTTTATCGGAGCTGCTGGCGAGCCGTATCAAGAATGTCTGGAAATATGAGATGCTGCATAAAGACGGCTCACCCTATTACCGGCACACCTCGCTCATCACCAACAGCGACGCGAAACAGTTGAAAGTCGTCGAGCACTTCATCCGTTTTGTATTGGACTGTAAGTTCCTGTTGGCCAGGAATTAGAGAGGGAAGATCGTCTATGGTGGAAACAGTATGCCGACACCGCTGCTTGCCCATGGCATCCGAATTTGGCGGCCTGTCTCAATAATCAGCTGTGTGCGATTTTCTTCGAAACAATGCGGAATATTCAATAACGCGAGGTCCCCAATCCAAGATCAGGAACCTCGCGGGCTCATTCCTATTTTCTGTCAGCGCAGCAAGTACGGTATTTCCACATAAAGTGCTTTTTGCGGGCATTCGACCTCGCAGGGGAGGCAGAACCAGCAAGTTCTGAATTTGCCATGGGGGCTGCCGCAGGAATGGCAGCGTTGCGCTTCATAACGAGCCTGTTCCTCCGGCAATACCCCGCGAACGATGTGATAATCACCTTTGCCGGAGAAATATCGCATCGGCGGGTGTGCCTTGATCTTGCCGCTGCCCTTTGTCGTATCTATCGCAAAGTCATATTCGTAAGAATTGTTCGCTCTGCCGTAATTCACGGGGATGCCCGAAAGATACATGTTCACAGATTCAGCTGCCGTTCTGCCGGAGGCCATCGCTTTGGCCACGGATGACGGGCCGAGGATCCAGTCTCCGGCAACGAATACCGCCTCTCCATAACCGTTGGCGCGAGGGAGTTGCAGGGTAGATTGGTCCACCTGCGCCAGAATGCTCGGGGTAATACGCGCGCCATCAAGAAAAGCCTCGTCCCGCCTAAGCCCGATGGCCACCAGAATATGGTCGGCCGAAATGTTTTTTGTGGTATCCTTTTCAAACGAAGGGGCGAATTCCCCATCAGGGGCGAACACGCAGACACACCGTTGCAATGCGAGTTGCGTCACTTTGCCGTCGTTTACGTGCATTCCTGTTAAACCCCAGCCTGGTTCAAAAATGACCCCTTCCTTTTCGGCCTGATCAATCTCTTCTGCAAAAGCAGGCAGGTCCTCACGGCACTCAAGGCTGACCATTCTCACGCTGGCGGCACCTTGGCGGATGGCGGCCAAGGCGGCATCGACCGCAACGTTGCCTCCGCCGACAACAACCACGGCTCCGTGCAACGGTTTCCCTTTTCCGGACTTTACGTCTTTCAAGAACGCCAAGGCAGACTGGACATTGCTGGAATTTTCGCCGGGCAGCCCTAAGCTGCCGCTGCTGCCAAGGCCGACTGCCACGACAACGGCGTCGAACTCCTTGCTGATTCTGTCCAAGGTATACTCGCCGTTGCCGACATCACATGAGCATCTGAATTCGATACCCATCCGGCTGAGCCTCTCGACTTCGGACGCCAGCACCGCTTTGGGCAGCCTGAAATCCGGAATGACCTGGTTGGGCATGCCGCCGACTTCAGCCTCGCGTTCAAAGACAGTCACGGCGTGCCCCCTGAGGCGGGACTCATACGCGGCCATGAGTCCGGCAGGCCCGGAGCCGATAACAGCCACACGTTTGCCGGTGTCTTTGTCCATTTCCGGCAGTGGCATGGATTGAAGCGTGGCGGGATCGTTGAACAAGTAACGTTTTATATCGTTGATGCCAACGCGCTGGCCCGGAGTGTCGCTTTTTTCCAGGATCAGGCGTTCATTTTCGCAATTCTTTTCGCAAGGCGCATCGCAAACATGAGCAAGAACGGAAGGGAAGGGCAGTTTTTTGACCAACTCGGCCCGGGCTTCGTCATCTTGGCCGCGCGCAACAAGCTGCACGAAACCCTGGATGTTGACCCCCAAGGGACAGGCCTGTCTGCAGGGAGAGAGTTTAAGCCGGATATTGTCCATGATGCATCTGTCGGCGCATGTGCCGCAATAGGTGCATTTGTCGTGGTCTATGCGAATGTTGTCCGAGAGGGCTTCAAGCAAATTATTTCTCATCGATTTTTCCTCCGCACTGGATTAGGCCCGATCTTCGGGGGCTTTTAGGTTCAGACGGACGGGATCCTTTGTGCCGACCCTAATATCCAGCGGATGTTCTCCCATGGTAAGTACTATGTGTTTCGTCCAGGTGGCATCGTCCGGTTCGGGATAATCGATGCGATAATGCCAGGGAATCCAGCGGCTTTCTTTCCGGGTGAGAGAAGCTTTTGCGGAAAGTTTCGCACAAGTGATAATATTCTCGAGTTCCATTATCTTGTACAGGTCATGGAAATCGTTAACTTTAACCATGGTGTCCAACTCGCCGTGGAACTGATCCATCCACTTCATGCAGCGTTCAAGTTTGTCTTGGTTTTTAGGGGGAGACAGATAATCGTTGATCATCCTGCGAACCTTGTATTCGCACTCCTCAACGGCGATCTGGTTTTTATTCTGGCCAAGGCGTTTTGCCACCTTCGCCTCGAAGGCATCTATTTGCTCTTGGGGCGTGGGCATACTTCCTTTCGTCTTACAGTATTCCGCCGCGTTCTCGGCCGCGATTTCTCCGTAAACAAAGGCGCCCGTGAGATGCCCTCGGGCCACAAGAGAGGTATCCCCAGCCGCGTATAAACCAGGTACGCAGGTCTCGGCCTTGGGGTTTACCCGTACGCCGGCAAGCCCGTGCCCGCCGCAAAGGAAGAGTTCCGTGGGCCACAGTTCAATAGTCGCGTTTCGGAAGTTGACGCCCCGCCCCTCAAAAAATCTTTCGCAGGCGGGCCGTTCTGTGGTGAAGAGAATATTTTCGATGTACTTCAGATCGCTTTCATCGAGATGGCGCATATCAATGGTCAGCGGGTTACAGCCCGACATGTGAATTTTCTGCAACGCGGGAACACTGACGCCCTTGCTGTCTTGCAGTTGGCCAAGACCGTCATAGAGTTTGGCGCCGCGGGTGAGAGTGATGTACAGGAGGGGTGAATTGGCGTCTTTTACAATAACGAAGGACATGGTGTATTCAAGGCCGCTCAACTCGGCGCCCGCGCGGTAAGCCATGCAGTAGCCGTCTCCCGTGTTTCCCGGGAAATCGTATACACCGTATAGGTTCCCGTTATTGGGGAGTCCGAACCTCGCGGTGCCGCCGCTGGTCAGAATGACGGTGGGGGTTTTGATATGCAGCCTCTCGCCCGTCCGTGTATTCATGGCGAGCATGCCGCAGACGGCGTCGTTGTCCTTAAGTACCTCCACCCCCATGGTGCGGTCGAGGACCGTCACACCCAAGTCTTTCATCTTTTGGGCTAGAATGACTTTAAGTTCGGGCTCCTGCATGGCGACGCAGTATTTAGCCTTGGCGTGGGTCTGAATAATGTCGTATTCCCCGTTTTCATCCATGGGGAAACACACCCCCCAGTCCACGAGCTTTTGCATCAGCGGGTAGCTGCGTTTGGCCATTTCATAGCATACGTCTTCATCAAGGATGCCGGCGCAGCTGTCGCGGTTGCATTCAACATATTTTTCGGGCGAAGTGATCCCTGGAATGGTGACAATATTCAGCGCATCCATGCCTCTGGCTATGCAGCCCGAGTATTTATGGTCGCTTTTTTCCAAAACGACCACGTTCAGGCGCGGATCGACCTCCTTGGCGCGAATCGCAGACATGCAGCCAGCGCTTCCCGCTCCCACGATCAGGACGTCACACGTCATTGAGGGAAGGTGCTTCATTGTTGAACCCTTTTTTAGAGTTAAAATAGTTGGCAATCATCAGCATGAGAATCAGGGCTGTTCCGGCGGCGGAGGACCAAGCTTCGGGGAAAAACACGGACAATACCCCGGCCAGGAGCAGAAAACGCACAACGAGAGACAGCTTCGTAAAATAGTGCCCTTCGAAAGCAATCGTCAGTCCGGCCATGGCTATGAGAAGGGTACAGTTGTAGAACACGGCCATAAGCGGCGCTTTCTGCAGCAGAAGAATTTCCGGACAATACAGAAAATAGAAGGGCATGATGAACCCAGGAATCGCGAGCATTAGCGACCGCTTGGCGCATTCAAGGTAGTTGGCGCCGGATATTCCCACGGCCACAAGCACGGCAATGGCCACCGGCGGGGTGACCGCCGAGATAATGGCGAAGTAGAACACGAAGAAATGCACGGAAAGTTCGGTGAAACCCAGTTGCACCAGCGCGGGCGAGGAGAGAAGAACCGCAAGAAGATAGGCTCCGGGCGTGGGCATGCCCATGCCGAAGAAAATAGTCAGTGCCCCGACGAGGCATACCAGAAGGAATGCGCTTCCCCCGGCCATGTCAACCATAGTGTAACTGAGACGCTGCCCAAAACCAGTCACGGTGAGCATCTCAATGATGATGCCCATGCCCGCTATGATGATGGCCAGCTTCGCGGCCTCCATGCCGCCGGTGACCAGGCTTTCATACACTTTGCGCGCAAGTTCGGCCACGGCGGTTTTGATTTCTCCCCCCCTTTTGCGGCTTTCCATCAGAGTTTGGAAAAGCGCCACGCCCAGAAGAAGCAGATTGCCCGACATCACGGCCCGCGCGGGAGAAGCCCCGGCGATAATGCGCCAGGTGAGAAGCACGATGGGCAGAAGGAGAAGCCCGTGGTCTTTGAAAATATCGAGTGCGGTGAACGGCGGCATATCCTCCGGGCGGCGTTTGGGGTAAATATTTTGCTTGCGGGTTTCAACAAACACGCCGAAGGAGAGGGCGAAAAAATACAGCACCGCCGGAAGAAACGCCGCAATGGCCACATCCGCGTATGGCCTGCCCATCATGCTGGCCATAAGAAAGGCCGTAACCCCCATGATAGGCGGCATAATCTGTCCGCCGGTGGATGCAACGGCCTCCACTGCTCCGGCAAAGGCCGGAGAATAACCGTTTTTTTTCATCAGGGGTATGGTGAATGCGCCGGTTACGGCCACGTTTGCAGCGGTTGAACCGGAAATCATGCCCACAAAGGCGCTGGAGTAGATTGCCGTTTGGGCCGCGCCGGAACGGTATCTGGCTCCTATGATGTAACTCATTTTTTCAATGAACTCCGCCCCGCCGCAGGCCTGAAGAAGAGCGCCAAAGATCAGGAAATGAATGATGGTTGATGCGGAAAGTGTTGTCAGGGAACCGAATATCCCGCTGAAAAAAGTACAACTATATCCGATGAGGCGTTGCAGGTCTATTCCGGTATGGAAAAGAACTCCCCATAAATGTTGACCGAAAGAAGCATAGAACAATGTGCCGGTGATAATGGCGGGGATGAGCCATCCCCAGCTTCGTGCAACGAGTAAAAGCAAGGCAATAATAAGGATTGCCCCGCTGATAATATCTTTGAAACTTGGTCTGCCCACTCTGTCAATTATGTTCTCGTAGTTTGCGAAAAAATAAAAAGCCGAGTAGACTAAAATCAAAAATATTGATGCTTGGTATAACAGTACAACAATTTTTTTATTTTCCAAAGCATCCGCTATATATGTTAATGAAACAATTAAAGCACCGATAGTGACATGGAGAATGCACAGCTCATCTAAGGAAAATGGGATATAGAAAAGATAATACATGTGCATTGCAATCCATAAGACACACAAGGTTCCTTGCAGGCGTGATCTGATGAACCTTGACACCGTCAAGGGATAGTCTTTCTCGCTAGTCATAGAGTGGAACATCCTCTTGATCTGTGGCGCTGGGGTGTTCTTCCCCCAGCGCCTGGTTGATTGAGGACTTTACCGCTTGCCAACGATAAAATTATTGCGCCAAACTCCTTTTTCTTTGAAATACCGGGCTGCGCCGGGGTGTACCGGATAGCCGGGGAGCATCCAGTTCAT
The DNA here is from genome assembly GCA_031551515.1 of Desulfovibrionaceae bacterium. Lineage (GTDB taxonomy): Bacteria > Desulfobacterota > Desulfovibrionia > Desulfovibrionales > Desulfovibrionaceae > FLUQ01. The sequence goes on from JAVBNL010000025.1 coordinate 7,777, forward strand.
GGCGTTTTCAAGAGTTATTGCCGTGGTGCTTTTGCTGATTTTGCGGAGTTCAGCAACGTTATCCATCACGGTCTTGGTGAATTCATAGATAGTGTCGTCATCGACGTGGGGCGAGGATATGCCGATACAGGCAAATGCGGGAACCAACTGGTCTTCTTTCATCCCGGCGTAAGCGCTTTTCGGGAGTATGTTGCCGATGATGGCTTTGTTTGCGGCGGTGACTTTGTCTATTTCCGCCTGAGTTATTTTAAGAATTTTATAATTCATTCTCGAAGCGAGATCCTGAACCTGCGGCACTGGGACACCGTCAGGCATGCTGGCGGGGGTGGCCATTATTGTTCCATCCACAAGCGCGTCAAAGGAGTCAGCGAAGCCGAGATACGTTTTGCGTACGTCCTTGTATACGCCGAGTTCCGTCAACAGGATTTTATACAGCGACTCCGTGCCGGAACCCTTTTTGGCCAGGGAAACCTGCTTGCCCTTGAGATCCATATATGTGTTGATGTCTTTGTTGTCCGCCCGCGCGAGCATGGGGATGTCCATCATGCTCCAGCCGAATACCTGCCAGACAGGGTATTTTTTATCGAAAGGGGCGACGCCGTCGTTGCCGGAAACGACTTCAAGGCCGGTTCCGTGACCGATTTCAATTTTTTTCTGATCCAGCAGGTACACGGATTCCGTGCTGCCGCCCGTACTCAGGGAAGATGCTTTGAGTTTTTGGCTGTTCTGGTTGACTAAGTACGATACTGCTTCCCAGTGAATATAGCCGGCGCTGCCCAGCGTTGCGGAACCTATGCGGAAAAGGCTTTTCTCGGCTGCCTGACACTGGGCGGGAGTAACCGAAATGATGGAAAAAGTTATGATACCGACTATGGCCAATACCATTCCATTGCGCAGTTTCATGATTACTCCTTGTCGGTTATGTCTGTTACATATATAGTGCGCTGCTCTGATTTTTTATTTGTTAATTCACCTAGTTATGAAATATTTGTATGGTCTGGGGCCTGCGTACTTGATTACTAGAATGTTATCATGTCAAATAACGCGCGTCAATATAGATTGCATGGTTGCATATCGACAAAATTGATATGTGTGGATAAAACGTGGACAAGCATTGCTTGCCCACGTTTTGCCTCTTAGATCCAGTCATCGTCCTCAGCTATGGGAGTAAAGCCCCGTCTTAGCGTATTTTCTGTCACGCAGCGCGGGTCCATGAACTGCAGCAGATAATCCGGGCCTCCGGCTTTGGAGCCTACACCCGACATATTGAAGCCTCCAAAAGGCTGGCGTTCCACCATTGCTCCGGTGCTGCCCCTGTTGAGGTACAGATTGCCTACCCGGAATTTTTCACGGGCTTTGGCAAGATTTTCGGGGCTGCGCGAGAAAACCCCCCCTGTTAACGCGAATTTGGTGCTCTGGGCTATTTCCAAAGCCTCGCCAAAGTTTCGGGCACGCATAACAGCCAGAACCGGTCCAAAAATTTCTTCCTGGGCGATGCGATGCTCGGGCTTGATGCCGTCGACTATAACCAGCGGCACATACGCGCCTTTCTCAGGGATGTCGGTGCGTTTGACCAGAACGTTTCCTTCTTCTTCGGCGAGCCGGATATAGTGGTAAATCCCCTTTTGCAAAGAGACATCGGCAATGGGCCCCATGTAGTTGGCCGGGTTGTCGGCAGGCCCGATGGCCAGCGATGCAGCCGCGTGCGTCAGGCGCTTGATGAATGTGTCGTAAATGGGGTCCAGGACCACGACCCTGGAACAGGCCGAGCATTTCTGCCCTTGGAATCCGAAGGCGGAGTAGATGATCTGCGTTACGGCCTCGTCGAGGTCGGCGTCATCGTCCACAATAATCGCGTTTTTGCCGCCCATCTCGGCGATGACGCGTTTGACTTGATATTGGCCAGGCTGCACTTTCGCGGCTTTTTCCATGATGTGCAGGCCGACATCCATGGAGCCGGTGAAGCAGATGACGCTGATATCCGGGTGTTCAACCAGGTAGTCGCCCATTACGGAGCTTTTTCCCGGGCAATAGTTGAATACGCCATCGGGCAGGCCAGCTTCGCGGAACAGCTCCACGAGGTTGAAACCGATTGCCGATGCGAGCGAAGAGGGTTTGAAAATGACCGGATTGCCCGTGACAATGGCCGCACAGGCCATGCCCATGGAAATGGCGAACGGAAAATTCCAGGGCGCGATGACTGCGGCGATGCCCTTTGGCTGGTAAAACAGAGCGTTATACTCTCCAGGTGCCCTGCCCATGCGTCTCGGGTAACTGAGGCGGATCATCTCTCTTGCGTAATATTCAAGAAAATCAATACCTTCAGCAACATCGTTATAGGCCTGATCCCATTGCTTGCCGACTTCCAGTGTTTGCAGCGCCGACAGTTCAAAGATGCGCTTTCGCGCGGCTTCCGCTGTTTTACGCAAAAAATTGGCGCGTTGCAGGGCTGGTGTATCCCTCCAGGCCGGGAAAACGGCTTTTGCGGCTGCCAGTGCCGCGTCAATTTCTTCTTTCCCGGCCTGGCACACATTGGCTATGACCTCATCCGGGTTGGCGGGGTTTACGGTGGGCAGCGTCAAGCCCGATGTAATCTCTTTTCCGTTTATAAAAAGAGGCATCGTCCTGCCTGCGTGAGAGCGCACGTTTACCAGGCCCTGCCTGTACGCTGCCCGGTTTTGGGGGATGGTAAAGTCTATCAGCGGTTCATTTTTGAAAGGAGGCAGGATCTCTTTTTTTGCGGTTTCGTTTTGCGAAGGGGCCGCCCGTTGCTCCGAGAGGACTCGTTCAAGCGTTATGGCGGGATTTTCCATGAGTTGCTCAATTGCCGTGCCGTCCGCGAAGCTTTGTTTCAGAAAAGATTCATTGGCCGTATTTTCCAAAAGACGCCGAACAAGGTATGCCATGCCGGGGATGATGTCCCCATAGGGGCAGTATAGACGCACGCGGCCGGCGACATTGCGCAGCCCCTTTCGGACCGGCTCGGCCATGCCGTAAAGCACCTGGAATTCATAGCGGGATTCCGGCACCTTCAGTTCTTTGGCTATTTCCGTGACAGCGGCGATGGTCCGCACGTTATGCGATGCGCAGGCAAAATATACCATAGCATGGTTTTCGAGGAGCATGCGGGAGATCCGTTCGTAGTTTATGTCCGATTCGGGCTTTCTGGTCCAAACCGGCACAGGCCAGCCGTTCTGTTTGGCGGTGACGGTTTCCGCGTCCCAGTATGCTCCCTTAACCAAGCGGATAGCGATGGGAAGGCCCTCTTTCTTGCTCCAGTCGACAAGGCTTTGGGCATCGTTTTCGCAATCAGTCAAATAAGCCTGTAAAACCAGGCATAGGTGCGGATAATTCCGGAACTCCGGGGCTGAGCGAAGGCGTTTGTAGAGTTCAATGGTCATTTCCTTGTACTTCAGCTGCTCCATGTCGATGCAGAGAAACCCGCCAAGGGCCATAATCTTTTTATACAGCGGCGCTATCCGGCGATACATGCCTTCCACGGAATCTTCCTGGGCGACCGGTTTTGCCTGCGAGTACAGCGCGGACGGCTTGATGGAAATATTGATCTTGGGCATGCAGCCCCAATCGAATTCGGGGTTCGGCCCGGGCCCGGTTAACGGTTTCCAATTGTTTTGGTCCTTGGCCATGGCATCTAAGACTTCATGGTATCCCGCGGCATATGTATCGGCCTCTTCCTCATTGACGGACGCTTCGCCCAGCAGGTCAACGGTGAACGCAAAGCCGTCCTTGCGCAGCTTGGCCAAGCCCTTCATGGCTTCAGCGACATTTTGCCCGATAATGAATTGCCGGCCCATGGCTTCAATGTTCGACCTGATAGTGCTGCCCATAAGCTTGCCGGTCAACGCGCCGCCGATGCCCGATGCCGTACCCGCACCCCAGCGGAGCACGGCGGGTACATCGGAATCGCCGGTAGCAAAGTACTCCCGAATATGGCGGAGGAGTGATTCGGGGGTGTTCAGGTAGGGCATCACATCCACGAAGCGGAACAACTGGACCTTGAAATTTTCGTTTTTCATGGACCAGTCCATTACCTTTCCCGTCCACCATCCTTTGTTGAAAATGGAAGGGGCCTCACCGCTGATGCTTGCAAAGAACTTCTTGCCTGTCTCAACAATTCTTTGCTCTAGGGCCTGATTCATGCTTCCTCCCGTGGATCTGGCAAAGTTGCACGTATTGTTTTCTAGACTTCTAACATTCTAATATGCATATGTCAACTTGCCGTTTTCCGGCTTTGCCGGCAAGGGGTCGTCATGCCGTTGCGCTGTGAGGTGGTTTCGCCTAAAAGGTCTTTGGCTCAGCCATATTAAAGACGTATCGTGCTGTAGCGGCGGCGATGAGTGGGTAGGGTTACAGTTCTCATTGGGAACTCTACCAGTGTATTTTTTCAGAAGCCTATGTTTTAGAATGGTATAGATATCAACATTCATCAGGAATGGCGTTGATTTTAACGCGTACTTGATGCATTCTAGGAGTCTAGAATGTATAAATGTGAAATGAAGGGTTGTCTGTTTTAATAGAAATAGTTGGAGTTTTTTATGCGGAGAAAAATGAGTGCCACCCTGCTGGAAGCGCCGGAGAGGGTGATTGCTTTAAAAGCCACAGTCATGGAGGAAATCCGTGAGCGGATAATGGACGGGCGTTATGCTTTGGGCCAGCGCTTGTCCGAAAACCAGCTTGCCCAGGAGATGAATACGAGCCGTGCTCCTGTGCATGATGCTTTGCTTACGCTGCGCAACGAAGGATTGGTGCAGATATTCCCGCAGCGCGGTTCATTTGTGTTCAATCCGGGCCCTGAAGAAATCTTTTCCTTGTATGAGGTCAGCGGCGTTTATGAGATGGGAGCGCTGTGCCTGGCTATGGAACGTGATTTAGATACGTTGGTCCAGATGCTGGAAGACGCCATGCTCCATGGGCATGAAGCATTGAGGAAGCAAGATCGGCGGGCGTGGGCCAAAGCCGACAGGCTTTTTCACGAGTCCATTGTCCATGTGGCGGGCAACCTTTTTCTGACCCAAGCGTATCAGTCCATAGTCGCACGAACCGCCGCGCTCGTGTTCCAGATACCGTTGGATATCGAGCGGATGAAGAATTCTCTGAGGCAACATGAACAAATCTCTTCCTTTGTCAAAAAAGGGGATTTTGAGAAAGCATCCAGGATGTTGCGTGCGAATAACCAGACAATGGGAAGGACAGGAACCGCGGATAAAATGGACGATGTGTGAGCTGAAGATGCTGTGGTCTTGCTGTCTGCCGTGGCGGCCGAATTTGACAACCTGGCTCACCCGCTGAACAGGCGTTAAAAAGGAAATACCCCAATGGCGGCCGCAATAAAGGTCATAATGATGCTGCAGCCCCAAAGCCAGGGAATGGCGAAACGTTGCAGATCCGCCAGGCTCAGACCCGTCATGCCGATCAGCAAAAAGCAGGACGGGGTCAGGGGGCTGACGCCGAAGCCGGTGGTGTAGGTGCCGAGCAGCGCCGCTCTGGCCACTTGCACCGGGTCGCCGCCAAGGGTTTTGTACGCTTCGGCTATAACCGGCATCACGCCGAAATAAAAAGAATCCGGGTCGAAAAACAGGCTGAGCGGCATGCTGACAAGGCCCAGCATAAAGGGTACATGCTGTTCCATGCTGGGCGGAATGATCGTGACCAATGCCTGGGCCATGGCTGAGATGATGCCCGTGTTTTTCATCACGCCGACAAAAGCGCCCGCGCCGAGCAAAATGCTGCCCATCATCAGGGCGGGCTTGGCGTGGGCGTCGATGCGCTTCAACTGGTCGACCACGTTCGGGTAATTGAGGGGCAGGGCAACGGAAATGCCCAGCATGAAAGCCACGACGGCGTCCAGCGTATGGGTGACCATGGCCGCGATTATCGCCAGCGTAAGGATGATATTGAACCAGAAATTACGGGGGCGGCGCAAGATTTGCTGTTCTTCGGTCAGGGTGTAGGTCAGGGTTTCTGAAACGCAGTCTTGCGTGGCGAGATTCAGGCGTTTTTCTTCTTTTTTGCCGAGATACCATGAGATGACGAACATCAGCACAAGGCCGCAAAGCTGCACGGGAATAAGGGGCGTGAAGAGAACCGTGGAAGACATCTGCATCACTGCGGCGGCGCGCACCATGGGGCCGATCCAGGGTAGAAAGTTGATGCCCGCGCTCATGGCGATAATGCAGGCCAGCACGCGCCTGTCCATGCCCAGGCGGTCATACAGCGGCATCATGGCGGGCACGGTCAGCATGATCGTGACCGCGCCGGACCCGTCCAGGTGAATGATCAGCGCCAAGAGCGCCGTGCCCACGGTAATGCGGGTGGGGCTGCAACCCACTCTGCGCAGGATGCGAGTGATGATGGGGTCCATAACCCCCGCGTCGGAAACCACGCCGAAATAGAGAATGGCGAAAATGATCATGCCGGTGACGGGAATGATGGCGCGCAAACCAGCAACTATGAACGCGCTGGCTTCGGTCGGGCTGTACCCGGCAATAAGCGCGCCTATGAAAGGCGCCACCACCATGGCGACCATGGGGGAAACGCGTTTGCTCATGATGCCCGCCAACACGGCGGCGATAATGCCAATCCCTATCAGTGCGAGCATGAAGGCACCTTCGTCATATGTGTAGTGTAGGGAATTCGCGCAGCGCTTGCAGCCCGGCCTCTTCCGCGTTTTTTTGCACGCGGTCCATCTCCGGGCCGTGATCAAGGCCTGTCAGATGGGCAAGGCCGTGGGCCAGAAGGCGTATGGCGTGCTCCGCCGGATCTTGGCCATAAAGCAGACATTCGCGGCGCAGGGTGTCTACAGACAGTAGCAGCTGCCCAGGCGCCCCCCCCTCAGGCGGAAACGATACGATATTCGTCGGTCCCCGGCAACCCAGGTAGCGCTCATTGGCTGCGCTGATTTGCGCGTCGTTTGTCAGGGCCAGTTCTACGTTTTCAGGGGAAAGGCCACAAGAGCGGGCCATGTGGTCCAGCAGGCGGGCCAGTTCTCTTTGGTCGAAGGGCATCTTCCAGACGATCATTGCAGGGGAGCCGTGCCTTCTTTTTCCGGCTGCTCGTCTTTCCCCTGCTTGGGGGCGAGGTCAAGCGGGGGGCAGGTTTCACCGCTGACGGCGTCGGACAAAGCGGTTTTGGCGCCTTCGTCGGCGGTTTTGCCCGCTTTGCGGTTGTCCAGGCGTTCTTGGGCGGTCGGTTTGAGCGGCACTTTGTCCGGGTATTTGATGCGGTGGTGAAAGAGCCCGGCCAGTACATGCAGGAAGCTTTGCGAAAGTTTGTTCAGGTCTTTCAGGGTCAGATCGGTTTCATCAAGCTGGCCCGAGGCAAAAATACCTTTGATTATATTGGCGATATGGGTTTGCAGCCTGTTCGGGGTGGGGTCGTCCAGGGTGCGGCTTGACGCTTCCACAATGTCGGCCAGCATGACCAGGGCGGCTTCGCGGCTCTGCGGTTTGGGGCCGGGGTAGCTGAAATCTTCCAGGCGTGGGTTTTCGCCGGTTTCGTGCGCTTTTTTATAGAAATAGGTGATCAGGTTGCTGCCGTGGTGCTGGCGTATGATGTCGATGACCTCCGCACCCAGGCGGTGGGCTTGCGCCAGCTCCACTCCCTTTTTGACGTGCGACGTTAGAACGAGCGCGCTCATGGAGGGGGCCAGGCGGTCGTGGGGGTTGTCGCGGCTGAACTGGTTTTCGATGAAATAGTCGGGCCGCGTGATTTTACCCACGTCGTGGTACAGAGCCGCCACTTTGCACAAAAGGCTCTGCGCGCCGATAGTCTTGGCGCCGGCTTCCACAAGCTGGGATACAATCAGCGAGTGGTGATAGGTGCCTGGCGCGGAAATCATAAGCTCGCGCAGGATGGGCTGGTCCAGGTTGAGCAGCTCCATCAGGCGAAAGCGCGTCACATAGCCGAACAGCATTTCCATGAGCGGGCCCAGGGCGAAGATCACGAACATGGACAGGAACCCGCCCGCCAGCACGGCGACGGCTTCTTGAAAATAGCGGGTGTGCAGGCCGCCCTGGGTGAAGGTCGCGCCAGCCCACATGACAAAAAGGCCCGCCAGCAGGGGCAGAATGGATTTGACGACGTCCTGGCGGTTTTGCGTGCGCACGATCAGCCAGGTGTTCCACATGGCGCTGAGGAAATAGAAGATGAAGAGCGCAAGCGAACCCTTGTGCATGACGGAGCAGAAAAAGGCGAGCAAAAGCCCGGTCACCACATAGCGGCGGGTGGAGAAAATCAGCGCTGAAAGCCCGGCCACCCCGGCCAGGGGCAAGGCATAGGCCAGCGTTTCCGGCGAAAATGTGGGGTTCGTTTCAACCAGCTTTTGCCCCAGCAATCCCAGGGTTTTGGCCGAAAGCGCCACCAGGCCTACCAACACGCCGATGAAAATCAGGTCTTTTTGCTGCACTGGCGAAGAAGCCTTGCCGCTGGGTGAAAAGAACAGCCCCGAGGCGATCAGCAGCGAAACGCAGAATATGCCGATGAACTGCGTGTGGCGAAAACGGTCGCTTTTGCGCTGGCCAAGAGCTTGCAGCTTCAGCTGCTGTTCGTAATTGACGCGTTCGCCCTGGCGCACAATGACCTCGCCCCGCTGCACCTGGTGCAGGGTGGGTTCCATGGCTTGCAAAATAGCGGTCGCGCGGGTTTTGGTCAGGTCATAGTTGGGGGTCAGGGTGGGGGAGAGCAGGCTCCCTACCAGCGCGAGCGCCGCGCGTTTGCCCAGCACCGATTTTTGCGGCAGGTCTCTGAGCATGGCCGCAAGTTCAGTCTGCACTGCGCGCAGGTCGGGAATCAACTGCGCTTCGGAATATTGCGTTTCCTGGCCGGTTCTGGTGTTGCGGACGATAACGCCGCCTTTGTACCCAAGCAGCAGGCGAATATCGGAAATGATGCCGCCGGAGAAACGATGTTCCATCCAGGGCAGAATCTGGTTCAAAACCATGCTCTGGATTTCCGGCGTGGTCAGGGTTTGAAAAACGCGGGGCTGAATTTCCTCGCCGGTTTCTTCCGCCAGGCGGGCGCGGATCTGTTCGCGCATATCCGGCGCGGCAGCGTTGATTTCGGTGAAAAGGGCCTGAAGCTGGCCGCGCAGGCTGTTCAGCCCTTCGGGCGCGAGGTCGCAGAACAGCGGCTGCATGGCCTTCATCTGTTCTTGCCGGTTTTTGGTCGCGCGGCTGTCTTCAAGCACAAAACTGTGGTCGGCGACGACGTCGCTGGAGGCCACTTCGCCGGCCAGATACACGCGGACCGGCGGGGTGAAGCTTAAACTGGCGAGAACCGAGAGCGCCGCCAGTATGCAGATAAGAACGAGAGCCCCTCGCCCCACGCAGTTGCAGTGCAGCCAGGCGCGCAGGCGGGAGACGTTTCTCTCGAAATTACTTTGGAGTTTCGTATTGTTCATAGGCTTTGACTATCCTGCCGACCAGGGGGTGGCGGATGACATCCTCTTCATGGAAATACAAAATGCGTATGCCTTCCACATCGCGCAGCACGGATACGGCATGCACCAGCCCGGAACGGGGGGCGGCGTGCCCGTTGCCGGGCAGGTCTATCTGCGTGGTGTCGCCGGTGATGGCCGCCTTTGACCCGAACCCCATGCGGGTCAGGAACATTTTCATCTGTTCCGGCGTGGTGTTTTGCGCTTCATCAAGAATAATGAAAGAGTCGTTCAAGGTGCGGCCGCGCATAAAGGCCAGGGGAGCCACTTCTATGATGCCTGATTCAAGCATTTCCGAAACCCGCTCAAAATCGAGCATGTCATGCAAAGCATCATATAGCGGACGTAGATAGGGATTGATTTTTTGCGCCAGATCGCCGGGCAGAAAACCAAGCCGTTCACCGGCCTCAACCGCCGGCCGGGTTAAAATAATACGTTTTACCCGCTTGGCAAGCAGCAAGGAAAGCGCGACCGCAACCGCCAGATAGGTTTTGCCGGTTCCCGCCGGCCCGACGGCGATGGTCATGTCCTTTTCGCGCAGGGCGGTTACATAATCGCGCTGACTGAGCGTCTTGGGGGTGATGGTGCGGCGCGGGGAAACGACGAACACCGCGTCGCGGAAAATTTTCTGCAAATCAACGCCGGGGTCGCGCAGCATCATGGTCTGGGCATAGCCGATATCGCGCGGGTGCAGGGCATGGCCCGCTTTGAGCAGCCCATACAGCTGGGTAAGCAGGTTGGCTGTAAGATGCACTGTCTCTTTTTCGCCTTCAACGGTCAGGGTCAGGCCGCGCGTGCCTATGGTCACCGCGGCCCGTTGGGCAATGGAGACGAGGTGCGCGTTTTGCGGCCCGAACAAGGCGTTGGCGCAAATAGCATCGTCAAAAGACAGGGTCAATTGCGTGGTATCGCTCACGCTGCCCTCATAGCCTGTTTCGTAAGGCCCGTCCAATACAGATTTTGGCACGGTACCTGCACAGATCGAGATGCCACGGCACGCGGCAGTTTTTTCCGGAACGACGAAGCATCGGAGGGTATATGGCCGTCACATCCATTACCGGCGGGTACAACGCGAACCTTGTCGCCCTGTACAAACAGGCTGTTGAAGAAAACGGCGGCAAGGCCGCTTCGGGCCAGACCAGCGGCGTGCGCGGCGGCGTCGCCCCGACGCTTTCGGGTGCGAACTTTTCAAGCCGTACGCAAAAAGCGCTTTCAGAAGCCATAGCCGTTATTCGCACACAGACCAAAGAACGCATCACCTTTGAGACGGTCGAAGCATACCGCCAGAGCATGGAAAAGCAGTTTTCCGACAATTTGCGCGCCGCGCTCAAAGAAAAGGGCGTTGACGAAAAGATCGAATTCAAGCTTGTGGCCGACGCCAACGGCGACATCCAGGTCGTGAGCAACCATAAAGATAAGGCCATGGTCGAGCAGTATCTGAAAGACAATCCCAAGGTCGTGGAGCAGTTTCAGCATATCCAGGCGCTGTCCAACGTGCAGCGTACGGCGGAAAATACAGTGGCCTTTGCCAGCGGCGCCAGTGTGGCTCAAATCAAAAGACAGTTACAGGCCCAAGCGGTGGAATCGTATTTCACCATGATGGATGGCACGACATCCATGGCCAGCCAGATCGCCAGCTTCAACTCGGACGGCAGTCAGGCTTCGTTTATGGCTGGCTTGAACTATTCGGTGTAGGCAGGAGCTCAGTTTGGCGTGATGCTTCGTCAGGGGGCATTTTTTGTTGGCTCGGGCCTTCCTGGCCCTCGGCCTTCGGCTCCCGTCCTGCGGGCGGGGTCGCTACGCTCCCCCGTCTCGCTTCGCGGTCCTCGCCTGACGCCAAATTGAGCCCCTGCCTAAATACTCAACGATAGCTTGAGATTGCATTTTTTCACCGCATACGGCATCACTCCATAAGGAGAAACGATGCCTCACGCCCTGACGCTGCCCCTTGCCGATCCCGTTGCGGATGCTCCTTTGCGCATCATCCAGGTGGTCAACGTCCGCTGGTTCAACGCCACGGCGTGGTACGGGCTGTTCCTTTCCCGCCTGCTGCTTGACGCGGGGCACCAGGTCCGCGTTCTGGGGCTTGCGGGCACGGAATCCTTCGCCAGGGCCGAAGAATGGGGGCTGCGCCCCGTGCCTCTGCCCCTGACCAGCAAAAATCCCCTGGATTATCCTGGTCTGTTTTTGCGCCTGCGCGGCCAGGTGCAGGATTTTCACCCGCATATCGTCAACTGCCACCGGGGCGAAGCCTTTGTGCTTTGGGCCATGCTGCGCCAGGCCGGGCACAATTTCAGCCTTATTCGCACACGTGGGGACCAGCGCCCGCCCAAGGCCAATGTGGCCAACGCCGTCATGCACGCCCGCCTGGCCGACGCGATCATCTGCACCAGCAGCGGGATTGCGAAGGCGGTGCGGGAAAGGCTGCGCGTGCCGCCAGAGCGCTTGCACACCATTTTCGGCGGGGTGGATACGCGTTCGTTCTACCCGGACCCGGCCGGGCGCGAAGCGTTTCGCGCGGCTTGGGGCCTTGCGCCCGATCATCTGGCCATAGGGCTTGTAGGCCGGTTCGACACCGTCAAAGGCCAGCGCGAGCTGATAGCCGCTTTCGCCAGGCTGCTGCAAGAGGGCGACGCCGCCTTGCGCGACCGCCTGCGCCTGGTGCTTGCGGGCTTTTCCACAACAGCGCTGCCGCGCGAACAGGTGGAAGCCTGGGCGAGGGATGCGGGCATCATGGACCATCTCGTTCTGCCCGGGAAATGCGCGGACACGCGCGCGCTGATGGCCGCTTTGGACCTGGGGGTGGTGGCTTCTCTGGGGTCTGAAACCATTGCCCGCGTGGCGTTGGAAATCATGGCCTGCGGCGTGCCGCTGGTAGGCACGCGCGTGGGCGTCATGCCCGACCTTTTGACGGACCAGGCCCTTGTGCCGCCGGGTGATGTTGCCTCCACAGCCGCGGTGCTGGGGCGTTTTGCCCGCGACCCCGCCTTTGCCGGGGCTTTGCAGGCCGAGCAGGCCCGGCGCATGGAGAACCTTTCGGAACGCGATTTTTACGAACAGACCATGCGGGTGTACCGCGCGGCGTTGCGCGGCTGAATCCCGACTACTTCACTTGTGATTTCCACCTCTTGCCGGAAAGGCTTTTTCCGCGTAGGCACAGAATAGGCATTTCGCCAACCATGCAACCAGAGGGGATAGCTATGCGCATGAAACCGATGTTTGTTGTGTTACTGGTGTGTGCTTCATTGTTGTTGACCGGCGCCGTTGCAGGCGCGGCTGAAAAAGCCCCCGCGAAAGCCAAGAATTCGCCGGTCATCCAGACCCCCAAAGCCCCGGAAGCCATTGGTCCTTATTCTCAGGGCATCAAAGCGGGCGGCATGATTTTCGTCTCCGGCCAGCTGCCCATCAACCCCGCTGACGGTAAGATCCCCGAAGGGGCGGCGGCGCAGGCCAAACAGTCTATGGAAAACGTCAAAGCCGTGCTTGAAGCGGGTGGATCCAACCTGGACAAGGTGGTGATGGTCAATATTTTCGTTAAAGATTTAAATCAGTTCAAGGCCATCAATGACGTATACGCCACCTTCTTCAAGAAGGACTTCCCGGCTCGGGCCACGGTGGAAGTGGCCCGCCTGCCGCGCGACGTGCAGGTTGAAATCAGCGCTATTGCCGTGAAGTAGCAAAGAGACGACGAAAGCAGGGGCGCTGCCCCTGCACCCCGCCAAAGGGCTTGTCCCCTTGGAACCCGTATAGGCGAAGGCCGTTTCCGCATCGCGGAAAACGGCCTTCGCCATATTGCAGGGTCAAGGGGCTCAGCCCCCTTGCAGGGGTCGGGGGGACAGCGTCCCCCGTTTTCATTCTCTGGTCCAGGTCACTTCGGTTTCATCGCCGCCGTCATCATCGTCGTCATCAGGCTCCAGCGCGCGCGGGGTGAAGAGCGGGGCGTTGACCTCGATGGAATCATACAATTTCCACATGGCGGCTTCCACGTCTTCAACGCCTTCGCCGGTCAGGGCGGAGATGAAGTACACCGGCCTGCGGTTCTTTTTCGCCCGCTTGCGCAAGGCCTCGACCTTTTCCGGGTCGGCCGTGTCGATTTTGTTGATGACCTCTATCTGGCGGCGGCCTGCCAACTCTTCGTTGAACGCGGCCAGTTCCGCGTTGATAAGGTCGAAACCGGCCCAGGGGTCGGCTACGTCGATGTCATCAATGCTGAGTATGTGCACCAGAAAGCGGGTGCGCTCCACATGGCGCAAAAAGCGGTGCCCCAGCCCGGCCCCGGCGGATGCGCCCTCTATCAGGCCGGGAATGTCGGCAATGACCATGCGCCGGTCATAGTTGCCGTCGTCAAGCATCACGCCCAAATTGGGGATCAGGGTGGTAAAGGGGTAGGCCGCTATTTTGGGCTTGGCCGCCGAAACTTTGCTGATAAATGTGGACTTGCCCGCGTTGGGCAGGCCCAACAGGCCGCAATCGGCCAGGATTTTCAGCTCTAAACGAAAGGTGCGCTCATCGCCCGGCTCCCCAGGCTGAGAAAAGCGCGGGGCGCGCATGGTGGCGGTTTTGAAAAATTCGTTGCCTTTGCCGCCTCGCCCCCCGGCGGCGGCGAGCACGGCTTCGTCCGCTTCCGCAAGATCCGCGTACAGCGTTTCGCCTTCTTCCGTCACTTCATAGATCTGGGTTCCCAGGGGCAGCTCAACGACCAGGTCGGCGCCCGCGCGGCCGTGGCATTGCGACCCTTCGCCGGGGCGGCCGTTTTCCGCCTCATAGCGGCGTTTGACCCGGAAATCGTAGAGCGAGAGCAGGCGGGATACGCCTTTGACATACACGCTGCCGCCGTCGCCGCCGTTGCCGCCGTCCGGGCCGCCCCGAGGCACGAATTTTTCGCGCCGGAACGAGACGCAGCCCCGTCCGCCGTTGCCGGCTTTCACCGTGATTATGGCTTCATCAACAAATCGCATAGGCAATAAAAAGGGCGAAAGCGCAGCCGCCTTCGCCCGGAAAAAGTATGCGGCCTCGATCAGGAGGCGTCAGCGGCCGCCGGAAGCACGTGCACTCGGGTCTTCACCTGGCGCTTGCGCAAATATTTTTCAAATTTGACCACACCGTCGCGGGTAGCGAAAATGGTGAAGTCGCTGCCCAGGCCGACGCCTTCGCCGGGATGCACTTTCGTGCCGACCTGACGGACAATGATGTTGCCCGCCAGCACATGCTGGCCGCCGTAACGTTTAACGCCCCGGCGCTGTCCCTGGCTGTCGCGGCCGTTGCGTGAACTGCCGCCTGCTTTCTTATGTGCCATGGCTCTTACTCCTTAAAAACCGCCGGAGCTTAGGCGGTAATGGACTTGATTTTAAGGGTGGTGAAATCCTGGCGGTGACCCTGAGTCTTGCGCGAATCGTTGCGCCGCCACTTTTTGAAGACGATGATTTTTTCGCCCCGGCCGTGTTCAACCACTTCCGCGGTGACTTTGGCGTTCGCAATATAGGGCGCGCCAACGGCAAAAGAACCGCCGCCCAGCATCAGCACCTTGTCTATAACCACTTCGCCGCCAACGTCCGCGGTGAGTTTTTCCACGCGGATCTTGCCGCCTTCCTCAACCCGGAACTGTTTGCCGCCGCTTTCTATGATCGCGTACATGTCGCTTCCTCCGTACCAATAAGAGAGAGGTCTTTACCCTCTTCAGGCGGATGAAGTCAAGCTTCTTTTCTAAAAATCCGTCTTGCCCGCCAATCTTTCTATCAGTATGCTGCGAAAATGACGAGTCAGAATTTTTCCTATGACGCGGTGGCGCTGCTTTCCGGCGGGCTGGACAGCCTTCTTGCCGCCCGGTTGGTGCAGGACCAGGGCCTTAGGGTCAAGTGCCTGCATTTTGTCAGTCCTTTTTTCGGCAAACCGGACCAGGTGGGCCGCTGGAGCAAGCTGTACGGCCTGGATATTCACCCCGTGGATATCGGCGAGGAGTTTGCCGCCCTGCTCGCGGCCTGGCCGCAGCATGACTTCGGCAAAGTGCTGAACCCTTGCGTGGATTGCAAAATCGTGATGCTGCGCCGGGCGAAAGCGCTGATGCAAGAATGCGGCGCGCGGTTCATCATCAGCGGCGAGGTGTTGGGCCAGCGGCCCATGTCGCAGCGCCGCGACACGCTGAACATTATCCGGCGCGAGGCGGATGTGCGCGACCTTTTGCTGCGGCCGCTCTCCGCCCAGGTGCTTGATGAAACGCCCATGGAACGCGATGGGCTGGTTGACCGCGCGCGCCTTGAGCGCATTCACGGCCGCGGCCGCAAAGACCAACTGGCCATGGCGGAGCGGTACGGTTTTAAAGAAATACCGACGCCGGGGGGCGGGTGCCGCCTGGCGGAAAAAGAAATCGCCCGCAGCTATTGGCCCGTGCTGCGCCTCACGGAACGGCCCTGCGCCGCCGATTTCACCCTGGCCAATACGGGGCGGCAGTACTGGAGCCTTGATGCCGGGCCCTTGTGGCTGTGCGTGGGCCGCAACCAGGCTGATAACGAAACCCTGCTGGGGCTTGCACGTCCCGATGACATCGTGCTGAAAACGGAAGTTTTTCCCGGCCCCGTCGCCGTGGGCAGGGCTTTTGGCGGTCAGGGGTGGAACGAAGAAAACACGCTTGCAGCGGCAAGTTTTGCCGCTTCCTTTTCGCCCAAAGCCGTGCGCCACGTTGCGGAAACCGGCCTGCTGGTCACGGCGCGCGTTTGGGGCGGGCGGTATGGAGAGGGCACGATTTTTTCCATCACGCCCGACCGCGCAACCAGCCGCGCCTGGCATGAATACCCTTGGGATCAGGCCAAGGCGGAGATACGCGCCGTGAGGCGCGAGCGGGCGGCCGCGGCTGAAATACGAGAATAAAGCGTTCGGCCCGTTTTTTGCTTGGGTAAAGCCGCAGTGCTATATTTTTGACGTAACGGCATAGAGGATACGCGCGACCATGGCCCAGCTAGTCAACCTTTTCAATCAGATGAAAGAACCCGTCGACATGCGCATGCATGCCGAAGGATATGCTGTATGGATGGTCTGGCAAGGGGACTTAAACCCTGTGGTGCAGCAGGCCATGCAGGATTACGGCGGCCTGCCCATGGGAGAAGACAGCGGGCAGTCGCTGCTGTTCTTTTTTTCCACCGACGTCTTTTTAGCGGCGGCCCGGCTGGAAACGTGGGCCCGCTTCAACAGCCTGGCCGTCAGTTTGGCCGTTATGCCCGCCAGTTTAACCATGGGCGACGCGCGGGTGCTCAGTTTGCACGTCGCGCCGGATTTGCGCACGCAAGAGCTGGGCGTGCCGGAGAGTTTTCAGGTATGGATTCACCCCGACTGCGCTCAGGCGGCGACCTCCATCCCCGGCCTGAAATGCGAAGACGCGCCTCTGCCGCAAGGCATGAGCGGCGGCGCATGGCGGCTTTTGCGCGCGGATACGCGTTTGCCCTATCAGGCCTCTTTGGGCGGGTACGCCGTTTTGCGTCCGCTGGGCAGCCCGCTGGATAAAAGTTTTCAAAGCGGCTGGCGCATGCTGTTCGAAGAAGTGGAAAAAATCCTGCAGCGCCACAAATTCCGCTACACCATCCATGATTTTTTTCTGATGTTTCCGCTGGAAAACCTGCGTTTGATGAAAGCCTGGACGCACGATTATCTGACGCTGATCGCCCGGCTGAAAGAAGAAAAACCTGACAGCTATTGGCCTTGCGCCATGGTGCTGGTGGACAGAAAGAACCTGAGCTTCAACAACGATCTGCCCAAAAAAATTCATGTGGATTGGGACCAACTGGCCGCCGACAACCCCTATATGAGTTTTCGCAACGGGTTGCTTTTGGGGGCGCAGTTCGCCCCGCACGAGGTTCGCTTCGCTTCGGGGACCGGGCCCGACGACTGGTGCAACGTCAGTTTGCCGGAATCGGCCCAGCAGAGCGGAGCCTCCATTCCTCTTCTTGCGCCGGCACACCTTATTCTGGGCGACAAACCGTTGTGTTTTTACTGCGGCCAGCGCAGCCACGAGGCCATACACTGCCCCACGCGCAATTTCAGCGGACGAGACAAGGATATCTGGCGCCGCCTCGCGGGGTTTGATTTCGCCGCCATGAAAGACGGCGTGCAGGCCCTGGATGAAGAAGTGGCCAAGAACGGCCTGGTCACGCTACCGGACCTGGTGCAGCAAGATTCGCCCACCGGGGTTATGGCCAGAGCGCTGTTCGAGATCGACCTGCCGCTGCAATTGCGCAGTGTTTCTCGCTTCTGGCGGGCGAAAGGCAAGCTGCCGCCGGCAAGCGACCATGATCTGACCCCTGAAGACAACAACCCCATCTGGGATATGTGGGCGAACTTCGCCGACGCCGACAAGTCGGCCCTGGAAAAATCACTGCAAGCTCTGGCCTTGCGGTTCCCGCGCGATTACCGGGTGCGCACCGCGCAGGGCTATGTGGCGCTTGAGCGGGGCGACGGCAATAAAGCCGCCGCGTTCTGGAAAGAAGCGGAGAGTATGGCCCCCGCGGGTTTTTCGCAGGCCTGGCATGCCGTTTTGCAAGCCAGGGTGTTGGAATGTTCCGGCCGTCTCGGCCAGGCCATCATCCTGTACGAGCAGGCCGCGCGGCAATGCCCGCAATGGACCGTGCCTCTGTACCGGAAAATCGTCTGCCAGGTGAAGACCGGCTTTGCCGACAAGGCGCTCTTGGCGCTTGCAACGCTGCTGGAGCAGGACGCGAACTATTTCAACATGGCTATCCTTGATCCGGAACTGGAGCGGGGGCAAATTCAGATACTGACGGGCCTCGGTACCCTGTGGGCCGTGACCGACGGCCGCATGCAGGATGAACCGGCCATGCTCGCGCACTTGCGCAAAGAGATAGGTAACTGGCTGACCCCTGACCACCCCTTTGCCACGCAGGCGGACGACCGCATCCGCCGTTTGCAGGATATGGCGAAATACCGCAACTACGTGCCGTTCATAGCCGCGATTCACGGCCGCCAGACGCTTGAACGGGACATGCAACAGCTCATCACCCGCGAAAGCCGCGATTTCCGCAATCGGTTCAAGGGATATCTGGAAAAACTGGCCGTGATTCGCGACGAAGCGGCCTGGTTTCCGTTTCCGCGCATCATGGTGGAATTCAACAAGAACTATAATCAATGCGCCGCGAGCCTGAACTGGGCCATGCAGACCAACCTGGGGGTTGCGGACGCGTTCCGCAGAGCCCAGCTTATCGCCGTGGCCGAAGAAGAACGCATAGCCAAGCTGGAACGCCGCCTGAAGCTTTTGCGCATGATCCGCGACGTGACGCTGTTCGGCCTCACGCTTCTCCGGACCTTCTTCTGGCTGGAGGTCATCGGGCTTTTGCTGGTGCTCGTGGCTTTGCCCCTGCTGCTTTTTTACGCGCAGAAAAGCGGTTCTAACTGGGCCGTCAGCGCGATGATCGGCCAGCAGTGGCAGGTGCAAAAAGCCGCGACGTTCATAGTCAGCTTCTTGGCCTTCGCCTTTGCGCTCTTACGTACGGTCATGCGCTTTGAAAAAATCAGGGATGCCCTTTTGGAAAAAGCCCGGTCGGCAGACCGCGAACGGGCGGCCGAGCGGCGGCGGAAAGCCGCGAAACAAAAGCCTGACGAATAAAGGCAACGCTGTTTTTTCAGCACCCGATACGATTCGGGCGTTCATCTTTTTGAGCAGCGGTTCAGTTTGGCTTCAGACAAGGAAGGCGAACTCCGGGCGGAGCGAAGTGTATTGAAGCATACACGAGCTTCGCACGGAGTGTGCCTGACGAAGTATCAAGCCAAACTGAACCGTTGCTCTTGTTGCCAGATACGAAGTATGCCGGTACTATATGCGCCGTTGTCGCGTCGCCTCATGGCCCGCATTGCCGCCTGACGTATCCGTATACGCAGTGAATGAAGAGTGTAATCATATCCGGAGGTTCCTATGCCACGTTTTGCAGCCAACTTGAGCATGATGTTCACCGAAGTGCCTTTCCTTGACCGCTTCGGCGCCGCCGCCAAAGCCGGTTTCAAGGCTGTCGAATATCTGTTTCCGTATGATTTCCCGGCGGAAGATATCGCCGCGAAGCTGAAAGAGCATGGCCTGACCCAGGTTTTGTTCAACCTCTACCCGGGCGACTGGGCGGGCGGCGAACGCGGCCTGACCGCGCTTCCCGGCAGAGAGAAAGAGTTCGCGGAAAGCATCGATAAAGCCATAAGCTATGCCAAAGCGCTGGATTGCAAAATGGTGCACGCCATGGCGGGCATGACCCCGGCCGGTGCGGACCTCGGCGCCATGGAACGGACCTACAAAGCCAACATCGCCCTGGCCGCCAAGAAACTGGGGGATGCGGGCATCACGCTGGTGCTTGAAGCCATCAACCAGCGCAGCATGCCGGGCTTTTTTCTGAAGACGCAGGCCCAGGCGGCGGAGCTCATTCAAGAGATCGGCGCGTCCAACCTGAAATTGCAGTTCGACTATTTCCATGTGCAGATGCAGGAAGGGTGCGTCGCCCTGAAATTCAAAGAGTATTTTCCCCTTATCGCGCATTGCCAGCTGGCCGGCGCGCCTGAACGGCACGAACCGGATACCGGGGAACTCAATTACGCCTATCTGTTCGCCCAGGCTGATGAGCTGGGCTATAAGGGCTATATCGGCTGCGAATACAACCCCGCCGGTGATACCGCCGCGGGCTTGGGCTGGTTCGCTCCGTATAAAAACCGCTGAAAAACCTTTTTTTGCCCGGCCGCTCCATGACGCGGCCGGGCAAGAGTGGATCGATAAAGACGGGGAGCCGTGCAGAATCATGGACTGGAAGCAGGAAAAGCAGCAGCATATCGCCAAAGCCCGGCGCATCGTGGTCAAGGTCGGCAGCGCGGTTTTGGCCTCGGGCGAAGGGCTGGACCACGAGCGGGTAGAGCATCTCGCTGGGCAGCTTTCCGCGTTGCATGACCGGGGGCTTGCCCCCATTCTGGTCAGTTCCGGCGCGGTGGCCGCCGGGCGCGGCGTTTTACGCAAAGCGGGGCAGGCCTTTACCACCGCCTTGCCGGACAAGCAGGCCGCCGCCGCCATAGGCCAAAGCCGCCTCATGCACCTG
Organism: Desulfovibrionaceae bacterium; assembly: GCA_031551515.1. Classification (GTDB taxonomy): domain Bacteria; phylum Desulfobacterota; class Desulfovibrionia; order Desulfovibrionales; family Desulfovibrionaceae; genus FLUQ01. The sequence continues at coordinate 28,297 of JAVBNL010000025.1, forward strand.
TATGACCTGGCCTTTGCCGCCAGGGGGAAAGTTTCCGCCCAGGTGCTGCTGACCCGTGAAGACCTGCGCAGCCGCCAGCGCTTTTTGAACGCGCGCAACACCTTTGCCGCGCTGCTCGGCTGGCGGGCCATTCCCGTGGTCAACGAAAACGACACCGTGGCCGTGCAAGAGCTGAAATTCGGCGACAACGACAACCTGGGCGGGCTTTTGATCAACCTGGTCGAAGCGGATTTGTTCATCAACCTGACATCCGCGGCAGGCGTTTTTGACGCGGACCCGGCGAACAATCCCGGCGCCAGGGTTATGGACTGCATCGAAAATATTGAAGACCTGGACGTCGCCGCCCTGTGCGGAGCCAAGACGGCGCTGGGTTCAGGCGGCATGCACTCAAAGATGCTGGCCGCCCGCCGCGCGGCGCAACTGGGTATTCCCACCTTCATCGTGCCGGGGCGCGAGCCGGGCATTTTGCTGAAAATTTTTGACGACCCCGCCAAAACGCCCGGCACCTGGGTCCGGCCCGCGGGCAAAGCCATTTCCAGCCGCAAGTTCTGGATGGCGTATAACGCGGACCCGGCGGGCGCCCTGACCCTGGATGCGGGCGCGGTTAAAGCGCTGCTGAGCGGGGGCAAAAGCCTGCTGCCCGCCGGCATCACCGCCGTATCGGGCGGTTTCGGCCAGGGCGCGCTGGTGAAGATCAACGGGCCGGATGGTGCAACCATCGGCGTGGGCCTGTGCAACTATTCCGCCGCCGAACTGCGCCAGATCATGGGCCGCAAGTCGCAATCCGGCGACGTTTCCTATGCCGAGGCCGTGCACAGAGACAACATGTTGCTTCACGCCGCTATTTAAACAGGGAGATTCGTATGGCTATACAGAAAATGACCGACCTGGCGCTCAAAGGCAAACGCGTGCTTATCCGCGAAGACCTGAACGTGCCGGTAAAAGACGGTAAGGTGACCAGCGACGCGCGCATCCGCGCGGCCCTGCCCACCATCAAACTGGCCCTGGAAGGAGGCGCCGGCGTGCTGGTCATGTCGCACCTGGGCAGGCCCGAAGAGGGCAAGCCTGAGGCCGAATTTTCCATGACCCCCGTGGCCGCGCACCTTGCCGCATTGCTGGGCAGGCCCGTTCCGGTTCTTACGGACTATCTGGACGGCGTGAGCCTCAAACCCGGCGACCTTGCGCTGTGCGAAAACGTGCGCTTCAACAAGGGCGAAAAGAAGAACGACGACGCCCTGGGCCGCAAATACGCCGCCTTGTGCGACATCTTCGTCATGGACGCCTTCGGCACGGCGCATAGGGCGGAAGCCAGCACCCACGCGGTGGCGAAATTCGCCCCGGTTGCCTGCGCCGGGCCGCTTTTGGCCGCCGAGCTGGACGCCCTGGAAAAAGCCGTGGCCAAACCCGCCCGGCCCTTGGTCGCCATCATCGGCGGCTCCAAGGTTTCGACAAAACTGACCATTCTCGATGCCTTGACCGCCAAGGTAGACAAACTCATCGTGGGCGGCGGCATCGCCAACAATTTTTTGAAGGCGGGCGGCTTCCCGATAGGCAAGTCGCTGTATGAGCCGGACCTGGTGGATGAGGCCAAACGCCTGATGCAGGCGGCCAAAGCCAAGGGCGGCGAAATTCCGCTGCCGCTCGATGTGGTGGTCGCGCCGGAGTTCGCTGAAAGCGCCCCGGCCACGGTCAAAGACGCAGCCGCCGTGACGGATGCCGACATGATTCTGGATATCGGCCCCAAAACTCAGGCGCTGTATGCCGAGATTCTTAAAAACGCCGGCACCATCGTCTGGAACGGTCCTGTGGGCGTGTTTGAAATGGCGCCCTTCAGCGGCGGCACCAAAGCGTTGTGCAAGGCCGTGGCCGAAAGCAAGGCTTTTTCCATCGCCGGGGGCGGCGACACCTTGGCGGCCATTGAGCAGTTCGGGGTGGAAAAGGATATTTCGTACCTCTCCACCGGGGGCGGCGCTTTTCTGGAGTTTTTGGAAGGCAAGGTTCTGCCCGCCGTGGCCATGCTGGAAGAGCGCGGGAAATAGCCTTGTCTGTAGCTGAAAATGGTTGTCTTGACTTGGCGGCGGCTTTTAATACAAGCCGCCGCCATATACTTGGGCGCGCGGCCGGGAAGGACCGGGCGGGCTTCGTACAATGAAAAAAGACGGATAAAAGGAAAAATCGCCATGAGCAAAGCAATGCTGAAATCTCTGGTTACCGTGGCCGCTCTGTGTGTTTCCCTCGCTTTTGCCGGCGCCGCGGATGCCGCCCAGGCCAAGGCCGCCAAAGCCCCCAAGCAGGACCGTTTTGAAAAGTGCGACACCAACAAAGACGGCTTTTTGAGCAAAGAAGAGTTCAAAGCCTGCTCCAAGCGCATGAAGCCTGAAAATGTCGACAAGCGGTTCGCCGCTGTGGATACCGACAAAGACGGCAAGATTTCCAAGGCCGAATGGGATGCCACCAAGGCCAAACGCGCTGAAAGACGCGCCGCAAGGGTCGAGAAAACCGCTCAGGAGAAGAAGGCCGCCCAGTAGAGCTGGTTCCGTTTTCTTGAATGTCGCGCAACGCTCCTCCAGCCCGGGGGAGCGTTGCTTTTTTTATGCGCATCCGGCAACGGTATACGAATAGACGTGGAGGGAATCATGGAAAAGTTGCCTCGGGCCGCAGGGCCGGAAGAAAAAGGGATTTCGTCGCTGTATGTCATAGACATGCTTGATGAGTTCGATAAACGCGGCATTGAGCTGCACAGCGTGATCATCGCCGTGGAAGGGCAGGTCGTCTTTGAGGGGCATTACAACCCGTACAAGCCTGAAATCCCCTATATCATCCACTCCCTGACCAAATTGTTCACCAACATCGCCGCGGGCATGGCTTATACCGAAGGCAAATTGAAGCTGACGGACACAGTGGCGGACTATTTTCCGGACAAGCTGCCCAAAGACGCCTGCGACAACCTGAAAGCCATGACAGCCAAAGACCTGATAACCATGCGCAGCGGGCATGGCAGGGAAATCAGCGGCAATGAGTGGCGCCCGTTAAAAACAAGCTGGATCGACGCGTTCATGAAAGAACCGGTCCCCCACACGCCGGGTACAAAATACATATACAGCAGCGGCAACTCGTACATGCTTTCCGCTATGGTGCAGAAAGCCACGGGCAAGACTTGCGAAGCGCTGTTGCAGGATACGCTGCTTGAAAAGCTCGGCATGGGAAACTTCTCTTGGCAAAAGAGCCCGGAAGGCGTCTGCTCCGGCGGTAACGGGGTCATGGCCACGCCGGAAGACATCCTGAAAATAGGCGTGCTGTACCTGCAAAAAGGCATGTGGAAGGGCGAGAGGCTGCTGACCGAAGAGTGGTGCGACCTGGCTTTGGGCTTCAAAGGGGGTTTTAGCGACAACCAGACCAAATATGGCTTTCACTGGTGGGATCGCGGCGGCGCGTATAGCGCTATGGGGGTTTTTGGCCAGATTTTGACCATCGTGCCGGACCTCAACATGGCGATCATCATGACCGGCGGCACCGGCGCGGGCATGGACGCCATACACGAAGTCATTAATGAAAAGCTGATTGCGAAAACCCTGGCGGACAAAGACCGCAGGTATGAGCCCACCTATGCGGCGGCATTGAAAACAAAGGGCGAGCGGCTCAACGTGCTGCCCCTGGCGGTGGCCACGAAATCACCGCTGGCGGAAAAGATCAGCGGCAGAACCTTTGCCGCTGAACCGAACGTTGACGGCATCAGCGGCATCAAGCTCGACTTTTGCGATGATTGCGTGATCTACACCATGGCGGACGAGCGCGGCATCCACAGCGTTAAAAACGGCGTGGGCATTTGGATTTCCGGCGCAACCACCATGACCGGCAATTATCTGCACCATCAGTACCAGAACTCCTGCCAGCTGGTGTGCGCTTCCGCCTGGTGGCTGGACGGCAACACGTTAAAACTGGTCTGGCAGTATCCGGAAATGGCCTTTCGCGACACCCTGATTTTGACGTTTGACGGCAGCCGAAAAATTTCCATGGCCCGCTCGGTCAGCGTCAACTCCACGGGGCCTTTCGGGGGCCTTACGCGGCCCGAGGTCACGGGAACGATGCGGTAAGGAGGGCTCTTCGCGTTTCGGCTTCGGGTGATTTTTACAGCTTGTCCAGGGCCGTTCGCGCTTGCCGCATGCGGGGGTTCTGCTCCAAGGCCGACTCAAAGCAGTCCCTCGCTTTGTCTTTCACCCCGTTTTTAGCGAACACTGTGCCCATATTGTACGCGATGTTCGGCGAAGATTTGAGAAAATCCTTATTGGCCGTATAGGCGCTTTCCATGCACCGTAATGCCTCCCGCGGTTTTTCGCCTTCCATGTACGCCATGCCCATATTGTAATGCAGCACTTCGTCGTTAGGATCCAAAACCAGGGCGCGTTTGTATTCATCAACGGCTTCGGCCCATTTTCCTTGCCTGCGCAAGGTAATGCCCAGCCGGTTGAAGACGCGTATATCGTCACGGGAGAGGCGTTTGTTTTTCGCCTCAAGGGCCTTGCGTAAAAATTTTTCGGCATGTTCAGGTTTTTTTTCCGCGTAGAGTTCCGCGACGCGCTCCGCCAGAACGCCCAACTGGTCTATGGCGTCCTTGGTAGCCTGGCCCATGGCGACCTCAAACAGCGTGTGGGCTTTTTCTTCGTTGCCCAGGCCCAGGTTGATGGCGCCCATGCTGACCTTGCGTTCAAAGTTGAGCGGCGAGAGTTTGTCCAGTTGCTCAAGATAGGTCAGGCATTCCTCGAGATCGTCACTCTTTTCGGCCAACAGGGCCAGCTTGCGCAAGGGTTCCATATACAGTGGCGTTCCGGCGGAGGCCTCACGGTATGCGGCCTTGGCCGCGTCCATGTTGCCCAGTTCCGCTTCGGCGTCTCCTAAAGCCATCAGCCCGGCGGCGCTGGCGGGTTTTACCTGCAGAATCTGCTGGGCGGTTTTCTTGGCTTCTTCCGGCTGTCCTTGCTGGATCAGGCTTTTGGCCATGTCGATAAGCTGCCCGAGCTGCCCATGCGGCTTTATGGCAAAAGCCAGTTTTTCGATAATGGTCAGGGCGGAAACCGGCTTGGCTATGAAACTGTTCGCTCCGGATTCATGCAGATGGATGATGCGGTGCCGTTCCACATCCGCGGTCAGGATGAGCACCAGCATGTCTGGAAAGGCCGTCTTGAACTGTTTGACCATGAAAGCCGTATCTTGATCGCCCAGCTTGCCTTCCATCAGCAGGAAGGGGAAGCGCTTTGCCGTTATGGTTTCCTGAATGGCGCGCGGTATATCGGCGGGGTCCGGCACCACGTGCAGCGTGTCAAGCAGGGGCAGGCCCAAATGTTTGCTCAGCACGGTGCGGAGCACGAATAGGAAAACCTGGTCTTCAGTGGAAGCGAGGAAACGACCTCTGGTTTTCTGAACAAAATCGGCGACAGTGCTTTCGTACTGCACGGTTTTGAGTTGGGGCGCGCCAGGTTTTTGCGACATACAGCGGCTCTTGAAAGCGGTTTTAAAAGAAAAGCCCCCGCTCCGCACAAGAGGAGCGGGGGCGGAAGGCTTATTCTTCGTCTTTTTCCCGCTTGAATTCAGAGGTCACCTTTTCGCTGACCGGGGGCGGGGCTTCTTCATAGTGCGAAAACTCCATGGTGAACACGCCTTGCCCGCCGGTCATGGAGCGCAGGTCAGGGGCGTACCGCAGAATTTCGTTCATGGGCACATTGGCCTTCACTTCCGTAATGCCCACCTGGGAATCGGAACCCAGCACCTTGCCCCGGCGGCTTGAAAGGTCGCCGATCACATCGCCCATGAATTCGTCGGGGATGGAGATGGAAAGGGTCACAATGGGTTCGAGCAAAATGGGCTTGCAGGTTTCCATGGCTTTTTTGAAGGCCAGCGAACCCGCGACCTTGAAGGCCATTTCGGAAGAGTCAACGGTATGATAGCTGCCATCGTACAGCCGGGCTTTGAAGTCCACCATGGGGTAGCCCGCGATGAAACCTCTGGCGGCCGCTTCCTGAATGCCCTTGTCCACGGCGGGGATATACTGGCGCGGCACGACGCCGCCCACAATGCCGTCGACAAACTCATAGCCGCTGCTGCGCGGCAGCGGTTCGAATTCCACCCAGCAGTCGCCGAACTGGCCGCGTCCGCCGGATTGCTTTTTGTGCCGCCCCTGCACCTGGGCCTTGCCCTTGATGGTTTCGCGGTAGGGCACCTTCGGGGTTTTCAGCAAAATTTCCGTCTTGTAGCGGCGTTTGGCGCGCTCCACGGAAATTTCGATGTGCAGCTGGCCCATGCCGGAAACAAGAATGTCGCCGGTTTCTTCGTCGCGGGCCAGTTTCAGCGAGATGTCCTCGTCCAGCAGGCGCTGCACGGCGGAATAAACTTTGTCTTCGTCGCCTTTTTCTTTGGGGGCCAGGGCGTACGAGATAAGCTGCGGCGGCAGGGCGGGCGCGCTGAGGGTAAAGGCGGACTTTTCGTCGCACAGCGTGTCGCCGGTTTTCGTATTCTTGAGCTTGGCCAGGGCGACGATGCAGCCGGGGCCCATGGCTTCTTTGAGCGGGGTCTGGGTTTTGCCCGCCAGCAGGATGGGCGTGCCCAGCCGCTCGTTTTCGCCGCTGGTCATGTTTTTCAGGTTCGACTCGCTGTTGATGGAGCCGGAAAGCACCCGCACCAAGCTGAGCTGCCCGGCAAAGGGGTCGGCGATGGTCTTGAACACGAAGCAGGCCGCCGGCGCGTCGAGAGAGCTGGCGCGCTCGGAACCGTCCTGGCCGGTCCATGCCTTATGGTCAAGGGGGGAGGGGAAATAGTTCTGGATCAGATCCAGCAGTTGGGTTCCGCCCTTGTTCTCAAGGGCCGCGCCCGCGATGACGGGCACAAGCTCGCCGTTTTTCACGCCCGCGCGCAGTCCGACACTGATTTCTTCTTCGGTCAGTTCCCCGGTTTCCAGGTATTTTTCCATCAGGGTTTCATCGCTTTCAGCGATGTTTTCGATGGCGGTTTCGCGCAGCACGGCCATCTCGTCAGCCATGTTCGCGGGGATGTCGTCCGTTTTGACCGAACCGTCCGCCTGGAACAGCAGGGCCTTTTTGCCCAGCACGTCGACCAGGCCTGAAAAGTCGGCCTGCCCGCCGATGGGGGCGTACAGCAGCACGGTCTTGAGGCCCAGAATGGAAGAAAGGCCGGTAAGGGCCATGGAAAAGTCCGCGCGGTCGCGGTCCACTTTGTTGATGAAGCAGCAGGCTGGGATGCCCGCTTTTTTTACCGATTCCCACTGTTTTTTGGTCAGCGGGCGTACGCCGTCAACGGCGTCGATGACAAAGACCGCGGCATCGGCGGCAAGAAGCAGGTAATCCACATCGCCGGTAAAGTTGCTGTCGCCCGGCAGGTCCATGCAAAAATGGCGATTCTTGTTCCAGAGGTAGGTGGCGAAACCGGGCTGGATGCTGCCCCGGCGCTTGATTTCTTCGGGTTCGTAGTCAAGCGCGGTGGTGCCGTCTTCAATCCTACCCAAGCGGTTGACGACCCCGGTCTGGAAGAGAAGCATCTCCCCCAGGGTCGTTTTTCCGCACCCTCCAGTGCCGATCAGCGCATAGGTTCTTTGGCTTTCAAGATTGGACATAAACTCTCCCTTACCGTGTAACAGTGTCGATGGGGAAAACCCCCCTCTGAGGGGGGATGTGTCCTTGTCGCGGCAAAGCGCGAATCTTTGCCGAACGATTTGTCACCCTAGAAAGACGGGTCGATTGTTGTCAAGCTGTAACTGAGGGGACTGGTGCGGGAACATATTTTGCGTTATACATAGAGGCATGTATATCAACCTTATTTTGGGCGGTGTGGCTCTCTTTGCTGTATGGCTTTTGCTGCGCAAGCTTCTGGTGAAAGAAGACCCGCCGGCTCTTGCCGGCCGTGCAGGAGAGGTTGAAAACGCGGCAAAGATTTTGGAAGCCGAGTTGCAAAAACGCCAGGCGCGGGATGCAGCGGGCGGCGACGGTGTCTTTGCCCGCATGCGGGGCGCCGCGGCGGAGCATTTGAAACCGCTGGCCGCCGCGCTGGAAGATATGCGTTCCTCTTTGCCCGAAGAGAGCCGCGGCCGCCTGCACTGGGAAGACAACGAAGACAGCCTGCTCATCCATATGACGGGCACGGCGCAAAAGGCGGACCAAAGCCTGCGCGTGGCCTGGCGCCTGCCCGACGTCAGCCTGGGAGACGCCGAAGGCTCTTTGTCCGGCGGCAAGGGCGTGTATGTGCTGCGGGACATGCACAGCAAAAAAGAAGAGGCCGCGGAGAACCTGACCGAGTGTGTGCGCCGCGTGGCCGCTTTTATAGCCGACGCGCTTGCCTGAGGGCTCCGGCTGCTATAGTATATGCTGATGCCAACGGGAGGTCTTTATGTCTGATTGCGCTGTGAAGTTATATGCCCTCTCCACGTGCGTGCATTGCCGCCATACGCGTGAGTTTCTGGAAGCGAACCACATCGCGTTCGAGTGCGTGTATGTGGACCAGCTGGAAGGCGACGAAAAAAAACAGATGCTTGACCAGGTGCGCGAGTACAACCCCCGCGTGTCTTTCCCCACCATGGTCATCAGCGACGGCGACACCGTGATCGTCGGCTTTAAAAAAGACGATATCATCAGGGCGCTGCACTTATGAGCGGAAAAGATCCGGGCGCCGCGCCCCCTGCCATGACGCCGCGGCGGCTGTTCGATATCCTGCGTCCCCTGCAAGAGAAAAAAGGGTATTTTTTCAACAAGGATACGGAAATGACCCTGTCCTTGCTGGAGCAGCTCTTGGCCACGAAAGAGCGTTACGGCTACATGGCCTGCCCCTGCCGCCTGGCCAACGGGCAATATGACAACGACCGCGACATCATCTGCCCCTGCGTGTACCGCGAGGAGGATGTGGCGGAATTCGGCTCCTGTTTCTGCGGGCTGTATGTTTCCAAAGCCTGGAATGACGGAGAGCTGCCGCAAGAGGTCGTGCCCGAACGCAGGCCGCCGGAAAAAATTATCTGGTAACCGGGACTTCGTGCTCCCTATTTCCTCCCTTGCAGGGCGCTGAAAAAAAACGTATCCGGCTATAATCCGCAGTGTGTTTTGAAGGAGCCCGCCGGGTATGTTTTTTTTCTTTTCATCTTCGCGCCGTATGGTTGCGGCTGTCGTTCTCGTTGTCGGCATGGCGGTATTTGCCGCCGCTGACGCGGGGGCTTTTTTGTTCGGCGGTAAATACACCGCGGTCACGCCCAAAGACGGAGTTGTCCGTCTGGAGGCCGCGCAGTTTGCCGACGGCAAGGCCCGCTATTTCGAACTGAAGCCGCAGGGCAAGAGCATCCGTTTTTTTGTGCTCAAAAGCCCTGACGGCGTTCTGCGCAGCGCGTTCGACGCCTGCGAAGTCTGCTTTCGTGAGGGCAAGGGCTATTCCCAGGACGGGCAGTTCATGACCTGCGTCAATTGCGGGCAAAAGTTCCACGCCAACAGAATCAGCGAACTTCGCGGCGGCTGCCACCCCGTGCCCCTGGCCCATACGCTGGAAGGCGGCGCACTGCGCATACAGGCAGCCGCCATTGAAGGCGGGGCGAGATTCTTCCCATGAACCTGCTGACCATTCCTTTGCGGCACGGGCGGCGCAAGGCGGGCAAAACCCTGCTGCTGTTCGCCCTTTTTACCCTGGGGGTCATCTCCATAGTGGCTTTGCGCTCGGTTTCCGAACGTATCGGCGACAATCTGGAGCGCAAGCTGAACGCTTACGGCGCCAACATTCTGGTCTCACCCCGCGCGGAAAAGCTGACAGTCAGCTACGGCGGTTTTCATCTGGGCGACATGCTGTTCGACGTGCAGTATCTGGACGCGGCAACAACCACAGATCGCGCGCTGTCCATACCGCTGCGGGCCAACATCAGCGTGGTGGCCCCCAAGCTTATCGTGCCTCTGGCCCTGAACGGCCACAGCGTGGGCCTGGTGGGCGTGGACTGGGAGGCGGAAAAGCAGTTGAAAAGCTATTGGGACGTAGAGGGCGCGTACCCTGCCGCCCCCGGAGAGGTGCTGCTGGGCGCCACGGCCGCCAGGGTTCTTGGTCTGAAAACAGGGGATGCTGTGAATCTCGGACCCATGCGGGCGAAGGTTTCCGGGGTGCTCTCGCGTACGGGCAGCGACGACGATAATATCATTCTGGCGGACATCGGGGCTGTGCAGCGCGCTTTCGACAAGCCGGGCAAAGCCAATTTTGTAGAAGTGGCCGCCCTGTGCGGCGGCTGCCCCATCGACGATATCGTGGCCCAGCTCGGCGCCGCTCTGCCGGGCACCGACGTGGTGGGGCTGCGTTCCGTGGTGGAGCAGCGCATGTTCTCCGTGCATTTCGTCAAGCACCTAGCCCTGGCCGTCAGTCTGGTCATTTTGCTGACCGCCTGCGCCATGGTGGGTCTCTCCATGCTTGCTTCGGTGGCGGAGCGGACGAGGGAGATAGGCATTCTGCGGGCGCTGGGTTTTTCCAAAAGCGCCGTTTTCGGCATTTTCAGCGCGGGGGCGGTGGGTCTCGGCCTTGCGTCGGGGCTTGCCGGGCATACGGCCGGTTTTTTTGTGGGCCGGTATGTGCTGGAGCTGCTGCTGCCCGGCGAGGCGCAACTCGCCTTCAGCCCCCCGGATATGGCGGCGACGGCCTGCCTGATGGGCCTGCTGGCTTTGGCCGCCGCCGGGCTGCCGGCTTGGAAGGCCGCGCGCGTGGAACCCTACTCGGCTTTGAACAGCCTGTGATAAGCGTCTGTTACCTATATTTTTTATGCTGACAGCAACCGACCTTGTTAAGGATTTCCCTTCGGGCCAGGGCACGCACCGGGCTTTGAACAGCGTTTCGCTGACCGTGAAGCCCGGCGATTTTCTGGCAGTTGTGGGCCGTTCCGGCTCGGGCAAGACCACACTGCTCAACGTGCTCTCCACCTTGCTGCGGCCGGACGCCGGCAGCATCAGCTACCAGGGGCGCGAGTTGACGGCCCTTTCGGAATCGGAGCGCAACAACCTGCGCGCCCGTGATTTTTCCGTCGTTTTCCAGTTCCACTACCTGGTGCCGTACCTTTCGGCCCTGGAGAACGTGCTGTTGCCTTTTCTCGGTTCCTTTCGCCCGGTGACGGCGCAGAACAGGGAATGGGGCGAAGAGTGCCTGGCGGCGGTGGGCCTTGCGGGCAAAGCGGTCAGCCTGCCCGGTAAACTTTCCGGCGGAGAGCAGCAGCGCGTGGCCATTGCCCGCGCCCTGGTCAAACGTTCGCGCATTCTTTTCGCCGACGAGCTGACCGGTAACCTGGATAAAGACACGGGCGCGGGAATCATGGATTTGCTGGACCGGGTCAGCGGGCAGGGCGTGGCCGTGCTGATGGTCACGCACGATCAGGAGTGGGCGAAACGGGCGCACCGTACGCTGACCATGGCTGACGGAATCCTCATTGAGAAGTAGGTTGCCTTGAGTTTTTTTACTTTCAGGCCGCTCCGTGCGGCCTTTTTTCTTTTTGTTTTCCCGCTTGACTGTATGTATTGATGCGAATATATGCATATCAAGAATTTCGAATGTAGCGGATTGCGCACGGAGAACAGCAGCCATGACCCAGGCCTTGCAATTTTTCAAAGCCCTGGCGGACGACACCCGCCTGCGCCTGGCGCATGTGCTGAACCGGTATGAGCTGAACGTCAACGAGCTGATAGCCATTCTGGGCATGGGGCAGTCGCGGGTCTCGCGCCATTTGAAAATTTTGACCTCGGCCGGGTTGCTTTCGTGGCGGCGCGACGGGCTGTGGGTTTTTTACGCGGCGGTGGAAGAGGGGCCGGGCAGAAAGTTTCTGGACGCCGTGCTGCCCTTTATGGCCGGCGGCGCGGAAGCCCAGGCCGACCTGGATATGGCCGCCGGGGTAATTGAAGAGCGCATGCGTTCCACCCGCCAGTTTTTCAACGCCATTGCCGAGGACTGGGACCAACTGGCTCACGAGGTTTTGGGCGGTTTCGATCTGCCCGGGGCCATTGCGGCGCAGATGCCGCCCGGTTGCGTGGCCGCCGACCTTGGCTGCGGCACGGGGCAGGTTGTGGAACGCATGCTGCCGCTGGCCAAAGAAGTGATCGGGGTCGACGGCTCCGCCCGCATGCTGGAACTTGCCCGGCGGCGCTTTTCTTCCGATGCGGCACGGGTATCGTTGCGCATCGGCGATTTGGAACACCTGCCCCTACGCGACGGCGAAGCGGATTTTATCGCCATCAACATGGTGCTGCACCATCTCTCTTCGCCGCTGGCCGCGTTGGAAGAGGCGCGGCGCGTGTTGCGGCCGGGCGGCCGCCTGGTGGTGGCTGATTTTGACCGGCACGAGAACGAGACCATGCGCGTCGCCTATGGCGACCGTTGGCTTGGCTTTACGACAGAGGTTTTGACGTCCGCCCTGGCCAAATCCGGGTTCACGGTATGTTCCGTGGAAAAAACGCCGGTGGAGCAGGGGCTTTTCATTCATCTTATCGTGGCGGAACTGCCCGCCCAATAACGGAGCGCATGATGACTGACGCGAAACGGGCCCAGGCCCTTGACTTATCTTTGGCCAACAAAGTGGCCGACATGTCCCAGGCCGCCTTCGGGCACAAAGAAATGCAGATTTCCGAACGCGAAATGCCGGGCCTGATGGAGCTGATCCGCCTGTATGGCGACAAAAAGCCGCTGAAAGGCCTGAAGGTGACGGGTTCCTTGCACATGACCATCCAAACGGCCATGCTGATCAAAACCCTGCACGCCCTGGGCGCGGACCTGCGCTGGGCCTCGTGCAACATCTTCTCCACCCAGGACCATGCGGCCGCCGCCATTGCCGACTCCGGCATGGCCAAAGTCTTCGCCTGGAAGGGCGAAAGCCTGGAAGAATACTGGTGGTGCACGGAAATGGCCCTGACCTGGCCTGACGGTTCCGGCCCGGACCTGATAGTTGACGACGGCGGCGACGCCACATTGATGATCCACAAGGGCGTGGAGATCGAAAAAGACCCCTCGCAGTTGCAAAAGGCCTACGACAACAAAGAGTTCCAGATCATCATGGACCGCCTGGCCCTGTCGCACCAGACAAACCCCGGCAAGTGGACCAAAATCGCGGCCAAAATCCGCGGCGTTTCGGAAGAAACCACCACCGGCGTGCACCGTCTGTATGAAATGCAGAAAAAAGGCACGTTGCTCTTCCCGGCCATTAACGTCAACGACTCCGTGACCAAGTCCAAATTCGACAACCTTTACGGCTGCCGCGAATCGCTGGCCGACGGCATCAAACGTGCCACAGACGTCATGGTCGCGGGCAAGGTCGTTCTGGTCTGCGGCTACGGCGACGTGGGCAAGGGCTGCGCCCAGTCCATGCGCGGCTTCGGCGCCCGCGTGCTGGTTACCGAAATCGACCCCATCTGCGCCCTGCAGGCCGCCATGGAAGGCTATGAAGTGACCACCGTGGAAAAAGCCCTGCCCGAAGCCGACATCGTGGTCACCGCCACCGGCAACTACAAGGTCATCACCGGCGAGCACATGATGGCCATGAAAGACGAAGCCATCATCTGCAACATCGGCCACTTCGACAATGAAATCGACATGGAGTTCCTGGAAAAGACCCCCGGCTGCAAAAAACTGAACATTAAGCCACAGGTCGACAAATGGACTTTGCCTTCGGGCAAGTCGCTGGTCGTTCTGGCCGAAGGCCGCCTAGTCAACCTGGGCTGCGCCACCGGCCACCCCAGCTTCGTCATGTCCAACAGCTTCACCAACCAGACCCTGGCCCAGATCGAACTGGCCACCAAACAGCTGGAAAAGAAAGTCTACACCCTGCCCAAAAAGCTGGATGAAGACGTGGCCCGCCTGCACCTGGCCCGCCTGGGCGTGACCCTGACAACACTCAGCAAGGAACAGGCCGATTACATCGGCGTTTCCGTGGACGGCCCCTACAAGCCGGATCATTACAGATACTAGGCGGGAGCATGGGGAGGCGCTGCCTCCCCAACGGTTCCGCAGGATGGCGGAACGAGACGGGGGAGCGAAGCAACCCCTCCCGAAGGGCGAGGGCCAGGACGGCCCGAGTCAACCCCCTCCGCCAAGGCGGCGCGGCCGCTGCGAGGACACGTCCCTTGGAACCCACATAGGCGAAGGCCGTTTTCCGGTTCACGGAAAACGGCCTTCGCCGTATTGCGGGGTCAAGGGGGCTCAGACCCCTTGCGGGGTGGTCCGGAGGGGCGGCGCCCCTCCGGGGCTCTTACGGTTTGCCCGGCTCGGGTGCGGGCACGGCCAGGCACAGAGAGATCATGCGCAGGAACATGGTCTCTTCCGGCGTGACCTTGCCGTCATGGTCGATAACGGCGGCAGCGCCGTCCAGAAAGGATTTGCGGCCGTCATACGGGCATTGGCGCAGCGTTTCCAGGCTTCGGTCCAGGGTTTCGGCGTCAGGAATATCCGGCAGCCGCGCGGGCGGCAGCAGAGCCGCTTTCAGCCCTTCGTCAAAGGCGGCCTGTGCCCTGCGCGCGTCAAGTTCCAGCCCGGCCAGAACGGAGAGCAGCAAGGCCGCGGATTCTTTCCCTCGGCCGCTGCGGGCGAAAGCAGCCATGCTTTTGTATTGGCTGCCGGCCTGGTTGGTGACGAGCTGGTAGAGAATCCATTCGCTGAAAGAGAACACGCCGTCAGCGGCGATAAGGCGCAGCATGCGCTCGCGGAATTCTTCGTATTGTTTTCTGGACAGGGTTTTCAGCGCGGGTATGGCCGTTTCCAAAAGCGGCAGACGTTCTTGCGGCGAAAGGTAGGCCAGAGCCTCTTTGCAGCGCAGCACGGCGCGTTGCGCCGACGGCTTGCCGGTCGTGGCGACCTGCTGCCGTTGCACGGATTCTTGTTCGTTCAGCAACAGGGCAAAGACCAGGCAACAGGCATCCGCCGGTTCGCGGGCGGCGTTGCGCAGTATGCGCCGCGCTTCTTCGTTCGGGGCCAGGGGTTCGAGCAATGCGGCGGCGGGCGCCGCGTTTTCGTGCCCGCCGGTAAAGCTGTGCACGGGCATATTCAACTGCGTGGATTTTTTGACAACCTCGAGTTCCGGTTGCGGCAGAGGGGCGGGGGCGATGAATTTGCCGTCCCAATCCGGTTCTATGCGCCGGATGCGTTCCTTGATGGGCGGGTGGGTATTGAACAGCCCGCCCCCGATGCGGCAAAAGAAAAAGTGGCTGTATATGGAAGCGAACAGGGTCTCTTCCAGGCGCGGTTTCTGGTTCAGGCCGCCGATTTTCTTGAGGGCCGAGGCCAAGGCGCCGGAACGGGTGAACTGCACGGCAGAGGCATCAGCCAGATATTCACGCTGGCGGTTGATGGCCGCCTGAATGATCTTGCCGATCAGGCCGGTGATCCAGCCGGTGAGATAGCAAATCAGAATGATGGCCGCGATAAGGATAATCGCCTGCCCCGCGCCCTTGCCGCTGCCGCGGCTGTAGCTTCTGCCGCCTCCTCCGCCGTGGCTGGAAGTATTGTCGTCGCTGCCGCGACGGGAGGAAGAAAACAGCGCCCTGACGATGAATTTACTGATTTCAGGCAGCAGCATCAGGCCGAAGAGCAGCCGGGCGAAGCGCATGTTCAGCCGCATGTCGCCGTTCAGGATATGGCTGAACTCGTGCGCTACAACGGCTTGCAGTTCCGCCCGGTCAAGGCGGTCCAGCGCGCCCCGCGTCACGCCGATGACCGCGTCGTTGATGTCGCGGCCGGCGGCGAACGCGTTGATGCCCGGTTCATCTTCGAGCAGATAGACGGGCGGCACGGGCATGCCGGAAGCAATGGCCATCTCTTCCACCACGTTCAGCAAACGGCGTTTGAGCGGGTTGTTCGTCTGCGGCGCCACCCATTCGCCGTGCAGCGCTTCGGCCACGCTTTTGCCGCCCGCGCGCAAAGATGCGGGCGCGAAAAGGCACAGCAGCGCGAAGAAAGAAGGCACGGCCGCAAGAATCGTGAAGAAACGGGAGTTCAGATAGTAATGTGGCTGTGGGGGCGGGTACGCCGTGGACCAGACGTACTCGATGGCGAATGCCGCCAGCAGGCCGAACAACAGCAAAAGCCCTGCATACAGCGCGATCAGCCGCGTCGTGCGGCGTCTGGCTTCATCTTGATAGGTCCAGAAATCCATGCGTTAAAAGCTGACTTTCGGCGCGGCCTGAATCGCTTCGGTATTGGCGAACTGCAAGAGGGCCGCATCCTGGGTGTGCCCGAACATGCCCGCAAGCACGTTGGCGGGAAAGGTTTTGCGCTGGATGTTGTATGCCGTGGCCGCGTCGTTGAACGCTTGTCTGGCGAAGGCCACGCGGTTTTCCGTGGATGAAAGCTCTTCGGAAAGCTGCATCATGACGGTGTTGGCCTTCAGGTCGGGATACGCTTCCACCTGCACGTTCAGGCCGCCCACGTTGCCGGCCAGTTTTTGTTCCGCCGTGTTCAGGGCCTGAATGGCGGCGGCGTCCGACGGGCTGGCGGCGGCGGCTTTCAGCGCGGCAAGGGCGCTGTTGCGGGCGGCGATGACGCCCGTCAGGGTTTCGCTCTCGTGCTTCATATAGCCTTTGGCGACTTCAACCATATTGGGGATCAGGTCATACCGCCGCGTCAGTTGCACCTCAATTTGCGCGAACGCGTTTTCAAAACGGGCTTTCAAGGTGACCAGACGGTTGTAGACGGAAACGGCGAAAGCGCCGATGGCGGCGACGATGGCGAGGATGACGAGAATAACGGTGAGCGTGCTCATGCGGACTCCTTGAAGCTGAATATGCGAAAACTGGTATCAGGAAGAGCCGTGAAAGAAAAGCAGCTTTCTCCAGCAAAAAGGCGCTCGCCGTGAAACGGAAAGCGCCTTTTCATCAGAGGTGCGGGGTTCGTTTCGCTTTCGCGCTCTATTCCATTTTGGAGACTACGACTTCTTTGGATTTGCGTGTGATGCCGTAAATGGTGCCGGGCTTGCTGCGGTCCCAGGCGATGCCCTGGCCTTCTATCTTCAGCGGAATGGTTTCCACCAGTTCGAGAATGGATCCCATTTTGGGCAGGCGCATGACGTACACTTCCGGGTGGTCGTGGCCGGAGACGTACAGGCGGCCGTCCGGCCCCCAGGAACCGCCGGAGATGCTCATGGGCTCGGAGCGCTTGATGACGCCGTTGGGGAATATCCAGCTTTGCTGCACTTTCCAGTTGTCGTCCATTTTGACGAACACGGTCCAGTAGCTGTTGCCGTAGGGCTGCTGGCTGGTGCCGAACACCCGGCTGTAATTGGCGAAAACGGCCCACCAGAAACCGTCGTGGCGGTCCACCCAGGTTAGGGAACCCATGTTGACGCCGAAACTGTGCGTGCCCACGGGTTTGAGCGTGGCGGCGTCGAATATTTCAACCGAGCTGGTCATGGGGCTTTGCGGGTAATTGGAGTGGGGCAGGTACAGCTTGCCGTCAACAATCACGCCGCCGTCAAAGTGGATGGCGGGGTATTCTTTATCGCCCTGCCATTTGGCCACCAGTTTGCCGGTGCTTTTGTCGTATTTGCCGATGGTGGTGTTGTCGATGGCGTAAAAATGCTTGCCGTCAACGGCCACGCCCTGGTTGGCCTCAGGCGCGGGGAACCGGGCCGTTTCCATAAATGCTTTGCTCGGCTTGGGCGCGTCGGCCGTGGGCGCGTCGGCCGCCCCGGCAAACGAGGCCGTGAGGCAGATGATCAAAAGAAAAAGGGGAACGATGCGGGCCGAAGAACGAGGCGAGAACATGGGCGGCTCCTTGGTGGTTACAATGAGGGAATTGAAAAAAGAACCTAAAGATTTTTCAGCGGCGCGTCGATAGGGTAAGCATGAATATAAGCGCACTTTCGTCTTACGGTTTGATGACGACGCAAACGTCTTCGCGGCTTTTGCGGCCTGACCAGACCGCTTCGGCTTTCGCGGCCGATATTATGCGCCGCGCTGGCGGGGAGAACCCGATTGCGCCGGTTTCCGCCGTCAGTTCCGTCAAAGGCGGCGTGACGGGCGTTTTGGGCATAGAGGGCGGCCAGGCGGCGCAGGGCGCGGCGAACGCGGCCAAGACCGAACCGGCTGCCAAAGCCGCTGAAAACAGCGCGGCGGGCAAAGATCTGGAAAAAGCCCTGGCCGACACCGTCAGCTATATGGCCGACAAATTCGGCGACAAGGCTGCTACCGCCATGATAGGCTTGGTGTACAAGCGTGTCGGCGATGGCGCCGTGACCGAAGAGAACTTGGGCAACGCGCTGCTGGATGTGGTCAAGTTTGTGGACCAGAATTTCGGCATAGAGGCCGGCGACGGGCTTATCGAGCATCTGAACGGCACGCTGAACGACAGCCTGAACGCCTATTTCGACAACGGCAGCAACGAAGACTTTCTGGCGGTCACTAAAACCGCTTCCGGCGTCACCGTGAACGGCACGGATCTGGGCGTTTCTTTCGCGGACAGCCTTGCCGACAGCATCAACGCCATCCTTGAACAATACGCGGCCATGCGTAAAAAGCCCGCGAAGGCCCAGCCGCCTTACGGCGATCTGACCGACCCGGCGCAGGCGAAAGGTATTTTGCTGGACGCGGCGGCGTAACAGCGTGTGAAATAAAAGCAAAAATCCCGGCTCAGGCCGGGATTTTTGCTTGCTTACTTCCCCAGCGCCTGCGGCAAAAACAGCGCCTTGATGTCAACCTTGTTCCGCATCATGCCGTTATCCAGCATGAATTTCATATCCGCTTCCATGCCCGGTATGTCGGAGGGGGCCATGCGCTGGGTGAAGTGCGACCAGGCGAAGAGCTGTTCCGCCTCCTGCGTGGTAATGCCCTGCGTTTTGGCGCCCAGGGCTATGGCTTCTTTATGGTTCGCCTTGATCCATTGCCAGGCCTTGCCGTGGGCGGCGATCACGGCTTTGAGCCGGTCCGGGTGCCTGGCGATGAAATTCTCGCTCGCGGCCATGACCAGTTTGGGCTCCACCAGCCCCGTGGCCGTGGCCAGCATTTTCGCCCCTTCCTTCTCGGCGTTGATGATCGCGTTGGCGGCCAGCAGGGCGGCGTCCACCTTGCCGCTTTGCAGCGCGGCGAAAGCCTGGGGAATGTCCATCTGCAGGAACTGCACGTCGTTAAGCGTCATGCCCTGCTTTTGCAGGGCCGCGGCCAGCAGCTGATGCAGCACCGTGCCTTTGGGGCCGGCCACGGTCTTGCCTTTAAGCGCTTTGACGGAAGTCACCCCGCCTTTTTTCGCCAGCAGCGCGAACACGTCCGTGGGCCGGGCCACCCCTGCGATGATCTTGATGGGATAGCCTTCGCCCTTGGCCATGATGACGGAGGTGGTGTTCATCACCCCGGCCACGTCCAGGTCGCCGGAGGCAATGGCCTGGGCCTGCCGGGAACCGATATTGATCTCCGGCCAGTTGACGGTCACGCCCAGCGGTTCAAGCTCTTTTTCAAGCAGCTTCAAGTCCTTCATGACAATCATTTGCAGGTTGAAAGGCGATTTGACGTAGCTGATATTGAGAACGTCGGCGGCTGATGCGGGCGCCGCCCAGCACAAAGCCAATAACGCAACAAGAGACAGTATGCGTTTCATAACAGTTCCTTATCGGTTTGCAGATACGAAAGTATCTGTTGTTTGACCAGGCTTGGGTCGCCCGCCGTTCGAAGGGAACAGCTGAAGGGTATTTTGCCTTCTTTCATCACCTGGATATGGTCCGCGATGGTCAGGGCCTCGTTTATGTCATGGGTTACGAAAAGGCAGCTGATGCCTTGCGCGGGAATGAGGCCGACCAGCATTTTCTGCAATTCGCTTCGGGTTATGGCGTCCAGGGCGGCGAAGGGCTCGTCCATCAGCAGAAAATCCGGCTGCCGCAGCAAAGCCCGCGCGATGCCCACCCGTTGGGCCATGCCGCCGGAAAGCTCACGGGGCAACAACGTGCGCGTGTCGTTGCCGCTCACGGGCAAACTGACCAGCGCAAGGGCGCTGAGAATGCGCTTTTCTTTTTCGGCCGCGCTGCCGGCGGGCAGAGCCAGACGCAAATTTTCTTCCACGGTAAGCCAGGGCAACAGCCGCGGCTCTTGAAAAACCATGGCCGTGCGCGTGGGGTCGATACGCACCGTTCCCGCATCCGGCGGGATCAGGCTGGCGGCGATGCGCAGCAGCGTGGATTTGCCGCAGCCGGAGGGGCCCAGCAGGCAGGTGATGCCCCCAGCCGCAAGAGAAAGCGAAACGCCGTCCAGCACCGGCTTGTCGCCGAAGCGTTTGCGAACAGAATCAAGGGCGGGCATCATTCGGCTATCTCCGGAAAGCGGCGGCGCAAAAGGCGAATGACCGCTTTGCTGAACGAAGCGTCAAGAACCCAGCCGATGACGCCGATGGCCAAAATGCCCACCAGCACTTCATCGGTGCGCATCATGTCCTGCGCATCCATAATCATATAGCCCAGGCCGCTGCTTGAGGCGATAAGCTCCGCGCCGATAAGGGCCCGCCAGCTGTAGCCGAAAGCCAGACGCAGCCCGGTGATGACGGAGGGCACCGCGCTGGGAATGACAATATACGCGATATACGCGCGGGTGGAAAGGTTCAGGCTGCGGGCCAGTTCCCGGTGCGCCTCGCTGACCCGGCACAGGCCGTCGCGGGTGCTGAGAAAAATGGGAAAAAAGCAGGCCAGAATGATGATGGCCATTTGCGTCGCCCCGCCGATGCCCAGCCAGAGAATGAGCAAGGGGATCACCGCCAGCGGCGGGATCATGCGCAAAAGAGAGAATGGCGCGGCCAAGAATTCGCGCAGCAGAACGAAACGGGTGACCAGCCCGGCAAAGACGAAGGCGGCCAGGGAACTGAGGCCGAACCCCACGGCTACGCGAAAAAGCGAGGCCTGGATATGGCCGGGCAGCACGCCCGATTGCCACATGGCGACGGCGGTTTTGCAGACAGTGAGCGGCGGGGGCAGAAGATACGCGGATATGAGGCCGGACCCGGCCAGAATTTGCCAGTACAACAATAAAAGGAACGGGCTCAGCAAGGTGCGCAACGCGGGCATGGTGCACTTACTGTAGCGGGAGACGGCGGCCCCGTATAGCTTTTTATTGCCGAACGGCAAAAGGCGGTTTCCGGAACTTCCGGAAACCGCCTTGCGTTGTCGTATCAGGCGATCAGGCCGCGGGAACCTGGCGGGCGGAGGGCTTGCGCACAACGCCCGAGCGCAGGCAACGGGTGCACACGCTGACGGTTTTCACTTCGCCTTTTTCATTCTGATGGCGCACGCTCTGCAAGTTGGGATTGAAGCGGCGCTTGGTCTTGATGTTGGAATGGCTCACATGGTGGCCAACCTGGGGCTTTTTGCCGCATACATCACATTGTTTTGCCATGATGACCCTCCGAAAATACTCGCCTTTCCGGCGAAGAGAGAGGACTTTTATACCGCGTGCCGCAAAAAGGCAAGCCTTTTCTTGACAAGGCGGAATAATCCCATGTACTAGTTCCCGTCTTGCCCCTGAGTAGACTTTTTTTAGGGGTCAGGCAGGTATTTGTATGGCAGCCTCGTGGATTTTACTGCACAATATTCCGGCGACGGGCAAGCGCTTCGTGCTGGAAGACCAGAGCGTCTGGACCGACCCCATAGCGGAATTCGGCTTGGCCTGCAGGATTCTGGACCCTTTGCGGGCGGAATTTTTGCTGTTGGCGCAAGACGACGGCGTGCTGATACGGGGCAAGGTTACAGGCAAGGTCGCCGTGCCGTGCAACCGCTGCATGGAAGATGCGATTGTGCCTATTGCGCAGAGTGTCGACACGTTTGAGCCGTATCCCGCGCCCTTTACAAAGGAAGACGCGGATATGGATGTCGACGCGGAATTGCTTCGCCCCGCCCCCAACGGGCAGGGCGTGGAAATAAACCTGGCGGCCCTGGCCTGGGAAGAGTTTTCTCTGGCCCTGCCCATGAAGCCGTTGTGCGCCCCCGGCTGCAAAGGGCTGTGCCCCAGCTGCGGGGCCAACAAGAACACCGCGCCTTGCGCGTGCGTGGCAGATACGACGGATCCGCGTCTTGCAGTCCTCAAGGGGCTGAAAGTGCGGGCGAAATAGCGTTTTTTGAAAGACACCAGCGCGGCGACGCCGCGACAAGGAGACCGTCATGGCCGTTCAACAGACAAAGAAATCAAAATCCAAAAAAGGCATGCGCCGCGCCCATCATCACGCGGCTGTGCCGTCCGTGGTCATCTGCAAGTGCGGTGAAGCCACGCTGCCGCACTCTGTGTGCAGCGCCTGCGGCGCCTATCGCGGCCGCCAGGTTCTGCCTCAGCCCGCAGCGGAATAACTGCGATGGCTGAAAGAGCGCCCATCATCGCTGTAGACGCCATGGGCGGGGATTTCGGTCCCTCTGTGGTTGTTCCGGGCGCCATCGACGCCGCCAGGGCCGGGGATTTTTCTCTGGCGCTGGTGGGCCGCGCGGCCGCAGTCGAGGCCGAGCTCAAAAAGCTCGACGTCGCGGGCCTTGACGTGCGTGTTGTGCATGCCGAGGATGTGGCGGAGATGGACGAGAAGCCATCGGATATTCTGCGCCGCAAAAAGAACGCCTCCATTCAGGTGGCCTGCCGCCTGGTCAAAGAGGGGCAGGCGGATGGCGTGGTCAGCCCCGGGCATTCCGGCGCGACCGTTGCCTGCGGCATGTTCATCATGGGTCGCGTTCCCGGCGTGGAACGCCCGGCTCTCGCTTCGCTCATGCCCACGGAAAAGAACCCGCTGGTTCTCTTGGACGTGGGCGCCAACGTAGACTGCAAACCCCACCATCTTTTTCAGTTCGGGCTCATGGCCGACGCCTTTGCCAAAGACATGCTCGATCTTGAGGCGCCCCGGCTGGGGCTTCTTTCCATCGGCGAAGAAGAGGGCAAGGGCAACACGCTGGTCAAAGAGACGTATGAGCTGTTCAAGCTCGCCCAGCATTTGAATTTCGTCGGCAACGTGGAAGGGCGCGACCTCTTTACCGGCGAAGTGGATGTTGTGGTCTGCGACGGGTTTGTGGGCAACGTGGCCCTGAAACTCTCGGAAGGGTTGGCCACTTCGCTTTCCCGTTTGCTGAAACGTGAACTGTTTGCCGGCATTTTGCCCAAGCTGGGTACGCTGCTGGCGAAGAGCGCGTTCAAGCGCTTCGCCCGTTTCGTGGATTATGCGGAATACGGCGGCGCGCCGCTCTTGGGGTTGCAGGGCATAGCGGTTGTCGGCCACGGCCGGTCCAATGCCAAGGCCGTTGCCAGCGCCACCCGCATGGCCGCGACTTTTGTGCGCAAGGGCACGTATCAGCGCCTGGTTGAAGCCATTTCCATCAATGAAGAGCTGACCCGTTACGGCAAAGCCATCAAATAAGGTTACCGCATCATGTATACACCGTCTTTGCTGGGTCTGGGCGGCTTTGTTCCGAACCGCGTCGTTTCCAACGACGATCTGGCCACCTTTGTGGATACCGACGATGAATGGATCGTTTCGCGCACCGGCATCGAGCGGCGACATTTTCTGGAACCGGGCCAGTCGAATGTCGACATCGGGTATGAAGCTTCCGTTCTGGCCTTGCGCGACGCGGGGCGCGAAGCTGCTGATCTGACCCATATCCTGTACGCCACCTGCACGGCCGAAGAGGGCACCCCCGCAACCGCCTGCCTGCTCAGCCATAAACTGGGCGTCAAAAATATTTTCGCCCTTGACGTAAACGCGGCCTGCAGCGGTTTTTTGTACGGGCTGGTCACCGCCAGGGGGCTTTTGGCCGCCGACCCCGAGGCTTTGATTCTGCTGGCCGCCGTTGATACCTTGTCGCTGCGCTGCAACTGGGAAGACCGCTCGACCTGCGTGCTGTTCGGCGATGGCGCGGGCGCGGTGGTGCTGGGCGGTGAAAAGAGCGCTTCAGGCAAGAAAGTGGGCGTGCTGGAAGATGTGCTGGTTTCTTCCGACGGCGCTTTGGGGCCGCTTTTGCGCTTCGGCAACGGGCATGAGCCCGGCGTGCCGTACAAGCTGGGCGATACCGTGGGGCCCGAATATTTCGTTCGCATGAACGGGCGCGACATTTTCAAACACGCGGTGCGCAACATGGCCTCATGCTGCCTGAAGCTGCTTGAGCGCAACGGCCTGACCATGGCCGATATCGATCTTTTTGTGCCGCACCAGGCGAATTTGCGCATCATTGAAGCGGTGGGCAGCAAGCTTGAGGCCGACCCGGCCAAAGTTTTCGTCAACGTGCAAGAGCGGGGCAACACCTCTGCCGCATCCATTCCCCTGGCCCTTGCCGAAGCGCGCGATGCCGGGCGCATCCGGCCGGGCATGCGGGTTCTGCTGACCACCTTCGGCGGCGGGTTGACCTGGGGCTCGGCCCTGTTACGCTTTTAACGGCAGCGGCCTATATTCAATTGCAAGCGCAGGCGCGTTTTGCTATAGTGCGCCCCATCTTGAAGCAGACGCAGGAGTTTCATGAGCGACTTAATCAGCACGGCCCTGGTGACGGGCGCTTCACGGGGAATAGGCAAGTGCATTGCGCAAACCCTGGCCGGCGCGGGCTATACGGTCTATTTGACCTATGCCAGCAAAGCCGCTGAAGCCGAAGAGGTGGTGGCCGCCATTGAGGCCGTGGGCGGCAAGGCCCGCGCATTCAAGCTCGATGTGGGCGATACCGCCGCCGTGGCCGATTTTTTTCAGAACGAGATCAAGGACAAAGTCGCCCTGGACGTTCTGGTGAACAACGCCGGGATAACCAAAGACGGCCTTGTGCTGCGCATGAAAGACGAAGACTGGGACGCGGTGCTTAACGTCAATTTGCGCGGCGCTTTCGCGTGCCTGCGCGAAGCGGCGAAGATTATGACCCGGCAGCGTTCGGGCCGCATCATCAACATCACGTCCATTTCCGGCCAGATGGGCAACGCGGGGCAAATCAACTATTCTTCCGCAAAAGCCGGCATGATCGGCTTGACCAAATCCGCTGCCAAAGAGCTTGCCGGCAGAAACGTCACCGTCAACGCCGTGGCCCCCGGCTTTATTGAAACCGATATGACCGCGGCGCTGCCCGAAGATGTGCGCGCGCGGTATCTGGAACATATTCCCCTGCGCCGTTTCGGCGCGGCGGAAGAGGTTGCGGCGGCCGTGGCCTTTTTGGCCTCGCCGGGAGCCGCGTATATTACCGGCCAGGTTTTAGCCGTCAACGGCGGCTTGTATTGCTGATTTAGTAAAAAAAGCGTATCCCTGCACTTTGCAAATCACCCTTGGAGGCTCTATGTCTGTTGAAGAAAAAGTTAAAAAAATTATTATGGACCAGCTCAGCGTTTCCGCTGACGAAGTCAAACCCGAAGCGTCGTTCATCGAAGACCTGGGCGCCGACTCACTGGACCTGACCGAGCTGATTATGGCCATGGAAGAAGAATTCAAGCTGGAAATCGATGACGAAGACGCTCAGAAAATCCTGAAAGTCAAAGACGCCATCGCCTATATCCAGTCCCGCCAGTAGGCCTGGCTTTTTTCATGCGGTTTACGGGGGCGTCTTATGGCTATGCGCATAAGACGCTCCGTTTGAATTTTGCAGCGCCGCCGTGTTGACCCGCTGCCCCGACCACTGCGAAAGCCTATTGAAAGGATCGCCATGAGCAGAAAACGTGTTGTTATCACAGGACTTTCGGCCATAACTCCGTTGGGCGGCGATGTCACGACCAGCTGGGACGCCCTGATCGCCGGAAAATCCGGTATCGGCCCCATCACCCATTTCGACGCTTCGGAGTTCACCACCCGCATCGCGGGCGAAATAAAGAATTTTGATCCTGAAAATTACGGGATTTCCGCCAAACTTGCCAAGCGCATGGACCGCTTCGTGCAGGTCGGCGTTGCCGGCGGTCTGGCCGCGCTGAAAGATTCCGGCTTTACCGTTACGGAAGAAAACGCACACCGCGTGGGCACGATGCTGGGCGTGGGCCTGGGTGGCCTGAACACCATTGAGGCCTTCCACACCCGCCTGGTGGAAGCCGGGCCCAACAAGGTCTCTCCGTTCTTCATTCCCATGCTGATTTCCAACATGGCGCCGGGCCAGATTTCCATTTTGGCCGGACTGAAAGGCACCAACGTGGTCATGACCAGCGCCTGCTCTTCGGGTCTGCACGCCATCGGCCACGCCTACACCGAGATCGTCATGGGCCGTTGCGACGCGCTCATCTCCGGCGGGGTTGAAGCCACCATTACTGCCATGGGCGTCTCCGGCTTTACGTCGCTGAAAGCGCTCTCCACCCGCAATGACGAGCCTGAAAAGGCCTCGCGTCCGTTTGACAAAGACCGCGACGGCTTTGTGATGGGCGAAGGCTGCGGCATCTTTTTCGTGGAAAGCCTTGAAAGCGCCCAGAAACGCGGCGCGAAAATTTACGCGGAAATCGTCGGGTTCGGCGCGGCTTCCGATGCCTTTCACATCACCGCTCCGGACGAAAACGGCGAAGGTCTTGCCCGGGCCATGATGAACGCCATGGAAGAAGCGGGTGTGAACCCCGAAGAAGTGGAACACATCAACGCCCACGGCACGTCCACGCAGTTGAACGATGCCTGCGAAACCCGGGCCATCAAAAAGGTGTTCGGCAAGCATGCCTACAACCTGGCCATTTGCGCCAACAAGTCCCAGACCGGGCATTTGCTGGGCGGCGCCGGCGGCGTTGAAAGCGTGTTTTCCGCGTTGACCCTGCACACCGGCATGGTGCCCGGCACCCTCAATTATGAAACGCCCGACCCCGAATGCGACCTGAACTACATGGGCCAGGGGCCGAAGCAGCTGAACCCCCGCTACGCGCTTTGCAACTCCGCCGGGTTCGGCAGCACCAACGTCAGCATGCTGTACAAGAAGTGGGAAGGTTGAGTCATGGATGAACTGCTCTTGGCCGATCCGGAAGTGGCCCGAGCTGTCGTGCTTGAAGGTGAGCGCCAGCTTTCCAAACTGGAGTTGATCGCTTCCGAGAACTTCGTTTCCGCCGCGGTGCGTCAGGCGCAAGGGTCCATCATGACCCATAAATACGCCGAAGGCTATCCGGGCAAGCGCTATTACGGCGGGTGCGAATTCGTCGATATCGCGGAGAATCTGGCCATTGACCGGGCCAAGAAACTGTTCGGCGCGGGATATGCCAACGTGCAGCCGCATGCGGGCAGCCAGGCCAACATGGCCGCCTATCTCGCGGTCATCAAGCCCGGCGACACCATTTTGGGCATGAACCTGTCGCACGGCGGCCACCTGACCCACGGCAGCCCGGTGAACTTTTCCGGCCGCTTGTTCAACATCATTCCCTATGGTGTGGTGAAAGAAACCGGCCGTATCGATTATGACGAAATGGCCAAGCTGGCCCGCAAACACAAACCGGCCCTGATTCTGGCCGGGGCCAGCGCATATCCCCGCGAAATCGACTTCGCCAAATTCCGGGCCGTGGCCGACGAAGTGGGCGCGAAGTTTATCGTGGACATGGCCCATATCGCGGGCCTGGTTGCGGCGAAGCTGCACCCCAGCCCTGTGCCTTACGCCCACATCACCACCACGACCACGCACAAAACCCTGCGCGGCCCGCGCGGCGGCATGATTTTGTCGAGCGAAGAACTGGGCAAGTCCATCAACAGCCAGATTTTTCCCGGCATTCAGGGCGGCCCGTTGATGCACGTCATCGCGGCCAAGGCCGTGGCTTTCGGTGAAGCGCTGCAGCCGGCGTTCGTCAAATACCAGAAACAGGTGATCGCCAACGCCCGCACGCTGGCCGAAGAGCTGACTGGCGCGGGCTTCACCCTCGTTTCCGGCGGCACTGACAACCACCTGATGCTGATCGACCTGACCAATAAAGACGTGACCGGCAAGGATGCGGAGATCGCTCTGGATGAAGCCGGCATCACGGTGAACAAGAACACCGTTCCTTTTGAAACCCGCTCGCCCTTCGTGACCAGCGGCATCCGCCTGGGCACCCCGGCTTTGACCACGCGCGGCATGAAAGAACGGGATATGAAAAAGGTCGCGGCCTGGATTGACGAGGCCATCAACGTGCGCGACAACAGTAGCAAGCTGAAGGCGTTGGCGAAAAAAATCGACAAGTTCGCCCGTAAGTTTCCCTTGTTTGCTTGGTAGACATCCGAGAGGGCTCTGCCCTCTCGGGTTCTTCCGCCAAGGGACGCGTCCCTTGGAACCCATATAGGCGAAGGCCGTTTCCGCGCCGCGGAAACGGCCGTCGCCAGATTGTGGGGTCCAGGGGCCTCATTCCCCAGGCAGGGGGGCGGGGGCCAGCGTCCCC
>JAVBNL010000014.1:0-16483 GCA_031551515.1 Desulfovibrionaceae bacterium
CGATTCATGCAAGACGTCTTTGTGGTCTGTGCCTCTGGCGACGTACAATTTGACGCCGCGTTCGGCAAGCGCCTCGAGAAAGGCCCTGCTGCCCTTCATCAGGTAGTCGTCGGGGCGCGCTTCGCCCGCGTCGATCGCGTCGATTCGCTTTTGAACCGGAACCATCAGCCGACGGCCGTACTCGGCCTTGTACCACCACGGATCGTCGGGCAGCCCCGCATCCGGGCGCGTTTTTTCCCGAAACGCTAAAAAAGCCGCGCCGGAAACGGGTTCCAAGGGGCCGCGCCCCTTGGCGGAGGGGTCCGGGGAGGCGGAGCCTCCCTGATATCGCACGGAGAACGGATGTTTATAAGCTGCGAAGGCATGGAAGGTTCCGGCAAAAGCACGGCCATGCGCTCTTTGGGTGTGTGGCTTGAAGAGCGCGGCCGCGAGGTGCTGTACACGCGCGAGCCTGGCGGCAGCCGCCTTGGCGGGGAATTGCGTTCCATTTTGCTGGATGCGCGCAACAGCGACATCTGCCCCAGGGCGGAGCTGTTCTTGTATCTGGCCGACCGCGCCCAACACGTGGAACAGGTGATCAAACCGGCGCTGGCGCGGGGCGCCGCCGTGCTTTCAGACCGATTCGCCGATTCCACCGTGGTTTATCAAGGCTACGGCAGGGGCATTCCTTTGGATATATTGCAGGAGATGAACAGTGCCGCCGTGAACGGGCTGTGGCCGGATTTGACCCTGCTTTTCGACATCGACCCGGCAGTCGGCCTTTCGCGCGCCAACGCGCGCAACCGGGCCGAGGGCAAGGCGGTGTCCGAAGGGCGCTTCGAGGCGGAAAACATGGCCTTTCACCAACGCATTCGCAACGGTTTTCTGGATTGGGCGGCCCGCCATCCGGAGCGGTTTCGGGTCATTGACGGATCCGCCGCGCCGGAAGCGGTGTTTGCCGCCGCCAGGGCGGAAGTGGAAAAAATGCTTTCTCTGTAATCGTAAAAAACAAATAGACCGGAAAAGGAGACAGCCATGCCTGATGCGACCGCATTGCCCCCCATCGAAGCATACTGGGCCATTCGCCTGGAGCAGGCAGCGGAAGCGCTGCGCAACAACAATTTCGCCGCCAGCGTGCACGCGACCCCCAAAGAAGCGGCCGTATACCTGATGGAAAGCGTGCTGCCCGCTGACTGGAAAGGCCGCGTGGGCCTGGGCGGCTCGCAGACGGTTGCCGCTTCCGGCATTGTGGGCATGCTGAAAGACAGGCCCGGCGCGGAAGTCATCGACACTTACGCCCCCGGCGCTGCTCCTGAACAGGCGCTTGAAATGCGGCGGCAGAGCCTTTTGACCGACTTGTTTCTTACCTCCAGCAACGCCGTGACCATGGCCGGGCACCTGCTGAACCTGGACCGGACCGGCAACCGGGTGGGCGCCATTCATTTCGGGCCGCGTAAAGTCGCGCTGTTCGTGGGGCGCAACAAACTGTGCGACAGCATGGAACAGGCCCGGGAACGGGTAAAACACCTGGCTTCGCCCATGAACGCCATGCGCATAGGCTGCAAAACCCCGTGCGTGAAAACAGCCCGCTGTATGGACTGCAAAAGCCCGGACCGCATTTGCAACGTCTGGACGGTTACGGAAAAAAGCTTTCCCGCCCAGCGTATCCATGTGCTGCTGATCAACCAGGACGTGGGCTATTAAAGCCCTGGCAGGACGTGGCCGCTAGGAGCTGTTTCCAAATAAATCTTTTGTCCGATTACGGCGTCAAGCGGCCCTTTTTGCTCCGTCGAGTACCATCAGAGTACACTTCCTACGCAAAAAGGGCCGCTTTCCTTGTTCTTGGGCAAAATCTTTCATTTGGAAACAGCTCCTGGAGCAATTCTGCGGCGCATATTTTGTCGTGCTTTCCGCTCCGTGCCTGTTGCTAGCCCGCCTTGCCGGGTATACAATGCAACAGGACGGATGCGGCCCGCCGGACCAGATGCCGGTGAAAGCCAGCCCTTCAGGAGGGATGCATGAGCGCTACAAAAAAAACTTCCCGCGGCGGCATCGGCGTCATTTTTGTCTTGCTGCTTCTGGCGGCCGTCGGCGCGGCCGCTTTCTGGGTGATGCGCGAAACGCTGGACAAAGGCGCTCCTTCTCTGCCCGGCTTTTTGGCCAACGCCACAAGCGGCCTGACTTCACCGGCGAAAACCGGAACGGAACCGGCCGCGCCGCGCGGCGTGGCCCCCATGCCGGGTCCGCAGGCGGCAACACCGCCCGTGACGCCGCCTATGGCGCAGGCTCAGCCTGGCGCCGCACCGGCCGCGCCTGCTCCCGGCCAGAGCCCGGCGGAACAGGGGACTGAACCGGCCGCTTCGGGAACTGACGGGCAAAACGCGGGAACGCCTTTTATCGCGGGCGGCGGCGACGATCTGACCATGCCCGTGAACCGCGCCGCGCTGCCCAAAGTGACGGAAGATTCCGTGGTGCGCCTTGCCTTTGTGGACGATCTGGCGGCCTTTCTGGCGGGAAACTATTGGCCCAGAGGTACGCACCCTTCCGCCGTGCGCTCCGGCATCAGCACGGTCAGCGTCAAATGGGCCAATTTACGCTATGGCGGCGAATTGCAGGGCATGCGCCGGGGCGACGACCTGGCGCGGGCCAGGGCTTCCGTGCTGCGGTACGTGCTGACTCCGTCCATGCTGGAAGGGCTGTATACGCTCTATATAGAGCGTTTCACGGCGGGGCTTGAAGCGGCGGCGGACGCGCGCCGGGTGGGCCCCGCGGGCAAGGAACGGGCGCTGACCCCGGCGGAAAAGAAGGAAATGCTGCAACTTTACGCGGCCCAAGCCAGAGGGCTGGGCGCCGCCATCAACGTCTATCTGGCGGATGGGGCCATGCGCGGGCGGGTGGAAGCGCTGCACGCGGCGGAAAATGCCGTTAATGAGGCGAACCGGGCCTATATGGAAAGCGCCGGGGCGTATGACGAAGCGCGGGAAGCGAAAGCCCCCGGCCTGGATGCGGCCAAAACCCGCATGGATAAAGACGCCGCAGTCTATCAGCGGGCCATTCAAACCAGAGAAAGAACGCGTGAAGATCTGGTGCGGGCCATGAAGGGCGGCGCTTCGCGCACGGCGGGCGACGATACGCTGGTCTATGTGGCCTCTTGGCTCAACCGCCGAGGCACGGGCAACCCGGAAGCGCTGCGCGCGGCTGCCGCCGTGCTGCAAAAGGCGGGGGGCCGTTTGGCCGGGGCCGCGAAAGAGTGACAGAGGCCTTTCCGCTTCATGCGGAGAAGGGGTGTATTACCGCAGGAGAAAAAGCATGCCCAAGCGCGTCCTGATCGCCGAGTTCAAACACGAGACCAACGTTTTTGCTGCCGCGCCCACTGATATGAAGGCGTTTGAAGCCCGCTACCTGCGGCTTGCGCCGGATGTCATGCCCTTTTTCGAAGGGGTGCGCACCGAGATCGGCGGGTTCATGGACGGCTGCCGCAAGGCGGGCATAGAGATGGTCCCGGCCATTGCAGCCAATGCCACGCCCGGCGGCACGGTGACCACGGAAGTCTTTGATTTCGTCTCCGGCCATATCATGGACGCTCTGCGCGCGAATATGGTGGACGGCATCCTGCTTTCCTTGCACGGGGCCATGGTCCATCAGGGCGGCATGGACGGAGAAGGGGATTTGCTGCGGCGTATCCGGGATATTGTCGGCCCGGATCTGCCGGTCATCTGTACCCTTGATCTGCACGCCAACATCACGGACGCGATGATGGAGCACGCCACGGCCATGATCGGCTACGACTGCTACCCGCATGTGGATATCTATGACCGCGCTCTGGAAGCCGCGGCCATGATGGCCGACGTGTTTGCGGGCAAAATCTGGCCGGTCATGCGCTTGAAGCGCGTTCCCATCCTTTGCCCCTATCTCCCTTCCGCGGAAGAGCCGATCGCCGGGCATCTGGCCAAGGTGCACAAATGGGAGCGGGAACCCGGAACGCTCACGGCCACCCTGTTCCACGATTTTTTCCCCGCGGACATTCCTGACGCCCGCGTATCCGTTCTGGCCGTGACCGACAATGATCCGGAACTGGCGCAGCGGATCGTTGATGATGTGGCGGGTGGGGTGCGCAAGGATTACCGGCGCTTCATCAACAAGATGCCGTCAGCCGAAGAGGCCGTCGGCAGGGGTATGCGGGCGCCCGAAGGACCGGTGGTCATCGCGGAGACGGCGGATAACCCCGGAGCCGGCGGCTCGGGAGATACGACCCATCTGCTGGCCGCGCTGATAGCAATGAAAGCCCGGAACGTGGGCTTTGCCGTGATGGTGGATCCCGAAACGGCGGAGCAGGCGGCAAAGGCGGGCATAGGCGCGAAGATCAGGGTCCGGCTGGGCGGCAAAAGCGAGGCCCTGAACGGCAAACCGGTTGAGGCCGAAGCCATGGTCAAAAACATCACGGATGGCGTCTTTCACAACACAGGCCCCATGTGGAACGGGTTGCGCATCGATTGCGGCGTCACAGCCGTTCTGGAAATAGACGGCATCGAGATCCTTGTCTGCGCCAACAGGCTTCAGCCCCTTGACCCCGAAATCTTCCGCAAGAACGGAATCAGGCCGGAAGACAAGCAGATCATCGTGGTCAAATCCACGCTGCATTTTAAAGCCTCGTATGAAGGGCTCGCGGCCGAGATCATTTTTGAGGACGGCCCGGGTCTCGCCTCGCAGACGCCGGCCAATTTCCGGTTCAAAAACGTTCTGCGGCCTGTGTTCCCCCTGGATGCGATTGACGGTTAAATGTTGGAGTATTGCGCTATAATGCTTGCAGCGAACCGTTCCAGGTATTGCCGTGCATTCTGTCTCGCGCATGGATCACTTTCTGCGCGGGGCGTGCCGCGTTTTTCGCGGGGTAGCCCAGGGCGACGTAGCAGGGCATGACATACTTGTCGGGATGGCCGATTGTTGCCTTGATGTGTTCCGACTTTCACTGGATTTGAACTTACCTGCTTCGCAAATGTCCCCACGGGTCTTTGGGGTCATGTTGCGGCGGTTTGGGTTTGGCCTTGGGCAGGCATTCCGGGCAGGGGCGTTTGCCCCTGAAAAAGCCGACCAAAATCATGCCCGCCGCAAATCCGCCCAGGTGCGCCCACCAGGCCACCCCTTCCGCGCCCGCCTCTTTCAATCCCGAAAAAAGCTGCAACAAGAACCAGCCGCCCAGGTACACGGCGGCGGGCAGATCGATGATCAGAAAAAAGATGAAGGTCGTGACCCGCGCGTGGGGGTACAGCAGGAAATACGCGCCCAGCACGCCGGAAATGGCGCCGGAAGCGCCAACGACGGGCACATATGAATCCGCATGGGTCAGGGCGTGGGTCAGCCCGGCGATGGCCCCGCAAAGAAGATAGAAAACGGTGAAGCGCACCGGCCCCATGACGTCTTCGATATTGTCCGCGAAGATCCAGAACACCCACATGTTGGCGATAAGGTGCCACCAACCGCCGTGGGCGAAGGTGTATGTGAAAAGGTTCAGCAGATAGGGCATGAACGCCGCCTGCCCCTCAAAAGGCAAATACACGGGCGTTATGCCCAAAAGACGCACGGCCTGATAAAACTCACGCTGCGGCAGCGATTTTTGCCACAGAAAAACGGCGACGGTGACCAGTATGATGGCCCATACGGCATACGGTCTGTGCAGCCTGGGTATGGAGTCTTTCAGCGGGAAAATCATAGGTCCTCAGTATAGCCCACGGAATATCGTCTGCAACGATTTTTATGCGGTCCCCTAAAGCCGGTTTGTCCCCCTTCCGATAAGGCAGATGGACGGGAGGGAAAACGACGGTCGGAGGAGGCCGGGACGCAACGACCGATCCCTAATCGGCAGAGGCATAGGCGTACGTGACGCATTCAAGGAGGAATGGTCATGTCCCTTATTATCTATCACAACTTAATGGCAATGAACGCTGCCCGGAACCTTGGGACCTCGTACGACAATTTGAGCAATTCCGTACGAAAACTGTCTTCCGGCCTGCGCGTCGGCAACGCCGCCGACGATGCCGCTGGTCTTGCCATCCGTGAATTGATGCGCGCCGACATCGCCGCCCTGAACCAGGGCGTGCGCAACGCCAACGACGCTATTTCTCTGCTGCAAACAGCGGACGGCGCCCTGGGCGTTATCGACGAAAAGCTGATCCGGATGAAAGAACTGGCCGAACAGGCCGCGACAGGCACCTACAACTCCGATCAGCGTCTGATGATCGAGTCCGAGTACCAGGCGATGGCTTCGGAAATTACCCGAATCGCCAACGCCACAGACTTCAACGGCGTGTATCTGCTGAACGGCAACCTGTCCGGCAGCGTGCACAACGGTGAAGGGCTGCAGTCCACCGGCAAGCTGAAGATCCACTTCGGCACGGCCAACGATTCCGCCGAAGATTACTATTATGTAAGCATAGGCGACGCGACCGCCTCCGCGTTGGGTGTAGGCAACCAGGCAGTGCAGGGCGACGGGTATTCCATCTCAACCCAGGGTGCGGCTCAGAGAGCTTTGGACGCCCTGAACAAAGCGATCATTTCCAAGGACAAGATTCGCGCCAGCCTTGGATCGACGCAGAACAGGCTTGAGAATACCATCAGCAACCTGCAGATTCAGGCCGAAAACCTGCAATCCGCCGAATCCCGGATTTCCGACGTCGACGTGGCTTCTGAAATGACGGAATTCGTGCGCAACCAGGTGTTGACGCAGGCGGCCGTGGCCATGCTTTCGCAGGCCAACGCCCTGCCCAGAATGGCTTTGCAGCTTTTGCAGTAACAGCCGGGATGCCCGGCGAACAGAATGAAGTGAGTTCGTAACCCTGTAATCGACAACCATGTGCCATGCCTTGCTGCATGCGCCCGGCTCACTCAGGGAAAGACCTCGACCTCCCGTACCGAAAGAACCCCGCAATAGCGGGGTTCTTTTATGCAAAATTTTCGATTTTGCTAGGGTAGGGTTTGGCGGGAGAGCGAAGCGTGCGGCACCGGCTTGCCCGTCGCGGTGACCGTTCTTTTGGCGGCGGGAGCGGGCTCTTTTTTCTTTCCGCCTTTTTTGCCCGCTTTGGCCCTGGCCGCGGCGGCGGCAGCGTCTTTGGCCGCCAAGGCTTCGGCGGTTTCAAAGCCGTTTTGCACCATGCGCGACGCTTCCTGCAGCCGCACGGACTTGTTGGGCGCGCCCAGCAGCACGTTGACCAGGCGGGTGTCGCCGCGTTTGGCGGTTGTGATCAGGTTGTAGCCCGATGCGCCCACATAGCCGGTTTTAAGGCCGTCCACCCCGGCCATAAGGCCCAAGAGGGGGTTAGTGTTCGGGGTGTATCCGTGAAAATCGAGATACCGGCGGCTGTGATAGTCTTCCAGAGCATGGGGGTGGGCCGCCAGATACCTGGTGGTCAAGGTCAGCATGTCGCGGGCGGTGGTTTGCTGGCCTTTGGCGGGCAAGCCGTGCACGTTTTTGAACACGCTGTTTTTCATGCCGATTTGTTTGGCTTTGCGGTTCATCATCTGCACAAACCGGTCTTCAGAGCCGGCAATGTGCTGCGCCGCAGCGACGGATGCGTCGTTGCCCGAAGCGACGGCCATGCCCCTGAGCAGGTCGCGCAGGCGAACCCGTTCGCCCGCGTATATGTTCATGCATGAACCGCCTGTCGCGGCGGCTTTATGGCTGACCGTAACGATGGAGTCGAGCGAGGCGCGGCGTGCTTCAACTTCGTCCAGAATGACGAACATGGAAAGGATCTTGGTGAGTGATGCCGGGGCAATGGGTTTATCGGCGTTTTGTTGGTACAGAACGCGCTTGCGTGACATATCCATGGTGATGGCGGCTTTTATGTCCTGGCGCGGGGCTTTGCGTACAGCCTTGCGCGGCGTTGCCGGGGAAGAAGCGGCGGGGGCGGTTTTGGAAATGGCGGCGGGCTTGGCGGGCTCTTTCGCAACGGTCGCTTTGGCTTGCGGTTTTTTCTGCGCCGTCGGCTTGCCTGTTTTTTTCACCGACGCGGCCGGCGCGGCGCCTATCGCCTCCTGCGGCTGAACGGCCACGGCGGAGCAAGCCAACATGACGACCAGAACCAAACCGAGGCAACGAGTCAAAACCAGATGTGAGCGCTGCATGAAAACCCCGTGTAGCCTTGCCGGCCAGGCGGAATAGAAGTCCGGCCGATTATTGAAATAGTATAGAGAAACTCTACACCCCCGTATTCCTCGGTATATGCGCCTTTTGCGGGGAAGAGTCAACATCTGCGCGGAAAAAGCGTGGCACGCTAAGGTGCATGCATATAACTTGCTGAATTGATAATATCATATATAGGTTAATGCTTCTGTTGACAGGTTATGCCATAGGAAGTAATCCGACCTGAGGGGAAATAAGGGGGAGTTATGGCATATCCTACAAGAATCCGATATGGTTTACGATTATTGGCGCGCCTAGCCATTCAGGCCCAAAGCGGATATGTGTCCATCGCGGACATCGCCTCAGAAGAGGGGGTTTCCGTCAAGTATCTTGAGCAGATAGTAGGCCTGCTGCGGCCGTTGGGCATTTTAACTTCCGTGCGCGGCGCGCGCGGGGGGTACGCCCTGGTAAGCAGCCCGGCCGAGGTGACGCTGGAAGCTGTCTTTGAAAGCCTTGGGGGCCTCGACGCGCCTACACCCTGCGTGGAGACGCCGTCCGGGTGCAATCGCGCTCCTGTCTGCGCGGCGCGGTCCTTTTGGTCCGAGTTTGACGCGCACATGCGCTCGTATCTGCGTTCCAAGACATTGGCGGACCTGATCGCCGTCGGCGCGGCGGATTTGCATTTTGCCATTCCGGGGCTTGCGGCGCCAAAAGCGGCGGAGCGGAGCGACCTGAATTATCTGTTGACTCCTGCCGTGGCCCCGCGTAAACGAAAAATCCTGTAACTAACAGGTATTTTCAGAACGCGAGGTAGCCATGCCTATCAAGATTCCATCCAGCTTGCCCGCCAGGGCCGCGTTGGAGCAGGAAAATATTTTCGTCATGACCGAAGACCGCGCGGTCACGCAGGATATACGGCCCATCAAGATTGCCATCGTCAACCTGATGCCCACCAAGATCGCGACGGAAATTCAACTGTTGCGCCTTTTGGGCAACACGCCGCTGCAAATTGACATCACGTTGCTCAAAGCTGAGCATCATGTTTCGCGCAACACCTCCGCCGAGCATCTGGACCGTTTTTACACCACATTTTCCCAGGTGCGCGACCAGAAGTTCGACGGTATGATCATCACGGGCGCGCCCGTGGAGCTTTTGCCCTTTGAAGAGGTCGATTACTGGAAAGAGCTGCAAGAGATCATGGATTACAGCGTGGCCAACGTGTTTTCAACGCTGTATATCTGCTGGGGCGCGCAAGCCGGGTTGTACCACCGCTACGGCATCCCCAAATACCCGTTGCCCGAGAAGAAATTCGGCGTCTTTCCGCATCGCATCATGACCCCCGGCCTGCAACTGTTCCGCGGTTTTGACGATGTGTTTTCGGTGCCGCATTCGAGGCATACCGAAATCCGCCTGGAAGACATAGAGAAAGTGCCGGAACTGGAAGTGCTGGCTCTTTCGCCCGAATCCGGCGTTTGCGCCGTGATGGCGAAAGAAACAGGGGAAGTGTTCGTTACCGGCCATTTTGAATATGATGCAGACACGCTGGCCCGTGAATATTTCCGGGATGTGGACAAAAAGCTGCCGATCAAGGTGCCTGCCCATTATTTTCCCGGCGACGACCCGGCGAAGCCGCCGCTGGTCAGCTGGCGCGCGCATGCACACCTGTTTTTTTCCAACTGGCTGAACTACCACGTGTACCAGGAAACGCCCTTTGAACTGGGCGCCATTCAGGGCGGCCGCCGCCGTATCTAAACCGCGCGCGGTTGAACGCGCTGCTTGACAGCCAAAGGGACTGTATATATGTTGCGCCCGCAACCATGCTGTTGCGGGCGCAATTTTTTTTCAGGGGGAGAGCAAGACGGGATGCAGAATTTTATCCGACATTTATCGGTCATTCTACGATACGGGAAAATGTATCTGGACCCGCGTTTCGCGGGGCTTGGCGCCAGCAGCAGCCAGCTTTTTTTTATAAGAAAGATCTGCGCCGACCCAGGCATAACCCAGGATAAACTGCAGCCTCTGATCCTTCTAAACAAAAGCAACATTACGCGCGCGCTGGATAAGCTCGAAAAAGAGGGATTCATCACCAAAGAACGCTATCCGCGCGATAAACGCACTGTCCGCTTGTATCCGACGGAAAAAGCCAACGCCATTTACCCGAAAATGATGGCAATGGAAAAAGAATGGATGGCGATTTTGGCGAGCGGCTTCACACCGGAAGAAAAAACGCAGTTTGAAGTGTTGCTGGAAAAAGCGGCGGCCGCCGCCATGGGCGCCGTTCATGTCGAGGAAGATTGAGGCGCGATGCTAAAAAGTTTCTTTTTTACACTTTAGTGTATCGACTCTGATTCGTAATCTGTGATATGGGTAGATTTGGGGCCGTATAAAAAGCGGTTGTTGTTTGTGCCAGCCGCCCCTGCGGCCGTGTGATGTGAATTCGGCTAGTTGAGGTGATATATGCGCAGTCTGAAAGGATCGGTTCCATTCGCGGTGATCGTTTGTTTGACCGCCACCCTGTTGGCCGGATGCGGCGAAGAGGCGAAAAAGCCCCAGATGCCAGTTCCGGAAGTTTCTTTTGTGGTGGTGACTCCGACCCAGGTTGACCTGTCCACCGAACTTTCAGGCCGCACGTCGGCTCTGGAAAGCTCAGAAGTGCGGCCCCAGGTCAGCGGCGTCATCAAATCCAGGCTGTTCACAGAAGGCGCTGAAGTGAAGCAGGGTGAACAATTATATCAGATCGACCCCGCCATGTACCAGGCCGCTCTTGAGCAGGCCAAGGCCAATTTGTTGAAAGCCCAGGCCAACCTGGTCTCCAGCCGCCTGCTGGCCGAACGGTACAGCAAGGTGGTCAAAGTGAACGCCGTCAGCAAGCAGCAATATGATGATGCCGTGGCCGCGTTCAATCAGGCCAAGGCCGACGTCGCCGCCGCCAAAGCGGCTGTGGATACGGCCGGCATCAACCTCACCTATACCAAAGTGCTTGCGCCTATTTCAGGGCACATAGGCATTTCAACGGTGACGCCGGGCGCCTTGGTCACGGCCAACCAGGCGCAGTCACTGGTCA
This sequence comes from Desulfovibrionaceae bacterium, assembly GCA_031551515.1. Taxonomy (GTDB): domain Bacteria; phylum Desulfobacterota; class Desulfovibrionia; order Desulfovibrionales; family Desulfovibrionaceae; genus FLUQ01. Next base: position 11,163 of record JAVBNL010000014.1, read on the forward strand.
CCGTGCAGCAGATGGATTGGATGTATGTCGACGTGCCCCAGTCCAGCGCGGATATTTTGCGGTTAAAACGCGCGCTGCTTGAGGGGCGCCTTACCCCCGCGCCGGGCGGTGGCGCCAAGGTCAGCCTGAAGCTTGAAGACGGCACCGGCTATGACCGTGCGGGCGAGCTTTTGCTTTCTGACGTGACCGTGGACCAGAGCACCGGGGCGGTCACGGTCCGGGCCAAATTTGAAAACCCCTTGCGTGAGATCAGTCCCGGTAAAACTGACCGGCTGCTGTTCCCCGGCATGTTTGTGCGGGCGGTGGTGCAAGAGGCCAGAAACGAAAAAGCGATTGTTGTTCCGCAGGCGGCGGTAGGCCGCAACGCCATGGGCAAACCCACGGTGCTGCTGCTTGGTGACGACGGTATGGTGAAAGAGCAGGACGTTGTTGTCGACAGGCCCATAGGCGTCAACCGGTCGCTGATTTCCTCAGGCTTGAAAGAGGGTGACAAGGTCATTGTGGACGGGCGGATCAAAGTTCGCAACGGGGCTAAAGCTAACGGCGTTCCTTATGTTCCGAAAAACGCCACCGCCCGGGCTGCCGCTTCCCCTTCGCAAGCCGGTAAATAGCGCGGCTTAAAGGATTTCACATGGCCCATTTCTTTATTGACAGACCTATTTTTGCATGGGTTATCGCCATATTGATCATGATGGCGGGTACACTCGCCATCAAAACGCTGCCCGTCGCCCAATACCCCAGCATCGCGCCGCCGGAAATTTCCGTCACCTCGGTGTATCCCGGCGCGTCCGCCAAAACGCTGGAAGATACGGTGACGCAGGTTATCGAGCAAAAGATGAAAGGCATCGATAACCTGAACTACATGTACTCTTACAGCGACGCCACGGGGCAGTCGGTGGTCACGCTGTCGTTTGTCGCCGGCACCAACGCCGATATTGCGCAGGTGCAGGTGCAGAACAAGTTGCAACTGGCCATGCCGCTTTTGCCCCAAGCCGTGCAGCGCCAGGGCGTAACCGTGGCCAAAGCGACCAAAAACTACCTCTTGGTCATCGGGTTTTACTCCGCCGACGGCAGCATGACTGAAGCGGATATCGGCGACTATATCGCCAGCTCCATTCAAGACCCCATCAGCCGTGTGCAGGGCGTTGGCGACATCACCATCTTCGGCGCGCAGTATGCCATGCGGGTGTGGCTGGACCTGCCCATGCTCGAGAAGTACAAGATCGCCGTTTCAGACGTCTCTGCTGCCATTCAGGGGCAAAACGCCCAGGTGGCCGGTGGCCAGATCGGCGGCGCACCCGCCGTGCCGGGGCAAAGCATCAACTTTACCGTAGTCGCTCAGACGCGTTTGCAGAACGAGCAGCAATTCGGCAATATTTTGCTGAAGGTGAACCCTGACGGCTCCGCCGTGCGGCTGCGCGACGTGGCCCGCATCGAGCGCGCCGGCGAAAGTTTCAACAGCAAGGCCCGCTATAACGGCCAGGTCGCCTCGGGTCTTGCCATCAAGCTTTCCAGCGGCGCTAACGCCCTTGACACCTCAGACCGCGTAAAGGCGGAGATCAAGCGTCTTTCCGCCTTCTTTCCGCATGGGTTGACGGCCGCATATCCTTACGACACCACGCCTTTCGTGCGCATCTCTATTCACGAAGTGTACAAGACCTTGTTTGAGGCCATTGTGCTGGTCTTTTTGGTCATGTACCTCTTTTTGCAAAATTTCCGCGCAACGCTTATCCCGACCATCGCGGTGCCTGTGGTTCTTTTGGGCACCTTCGGGGCTTTGGCCGCGTTCGGCTTTTCCATCAACACTCTGACCATGTTCGCCATGGTTTTGGCTATTGGCCTTTTAGTGGACGACGCCATTGTGGTGGTGGAAAACGTGGAGCGCGTCATGCGCGAAGACGGCCTGGGGCCACGCGAGGCCGCGCGAAAATCCATGAGCCAGATTACGGGCGCTCTGGTGGGCATCGCCATGGTGCTCTCCGCCGTGTTCATTCCCATGGCGTTTTTCGGCGGTTCCACGGGCGTCATCTACCGTCAGTTCTCTGTTACCATCGTGGCTTCCATGGCCTTGTCGGTGTTGGTGGCCCTGGTTTTGACCCCGGCGCTCTGCGCCACTATGCTCAAACCCCATAAGCCGGGACACGAGCATAACCAGCACGGTTTTTTCGGCTGGTTCAACCGCTGGTTTGAAGCCCGCACCATGGGGTACCAGGGCAAGGTCGGGCACATTCTGGCAAAACCGTTTCGGTATGTGATCATCTATGGTGCGTGCGTCGCCGCCATGGCTTTCTTTTTCATGCGTCTGCCTACGGCCTTTTTGCCCGACGAAGACCAGGGCATAATGTTCGCGCAGGCCACGCTGGAGTCGGGGGCCAGCTATGAGCGCACGCTTGAAGTGGTTAAGCAGATGGAAAAGCATTTTCTGGAAAAGGAAAAGGAAGCCGTCGCCTCGCTTTTGTGCGTGGCCGGTTTCAGCTATGCGGGCAACGGCCAGAACAACGCCATGTGCTTCGTCAGCATGAAGGACTGGGAAGAGCGCAACCGCAAAGACCTGCGCGTGCCCGCCGTGGCCGCGCGCGCCATGGCCGCGTTTTCGCAGATCAAGGACGCGCGCGCCTATGCTTTTGCGCCGCCCGCCGTTATGGAACTGGGCAACGCTTCAGGTTTCGACTTTGAATTGATGGACCGCAACAACATTGGGCACGACGCCCTGATGGCCGCACGCAACCAGCTTTTGGGCAAGACAATGGGCGACCCAAGGCTGGCCGGGGTGCGCCCCAACGGCCTGGAAGACACGCCCCAGTATCAGCTTGACGTCGACTTGGTCAAAGCGGCGGCCCAAGGCCTTTCCATCACGGATGTGAACAATACGGTCGCCACGCTGTGGGGCAGCTCATATGTGGACGACTTTCTCGACCGGGGCCGCACCAAGAAGATCTTTGTGCAGGCTGACGCCCAATACCGCATGCAGCCGGAAGATTTCGACAAGATCTACCTGCGTAACGCGCAAGGTAAAATGGTGGCCTTTTCAAGCTTCGCCAGCGGGCACTGGGCCGTGGGCTCGCCGCGCCTTGAGCGCTATCAGGGCGTTTCATCCATAGAAATCCTGGGGCAGCCCGCGCCGGGCATCAGTTCGGGCCAGGCCATGAACATTATGGAAGAGTATGCCCGTGAGCTGCCCAGCGGCGTGGACTTCACCTGGACGGGCTTGTCGTTTCAAGAACGGCAGTCCGGCGCGCAAGCTCCGGCGTTGTACGCCATTTCGCTTATCGTGGTGTTTTTGTGCCTCGCGGCGTTGTATGAAAGCTGGTCCATTCCTTTCGCGGTCATGCTGACGGTGCCGTTGGGCGTCATCGGCGCCCTGGGCGGGGCCATGTTGCGCGGGCTGAACAACGACGTGTATTTTCAGGTGGGCCTTTTGACCATTATCGGGCTGGCGGCGAAGAACGCCATTCTGATCGTCGAATTCGCCAAAGAGCTTGAGGAAGAGGGCATGGACCTCATCCACGCTACCCTGGAAGCCGTGCGCATGCGTCTGCGGCCCATTCTTATGACCTCTTTCGCCTTCATTCTGGGCGTGCTGCCGTTGGCCATCAGCACCGGCGCCGGTTCCGGCAGCCAGAACGCTATCGGCACGGGCGTTATGGCGGGCATGATTTCCGCGACCTTCCTGGGCATATTCTTCATCCCGCTGTCCTTTGTGATGGTTTCGCGCATCTTCAAGGTGCAGGTGCACAAGGGCGCAGGCAAGGCGGGCAAGTCTTCTTCACCCCCGCCCGAAGCCCACGAAGAGAAAAAGACGACGCCGGGGCATCCGTCCATTGGGGAGGGCATCTAAATGCGCGCAACTGTAATCTTCTGTATGGCGCTGGTTCTCTTTGCCCTTTCCGGCTGCACCATGGCCCCGCGCTATGAGCGCCCGGCGCTGCCGACGCAGGCCGATTGGCCCGCGTACGGCCAAGACGCCGCCAACAGCGAAAAAGGGGCTGAAGTCAGCCCGCCCTGGGCTTCGTTCTTTGCCGACCCGACCATGAAAAGCCTGGTGGAGATCGCGCTGCGCAACAACCGTGATTTGCGTTCCGCCATGCTGAATATCGAAAAGGTGCGGGCGCAGTATTACATCCAACGGGCTGACCTTTTGCCCACCATCAACGCGGTGGGCGACGCCAGTTCGCAGTATCTGAACAAGGCCGCATCCAACACCGGGCAGGCGGGGATTTTCCGCCAATACAGCGTGACGGTCGGGTTCACCTCGTTCGAGCTGGACCTTTTCGGGCGCGTGCGCAGCCTAAAAGAGAGCGCGTTGCAGCAGTTCTTCGCTTCCGAGCAGACCGCCCGCAGCGCCCAGGTCAGCCTTGTGGCAGAGGTGGCCAGCGCGTATCTGCAACTGACGGCCGACAAAGAGGTGCTTGCTCTTGCCCGGGCCACCCATGAAAGCCGCAAAAGCACTTATGAGATGGTCAAAGCCCTGGCGGAGCAGGGCGTGGCCTCGCAACTGGACCTCAACCAGGCCCGTTCCGCTCTGGAAGATTCCAAAGTTACGGCCGCCCAGTACCAGACCCAGGTGTCTCAGGATGAAAACGCCCTGGTGTTGCTGCTTGGTTCCGCCATTCCGTCTGAGCTGAAAATGGCGGAAAAACTCAGCGATATCATGCCGCTGCCCGACATTCCGGCGGGGCTGCCCTCTGACCTGATGCTGCGCCGGCCCGACATCCTGGCGGCGGAACACCAGCTTAAAGCCGCCAACGCCAGCATCGGCGCGGCCAGAGCGAACTTCTTCCCTTCCATCAGCATAACCAGCGCCATCGGCACCATCGCCCCGCAGTATAACGACCTCTTTTCACGCGGCGGCGGCACCTGGCTGTTCCAACCCCAGGCCGTGCTGCCCATCTTTGACTCCGGCCGCAACTGGGCGACCTTGAAAGCCACGGAAGCCGAACGCGATATGGCGGTCAGCGCATACGAAAAGTCCATCCAAACCGCGTTTCGCGAAGTGGCGGACGCCCTTGCCCAACGGGCGACAATAGGCGAACAGCTGGATGCCGAAAAATCGCTGGCCGAAGCCACGAACCTGACCTACACGCTTTCCGTCGCCCGATATGAAAACGGCATAGACAGCTACATCAACGTGCTTGACGCCCAGCGTTCCCTGTTCAGCGCGGAGCAGGGTCTGATCACCACCAGGCTGCTGCGCGAGTCCAATACGCTGAACCTGTACAAAGCTCTGGGCGGCGGTTGGGAATAGCCGACAACGGGTAACAAACGAGCCGAAAGCGACCGGGCGGGGGCACATGGTTTCCACATTCCCCGCCCCCCGGTTT
>JAVBNL010000041.1:0-85453 GCA_031551515.1 Desulfovibrionaceae bacterium
GCTGCGTGTCCCCCCGCCCGTGGGGGGGGGGGTGGGGGGTGGTCCTGGCGGGGCGGGCGGGGGGGGGGGGGGGGGCCCCCCCCCCCCCCCCCACGCGTTTGCGCCCTTGCGTATCGCCTGTTTCAGGGCGCGCCAGCCGCCGTAGGCCATGAATCCCAGCCACCAGGGCGAGAGCAGGGCCAGCTGGCCGCCCACATATTCCGGTAGGCGGTCGAAACGAATCAGGGGCGGCGTTTCCAACGGCGCGGGCGCGACCCCTGCCAGCCGCCCCACGTGGCGGAAAGTGGCCCAGTCGTTGCTCCAGTTCCAGAACACGATGGGCAAAAACCCGGCGGCCATGCCGCAGCCGAGAGCCAGAAACAGGCGCTTCCAATGCCCTTGCGGCAAAAGGCCGTGGCGGGCAAGCCCCCAGCCGTGCAGCACGGCCACGCCGGCGATCGCCAGCATGGTCTGCTTTGCCAAAAGGCCGAAAGCCATGCACAAACCGAGCCCCAGCCAGGGCCACAGCGCGCGGGGCCGTTCCGCGGCGGCGTGCAGGCAAAAAAGCGCCGTCAGCCAACAGAGCAGCAAGGGGTTGTCTGTGGTCATCAGTATGCCGCAGGCCATGAACAGCAGCGTGGTGTTGGCGATAAACAGCGCGAGCACGGCCAGCCTCGGCCGCCCGAACAGGCGGGAAACGCCGAGGTAGAGCACGATCTGGACAAGGCAGGAGCCGACCACCGCGAAAAAGCGCACGCCGAATTCCGTATCACCGAAAAGGGCCGTGCCGCCCGCAATGATCCAGGCGATAAGCGGGCCTTTGGAATAATACGAAAGCTGCGGGTGCCGCGACCAATCCCAATATTGCGATTCGTCCTGCGCGAGATCAAGCTGGCCGGACGCGATGAACCACAGCCGCACCAGGGTGGTGAAGGCGATGACCGCCAGGGCGGTCTGGTGCGGATGGTCCCGCCAAAACGAAAGATTCAGACGCACACGGGCTCCTGCTTGCAAGGGTTTTCCTTGTATATCTGATGCGCGCGGGCTGTCCAGAAGAGAATACCGCCCGCCGCGTCACGCCGTCTTCCTTGAGGAAAACACCCTGAATTATATTTTCATATGGCCGCATTGACTTATATCAGTTGGACCATATTGTTTGCCTGCGTGATGAAAATGAGAATCATTATTAAATAATATTCACAAAAAATCACCTGCAAGACAGGAGAAACATCATGAGCAAAAAATTTTCCGCTTTCGTCCTGGCTGCCGCGTTGGCGCTGCCACTCTCTTTGCCCCACGCAGCCAGCGCGGCTTCCACTGTTGACGACGAAGCTCTGGCCCGGCAAGTCACCGAAGCCATCGGCCCGTTCAAAAGCGATGTGACCATCCGGGTGCATGACGGCGCCGTCACCCTCAGCGTCCTTGTCAGCACCACGGAAGAAAGGGACTTCATTCTTGAGCGCGTGGGGCTACTCCCTGACGTAACCGCCCTTTCAAGCAACCTGGACCTCGGCGAGCATGATGAATAACCGCCGGGCATCGTAGAGGACCGCGAGCCCATTCACAGGCCCCATGCGCCTTCCGCAGCAAGCGGACCGCGCATGGGGTTGCCTTGTCTTTGGCGTATATTCACCGTAAGGTTGCCGCGTAACGGTACTTTCCTTTTCGCAGGAGTCGCCATGAGCGCAGCCCGAAACCGTTTTGACGTCATCATCGTGGGCGGCGGCCCCGCCGGGCTGTTCGCCGCATACTGGCTGGCGGAGCACTCTTCCCTTTCCGTCTGTCTGATCGAAAAGGGGCACGACGTTGCAAAGCGCCACTGCCCCATCCCGCGCACCGGCAAATGCGTGCACTGCAAACCCGCCTGCCACATTCTGTCGGGTTATGGCGGGGCCGGGCTTTTTTCCGACGGCAAACTGAATTTCATCCACAAGCTGGGCAAAACCGACCTGACCCAGTTCATGCCCGCGTTTGCGGCGGAGAACCTGATCGCGCGCACCGAAGAGGTATTCACCCGTTTCGGCATGGACGGCCCGGTTTTCCCCACGGACATGAACGCGGCCAAAACCCTGCGTAAAGAATCGAAAAAACACGGCATCGATCTGCTGCTCATTCGCCAGAAACATATGGGCAGCGACCGCCTGCCCGGCCGCATAGGCGCCATGTGCGGCTATTTGCGGCAAAAGGGCGTGGATCTGCGTTCCGGCGAGTCCGTGCTGGACGTGCTGACCAAAAACGGCGCGGTAACGGGTCTTGTTTCCGACAAAGGCACCTACGCCGCCAAGGCCGTCATTCTGGCGCCCGGCCGGGTCGGGGCCGACTGGGTCGGGGATCTCGCCCGCCGCTTCAATTTGGCCGTCAGCCAGCGGGGCATAGAGGTGGGGGTGCGGGTCGAGGTGCATAACGACATCATGTCGGACGTGACGGACGTGATTTACGACCCCACCTTTTTCGTGCAGACCAGCCGCTACGACGACCAGACCCGCACGTTCTGCACCAACCCCGGCGGTTTCGTGACCCTTGAGAACTACCAGGATTTCGTCTGCGTCAACGGGCACGCCTATCACGACCAGAAATCGACCAACACCAACTTCGCTTTTTTGTCCAAGGTGGTGCTGACCGACCCGGTTTCAGACAATCAGGGCTATGGCGTGGCCATAGGCAAGCTGGCCAGCCTGATCGGCGGCGGCAAACCCATTCTGCAACGTTTCGGCGATCTGAAACGCGGCCGCCGTTCCACCTGGAACCGCATCGCCAAGGGCTATTTCGAACCGACGCTGAAAAACGCCACCCCCGGCGACATCAGCATAGCCCTGCCCGAACGCATCGTGGACAACCTGCGCGATGGGCTGGAACAGCTGAACCAGGTTCTGCCCGGCGTGGCCAATGAAGAGACTCTGCTCTACGCGCCGGAAATCAAATTTTTCGCAACCCAGATCGAAACCGGCGCAGGGCTGGAAACCGCCGTCAAAGGCCTGTTCGTGGCCGGCGACGGGCCCGGCGTTTCAGGCAACATCGTGGCGGCGGCCGCCACGGGCATCATCCCCGCCGATCACATTCTCAACCAAGGCAAATAGCAACACCATGATCCGCTTCAACTGCGATTACAGCGAAGGCGCGCACCCGAAAATACTGGAACGGCTCGCCGCCACCAACTTCGAGCAGACGCCGGGGTACGGCGAAGACGAGCATTGCAAAAACGCCGCGCGCCTGATTTGCGAGGCCTGCGCCGCCCCCGGCGTTTTCGTCCGCGTTCTGACCGGCGGCACCCAGTTGAACCTCACGGTCATCGCGGCCGCGCTGCGGCCGCACCAGGGCGTGATCACCGCCGATACCGGGCATATCAACGTGCACGAAAGCGGGGCCATAGAGGCCACGGGCCACAAGGTGCTGCCGCTCGGCGCCCTGAACGGCAAACTCAGCGGTTCCGACGTGCGGCGCATCCATGCGGCGCACCTGGCCGACCCCACGCGCATTCATACCGTGCAGCCGAAAATGGTGTACGTTTCGCTCCCCACGGAACTGGGTACCATGTATTCCAAGGCGGAACTCGACGATATCAGCGTGGCCTGCCGCGAATGCGGCCTCTTTCTGTTCCTGGACGGGGCCAGGCTGGGCTACGGCCTGACCGCGCCCGGATCGGATCTGACCCTGCCCGACATCGCCAGAATGACGGATGCCTTTTCCATCGGCGGCACCAAGGTCGGGGCCCTGTTCGGCGAAGCGCTGATCGTGACCCGGCCGGAGCTGCGCGACGACCTTGAATACATCATCAAGCAGCGGGGCGGCATGCTGGCCAAAGGGCGGCTTTTGGGCATCCAGTTCGAGGTTCTTTTTGAAGACGGCCTGTACTGGCGCATGGGCGAACACGCCAACAAGGCCGCCGCGCTGATTCGCGAAGCGTGCGAGGATAAAGGCTTCGCCTTTGTCTCTCCTTCCCCCACCAACCAGCAGTTTCCCATCCTGCCGGACGCTCTGCTGCGCGCCCTTGCCTCCAGATATACATGGGACGCCGTGGGAAAACCCGACGCGGCCCACACGGCCGTGCGCTTTTGCACCAGTTGGGCCACGAAGATGGAAGACGCCGAAGCGCTGGCGAAAGATATCAGAGCCTGGAAAAGCTGAAGAAGCCACCGAGAAACAAGTTGACATCCGCCTCAAAGCATAATAGTTATTGAGACTCGTACTCTCCAGGAGGATTCACACGTGTCGTACCTATGTGCACAGCTATGCTCTATTACGAGCATCCATGCCACTCTATCTCTATCGCAAAAAATAGAGCTTGATGGAGTTTTGTTGTAGGAATCCGTATTTATACGGTCTCCCGGTCTCGGGATACAGCCCTTACCGCAAAACGGTAAGGGTTTTTTTGTACTCTAAAAAGGAAAAATCATGCAGACATCAAACAGAATAGCCCCTGTGGCCGCATCCATTGCAATCCAGCTCTGTCTGGGCGTCGCCTATATATGGAGCGTTTTTCAAACCGGCATCGCCAACAGCATCTTTCACGGCGACAATGCGGCGGCGGGGCTGACCTTTTCCCTGCTTTTGTCCACCCTTACCGTGGGCAGCGTCTTCGGCGGCAAGCTCGCGGCGAAATACTCCACCCGGCCGGTCGTCATCACCGGCGGCATTATCTTGAGTTCCGGCTTTCTGCTCGCCTCGTTCGTCACGCCGGACAGGCCCTGGCTGCTCTGGCTGGGCTACGGCGTCATGGGCGGCGTGGGCATGGGCTTTACCTATTCCACCACCATCGCCTGCGTGCAGCAGTGGTTTCCGGAAAAGAAAGGTTTCGTCACCGGTCTTATCGTTTCGGCTCTGGGTTTTGGCGGGGTGGTGTTCACGCCCATTATCGAGGGGCTGGTCACCCGGTTCGGCGGGCCTGAGGCCGGGGAGCCCAAAACCTTCATGGTGCTTGCCGGCATTTTTCTTGCCGTTTGCGTGACCGGCGGGTTGTTTCTCAAGACCCCGCCCCAGCAAGAATCACGCGGCGTCGCCGTGCCCGACGGCAGTCTGTCGCCCGCGCAGGTCTTGCGCGATTACCGCTTCTACCTCGTGACCGGGTCCTTGATGCTGGCCTGCATGGGGGGGCTGATGATGATCGGTTTCGCCAAACCCATTGCGGTAGCCAAAGGCTTGGGTTCCACCGCCACCATCGGCGTGCTGGTCATCTCCATGTGCAACTCGCTGGGGCGCCTGTTCTGGGGCATGGCTTCCGACCGCATGGGCCGTAAAAAGACCATCGTCATTCTGCTTGCCGGATCAAGCGCCCTTTCGCTGCTGGTAAACAGCGCGGGCGGCTATTCGATCTACGCGGTCATCGGGTGCATCGGGTTCTTCTACGGCGGATTTTTGAGCACCTTCCCCTCGCTCACCGCCGACCTGTTCGGCGCGAGGCACATGGCCACCAACTACGGCATGGTGCTGTTGGGCTTTGGTGTGGGCGCGGTGGCTTCCTCTTTCATCGCCGGGCATTACAAGAACGTGGCGGCCCAGGATATTTCGCTGATGTTCCCGGCCTTCGTCATCGCGGCGGCCTGCTCCGGCGTCGCCGTCCTGTTAATGCTGATCTTACGGACCGGGCCCGTGGAGAGGGTTGCTGCGCCGGAACCGTCGGAATCGCCCGCATAAGGGGCTGCCGGAAACAAAAGAGGCGCGGGGATTCCGCGCCTCTTTTGTTTTCTGCCGTAATCCTGATGTCATTTCAACAAAAAGCCCGCCGGCAGATACAGCGCCATGGTCAGCGCCGCAATGGCGAAAGCGTACGGCAGCTGCGAGGTGATATGATCCATCAAATCGCAGCCGCTGGTGGAGCATGAAAGAATGGCCGTGTCGGAAATGGGGGAAGCGTGGTCCCCGAAAATGCTGCCGCCGACCAGCGCGCCGAAGGCCAGCGGTATGCTGCCGCCCACGGCGATCGCCAGAGGAATGGCCACCGGCGACATGACCGCCATGGTGCCCATTGAGGTGCCGGTGGAAAAAGAAATGGCGCAGCTGATGGCGAAAACCAGCAGCGGCAGCATGGCCGGGGAAAGAAAATCTTTGAACACCCCGGCCAGATACGCGCCTGTTTTCAGCTCTTTCACCACGTCGCCCAGAGAAAAGGCGAACATGAGAATGGCGCCCAAAGCGACCATCTGCCCGCTGCCGGTGAAAAAGGTATCCAAAAACTGCTGAAAGCCCATGATCCGCTGGCTGACGTACATAAGCCCGGCCACCAGCACGGAGAAAGAGCAGCCCCAAAGCAGCGCCTGCATGCCGGAACCTTTCAGCAAGCTGCCCTTGCCGGTGACATAGAGCGCCACCAAAATCATAACAATCAGCGCGGCCAGAGGGGCGATCATGTTCATCATGTGGCTTTCTTTGTCGGCCGCGTACACGGCGCCGCCCGCCTGACCCGGATCTTTGGGCTTGCGGTCGAGCATGCCCGTGGTTTCCGCCCGCTTTTCCGCTTCACGCATCGCTTTGAAATCTTTGCCGGACCAAATGACCAGCGGCACGGAAAGCACCGCGATCAGGCAGTAAAAATTGAAAGGTATGCTTTTCGCCAGCACGGTTGTGGGGTCGCCCACGCCTTGGGCTTGCAGAAGGCCGATCATGAAGGCCCCCCAGCCGCTGAGCGGCAGCAGCACGCACACCGGCGTGGAGGTGGTGCGGATGATATAGGTCAGCTTTTCATGCGACACTTTGAAAATGTCGGATATGGGCCGGGCGATGGTGCCCGCCACCAGGCAGTGCAAAGTGCCGGAAGTGAAAATGAGCACCCCCACGATCCACGAAAAAAGCTGCGCGCCTTTTCTGCTTTTGATGATGGAGCGCCTGTGCACGGCGAACTGGATGAAACCCTGGATACCGCCGGATTTGTTGATCAGCAAAATAATGCCGCCGATCATCAGGATGGAAAGAATGACTATGGTGTTGCCGCCGCTGGCGAATACCTTGACGAAGGAGTTCAGCGTGTTGACCAGCCCGGCCAGCGGGCCGCCCGCCAGAATGGCATGAGCGGAATAACAGCCCATGAACAGCGCAATGTATACGTTACGGGTGATCAGGGCCAGGGTAATAGCCAGAACCGGCGGAAAGACGGAGAGCGCGCCCAGAGTTTCCATGGCAGATCCTTATTGGTTGATAGTGGAGCCTTTCAACTGTCAATGACGCCTGTATGAAGCCGTCGCGCCTAAGCGCGCACCGCCTTGCCCAAAACACGACTGCAAATCTTGCCGTCTTCCAACGCGGTTTCACCGCCGATCAGAACCCGCCTGATGCCCAGCGGCGGCGTGAGGGGGTTCGCAAAATCCGCCATATCCTGAACGGCGGCATAATCGAAAATCACAACGTCGGCGCTGTCGCCCACAGCCAGGCGCCCTTTATCCAGACCGACCCTGGCGGCGGGCAGGACCGTCATTTTGGCGATGGCCTCGTTCAGGCTGACCGTGCGCTTGGTCTTCACATACTGGTGCAAAAAGCGCGGGAAACTGCCCGCCGCCCTGGGGTGGCCGAAGCCTCCGACCAGAATGCCGTCGCTGGCCATGACCGTGCGCGGGTGGGCCAGCGCCATATCCACTTCATGTTCGCGCATCACATGCGCGACGGCCAGTATTTCCGGGGTTTTCCCTCGCACTTCGTCGAACAGGGCCTTGTCGCAGCGTTTGCCGCGATGCGTTCCGCCCGCGACCTCTACGGTTTCGTACCCAATGCCGTACCGCTCCAAAAAGCCGGGGGCGTAAGTTGCGGAGCCGATGGCCGTGCAAAAGGCGTTGTAGGGGTAACAATCAAGCCCCACATCCAGGCCCGAGTGGCAGGCGGCATCCACCATGGAAAGAAGCTCTTCCATCTGGCCGTAGGCGGCCATGCTGCCGATGTGCGATATTTGCAGCCGCGTTTTTTCCCGCGCGGCGAGATCCAGCAGCTCTTGCGCCGCGCCGATTATGCCAGCCGCGTCGTCACGGGCGTGGGCAGCCAGCAGCTTGCCGTGCCGGGCGGCGACTTTCGCCAGGGCGTTCAACTCTTTTTCGCTGGTGCCGGGCACATAGCGCAACCCGAACGATACCCCGACGCAGCCCGCTGCCAGTTGCGCTTCCAGGTCATGGGCCATGTTCGCGATATCGGCGTCAGAAACAGTGCCCGCAAGGTCGGGGCAATATTGCTTGCGCATCTCGCCATGCGCCGCGTACAACGCGACGTTCACCGGCAGCCCTTCGGCATCGGCCGCGGCCAGGTATTCGGCAGGGCCGCCCCCGGCTATGCCGCAGTTGCCGCCGACAGCCGTGGTCACTCCCATGCGCAGCATGCAGTCAAAAATTTTGATGTCGAAAACCCGCGCCTTGGCGTCAAAGGCGTCTTCATGCATGTGCATGTCGACGAAACCGGGACACACGACAAGCCCGGCGGCATCAATGACGGCCTCCCCGGCCAGTGTTTCGCGCGAAACGGCGGCGACTTTGCCGTCCCTGATGCCGAGGTTGAGTTTTGAATGGATATTACGGGCGGGATCAATGAGGGTCCCATTATTTATCGCTACGTCGAACATCGTATGCTCCTGCTGTTTTCGGCCGCCCGGCCAAAAACCGCTGTTATCCTTTCCAACGCGCGGCCGTAAGATTGTGAAGCTGTGACTCGGGGCGCATAAAAACAAAGAATACCGAACCATAACCAACGAAATTTCTTGTAAGAAATGCTGCATACCATAAACTATTTCACAAGAATAGCTCTCTTTCGGATACAAATTTTTACGGGGACCATACTGGCTTTTCTCAAAGAAGCCGCGCCGGGTGAAATTTGAAGTGCTACATTGTTTCATCAAAATGTAACAAAAAAATAAAACATGTATTTTTCCGATTCAGGTTTATGTAATAATTTCAACCCAGCAAGCGTTATCTATGCTGGTATGTTTTTTGCTCTATTATTTCTTTCACCATGACCACCCTTTCCCCAAACAGCAGGAGGAACTCTTGATGCGTTATTTCGTCCGCTCCGTGGCATTGTCTCTGGCCCTGACCCTGGCGGCTTTCGGCTCCGCCGCCGCCGCGGACAAGTTCGTCCGCATCGGCACCAGCACGGTGGGCGGGGGCTTTTATCTCGTGGGCAACACCATCGCCCAGCTTGGCCAGGCCAAAATGCCCGGCGTCAACTTCACCGCCATCACCGGCGGCAGCATTAAAAACTGCATCAACCTTGAAAAGGGTGAAATCGAGCTGGGGCTGACCCAGTCTTCCACCCTCGCTCTGGCGCAAAAAGGCGAAGAGTCTTTCAAGGCGCCGCTCAAGAAAATACGCTACGTTTCAGCCATCTATCCCATGCCCGGCCACATTCTTGTCGGCTCCAAGGCGGGCATCAAGACCATGGCCGATTTCAAAGGCAAACATGTGGACTTCGGGTCCGTGGGCCAGGGCATCGAGGTCAACGTGCGCGAATTTATGAGCGTGTACGGCGTCACCCCCAAAGACGTGACTGTCGAGCGTTTCGGCCGCGCCGAATTTGACGAAGCCTTCAAAACCGGCCGCATGCAGGGCACGGTCTGGACCACCACGGTACCCAACGCTCAGGTTTCCGACCTGATTCGCGGCGGCTATGTCAGCCTGATCCCCCTTGACGGCGAAAAGCTGCAAGAGCTGCTAAAAAAGTACCCCCACTACATCGCCGACACCATCCCCGGCGGCACGTATGAAGGCTATCCCAAAGACGTGACCACGGCCGGCGCTGTGGGCTCTTTGCTGACCCACGCCGACGTGCCCGCCGACATGATCTATAACATCACCAAAATGCTGCACGAAAACGGCGACTTTTTGCGCGAGCGCATGGGCAACTATTTCGCCCGCTTCAATCTGCAGTTCGCCCTGGCGGGCATGGGCGCAACGCCCCTGCACCCCGGCGCGGAAAAATATTACCGCGAAAAAGGCCTGATTAAATAGCGCCATGCCGCCCGCCGGAGCTTTCGTTCCGGCGGGCGGCCGCGTCATGTACGACGCAAACCCCGGACACACGGCCTTGGCCGCCCGGCTTCCCCGCCAGGCGGCATTGTATGCGACACCATAATGCCCAGACAGAAGAGAGGTTGCCGATGCAGGCGATTAGCAGCACCACCGCCCCCCAGGCCGCGCCCGAAGCGCCGCCCGCGCCCAAGAAAAAAAGTAAACGCCGCCCGCTGAGCGGCAACATGAAGCTGCTGATCACGGTGCTGACTGTAGCCCTGGCCTGCTTTCACCTCTACACCTCGTTCTTCGGGCTGTTGCCCGCCATGCAGCAGCGCAGCTTTCACTTGAGCTTTATTCTGCCCCTGATTTTTCTGCTGTATCCGGCGACTTCGCGCTCGCCTTACGAACGGCCTTCCCTGCTGGACTGGGTTTTTGCCGTGACCTCCGCCGCCTGCACCCTATATGTCTGCTTCGGCTACGAAGACATCGCCAACCGCGCGGGCATGTATGAAGACTATGAGGTCTATCTCGGCGCGGCCATGACCCTGCTGGTCTTTGAAGCCGCGCGCCGGGTGCTGGGCTATATTCTGCCCGCGTTCTGCGCCTTTTTCCTCTTTTTTGCCTATTTCGGGACGGTCATGCCCGGACCTTTCGTGCATGCAGGCCTGTCCATACCCCGCATTCTGGAAGAGCTGTACCTGACCACCGACGGCCTGTTCGGCCTGGTCACGGGCGTTTCCGCCTCATACATCTTCATGTTCATTCTGTTCGGCTCGTTTCTTAACTCCACAGGCACGGCCAACTTTTTCAACGATTTTTCCATGGCTCTCACCGGGCATCTGAAAGGCGGCCCGGCCAAGATCGCGGTGCTCTCCAGCGCGCTGATGGGCACCATTTCCGGCAGCACCTCGGCCAACGTGGCCACCACCGGCACCTTCACCATTCCGCTGATGAAAAAGGTCGGCTACCAGCCCCACTATGCGGGCGCGGTGGAAGCGGCCGCCTCTACCGGCGGGCAGATCATGCCGCCGGTGCTGGGTTCCGCCGCGTTCATCATCGCCGATACCGTGGGCACCCCGTACATCAACGTGGTTATCGCCTCCCTGGTGCCCGCGCTGCTGTATTTTTACGGCATCTGGTGCAGCCTGAGCGTGGAAGCCAGCCGCCTGGGCCTGAAGGGCCTGCCCAAAGAGACCCTGCCCCGCATCGGCTACGTCATTAAAAAAACAGGCTATAAATCCATTCCCCTCTTCGCCATCATCGCCCTTCTGTGCATGGGGCGAAACCCGCTGTTCGCGGCCTGCGTGGGCATTATCTGCTGCGTGGCTCTCTCTTTTGTGGACAAGAACGACAGGCTGAACCTTAAATCGCTCATCGCCACGCTGGAAGACGGTTCCAAATCGGCTCTGTCGGTGGCCATCGCCTGCACCATCGTGGGCGTGGTCATCGGCATGATGGGCGCCACAGGCATCGCCCTGCGCATCGGTGACGCCATTCTCAGTTATACGGCCGGGGCGATGGTGCCCACCATGATCGTGACCATGCTGCTTTGCCTGCTCTTGGGCATGGGCATGCCCACCACGGCCAGCTACGTCATGGCCAGCGCCGTGGCGGTGCCCGCCATGATCAAGCTGGGCTGCAACCCCCTGGACGCGCACTTTTTCGTGTTCTTTTACGCGGTGCTCTCTTCCGTTACCCCGCCTGTGTGCGTGGGCGCGTACACGGCGGCGGGCATAGCCGGGGCGGCGCCCAACCAGACGGCTTTCACTTCCGTGCGGCTGGCCCTTTCGGGCTTCATCATTCCGTTTGTGTTCATCCTTTCGCCGGAACTTCTGCTGACCAACGTGATCAACTGGCCCATGTTCGTCATCACCCTGCTTTCGGCCATGCTGGGCATAGCCACCCTTTCCATCGGGCTGGAAGGCTACTTGTACACGCCCCTGCGTCTGTACGAGCGCATCGCCCTGGTCGGCGCGGCGCTGTGCATGATCGTGCCCGGCGTGTATACCGACGGCATCGGCGTCGCCGTCTTGGCCCTTGTTTATTTCCTTGCGAAAACGCGAAAGAAAAACGCCATGCCCGCCGCTGCGCCCGAAAACGCGGCATAGCCGGGGCTGACCGGCAAAAATCAAAACCACCCGCATAGCGGGTGGTCAGACTGCTGACAAAGCCCGAATTTGGCACAGACCAAATTCGGGCTTTGTCAGCAGTCTGAGGTTCCGGCCAAAGCCGGAACCTCTTTCAACGCCCTTCCATCGCTTTTTTGGTCCGCTTTGTGGGGACAGCCGTCAGCGGGTTGTCCGGCCAGGGGTGTTTGGGGTAGCGGCCGCGCAACTCCGCCCGCACCACTGAATAGCCGTTTTGCCAAAACCCGGCCAAATCGCGCGTTACCTGCACCGGCCGCCCCGCCGGGGAAAGCAGATGCAGCGTGACCGGCACGCGCCCCCCGCCCACGGCCGGGGTTTCGGTCAGCCCGAACATCTCTTGCAACTTCACGGCCATGACCGGCGCATCCGGCGCAGGGCCGTAATCCAACGCTATGTGCGAGCCGGAAGGGGCGACCAGATCGGCCGGGGCCAATGCATCGAGCTTCGCGGGCAAAGGCCAGGGCAACAAAGCGGCCAGGGCGGAGCCCAGCATATCCGGGTTGATGCGGCCCAGGCGGTCCGCCGCCCCCAGGTACGGGCCCAGCCAATCCGCAAGGTTATCGCTAAGCGCCGCATCGGAAAGGTCAGGCCATCCGGCAGCAGGTGCAAGCCCCCGCTCTTGCAGGCCGCGTGCGAAAAGCACGCGTTGGCGCAGCCGCAGTTGCTCTTCCGTCCAGGGCAGGGCCGCCGCCCCCAGCGCGGCCAGCGCTGCAAGCAGCGCCGCGCGCACCCGTTCCGGGTCCGGGTTCTGCAAAGGGTTTTCGTCAAGGACCAGCGCATCCAGGCGGCGCAGCCTGCGGGCGCTGACGGCCCGGCGCTCTTCATCCCAGGCGATGCGATCTTCTGTTGTGATATCTTCGCCGAAAAGGCTTTCCACCTCTCGCCGCGACAAGGGCGCGGCCAGACGGATCACGGCGTCGGCATGGCTCTCCAGGCCCTGCAGCTTCGCTATGGCCAGGCATTCGTGGGCCGCCAGGGGGTCGTCCGGCCGCAAGGCCGCACCGCGCCCGCCCCGCATCAGATAGCTGCCCGGTCCCCGGCGCAGGGCAACGCGTTCCGGCCAGGCCAGGGCCAAAAGCGGCCCCACGTCGGCATCTTCGCCCAAAGCCGTCTTGGCGCCAATGCCCGCCCTGTTCGCGATACGCCGCATCTGCTCGCGAATGCTGCCCACGGCGCCACCGCCAGCGGTTTTTCCCCGCGCATCAAGAATAAGCGCAAGGCGGGTGGAAAGATCCGCCCCTTCCGCCCCGCGCAGGGGGTCGCGCTCGGCGAAAAGGGCCGCCAGAGCGCAGGCGTGCAGGCCCTGGCCGCGTTCTTTGCCCTCAAGCACCATATGGGCCAGGCGCGGGTGCAGAGGGAGCGTTGCCATAATGCGGCCGCGTTTGGTGGCACGATCGTCGCGGTCCAGCGCGCCCAGGCCGCGCAACAGCAGCCGGGCTTGTTCCCAGGCATCGTTGGGGGGCGCATCCAGCCAGCGCAGCGCGGCGGGCGCTTCACTGACCCGCAGGCCCCAGACGGCCGCTTCAAGGCACAACGAGGCCAGGTCCGCCTCTAGAATTTCAGGGGTGATGCCGGGCCGCAGCAGGGGCTGTTCCCGCTCGGACCACAAGCGCAGGCACAGGCCTTTTTCCAGCCTGCCCGCGCGGCCGCAGCGCTGATCGGCGGAGGCTTTGGCGATGCGTTCCGTCACCAGGCGGCTCATGCCCCAGGCCGGTTCAAAGCGCATGGTCCGGGCCAGGCCGGAATCCACAACCACGCGCACACCTTCAATAGTCAGGCTCGATTCCGCAATATTGGTGGCCAGCACCACCTTGCGCTCGCCGCTTTTGGCCGGGGCCACAGCGGCATCTTGCTCACCCGGCGGCAAATCACCGTACAGAGGCCGCAGAACCGCGCCGGGCGGCAGCGCTTGCGCCAGCCGCTCCGCCGTACGGCGTATTTCACCCGTGCCGGGCAAAAAGGCCAGAATCCCGCCTGTCTCTTCACGCAGGGCCTGCATGACGGCCGGGGCCACCAGATCTTCGCAGCGCAGGTTCGGGCGCGAGGGCGGCAGGTAGCGCACGGTCACCGGGAAGCTGCGGCCCTGCGCCGTCACCCGCGTGCAGTCGCCCAGAAAGGCCGCCAGGGCTTCGCCATCCAGGGTGGCGGACATGACTATCAGGCGCAAATCCGGCCGCAGGGCTTCTTGGCTATCAAGGCACAGGGCCAGGCCCAGGTCCGCGTGGAGCGAGCGCTCGTGGAATTCGTCGAATATAACGCAGCCCGCGCCCTCAAGCGACGGGTCGGACTGGATCATGCGGGTCAAAATGCCCTCGGTCAGCACCAGGATGCGGGTGGCGGGGCCGTCTTTGGCTTCCAGGGCGGTGCGAAAGCCCACGGTGCCCCCGGCCTCTTCGCCCAACAGCGAAGCCATGTGCCGGGCAGTGGCTTTGGCGGCCAGGCGACGCGGCTCAAGCATGAGGATTTTGCGGCCCGCCAGCCAAGGCTCGTGCAAGAGCGCAAGCGGCACACGGGTGGTCTTGCCCGCGCCGGGCGGAGCTTCCACCACCAGTCGGGGGGATGCGGCGAGAGATTCGCGGATGCGCGGCAGAACGGAATCAATGGGTAAGGTCATTGGGCTTTAATCGTAGTGCAGGTCCAAAACATTTTCACCCGCCAACGATTCGGTCGAATACAGTTCCGTATACCCGCAACAACCGCAACTTACAGCGGCATATACGAACTCTTCATTATCCAAAACCGCGGCCACATCGTTGTCAGGAATGTAGATCTTGCCTTTCCTGTATTCAGAGTGGCCGCATTTTACACATTTATAGGGCCGTTTAACTATAGACGCCAACTGTTCGGCCTTCTTTTGATCAAGAAAATCTTTGTAATGCTTCCCGCCACATCGTGCGCAGATATCAGGGGAAACAATGAGGCCCTTTTCGCGGTAAAATTCCAAACTTTCTTCAGAAATACGATCATTACTACTGAGATCTATTCCATTGAACTGTATTCCTTCAAAATCATGCCCGCATTGCGCACATTTGTTTGAATTTGCCATTTTTGCCTCTCATGCGAAAGGTTCAATCACACAGGCCTCACACCCCCGGCAGGCGCGGCTGCGTGGCGGCGGGCGGCGTTATGCCGGCCATCAAGAGGCCGATGCCCGCGACTTTTGCTTCGTCAAGACGGCTGAACGAAGCCATAACCCGGCCCTGGTACAATACCATGATGCGGTCGGCGAGTGTCAACGCTTCCGTCAGATCGCCGGTGACCAGCAGCACCCCAGCTTCGTCGCGCGCGGCCAGGAGCCGCCGCCAGACTTCTTCCGCCGCCGCCACATCCAGGCCCTGGGTGGGGTTTTCCGCAACGATCACTTTAGGCCGCCGGAACAGCTCGCGTCCCACCACGAACTTTTGCAGGTTGCCGCCGGAAAAGGACTTGGCAGCAGCCTCGGCGTTGGCGGGCGACACGCCATACTCGTTTACCACCGCATGCGCCGCGGCGTGCGCTTCTCGCCGGTGCAGCCAGGGGCCCTTGCTGAACACCCCCCTGGTGGTCAGCAAAAAATTTTCGGACAGGCTGAATTCGGGGCACACCGCGCGGTACAGGCGGTCTTCGGGAATATAGGCCAGCGCCCCCCGGCCGGGCATGGCCGGGTAAAACTGCCGCCAACTGCGGGCCAGAATGCGCACGGAACCTTCCTGCGGCGGCGAAAGCCCGCAGACCGTCTCCACCAGTTCTTTCTGCCCGTTGCCCGCAACCCCGGCCACTGCCAAGATCTCGCCCCGGCGCAGTGTGAAAGAGACGCCCCGCAACCCGTTGCCCACAAGATTTTCCGCCTCAAGCACAATGCCGCCGGTCTTTTGCGGCACGGCCGGGGGGAACTCCGTCATGGTGCGGCCCAGCATGCGGCCAGCCAGATCCGCCTTATCCGGCACCGCCGCGCGATCAAAAGAATCCACGATGCGACCCCGGCGCAAAATGGCCACCTCATCCGCCACATCCAGCACCTCTTGCAGTTTGTGGCTGATGAAAACCAGCGCCTTGCCCTGCGCGGCCATGGCCCGCATGGCGGTGAAGAGCTGCTCCCCTTCCTGCGGGGTCAGAACTGCCGTGGGCTCGTCAAAAATCAGCACCCGGCTGTCGCGGTGCAAAAGCTTCGCGATTTCCACCCGCTGCCTCTCGCCCATGGACAGGGAACCCACGCGCGCGTCGGGGTCCAGAGGCAGACCGTAGCGCTTGGCCAGGGCGGCAACCGTGTCCCTGATCGCGGCGGGGCGCAGCAAAAAACCGCCCTCCTGCCCCAGGATCACATTCTCCGCCACGGTCATGGAGTCCACCAGGGTAAAATGCTGGTAGACCATGCCGATACCCAAATCCAGAGCGTCTTTGGGCGAGCGCAGCCGTACGGGCTCGCCGCCCAGCAGAATGCGGCCCGCATCCGGCTGCAAGGAGCCGGAAAGAATGGACATCAGCGTGCTCTTGCCCGCCCCGTTTTCCCCCAGCAGGGCTTTGACCCGCCCGGCGTGAATATCCAGGTCGATGCCGTCGCTGGCCTTTACCGCGCCGAACGCTTTATGGATGCCTTGCAGGCGGATCAACGGCTGCGCGCTCATGCTTCCGGCTCCTGGTTCACTCCCAGCGCGGCGGGCGCAGCCCGGTCCTTGCCCCGCACGGCGGAAAAGAGCAGCGCCGCCAGGGTCAAAATATAGGGCAGCATGAGCATCAGCGACGAGGGTATGGCCGCGCCCCTCGCTTGCAGGTTCATCTGCAGCACGATGATGCCGCTGAACAGATAGGCCCCCAGCACGGCGCGCATGGGCCGCCAGAAGGCGAAAATGACCAGGGCCACGGCTATCCAGCCGCGCCCGGCGGTAATGTTATTGGTCCACATGTGGGTGTAGGCCAGCGAGAGGTAGGCCCCGCCCATGCCCGCCAGCAGCCCGCCGGTCAGCGCGCCCGCCCAGCGGATGGCGACGACGTTCATGCCCGCCGCCTTGACCGCCGCCGGGCTTTCACCCGCCGCCCGCAAGGCCAGGCCCCAGCGGGTGTAACGCAAGAGCGCCCAGAGAAGCGGCGCGAGCAAGTACGAGAGGTAGACCAGGGCATCCTGGCGGAACAAAACCGCGCCCAGCGCGGGGATGTCGCCCAAAACCGGCACGGCGAAGGGCTCAAAACCCGCAGTCTTGATGCCCAGGTACGGCGCGCCCAGATAATCAGCCAGGCCCAGGCCCAGAATGGTCAGGGCCAGCCCGGAAACCACTTGGTTGCCGCGTAAAAAGATGCAGGAAACGGCATGCACGGCGGCCATGCCAGCCCCGGCCAATGCGCCGCAGCACAGGCCCAGCCAGGGGCTGCCGCTCAAATGCAGGCCCAGAAAGGCGAAAAAAGCCCCCACGATCATCATGCCTTCAACGCCCAGGTTCAGCACCCCGGCGCGCTCGCTGACGATCTCGCCCAGAGTGGCGAAAAGCAGCGGCGTGCCCGACTGCACGGCGGCCGCCAACACGGCGAGGTATATCAATTCGCCGCTCATGACGCGCCTTCTTTCGTTGCATTCTCCGGCGCTACGCGCTTTGGCGGCACGGAGGCTTTGGCCCGCCTGAACCGGTACGTTTCAAAAAACTGCCCGGCCAGAACGCACAGTAAAATCAGGCCCTGAATCATGTCGCCGAACGCGGCGGAAACGCCCAGCTCCAATTGCAGGTTTTCCACGCCCACCCGCAATGCCGCCAGCAGCAGCGAGAAAAAGGCGATGCGGCTGATGCGCAGCCGCGCCAGCCAGGCCACCACGATGGCCGTATAGCCGTAGCCCACGGTGACGTTGGGCCGCAGCCTGCCCAGGGTGGCCGAGGTTTCAAGGCAGCCCGCCCAGGCCGCCAGCGCCCCGCACAGGCACATGACGCCCATGACCATGAGCTGGTAGCGCATGCCCGCGTAGCGGGCGGCATCGGGGTTGGCCCCGCCCGCCAGCAGCTCAAAACCCCAGCGGGTGCGCCGCAAAAAGACCGCCAGCAGCCCGGCCGCGGCGATGCACAGCAGCAGCCCGCCGTGAATGCGCCCGACAAGGTTGGGCACCACGGCCGTGACGGGAAACTCCATGCTCATGGGAAAACCCATGCCCGCCGGGTCTTTCCAGGGGCCATAGACCAGGTATTGCAGAAACAGGATGCCGATGTAGTTCAGCATCAGGGTGGAGATGATCTCGTTGGTGCGAAACGCGCAGCGCAAAAGCGCCGGTATGCCCGCCCAAACGGCCCCGGCAACGGATGCGGCCAGAAACATCAGCGGCAGCATGAGCGGCGCGGGCAAACCGGGAAAGGCCAGCACCACGGCGGTGCCGCCCACAGCGCCCAGGGCGAACTGCCCTTCCGCGCCGATATTCCAGACTTGCAGGTAAAAACAGATCGAAACACCCTGCGAGCAGAGAAAGATTGGGATGCTTTTCAGAAGCGAATCGGCCAGGGCGTAGTTGTCCCAGAAAAAACCACGGAACAGCGCGGTAAAAAGATCCGCGCCGTCCGCCCGTGCTTCGCTGAACAGCGAAAGCGGCGTGCCCAGCCCCCCCTGCAGCAAAAGCGTCACCCCACGCAAACCCGGCTTGCCCTGCACCTCAAGCAAGAGGGCGCTTGCGGCAAAGGCCACGGCAAAGGCGGCGGCCAGGGCGCACCACGAAAGCAGGGCGCCGGGCGGGGCCTCGCGCCTGGCGATACGCCAGCCGGTGGTGGGACCTGAGGCTGCCATACGCTATTGGGTTGTTCCCACAACCCCTTCAACAAACCAGTTCATGCCGAGCAAATCTTTGTCTTCGGGCTTTTTGCCCGCCTCAATGCGCACTTTGCCGCTCTGGTCTTTGACCGGCCCCGCGAAAACCGTGTATTCGCCCTTGATGATGGCGGCCTTTCTGGCCTCCACCGTGTCGCGCACCTCTTTGGGCACCATGGGGCCGTAAGGCGAAAGGCCGACGATGCCGCTTTCAAGCCCAGGCCAGTACGAGCCGGATTTCCACGTGCCCGCGCGCACCTTGTTCACCACGTCCAGGTAGAAGGGCGTCCAGTTCCAAATGGCCGCAACCAGGTGCGCTTTGGGCGCGAAGGGGGTCATGTCCGTGTTGTAGCCGATGGAATAGGCCCCGCGTTCTTGGGCCGCTTCCTGCGGGCCCGGCGAATCCTGATGCTGGGCGATGACGTCCGCGCCCACGTCCAGCAGGCTTTTGGCGGCTTCTTTTTCCGTTGCCGGGTCGTACCAGGTTTTGGTCCAGACCACGCGCACCTCCGCCTTGGGGTTCACGGCGCGCACGCCCAGGGTAAAGGCGTTGATGCCCCGGATGACCTCGGGAATGGGAAAGGCCCCCACATAGCCGATGACGTTCTTTTTGCTCATGCTGCCGGCCACCATGCCGGTCAGGTAGCGGGCCTGGTACATGCGGCCGAAATAGTTGCTGACGTTGTCGGCCGTTTTAAAACCCGAGCAGTGCAGAAAGGTGATTTTCGGGAATTGTTTGGCCACTTTCAACGTGGCGTCCATATACCCGAAACTGGTGGTAAAAATAATGTCATAGCCCTTGCGCGCCATTTGCAGAATGACCCGCTCGGAATCGGCCCCTTCGGGCACGGATTCCGTGTAAAAGGTGGTCACGCCCGGCAGTTTGGCCAGCGCCTGCCGCGCCTGATCGTGGGAATAGGACCAGCCCGCCTCGTTGGCCGGTGAAACATACACGAAACCGATCTTCAGCGGCTTTTCGGCAGCAACGGCCGCGCCGGGAAGAATCAGGATCAGCGCCGCGACGGCGGCAAGGATAAAACGCTGCATGGGGCACCTCGTGAGCAAAGTTACGCGGGCGGGAAGAGGACAAGACGCTTGTTAGCGGTTGCCGTTCTTAACTAAGGGCTGGACGTATTGTACCTCGGAATCCCAGGGGAACAAAATCCAGGTATCCTGGCTGACCTCGGTGATGAACGTATCCACCAAGGGGCGGCCTTCGGGCTTTGCGTAGATGGTGGCGAAATGGGCCTTGGGGCACAAAGAACGCACCACCTTGGCCGTTTTGCCCGTATCCACCAGATCGTCGATGACCAGCCAGTTTTCGCCGTCGCCGGCAATGCCCTTGAGCACAGAGGCCTCGCCCTGGCTCTTCCAATCATAGCTTGAAATGCAGATTGTTTCCACCATGCGTATTTCAAGCTCGCGGGCGATGATGGCGGCGGGCACAAGGCCGCCGCGGGTCACGGCGGCGATGCCGCAAAAAGGCCCTTTATCCAGAAGACGCCAGGCAAGTGCCTTGGCGTCTCTGTGCAATTGGTCCCAGGAGACCGGAAACCATTTTTTGTATGTATCAGCGGTGCTCATACTATCCGAAAAAATACGAAGTTTGTTCTGATTTTCTAATCCTTCATGATCGCGGGGTTGGGCACGTCGACTTTGGTCCTCTGCCCCAAATCCCGCAGATAGGCGGAGAACAGCTCGTTCTGCTTGGCCTGCAAGAGGCCCGGCAGCACGCGGTCGCGCATCGTGTCCCATTCCGTGTCGGTCATGGCGATGTCTTCCACGGGCATGGCCAGCACCGCGCCCTTGGGCGTGGCATAGGGCTGCGGCATCCAGGCGCCCACGGGCGCGGCGAAAGCCGCTTCAACCAGAGCGCGAGAAGAACCCAGGCCGGGCACTTCGCCGTCGCGGCCAAAGGCCGCGCTGGTCTGCACTTTGCCCTTGAAGGCGTCGGGCGCGCCTTTGGCAAAATCCGGCGCAGCGGCCCGGGCTGCTTCTTCGGCCTTTTTCTCCGCTTCGCGTTTTGTCAGCACCTCAACGATATCCGCGCGCACCTGATCCAGGGGCCTCACCCCGGCGGGCTGCTGGCCGCTGATTTCCGCCACGGCAAAGCCGTCTTCGGTTTCCAGAATGCTGCTGACCAAAGACCCGGCCTGGCCGCTGAACGTCGCGGCCGAAGGGGCTTTTTTCAAGTTCAGAGCCAAGGCGAGGCTGTCACGCGGGGCAAGGGCGGTGGTCTGCACCGTGCTGTGCAGTTCTTTGGCGATCTCGTCCAGGGGCTTGTTCAACACCACCAGGTCTTCGGCCTGGCCTTGAATGTCGCGAAAAGCCAGCGCCGCTTTCTCTTCGCCCAGGCTCTGGCGCAGGGCGAGCTTGATTTGCGCCTCAGGCACGGACCAATCGGGGTCGGTCTCTTCAAGGCGCAGCAGCACATACCCGGCGGGCATTTTCAGCACTTTCGTCAACTGGCCTTTTTTCAGGCCCTGCAAGGCCGCCAGCACCGAAGGCTCCAGCCTGTTTTTGGGCACCCAGCCGACATCGCCGCCGTCAGCGGCGGAAGGATCTTCGGATTTTTCTTTGGCCACGGCGGCGAAATCGGCGCCGCCCGCGATTTGTTTGGCTATCGCTTCCAGCTTGCCTTTGACTTCGGCCTCTTTGGCCGCGTCCGCGCCGGAAGACAGGGTCAGCACTATCTGGCTGAGGCGATAGCGCTGCGGACCTTTGGCATAGGCTTCGTCCACTTCCTGATCCGTAACTTTCATGGAAGGAGCCAGGGTTTTGGGGGTCACTTCCACAAAACGCAGGGCTGTTTTGGCCGGTTCCATGAACAAATTCTGGTTGGCGTCGTAATAGCCTTTCACGGCGTCATCGCCGATTTTTATGCCCGCGCGGTATTGGTCCAGGCTGAAGAGCACATAGGATATGGTTCTGCGCTCCATCTGAAAGGCAAAGCGGCGGCGGGCCTCTTCCGGGCTGACGCTGGCGGCCATGACCACGTACGAGCGCATTTTTTCCATCAACAGGTCGCGGGCCATGTCCTGCTCGAACTTGACCACGGACTGGTTCTGCTGGGCCAGAACCTTTTCATAATGGGCGCGTGAAAACTGCCCTTTTTCGTCTTTAAAAGCCGGTATGGCGCTGATGACCTTGAGCAGTTCCAGCGGGGTCACGGTGATGTTCAGGCGGGCGGCTTCCTGCTCCAGCATGGCGCGGGTGACCATCATCTGCAGCACCTGCGCGCGTATGCCCATGGCTTTCAGGTCTTCTTCGCCGATGCCGGGCGACATGGCGCGCAGCTGTTCTATCTGCCGGTTCACCAGATCGCCGAATTCGTGCATCAGGATGGGCTTGCCGTTGACGGTCGCGGCCACGCCGGCGGGGCTTTGATTATAGCTGCCCACACCCCAGAAAACAAAGACCAGAATGATAATGCCGAAGGCTAATTTTACGGCCCAGGACTGGGCGCGTTGACGTATCAGATCAAGCATGGACTCTCCGGTTGTTCAAAAAACATGAGTGCCCGACACACTAGAGGATGAAGGGGGCTTAGTCAACGGGAAGAGCAGTCCCCGCACCCTCGCGTTTCGCAGGCGGGCAACGCAAGTGCCCCGTCACTTGCGTTGCCACGCCGTCTGCGTTACTTGGTAATGACGAGAGGTGGCAGATATGGATTTCATCCTTGACCTTGAGCAGGAAGAAGACGGCCGCTGGATAGCAGAAATACCGGAGTTGCCCGGCGTTCTGGCTTACGGCACGACTCCGGTCCAGGCCGGAGCGAAAGCCAAGGCATTGGCCTTGCGCGTGCTGGCGGAACGCATGGAAGAAGAAAGTTCCCTCCCTGACATTTCCGGCATTACCTTCACGGCACGCACGCATGACCACATGGCCGTCCGCTAAAGCCGCCCGTGTGCTGGCCGCGCTTCTGCATGCTCGCCCGGCTGGCGAAGCACAGCGGCCTGAAACCGAGCGATCTCTAAAGCAGTTGACGCACGAAACAGCGCCGTTCCTGCGCCAACAGGAACGGCGCTCCTGCTTTTTGGTCTTTCCACTCCGCTCTATTCTATTTCCAGACCCTGAATGCGGTATTCGTTCAGCTTGTTGCGCAGGGTGCGCACGGAAATGCCCAAAAGGTCGGCCGCCTGGGTGCGGTTACCCTGGGTATGCTCCAGACCTTTGATAATCATCAGCCGTTCCATCTCGTGCAGGGGAATGACCGCACCGCTGAACGAGGCCGCATCGGCGGCGGCCCCGGCCATACCGGCCGGGCCGGGCATCTGGCCGGCCATTTGGGCGGGCGCGCCGCCAAAGCCTTCTGCCGATGCGGCATCCGCGCCGGAGCCAGACTCGGCGGATGCCTCTTCGTCGGCGAACAGCGGCCAGGCGTCGGGGTCCAGCAGAAAATGGGCGGAGCTGATCGGTGCGCCGCCGCACAGCAACACGGCCCGCTCCATCAGGTTTTGCAGCTCGCGCACGTTGCCCGGCCAGTCATAGCCGGTCAGCCAGGCCACGGCTTCGTCGGAAAAGACGGCCGGGGGCAGGCGGTATTCTTTGGTATACATGTCGGCGAAAAACCGGGCCAGGGTCAGAATATCCCCGCCCCGCTCACGCAAAGACGGCAGGCGCAGGGGGATGACGTTCAGCCGGAAAAAAAGGTCCTGGCGAAACTTGCCGTCTTTGACCCAGCCCTCAAGGTCGCGGTTGGTGGTGGCCAGAATGCGCACGTCGACGGCCACGGTTTCCATGCCGCCCACCCGGTCCACTTCGCCCTCTTGCAGCACGCGCAAAAGCTTGGCTTGCAGCCCCAGGTCCATCTCGGAAATTTCGTCCAGCAGCAAGGTGCCGCCGTCGGCCAGCTCGAACTTGCCCAGTTTTCTGGCTATGGCCCCGGTGAACGCGCCCTTTTCATGGCCGAAAAGTTCGCTTTCCAAAAGATGCTCCGGCAGGGCCGCGCAGTTGACCGCGATAAAGGGCTTTTCCGCCCGGTCGCTTTCCGCGTGCAGATAGCGGGCGAACATTTCTTTGCCCGTGCCCGATTCGCCGGAAATGAGCACTGTGGCTTTCGATCTGGCCACCCGTTTGGCCAGCGCCAGCACGCGGGCGATGGCGGGGTTGTCGCCCACGATGCGCGGGCCTTTGATTTCAGGCTTTCTGCCGCCTAGCGTGCTGGGGGCGGGCACGGCCGGAACCTCTTTGCGCACCGGCACAACCGTCGCGATCTGCTCGAACAAAAGCGGCTCGACCCAATAGTCTTTGGCCCCCAGCTCCATCAGGCGCAGGGTTTCTTCCGGCCCCGGCTTGTCTGTAAAAATATAGACCGGCGGAAAGGCCGGATCATCCAGCCCCACGCTGAGCAAATCTTCCACCCGGTAGCCGGGCAAGGACGGGCGCGAAAAAATGGCGTTCACCGGCGCTTTGCGGATGAAAGAAGAGGCCCCTTTGAGGTTTTCGGCAATGCCCACTTCAAAACCGCCGTCCCGCAACTGCGGGAAAATGCGCGTTACCGACTGGGCCGGGGCGAGAAAAAGTATGCGCCGTACGGACATACAACTGCTCTTACCCGTAACCGCGCGCTTTATCAACTAGATAGGCGAATAAATACCGGAAGGCGAAACCCCGGGAAAAGGTGTCGCCAAAAAATCGCACTTCATATACTGTCCCGCCGTTGTTGCTGATACGCAGCGCAGCCTACGGGTCCCGTGCTGAAAATGGCGGGAGAGATGTGATCTGTGTCACGGCAACGCTTTTTCGTTCGGTATAGAGTGCGGCGAACGTATATCTAACTTTGTTATGACGTATATATTTGATAAGGATTAACCTATGAACGCCAAACTTGTACTGCTTATCGTGGCCCTGCCGCTGGTCTTTGCGCTGACCGGCGGCTGGCAGATGCACCGCGCCGGAAACGGCGAAACGGCCCAGCGCATCGCCAACCTGGAAAACGTCATCCAGAAAGTCAAAGAAATACAGGCACAGTCGGGCCCCACGGCCACCTTCCGCACCACCAGCGGCAAAACCTATGTCGCGTCCGTGGAATTGCCCAAAATGAACCGTGCTCTGGCCGACTTGCGCAACAGCCAGTCCTGGCAGAACATGGCCGGCAAGCCCGCGTACTGGATCGAAATTATTTTTGGCCTGAGCGGGGCCGTGATCGGCGGCCTGGGCCTTATGACCATACGCAACATGGGCCGCAAGGCGCTTTCTTCACGCGAGGCGTTGCTTGAGACCTTCCGTTCCGGCCAAAAGCTGCTGCCCTGGCTGGTGGGCTCCGTGGGCTTTTTAACGGCGACTGCTCTGGCCTGCTTCCTGATCTACGAGATGGTCAGCTACGCTTCCACCGGCCTGCGCGGCCGGGGCGACGCCAAACTGATGATGGCGGGCGTGGGGTTTGCGGGCTTTTTGCTGTTTTACAGCGGCAAACTGGTCTGGAACATTTTCAAAAGCTCCAAGGCCGTGTTCGAGCGCGACCCCATGCGTCTGTTGGGCCGCGCCGTCAGCGAAGAAGAAGCGCCCAAGGTCTGGGCTTTCGTACGCGAGGTGGCGCAAAAAGCCGGGGCCACGATGCCCTCGGGCATCGTGCTGGGCCTGGATGAATGCTTTTTCGTCACCGAACACCCCGTCACTCTGGCCAGCGGCGGCCCCGTGCCCGCCGGGCGCATTCTGTACATGGGCCTGCCCTACATGGCCTTTATGACCCGCGCGGAAGCAGCCGCCGTTATCGGGCACGAACTGGGGCACTTCACCGGCGCGGATACCGAATACAGCCTGCAGTTCAGCCCCATTTACGCTTCCGCCGTGAACAACCTGCGCGCCGTGGCCACCACGGCGGATGCAGAAGACAGCAGCGTGGTGGGCTGGGTTTCGAAACCCGCCTTTTTGCTGGGCGAGTTCTTTCTCGATTCGTTCCACCTGGCCGTGCAGCACTGGAGCCGCATCCGCGAATTCGCGGCCGACGCCATGGGCGCATCCGTGGCCGGGAGCAAGGCCATTGCCCTTTCCTTGCTGCGCATCTCCGTTCTGGCTCCGAAAATAGACGAAATCCTGGCGGAGAACTGGAACAAGGGCGGCAAGCTCCCCGGCGGCGTGCTGGCCGGGGTGCAGGCACTGGTGCGCAAAGACGGCCTGGCCGACCCCAAAGAGCACCTGGAAGACGCCCAGTCTCACCCCACGGACAGCCACCCGCCCGTGCGCGCGCGGCTTGAAGCCCTGGGCATCGAACCCAGCGACGAGCTGCTGGCGGAAGCCCGGAGCAACGAAGGCAGCACCCTGCTTTATGAGTTGGGCCTGGCGGAAGCGGCAGTGCGCAGCAAAGAGTTCGCGGTGGAAGACGATGATGCCGCCGCCACGGCTCCCACCGGCGCCACCAAAGCTTCCGCCCCGCTCTCCAAGGTGCTGGAAGACGAATTCTCGCAGATCGCCAAAGAAAATGCCGAAGGCATCACCGAAGAGCTGCGCGAAGCGGCCGCTCAAGGCGTTGAACCCAAGCCCTTCTTTGAAGGCGGCATTTTGCTGATCATTCTTATCGCCACGATCAGTTTCATTCCCATCGCCATCAGCATAGGCGGATTCGCCAAAAGCAGCTCCCTGCTCATTCCCATGGGCCTTGCCGCCGCCGGCCTGGCCGGGCTGGTTTGGTGCATGAAATTATACTCGCGGCGCAAACAGCCCTTCCTGACCTTCACCAAAGAGGGGCTGCTGTTCGGCAACCTCACCACCGCCGTGCCCTGGACCGCCATTGATGATTACAACATCACGGTCAACAGCTATAACGGCGTCACCACGTCCGTCGAAATCACCGTCGACCTGGAAGACGGCTACGAGCCGCCCGCCTTTTCCGGCGGCCGGGTCAAGTACAAGGCCAAGAAAAACCTGCTTGTCTGCAGCGTCATGAATCTGCGCGGCAGCGTGAACGGGCAGTCGTTCAGCGACGATTTCGCGACGTATTGGCGCGGCGACTGCGCGCGGGCGCAACTGGCGAAAATGGAGTAACATCCGAAAATTGAGGCTTGACGATGAAACGAATTGCATATCTTTTCCTGTTCCTGCTGCTGTCCGTATCCTTTGCCCAGGCGGCGGAACCGCCTCTGCGGCCCGAAGTCCTTGACGCGATCAAGGACGTAAAGGCAAACAAGGCCTTTTTGATCCGAGAATGGGGGAAGGAACCCGAATACCTGAACGACCGCAGGCTTAGCGACGCCATGTGCCTGGCAGTGGAACGCCAGACCGAGGTAGTCATTGATTTTTGGGCCGAGGTTGAAACGGACCCCATCCTGTTCTGCTACGGCCTGACCAGACGGGATAAGGCGACAACCCACGCGTGGGCCGGACGGGCTCTGGAAAAAATAGAGGCAATTTCCTTTCAGGATAAGAAACGCGAACAGATGCGAAAGAAATTCATCATCGGCGTCAAAGATATTCAGCAGCAAACCCGCTGACCTGCGCAAACCAGATCAATCAGGGAAATGAATATCCCCCGGCTATGCCTCCCATCGGGCGACCATAGCCGGGGGATGGTGATTTATCGCGCGGTGATCTTGATGGCTTCACCGGGCGCCCAGTTCTTGTGCTCCTCCAGATAGTAGGGATAGACCCTTGACGCCGGGGCCGTATAGCTCCCCGGCGCGCGGGCGATTAGCGGCAGCAGCAGCTCGGTGCTGGAGCCGCCCTTGAAGGCGCGCCAGTACAACACCAGTTCGCTTCCGCGTATTTCATAGGCGGCCATTTGCCCGGCGGCCACCATCTCTTTCAGGCGCTCGTGGCGCGGCTCCAGCCCGGCGGGCAGGCCGACGATGGCCAGCGGCATGGACACGTCTTCTTTCGGCGCGGCCACAGTCACCTTCAGGTCCACAAGCTCGCCCTCTTTGGTCTCTTTGGCCGACAAAGCTGTGGCAAGGGTCAGGGGGCATTCGGGGCTGCTCGCGGGCTGCGGCGTGTTGTAGCCGATTTCCAGGGCAAAGGGCATATCCCCGCCGCCGGTCATGCGCAGCTCTATGCGGTGCTTACCCGGCGTGAGCGCGGCCGCGAAATCGGGCAGATCCAGCGCGCCCTGGCTCTTCTGGTCAAAGGACACGGCATGGCCGAAGGGCTTGCCGTCAATGACCAGTTGCGCGGAACCGGGCGCTTTGGGCTTGGCCCGGGCCGCGTCATAGGCGTTGATGGCTTTCAGGGCCAGGATGGTGGACTGGGTGGAACCGAAACGCCCGGCCTTGCAGCGCTCGAACAGCCAGGCCATGGCCCGTTCCACGTTGCCCGCGAACTCGTCGCCGCAGCGCAGCCAGGCCAGAACCCCGAGCGACGTGGTTTCGATAAGCAACGACTCCCCGCCGGACCGGGTGATGGATGCGACCGCGCCGGGCAGAGCGCCTGATGTATCCTGCGCTTTGGCCAGGGCTGATGCGGCTGTTTTCGCGGCATCCAGGTCTTTGGCCAGATAGAGGACGTTGGCGCCCAGCGCCAGCAGATAGGGGTCTTTGCTTTCCGCGGCCAGCTTTTTGGCGGCGGCTATTTCCGTTTTCAGGGCCTCTACCTTCTCGCCGGATTCCAGCAGGGTCCAGAGGATATAGATGTTGGTCTGCGCGGGCGGGGCCGCGCCGAAGGAATCAAGGGCGCGGGGGTTGCGTTTGAAGCCCCCCTCGCCGTCGCGGCGCGAAAGCAGCCACTCGCGCGTGCGTTTCAGCATATCCTGATCCACGGGCATCAGCTTGCTCATCTCCGTAAACTGCATCACGCCATAGGCGGTCAGCGCTTCATGGGCCGGGTCGCCGCCGAACCACTCATAGCCCTTGCCCTTGGATTCAAAGCCGGTAAGACGTTTATAGCCCTGGTTCAGCAGGTCTGAAGCCCTCTTGATCTTTTCCGGCGCGACCCCGGTGTGGCTGGTGAAGTACTGCTGGGCCATGACCAGGGGGTAGTTGGTGGAGCTGGACTGCTCAAAGCAGCCGTAAGGCTGGCGCAAGAGCGCATTCAGGGCTTCTTCCATCCCCGCCAGTGGGGTAGGATAGATTTTGGCCGAAACCTTCATACTGCCGGGCAGCACGTCGGCGGCAATGGCAAACTCCCTGGCAAAGGGTTTTTCCGGCCCCAAGAGGCCCGACGTCGTCTGAAACACGGGGAACCCGCGCGGCAGAACGACAAGCGGCCGGGTGACGCTGTCGGCAAAGCCGCCCGCCGTGCCTTTCAATATCAGGCTGTACGCGCCCGCCGTTTCCGCCGACAGGGCCGCCACCAGGCGCGCGCGGGCGCCGGGGGCAAGAGTCGCCGGAGCCTTGGATGCGCTGACGGAAAGGCCCTTGCCTTCCACCAGCAGCGATACCGCATCCAGCGCCTTGCCGGAAGCGTTGATAAGCGCCACGGGCACTTCCGGCTTATCCCCGGCCACCAGCACGGGCGGCAACTTCGCTTCCACATAAAAAGGCTCGGTGGAACGCAAAGCGGCCGTTTGCGCGCCCAGCGCCCCGTTGTTGCCGAAACCGTCGGCCCGCACGCGGAAGGTGGTCACGCTGTCTGAAAGGCCGAAGCTCACTATCGCCTTGCCGTCGCGCGGGTTGGTGCGCAAGGCCGCGTTCCAATACAGGGTTTCGGTGAAATCCACGCGGTCGTTGGGCTTGCGGCCCTGCCGAACTTTGTGCGCATACTCGCGTATGGGGATATACACTTCCGACGCGGCAAAGCGTTTGTTCATGGCGCGCGGTTCTTCATCTTTGGCGACCCGCAAATCCTGATTCAAAGCCCGTTGCCGGGGAGGCTCCGCCTGCCGTTCGGCAGGACGTATCCCCACAGGCGCCGGAGGCGGCGCGGCCTTCATCTTCACTGCATCTTCCATCATGTCCATGCGCTCAAAAACCCTGCCGGGGCGAGCCGCAACGGGCACGGGCGGCGGGGGGATACGCATGGCCAGGGCCCGGCGCACGCCGTCGGGGTCGGTCTTCACGGCCTCATCCAGGCGCGCCAGCACGAAACGCCGCCAGCCCTGGGTGCCCAGCAGCAGGTCCACGTCGCGGGCGGCGTTGGGGTTGCCCGCATCCAGATAGACCGTGGCGTCGGCCAGGTCTTTGACTTCGTTTTCAAGGTAGACCATGACCGGCAAAGACGGGGCCTGGTCGCGTTTCTCTACCATCTCCAGCACGGAATCGTCGGTAACGGCAAGGCCCACCACGGCCTCCACCGCTTTGCCGCTTTCGTCTTTGGTTTCCACAGTGACGCGGGCCGTAGCGCCGGGCGCGAAAAAATCGCCGGTCGCCTTGCCGTCCGGGGTGACGCTTTCCACGGTCAGGCCGATGCGCAAGGCGAATTGCGGGCGGCGAAAAACGAGCCGCTCCGCCAGGGGCCGCCCGTCTTTATTCCAGACCGTGGCCATCAGCACGCCCTCTTCGTCGGCGGGTTTGAGCGAAACGTTGTTCTCGCCCGCTTGCAACTCGCTTTCCGCCAACAGCTTTTCCCGGTGATACAGAGTGACGCGGGCGGCGTTGGCTTCTTTGGAAGCCCGCACGGTCAGGGTCACGGGTTCGTCATAGGCATAGCTTTCTTTGTCCGCCCGCAAAACCGCCCCGGTATCGCGCACCGCGGGCAGCGGGAACAGGCGGCTGATGCCGGAAGGGTTGGTCAGGCGCAGGGCGTAACGCTCGCCCTTTTTAGGGGTGAATTCCGTCAGGCCCCGGCCTTCGTGCAGAGTTTTGAGCGAGACTAACGCGTCGCCGCCCAGGGCTTTGTTTGACGCGTCCACCCGGATGATCTCGCCGCCGATATCCGCCGGTTTGCCGTCCGGCCTCCGGGCCTGCACATAAAGCCGCCCGGCCAGGCCGGCCACCAGTTCGCCGCCTTCGGGGTACAAGGCGATATCAAGATTTTGCAGCAGAATGGGTATGGTTTTGGTCGCCGTTTCCATCACCCCGCCGTCTTCGATCAGAAAAGCCAGGCTGCCTTCGCCCTTTTCCATGATGTTAGGCAGCGTGAAGGTGGCGCGGCAGTTGCCTTGGCCGTCCACGGCCAGGTTTTCGACCCGCGCGGCTTCCTTACCGTCTATGCGGGCCACGGCCGTGACCTTGGCCCCGGCGGGAATGCCGCCTTCGGCGCGTTCTATCTTGGCCACCGCTGTTACCGTGTCGCCGGGGCCGTAACCTTCGCGCAGAAATTCGATCTGCGTTTTCAGGCGAGGCGGCGTATACGCGCGGATTTCAAAAGGACGCACGGCAGGAGGTCCGCCGTTCACCACGATGCTGGCTTCGTAGCGGCCGCCGGGCGTGCCTTCCGGAATGCGCCAGGTGAACGCGGCCACGCTGTCCGTCGTTCTCTCGCCCAGGCGCGCGATCTCTTCGCCCCTGGGGCCGCGGATGGTCAGATGGGCCACGCCGCTGCCGCGCTCGGGAAAATAGCTGCCCGGCTGCAAGACCACGGCGCGGCTGTAAACCGCTTCGCCGGGTTTATAGATGGGTTTGTCTGTGGAGGCGAAAGCCAGATTGCGGTAGTTGCCGCCCAATTTTTGCGCGTCCGGCAGGGGCTGGACAGCATCGGCCTTTGTGGGGCCGGGGACGGGGCTTGCGGCATCTCCCGCCGCGAGCGGAGCAGTTACAGTGACCAGGAGTAGAAGCAGAACCGTGAGAAAACGCGGAGAAAACAGCATGAAAAGCCTCCTTGGCCTATACGGCCGCTGCCCCGTGAATACGCGTTATCCTATTTTTTTCAACCCCGGCGGCAGCCCTTTTGACGCTAGGCGAGGAAGGGGAATTTTTTGCTGCGGGAGTATACTCTTCTGGTATTCGACCAAAACAAAAAACCATGCCTGACGAAGCATCACGCCAAAAGGGCTGCCGCCGGCAACACTTGTGGAAGGGCCATTGCACATGGTACAGACACATATCTTTGCTGTTTACAACCCGTTACCAGAGTAAGCCATGCCCGTGACCGACCCTCTTTCCGCGCTGCTTGCAGAAGTGGCCTCCGGCCGCCTTTCGCCAAATGAAGCCGCATCGCAACTGCGTTTCGCCCCCTTTGAGCAGATGATGGACGGGGTGACCGTGGATACGCACCGCAAAATGCGCACCGGCATGCCGGAAACCGTGTTCGCGCGCGGCAAAAGCATTGACCGGCTGATCACCGCCGTGCGGGCGCTTTCCGGCGCGGACGGCACAACCCCGGTACTGGTCAGCAGAACCAGCGCCGAACAGGGCGCCGCCCTGAAAGGGGCTTTTCCCGACGGCATTTTCTGGCCGGAAGCGGCTATTTTCAGCCGCAACAGGCCTATGCCCCACACCCCGCCCTGGCCGGACAGCGGCGATCTGATAGTGGTCACGGCCGGCACGTCAGATATGCCCGTGGCTCTTGAAGCGCTCGGCACCGCTCTGTTTCACGGCCTCAAAGCGGGCCTTGCCGCCGACATCGGCGTGGCCGGGCTGCATCGGGTGCGCCCCTGGCTGCCGGTTTTTGACAAAGCATCCGTGCTGATCGTGGCCGCAGGCATGGAAGGCGCGCTGCCCAGCGTCATTGCCGGGCTGACGGGCAAGCCGGTTATCGCCGTGCCCACATCCGTCGGTTACGGCGTGGCTCTCGGCGGTTTCGCTGCCCTTGCGGGCATGCTGGCCTCGTGTTCGCCGGGCATCGCCACGGTCAATATCGATAACGGGTACGGCGCGGCCATGTTCGCCGCCCGCTTGCTGCAAACCCTGACGCCGGAAAAATTGCCGAATATGTGACACACGCAAGCAGGGCGCCGCCCTCGAGGGGGCCGCGCCCCTGCGCCCGCCAGGGGCCTGAGGCCCTTGGACCCCGTATAGGAGATATTTATGTTCGATACCGAAAAACGCGCCTTCATCGCCATCGACGGGACCAAAGAAATCTGCCTGATCCCCAGAATGGCCAACCGCCACGGCCTGATAACCGGGGCCACCGGCACCGGCAAAACCGTGACCCTGCAAACCATGGCCGAGACTTTCAGCCAGATGGGCGTGCCCGTGTTCGCGGCCGACGTGAAGGGCGACCTCTCCGGCGTGGCCGCCAAGGGCGGCAACAAAGAGAGCATCGCCAAACGGGTGGAATCATACCATCTGGCGGATAGAGGCTTCGCCTTTCAGGCTTTTCCCGTGCAATTCTGGGACGTTTTCGGCGAGCAGGGCGCGCCCGTGCGGGCGACCATCGCCGACATGGGGCCGCTGCTGCTTTCGCGCCTCCTGGCGCTGAACGACACGCAAGCCGCCGTGCTGACGCTGGTCTTTCGCGTGGCGGCGGATGAAAAGCTCGAGCTGATCGACCTCAAAGACCTGCGCAAAACCATCGAATATGTGGGCAACAACGCAAGCAGCGTCTCTTCTTCTTACGGCAACGTTTCCGCCGCCAGCATCGCCGCCATCCAGCGCGGCCTGCTCACGCTGGAAGAAGGCGGCGCATCCGCCTTTTTCGGCGAGCCTGACCTGAACATCGACGACCTTATCCAGACAGCAGACGGCAAGGGCGTGATCAACATTCTGGCGGCCGACAAGCTGATGGCCTCCCCCAAGGTGTACACCACCTTTCTGTTCTGGCTGCTGACAAAACTCTTTACCGTGCTGCCCGAAGTGGGCGACCCGGACAGGCCCAAACTGGTCTTCTTTTTCGATGAAGCGCACCTGCTTTTCGACGAAGCGCCCAAAGTGCTGCTGGAAAAGATCGAGCAGGTGGTGCGCCTGATCCGCTCCAAGGGCGTTGGGGTGTATTTCATCTCGCAATCCCCGGCCGACGTGCCCGATTCCGTGCTCGGCCAATTGGGCAACCGCGTGCAGCACGCCCTGCGCGCCTATACGCCCAAAGACCAGCAGGCCGTCAAAACGGCGGCCCAGACCTTTCGCGCCAACCCCGCTTTTAATACGGAAAAAGTCATTTCCGAGCTGGGCATCGGCGAAGCGTTGGTTTCGTTCCTTGATGAAAAAGGCGCGCCCCAACAGGTGGAACGCGCGTTTATCTTGCCGCCGCAGGGCCAGATCGGGCCGCTGGATGAGGCGGCGCGCCGGGGCATGATGCAAAGTTCGCTGGTCTACCGTTTTTATTCGGAGGCCAAGGACCGGGTTTCCGCCGCGGAAAAACTGGCGGAACGACCCGACGCGGGCCTTTCGCCCAAAGAGATCGCGGCTCGCGACAAGGCCGAGGAAAAAGCCCGCAAAGAGGAAGAACGGGCCAAGGCCGCGGCGGAGAAGCAGGAACAGCGTGAGGCGGAGCAGAAGTCGCGCATGTGGACGGGAGTGGCGAAGTCCATTTTCGTGCCGATCATCAGGAATATTATCGGCGGGCTTTTGAAGGGCGGAAGGCGGTAAGAGCGTAGCTTCCGGTTTTTTAGCGGGAGTGGTTCCGGTGAAAAGTAATCTCGTTTTTTTCTCTTAATTGGTCCGCCTTCCCGGCGGGGGCAAGAGAGGAGGGACGTGCCGTCCCCCTCTCTTGGCTCTCCCCCTGCTTTTTTGAGTGCGGGCTATGACGCTGCCGTCCCATTCCCCAAACACACACTAACGGTGTGCCCGGCTGAAAGGCTCCGGCGGCTTCCAGTTGTCGCCGCCTACGCACAGCACCGCCCGTTGCTTATAGCCCCTTAACCCTACGGATACTGTCCCCCACGCACTGCACCACTTGCCTCCTGTAATCGAACCCCCAAACGTGTATGTTTGCCGCTATCATTCATAAATTGCACCGCCAAAACCCTACACGTCCAGAACCGCTCGATATCTTTTCCAAAATCACGTTTTGAACATTCATATGGGCCGCAACTATACATGTTGCCGCTCGCCCGAGGCGCGGGCGTGTCGCACAACAAACGGGGCGGCAACCGCGAAAGCCGTAACAGAGCCAACGACGGTCCCAACGTGCGAAAAGGCGAAACCTAAACGGGGGTGGCAAGGGGGCGTAGCGCCCCTTGCTGGGGGGAGTAGTCCAGAAGAGGGGTCGACACCGACCCCTCTCTGGCCCCAGCCGGGGAGGCGGACCAACTACAGAAAAAACTAAACAGAACTTTTCACCGGAATGACCTTTGCCAAAAAACCGGAAGCAAAATTCTTATGTATTGGCGGACCAGCTAAATCAAAAAAACGACTTTCCTTCACACCGGAACCACTACTGCAAAAAATCGAGAGCGTCGCTCTTCCTCCCCTACCAGCCTCTTTCAGAGTGCCAATCCAGCGTCTGGAGCAAGGGCTCCGTCTCTCCTGTTGTTCTGATCTGCATGCGGATATACCCCGGCGGCATGCCGGGTATGCCGTCGCAATCGCGCACGATAAGCCCGCGCCGCAGCAAGCGGTCGCGCACCAGCGCGGCGGAAAGCCCCGGCACCAGCCCGGCCGTGATAAAGCCGGGCCCTTCAAACACCCTATCCGGGTCAAAGCAGCCCATGCGCCGCAACGACCGGGCCGTATCCGCGCCGGAAGCGCGCATGGCCGCAAGCCGCCCGCGATATTCTTCCATATGTTCGAAAAAGCGCAGGCCCATGATCTGGGCATAGGCCGACACCGTCCAGGGCGGCCGGATGCGCGCCATGCGCTTGAGCTGGCCGGGCTCCCCGGCCAGATAGCCCAGCAGCAGCCCGGGGCAGGCGAAAAACTGCGAAAAGCTGTTCATTGAAAAGACCGTGACCCCCGGCCGGGCCATGGCCGCGTAGCTTTCGCGATTGTTCAGCGCATATTCGGGCAAACCCCACAAAAACTCGCGATAGCTGTTGTCCACAATAACCCTGGGCACTCGCAAGAGGCCGAACATTTCCTGAATATTGGGGTAGGTCACCCCGGCCGGGTTGTTGGGCACGCTCAAAACGGCCAAATCCGCGCCGCTGTCCCATATTTTGCGCAATTCCGCCGGGCCGCAGGCGAATTCCTGCTCCGCCGGCGGGGTCAGCATGTCATAGGGTATGTCCGCCACCTGGCAGGCCCGCACGTATTCTGAAAACACGGGGCCGATGAACAGCACCCGGCGCGGTGATAACGCCTGCATGGCCAGCCAGATCAACTCAGAAACCCCGTTGCCCGCAAGAATATGGGCGTTGTTCGTCCCTTCGTGCGCGGCAATGGCCTCACGCAGGTCCGCGCAGGCGATATCAGGGTAATGCGCATACGGGTACGGCGTTTCGCGAATCAGCCTGTCTGTTACCGGGCTGGCATAAGCGTGGGCGTTACCGCTGAAATCGATAAAATCTTCGGGCTTGCGGCGCATGGCCCTGGCAACGGAGTACACATCGCCGCCGTGGCTGCAAAGCGATTCAGCCGCGTCAAGACTGAACGGGGGGCGGTACTGGCTCATGCATCCTCCTCAACCAAAACGTTCAACAAACAAAGGCTTTTTCGGCAACGTGAACCCGCCGACCTCCGCCGCTTTGGCGATCAGGGAGCGCACTGCGCGCCGCCCGTCGCCGCCCAAATCCAGGCTGTATTCGTTGACGAACATGGCGATATGCTTCGCGCAGACGGTTTCATCCATCTCTTGCGCGTGCGCGCGGATAAAGGGCGCAGCCGCCGCGGGCGCCGCATTGGCGGCTTCAAGGCTGGCCCGCACCAGCGCGTCGATGCGCCTGATAGTAGCAAGGCCCAGGCTGCGCTTGGCCGCGATGATGCCCAGCGGTATGGCCGCGCCGGTCGTCTTCTCCCACCATTCCCCCAGGTCCAGCACCAAAGAAAGGCCGCTTGCGGCGTAGGTAAAGCGCCCTTCGTGAATGATGACCCCGGCGGCATATTCTTTGGCGGCCAGGGCGGGCATGATGCGGTCAAACAGCATCTCCGCGCGGGGGCCGCGAAAACCGCCGTGCAGCGACAGCAGCAGGTTGGCAGTGGTCATGCCGCCCGGCACCGCGATGGATGCATCGGCCAAATCTTCAGGAGTTGCGGGCGACGGGGCCACCAGCAACGGCCCGCAGCCGCGCCCCAAAGCCGCGCCCGCGTTCAGCAGCACATAGTTATCCAGAACCCCGGCCGCGGCGGCGACAGACAACTTGGTCACATCCAGCACGCCTTTGCGGGCCAGTTCGTTCAGCTCTTCCACGTCGGCCAGGTGCGCTGTAAACGGGCCGGTATCATCCGGCAAGGGCAGGCGGCCCTCTATCAGGGCCGAAAAAATGTAGGTGTCGTTGGGGCACGGTGAAATGCCCAGAGTCAAAGCCATATCGCCTCCCGCGTTCCTATGGAACGTGTAACGCTTAAAATAGTCGCTAAACGGCGGGCAAAGCTCGCCTGCGCCTATTTTGCGGCAAGAATTTGCAGGCAAATTCTTGCAGAGCAATCCACTCATTTCATTCGTGGATTGCTCTCATCCGTGTACCGGGCGGGCCGCGCTAATGCAAGGGGTGCGAATGCACGTGGTGCGGCCTCGCCGCCCGCGCATCCGGTGTTTCATTTATCGAAACACTTGAAACATCCGCGGCCGGGCGCTATCGTCGCCGCACCGGAGGGAGCATGGCATCCATTCTTTTCGTCACCGCGGATAAAGAGCGTTTTGAACTGGCGCGCGAAACCTTTGCCGCCGACTACCCTGATGTCGCCCTGATGTTCAGCCCGCCGGAAGGCGACGGCAGCGACATCGCCGCCGCCGTGGCCGCCCACGGCGCCGAGGTGGTCATATCGCGCGGCGTCACCTACACGCGCGTAAAAAATATGGGCTTGCCCGTGGCCGTGCTTGAAGCGCCCGTCACTGCGCTG
The DNA here is from genome assembly GCA_031551515.1 of Desulfovibrionaceae bacterium. Lineage (GTDB taxonomy): Bacteria > Desulfobacterota > Desulfovibrionia > Desulfovibrionales > Desulfovibrionaceae > FLUQ01. The sequence continues at coordinate 37,420 of JAVBNL010000041.1, forward strand.
GACAATTTGCACGCACTCAAGCAGGCCAGGGCCATAGGCCGCCGCATAGCCGCCGTGGGTTCACCCAGCTTATTTACCGGCGCGGAAGAGCTGGCGCAGCTGATGAGCGTCGACCTTTCCATTCACCCGCTGATCGAGGGCGTGCCCGCAAGATCGCTGGTGGAAGAAGCCGTTCGCGACGGCGCGGAAGTCATTATCAGCGGCTTTCTGGGGGCCAACATCGCGCGGGATATCGGCTTGCCCAGCGTCATCATCGACAACCGGTCCAGCAGCCTTATCCGCGCGGCCGAAGACGCGGCGGGCATCGTCGCGGCCGTGCGCAGCGAACGCAGCCGCAGCGGCATTTTCCGCGCGCTGCTCGACAATTCCAACGACGGCATCATCGCGACGGATAACGAAGGCCGGGTCATCGTCTGCAACCCCGTGGCCGAGCGCATCTCCGGCGTAACCGGGGCCGTCGGGGAGCATTGCGACGAGCGCTTCGCGGAACTGGGCCTGACGGAAACCATGCGCACCGGCCGCGAAGAGCTGGGGGCGATTCTGCGCCTGCCCGGGCCCGTTGGAGCAGGCGTGGACGTGGTCTGCAACAAGGTGCCGGTAATGGCGCGCGGCAAAGCCGTGGCGGTTGTCGCGACCTTTCAGGATGTGGGGCGCATTCAGCAGATCGAAGCCAAGGTGCGCAGCCGCATTTATGAAACCGGACATGCGGCCAACGCCACCTTTGACGGCATGCAGGCGACCAGCACCACCCTTTTGCGCACCATCACCAAGGCCAAAGAGTTTGCCCTGACCGATTCCTCCGTGCTGCTGCTGGGTGAAACCGGCACCGGCAAAGAACTTTTCGCCCAGAGCATGCACAACTACAGCAGCCGCAAGAAAGGGCCCTTTGTGGCCATCAACTGCGCGGCGCTGCCGGGACAACTGCTGGAAAGCGAGCTCTTCGGCTATGCCGGGGGCGCTTTTACCGGCGCCAACCCCAAAGGCAAGCCCGGCATGTTCGAACTGGCGCACGGCGGCACTCTGCTGCTGGACGAAATAGCCGAAATGGACATGCTGATTCAGGGCAAACTCCTGCGCGTGCTCGAAGAGCGCAAAATCATCCGCCTGGGCAGCGACAGGGTGCTGCCCGTGGATGTGCGCCTGATAACCGCGACCAACAAGAACCTGCATGAGCTTGTGCTGCAAAACGCTTTCCGCGCCGACCTGTATTATCGCCTCAACGTGCTGCGCCTGCGGCTGCCGCCGCTGCGGGAACGGCCGGAAGACATCGCCCCGCTGGCGGCTTTTTTCCTGCGTTCTTTTGCCGCCAAAGGCCAGGGCAAAAGCGCGCTTCACCTCAGCCAGGAAGCGGGCGCGGCTCTGCAGCACCACCATTGGCCCGGCAACGCGCGCGAGCTGCGCAACCTGATGGAACGCATAGCCGCGCTGCACAAGCAAGGCCGCATTGATGCGGACACCATCGACGCCCACCTGGCCGAAGAGGCGGCCACGTCCTGCGGGCAGGCCGACAACACGGAGATGCAAGAAATCTACAACGCCCTGGCCGAGTGCGGCGGCAATTACACCAAAACGGCGAAATTACTGGGCGTCAGCCGCATAACCCTGTGGCGCAAGCTGCGGCGAAAAAACTGACCGCCCAGCCGCGGCGGCGATTGTTACATTATGCATAACGCAATGTAACGACTATCGATTTTTCCATCGGCCATTGTTTTAATTTATTCTGTAAATACACGCTGCTGCCGAATAACATGTTTTGGTACGCCCCTTGCTATTCCATGACGTGAAATTGCTTTTCACGCTTCACGGAAACAAGGAGCCGCCATGCCCGCCAACTATCCCCTGGCCCTGGTCCGCCGTTCCCGGCTGATCATGCCCGTCCATCAAAAGAAATTCGTTGAAAAAGCCTACACGCGCAACGCCGACGCCATTGTGCTGGACCTGGAAGACAGCGTGCCCGACGCCGAAAAGCTGGCCGCCCGCGCTCTGGTCAAAGAGGGCATCGCTCTCGCCGGAAAAGGCGGCAGCGACGTCATCGTGCGGGTCAACCACGAGCCGGAACTGCTTGAAGGCGACCTGGAATGCGCCGTGCACCCCGACCTTGACGCCATCTACCTGCCCAAATGCGAAACGGCCGACGAAATTCTGGCCGTTGAAAAGACCATCGCCCGCCTTGAGACGATGCGCGGCATCAAACCCGGCCACGTGACCATCAACGCCGTTATCGAAACCCCGCGCGGCTACCTGAATGCCGAAGCCATCGCGGCCGCTTCGAGCCGCATCGACTCCATCACTTTGGGCAATGAAGATTTCTGCGCGGCCATAAGCCTGACCGGCGGCCTTGAAACGCAGACGGGCATGCTGTCTTTGCGCATGCACCTTCTGGTGGTGGCCCGTGCGTACAACAAAATCCCCCTGGGTCTTATCGGCACCATGACCGCTTTTACCGACGAGGGCGGTTTTGAAACCCTGGCCCGGCTCAGCGCCATGCACGGCTTTTTGGGTTCAAGCTGCATTCACCCCGGCAACGTGGAAATTTTGAACGCCGCCTTTTCGCCCGCCCCTGAGGCCATCATCAAGGCCAAAGAACTGGTCGCCGCCCTTGACGCGGCCTATGCCGAAGGCAAAGCCGCCATCACCCTGGGCGGCAAAATGGTGGATATCGCCCACTACAAGAAGGCCAAAGCCCTTATCGCCAGAGCCGACCTGATCGAAGCGCACGAAACCCGTAAACGCAAAGCGCGTGAAGCGGCGAAATAAGGAAGGACCATGAGCCAAGCAAACAATCTGCCCCTGCGCGACATCACGGTCATCGACGCGGCCACCATGCTGGCCGCGCCCTGGTCCGGCGCATTTCTTGCGGAATACGGGGCAACGGTCATCAAGGTGGAACACCCTGAAAAGGGCGATACCGCCCGCAGCTACGGCAAGCAGAAAAACGGCGTGCCGCTGCTCTGGAAAAGCATTTCGCGCAACAAGCGCTGCATCACCCTGAACCTGGGCAGGCCGGAAGGGCAGGAGCTGTTCAAAGAACTGGTCAAAAAAGCCGACGTGGTCATTGAAAACTACCGCCCCGGCACGCTTGAAAAATGGAACATCGGCTGGGATGCTCTTTCGCAGATCAACCCGTCCCTGGTCATGCTGCGCGTCACCGGTTTCGGCCAGACGGGCCCCTATGCCAAACGCGGCGGCTTCGGCACCGTGGCGGAAGCCATGAGCGGGTTCGCCTCCATCAACGGCGAACGCGGCGGCCCCCCCACCTTGCCGGGCATGGCGCTGGCCGACGGGGTCTGCGGCATTCAGGGGGCTTTCGCCGTCATGGTGGCCCTGCATGAAAGAAACCTGAACCCCGAGCGGCGCGGCCAGTATATCGACCTTTCGCTGTATGAACCGCTGATGCGCCTGGTTGAGCCGCATTTTCTGTCCTATGACCAGCTCGGCACCATTGCCGGGCGCGTGGGCAACGGCAGCCTTTCGGTCGCGCCGCGCAACGCGTACCAGACCAAAGACGGCACCTGGGTGGCCCTTTCGGGCGCGGCCCAGCCCATTGCCACCAATTTGTTCAAAGCCATCGGCAGGCCCGAGTTGATCGAGGACCCGCGCTTTTGCGACAACGCTTCACGCGTCAAGAACGCCAAAGAGCTGGACGAAATCATCGGCGCCTGGATGAAAGAGCGCACTCACGAAGAAGTGGAACGCATCATCAGTGAAGGCGGCGCAGTTGTCGGGCCCATGTACGACATGAGCCAGCTTATGAAAGACCCGCACTATATCGCCCGCGAATCGTTCGTTTCCCTGCCCGATGAAGAGCTGGGTTCCATACACCTGCCAAACGTGTCGGCGAAACTGTCGCGCACGCCCGGCAAGGTTGAACATACTGGCGCGATAAAAGGCAAACACAACAAAGATATTTTCTGCGGCATGCTGAACCTGCCGGAAAGCCGGCTTGAAGAACTGCATGCGGCCGGGATCATCTAGCCCGGAAAGGAGAGGCGCATGGCAACGCTCATCGATGTTTTTCCCGAGATCCAATGGATAAAGGACGCGGCCCTGCGCGCCAAGGTTGAAGCCACCATGCTGGACGGCATGGCACAGGGCGGCTGGACGCCGGCCGACATGGACAAGTACGCCTTCAGCGTCAACGTCAATGACGTCACCTTCCGCACGCACGTGCGCACCATCACCCGCATGGTCAACATGATTTATGAGGAATATTCCGGCCAGTACGCGGGCAAATACAGGCTGAACTACGACCACCTCATCGCCGGGGCCATTTTGCACGACGTGGGCAAGTTCATCGAACTGGGCAAAGGCGAGAATACCGGCGCGCCCATCACCCCCGTGGTGTACACCGAAAAGCACAAATACCTGGGGCACCCCTTCATCGGCGCGGCCCTGGCGCTCAAAAACGGCCTGCCTTACGAAATCGCCCATATTATCGGCTATCACTCCAAGGAAGGGGAGCTGTTCCCCAAAAGCCCCGAGGCTTTGCTCATGACCCTGGTGGACCATGTCAACTTCTACCCCCTGCGCGCGCAGGCGGCGTTCCAGGCCTAGGCCTGACGGCCGCTTCCCGTTCGCCAACCGTTTTATTATATTTAGGAGCGTGACATTATGTGGAAATACGGCATCGTCGGCGCGCTGTTCGCCCTGGTCAAACTGTATCCCGTCCCCGCCGGGCTGACCCCGGAAGCCTGGAACCTTTTCGCCATCTATCTCGCCGTCATCGCGGGCATCATTCTGCGGCCGCAGTCCGAACCGGTGGTCATGATCGTGCTTATCGGCGCCGCCTCGTTCTTCGTGCCCATCGGCACGCTGCTCAGCGGCTTTTCCAACGGCACGGCCTGGCTTGTGTTTTCCGCCTTTCTGATCTGCCAGGCTTTTGTCGAAACGGGCCTTGGCCGCCGCATCGCCTATTACCTGATCGGCAGTTTCGGCCACAGCGCGCTGGGGCTAAGCTACGGCGCGGTTCTGACCGACCTGATCATCAGCCCGGCCACCCCTTCGAACACCGCCCGCACCGGCGGCATCGTCTATCCCATCTTCCGCAGCATCTGTGAAACCCTGGGCTCCACGCCCGACGGCAACCCCAGGATGCTGGGCGCCTATTTCACCGTGCTCATGTATCAGATCAGCCTGATCACCGGCTCCATGTTCATCACCGCCTGCGCGCCCAACGTGCTGACGCTGACCTACGTCAAAAGCGTGGCCCAGGTCGACATTTCGTGGATGACCTGGATGTGGGCGGCCCTTGTGCCCGGCGGCCTGGCGCTTTTGCTGACCCCGCTGCTGCTCTATGTCGTCTATCCCCCGCAACTGAAAAAGATCGACAACGCCAAAGAAATATCGCGCAAAGGCCTTGAAGAATGCGGCCCCATGACCGCCAAGGAAAAAATCCTGGTGGCCCTCTTCATTCTGGCCATTCTGGGCTGGGTCACCGGCAGCTACACCAAGATCAACACCACCGCCGTGGCCCTGCTCTTTCTGGGCGGCTGCCTGGTCTGCAAGCTGTTCACCTGGGACAGCGTTGCCGCAAACAAGAGCGCCTGGAGCACCCTGATCTGGTACGCGGGCATCATCGGCATATCCGGCGCGCTGACCAAAAGCGGCTTTTTCCTCTGGATGGGCAAGACCATTCAAGCCAACATGGATATGACCGGCTTCAACCCCTATCTGGTGCTGTTCGTCATCCTGTTCCTGAACATCGCGTTGCGCTATCTTTTCGCCTCCATGGCCGCATACGTCGTGGCCATCGTGCCTATCTTGCTGATGCTGGGGCTGGCGGCCAACGCGCCCGTAATGCCGCTGTGCTTCATCATCTGCTTCTCCAGCGTGCCCGGCGGCATGGTCACCCAATACGGCGGGGCGCTGGGGCCGGTGCTCTTCGGCACGGGCTATGTGGATCAGGCCTCGTGGTGGAAGTGCGGCGCTCTCGGCGCCATTTTGAACATGATCCTGTATATGACCGCCGGGCTGATGGCCTGGAAAGTCATGGGGTTCTAACATGAACGACCTGCTTATCATCAACGGCACGGCCGTTGACCCCGCAAGCGGATTTGAAGGCCCGGCGGACGTCGCCGTGAAAGACGGCCGCATCGCGGCGGTGGGCAAAAACCTGCCGCGCGAGGCCGCGCAAGTTATCGACGCCGCGGGTCTTATCATCACGCCTGGCCTTATCGACTATCACACCCACGTCTTTTACGCGGGAACAGACCTTGGGGTCGCGCCGGACGTCTCGTATCTCTCCACCGGCGTGACCACGGCCGTGGACGCTGGCAGCGCCGGCAGCGCCAACTTCCACCTGTTCCGCGAGCTGTTCATGGCCCGCGGCATGGTCACGGTCAAAGCCTACGTCAACCTTTCCCCGGCGGGCCTTGCCACCAACAAGCACCATGAAGATCTGCACGTGGCTTATTTCGACGTGCCGAAAATCAAACGGCTGTTCGCGCCGCTGGATTCGCCTTTCAAGCCGCACGGCCTGAAGGTGCGCATCAGCAAAGAAATCGTCGGCGACGAGGGGCTGGCCTCTTTACGCCGCGCCGTTGAGCTGGCGAATGAACTGAAAGTGCCCGTGGCCGTGCACGTCACCAACCCGGCCGAAAGCATGGATGCCGTGGCGGAGGTTTTGCGGCCCGGCGACGTGCTGGCTCACATGTACCACGGCAAGGGCGAGACCATTCTGGGGGCGGACGGCAAAATTCGCCCCTCCATCCTGGCCGCCAGAAAACGCGGCGTCATCTTTGACGCGGCCAACGGCAGCAACCACTGGAGTTTCGCCGTGGCCGAAGCCGCATTGCGGCAAGGGTTCGGACCGGACATCATCAGCACGGACTGGACCCGCAAAACCCTGTTCAAAGGGCCGGTTTTCAGCCTGCCCTATACCCTGGCCAAATACCTGCACCTCGGCTGCCCGCTGCTGGAGGTCATCCGCGCCGCAACCGTCACCCCGGCCGCACACCTGGGCCTTGCAAACACGACGGCCGCGCTGAAACCCGGCTATGCGGCGGATATCGCCGTGTTCGCCAAGGAAAACCGCCTGGTGACCTTTACGGATACCGCCGGGCAAACCCGTCAGGGCGGTACTATGCTGACCTGCAAAGCCACAATTAAAAACGGCGATCTGGTGTATTCGCAGCTTTGCTGAGAACCGGGGAGCCTCCGCCTCCCCAAACCCCACCGCCAAGGGCCGCGGCCCTTGGAACCCCTATAGGCGAAGGCCGTTTTCCGGGTGGAAAACGGCCTTCGCCTTATTGCGGGGTCAAGGGGGGTCACCTCCCTTGCAGGGGGCCTGGGGGACAGCGTCCCCCAGGTAGCTCTATTTCTGCAAATGCGCGATAACCGCGCGCAGGAAATCGGGCAGATCGGCCGGGGTGCGGCTGGAGATGAGATTGCCGTCCTGCACCACGGCGGCGTCTTGCCACAGCGCGCCCGCATTGACCATGTCGTCTTTGATGGAGCTGTAGCTGGTGGCTTTCTTGCCTCTGACGATACCGGCGGAAATAGCCGCCCAGCCCGCATGGCAAATGAACGCCACCATTTTGCCCTGGTCGTGCAGGGTGTTGATCAGCTTCAGACAATCCGGCGAGCGGCGCATGAAATCGGGCGCGAACCCGCCGGGTATGACCACGCCGTCGAAATCATCCGCTTTAACCTGGCTGAAGGCCACATCGGCCTTGGCGGGCACGCCGACTTTACTGTGATAGGTCTTGCCCGCTTCAGTTCCCGCCGTGACCACTTCCGCCCCGGCTTCTTGCAGGCGGATTTTGGGGTACCAGTATTCGTGCTCGTTATAGATCTCTTCAATCAGTACCACGATTTTCTTGCCTTTCAGCTCGCTCATGACGCACCTCAATGGGTTGCGGGTTATGAAAACAAAAACACGCGCCGTTCTACCAAAATGTCTTCCAAATCATATTACCGGCTACAAAAAAAACGAACAGAGCAAAAATTCGTTTAAGCCGGGGCACGGGCAGGCGGTAAGCGAGCCTCGCGCCTAAGGGGGCCGCGCACATGCTGGCCGCCGCAAGCCCCGGCAGGGCGGGCAGGTAGACATAGCCCAGAGACCAGGACGGCAGATGCTCCGCCGACCAGCCGTTGCCGATGTATGAGAGCGCGCCGAAAACGGCGATAGGCACGCCCACGCCAGCCGAAGTGCCTATAGCTTGGCGCATGGGCACATTGCAAAAAGTAAGAAAAGCGATGGCCTGCATACTTCCGCCGATGCCCAAAAAACTGGAAAGAAGGCCCACCGCACCCCCGACGGCCGCCAACCCCGGAGCCGCAGGCAGTTGGCGGGACGCTTTGGGTTTGATATCCATGAACATCTGGACGCCAACGTAAAGGAGAAAAAGAGAAAAAACCCCTTGTAAAACCGTGACGGGCATATGCACGGCCACGGCGCCGCCAAGAAAAACACCCGCGATGATGCCCGGCGCGAACCGTGCCACAACGCCCCATAACACCGAGCCGCGTTTATGGTGCGCTCTCGCGCTAGATACCGAAGTAAAAATGATGGCGGCCATGGACGTGCCCAGAGCCAGATAGTGCGTTTGCTCCGTAATGCCGAAAAGAGGCAGGGTGTACAGCAGAGCGGGGACCATGACGATGCCGCCGCCAAGGCCGAGCAGGCCCGACATAATGCCCGTCAGACACCCCAGGGCGGCATAGGTCAAAAGGATGGCGACCATGACTCCTCCCGCCATTTAGCCGTTCATACCGCACAGCCCGCCATGGCGGCCGCTATGCTTGCGGCATACGGCGGCCGCAGCACGCCTTTTTCCGTGATTATGGCGCTTACAAGCCGCGCCGGGGTCAGGTCAAAGGCAAAATTATAGGCGGATACATTCAGGGGCATGATGCGCGGCCCGCCGCCAACGCTTGCCACTTCCGCATCGTCGCGCTCTTCAATGGGAATGGCCGTTCCGTCAGACATGGCCGGGTCGATGGTGGAAAGGGGCGCGGCCACATAAAAAGGTATGCCGTGTTCTTTGGCCAGCACGGCCACGCCGTAGGTGCCGATCTTGTTCACCACATCGCCGTTGGCCGCGATGCGGTCAGCGCCCACGATAACCCGCTGCACCAGACCGCGCTGCATCAACAGCCCCGCCGCGTTGTCGCAGGCGACTTTCACGGGAATCTTGTCGCGCGCCAGCTCGTACGCGGTCAGGCGCGCGCCTTGCAGTACGGGCCGGGTTTCATCGGCGATGACCGATATGCGTTTGCCCGCCTCCACCGCGGCGCGGATCACGCCCAGGGCCGTGCCGTACCCGGCGGTGGCCAGCGCCCCGGCGTTGCAGTGGGTCAAGACTGTGTCGCCATCCGCGAACAGTTCCGCGCCGAAGCGGCCCATAGCCTTGTTGGCCGCGACATCTTCCGCGTGCACGCGCGCCGCTTCATCCAGCCAGATGCGGTGCAGATCGCTTGCGGAGGCCGGTTTCGCCCGTTCCATAACCGCGCGCATGCGGCCGACGGCCCAGGCCAGGTTCACCGCCGTGGGGCGGGCTTCGTTCAAACGGGCGAGAGCCGCATCCACGAAATCCCGCCAGGCGGACCCGGCGCCTGCCGCCTCTTTGGCGGCCAGCACCGCGCCCCAGGCAGCGGCAACGCCGATGGCGGGCGCGCCGCGCACGGTCAGGTCTTTGATGCAGGCGACAACCTCATCCACCGTGCGGCAGGCGACAGTCTCTTCCCGCAGGGGCAGGGCTTTTTGATCCAGCAAGAGCAGCGCTTCCGCGCTTTTGTCATAGCGAATATGCGTATCCATAAATGATGAGCGATCCGGGTTGCAATGTTTGCGTAAGGTACGGTGAAATATAGAGGTCGCGAGGCCGCTTGACAAGAAGCGAAAAAATACGGCATGGTGCGGGCCATGAACGCATGCGTTTTCCATAAAGCGGCGCAATACCGCTGGTGGTGGTCCTGGTAACAGGGCCGCAATGGAACGCGTCTAACCCCCGGTAACGAAACGCACCAAACGCGGCAGCAACGACGCTGGCCGTGTTTTTTTATGCGTTCCGGCGCCCCCTGCCCAAACTGTAAAAGGAAATTCTCATGAGCGCTCCCTCCTTCACAGCGAAATCGCCCGACGCCAAAGGCTTTTTCGGCGCATACGGCGGGCAGTTCGTGCCCGACGCCCTCAAACCCGTGCTGGATGAACTGGCGGCCGCCTACGAGCGTTTTCGCCAGGATCCGGATTTTCTGGCGGAATTGAATTATTACCTGGCCAATTATTCCGGTCGCCCCACCCCGCTTTTTTACTGCAAAAACCTGACGGAAAGGCTCGGCGGCGCGGCCATCCACCTGAAACGCGAAGACCTGAACCACCTGGGCGCGCACAAGGTCAACAACACCCTGGGCCAGATTCTGCTGGCCAAACGCCTGGGTAAAAAACGGATCATCGCGGAAACGGGCGCGGGCCAGCACGGGGTCGCTTCCGCCGCAACCGCCGCCCTGATGGGCATGTCGTGCACTGTGTTCATGGGTGAAGAAGATATGAAGCGCCAGGAACTCAACGTGTTCCGCATGCGCATGATGGGCGCGGAAGTGCGGCCCGCCCTTTCCGGCAACCGGGGCCTGAAAGAGGCCGTGGACGAAGCGCTGGAAACCTGGGTCAAAGACGCGAAAAACACCTTTTATCTGCTGGGTTCCGCCGTGGGCCCGCACCCCTACCCCGTGATGGTGCGCGATTTTCAGTCCGTCATCGGCATTGAAACCCGGCAGCAATTCATTGCCCAGCACGGCAAATTGCCGGATGCCTGCGTGGCCTGCGTGGGCGGCGGTTCTAACGCCATCGGCATGTTCCACCCCTTTGTGAACGATACATCCGTCGCTCTGATAGGCGCGGAACCGGGCGGACGCGGCAATGCGCGCGGCGACCACGCCGCCACCATGTCTCTTGGCACGCCCGGCGTGGTGCATGGCTATCGCTCTTACGTCTTGCAGGATAGCGACGGCCAAATCTCGCCGGTGCATTCCATCTCCGCCGGGCTGGATTACCCCGGGGTGGGGCCGGAACACGCCTTTTTGCGCGATGCTGGCCGGGCGGAATACCGCATGGTCTCCGACCAGGAAGCGGTGGACGCCTTTTACGCCCTTTCCCGCGCCGAAGGCATCATCCCCGCGCTGGAGTCTTCACACGCGCTGGCCCTGGCCATGAAAATGGCCCCGGACATGCCCAAAGACAAGACGATCGTGGTCTGCCTTTCCGGCCGGGGCGACAAGGATCTCGCTGAGGTAGCGGACTTCGCGCCCAAGTGAAGCACAGCGGGGAGGCTTTCACCTCCCCGCTGTTTTTAGCGCCGCGAACGCCATAGTGTGGTGTAATTGACGTCCAGCGCTTCCGCCGCCGCTTTCTTGTCGCCGCCGTGAAAACGAACGGCTTCGACGATAAGGCTCCGCCGCGCGGCCAGCATATGCTCGCGCAATGTCTTTTCCGGGTTGTAGCGGTCCATGCTGCTTCCCGAAGACCGGTCGGGCGTCATATTCTCACGCAGCGTGGCGCGAAACAGCTCCGCATCCGGCTTGTTTTCCGGCAGCAAAATCAGGTAGCTTTCCATAACGGCCAGCAGTTCCCGCACATTGCCGGGCCAGTGGTATTCACGAAACATTTTGGCGATGGCGGGTGAAATCACGCTCGCCGGTTTGCCATACTGGCGCAACAGCCTGCGCACCAGCAAAGGGATGTCTTCCAGGCGTTCACGCAGGGGGGGCACAAACAGTTTCAGCGTGGAAAGACGGTAATACAGGTCCAGACGGAAGCGCTTATCCGCCACCTGGTCGGGCAATAACCGGTGCGAAGCGCTGATGACCCGCACATCCACCGGCAAAAAACGGCTGCCGCCCACGCGCATGACCTCTTTGGCTTCCAGCACGCGCAAAAGACGCAGCTGCATCTCGTGGCTGATCTCTCCCACTTCGTCGAGGAACAAGGTTCCCCGGTTCGCCAGTTCAAAAAGACCGGCTTTGCCGCCTTTACGCGCGCCGGTGAAGGCCCCTTCTTCGTGCCCGAAAAGTTCGCTTTCCAACAGGTTTTCCGGCAGCGCGGCAAAATTGATGGCCACAAAAGGCTTGTCACGGCGCGCGCTTTGCAGATGCAGAGCATGGGCGGTCAGTTCTTTGCCCGTGCCGGTTTCGCCGTATATCAGCACCGGCGCGTCGGTGGGAGCAAAACGCCGCATCTTGCCCTTCAGTTCGCGCACGGGCGCGCTCTCTCCGATGATATCCCCGGCCTCATAGCGCGCCACAAAGCCTTTGGCGTATAATTCTTCTCCGATTTTCCGGCTGATCCGCTGCAATGAAGACACGTCGCGAAACAAGGCGACGGCCCCGGCCGCGCCCTGATGAATGATTACGGGCAGAGCCGTGACCACCAGTTGTTCGCCGTCGAGTTCCACCAGCATGTTGTTACGCGGCTGCATATCTTCCAGCACCTCCGTGAGGTGCAGCTTTTTGAAAAGAGCCTGCGACGCGCCCTTGGAGCCGTCAGCGGAGATATTCAACAGCTGGGTTGCCTTATGGTTGATGAAAACCGGGCTGCCGGAAGCGTCGATGCAGACCACGCCGTCTTCCAACTGCCGGAACACGGCCAGCAAATTTTCATGCTGGGCGGCGGCGCGGCGTTTCTGCCGGGCCAGGATGACCGCCTGCTCCAAAGCTTTGCGGATGCTGTAGCGGTTCGGCGCGATGACGAACCCGGCGCCGCCCAGATCGTCCATATAGCGTTTGGTGATGCCGCCGCCCACCAGCACGCGCACCCCCTGCGCGTACAGTTTGTCCACGGCGGCGAACAGCGGGCCGGAAGACGTGTACTGGATATGATGTATGCGCACGTCCAGCAGCTCTTCGATAGCCGCAAGATCGTGTTCTTCACCGAGAAAGGCGGCCAGAATGATCTCTCTGTCCAGTTTGGCCGCCTGGCGCAATGTGTTGATCAGATCCATGTCCGTGCGGTCAATGGCCACGACGGAATGCCCCAGCCCCCGCACGATGGCGTTGCCCGTGCCGCCGTGGCAGAGCACCACCTCCGCCCCGTCTTCCAGGCATTCCCGGGCAATGGGGGCGGCGGATTCAAAATCCGCCAGGCGCGATTGCAGTTCGTATTCCCCCTCCACGGCCACCTGGCGGACACACTCCACCAGATGCGGAGAGTGGGCGACCAGGGCCAAGCGGTACGGCGCGACTTCGGGCATGGGTGTCTCGTAGTTATATTTTGCAAAATTGCAATCAAAAATTGCAATCTTGCGCTGTATACGCGAATCCACTTTACCGGTCAAATCGATATGTATTAGCTAAATACGGTATTTTAGAACGCCGCCGGTTATGGCATGAAATCTGCTTTCAGGGGCCATCACAAACACTAGTCGCTGGAGGAATTATGGACGCGGCAAAACGAACGGCCATACCCATCGCTCTCGGTCTGATAATCTGGTTCATTCCGGTGCCCGCCGGGCTGACCGTGCAGGCATGGCACCTTTTCGCCCTGCTTGTGGCTATCATCGCCGGTTTCGTGGTGGCCCCCCTGCCCATCGGCGCGGTAGCCTTTCTGGGACTGACCGTTACCGCTTTGAGCGGCACATTGACCATGCGCGAATCGCTGGGCGGGTTCGCCTCTGACTCCATCTGGCTGATCGCCGCGGCTTTCTTCTTTTCACGCGGCTTCATCAAGACGGGCCTGGGCAGGCGCATCGCCTATCTTATCCTTCGGGCCATCGGCGACAGCACGCTTAAGGTCGCCTACGCCTTCACCCTGAGCGGCCTGGTCGTGGCCCCGGCCACCCCTTCGTCAACCGCCAGAGCGGGCGGGGTCATTTTCCCCATTCTGCGCAGCGTTATATCCGTTCTCGGTTCTGAACCCGGCGCCACCAGCAGGCGGGCCGGGGCGTTCTTAATTATGAGTTATTATCAGGTCGACGGGGTGCTCTCCGCCCTGTTCATGACCGCCATGACCGGCAACCCTTTGGCCACGGAACTGGCCATGAAAACGGCCGGCATTGAAATCTCATGGGGCATGTGGACGCTCGCCGCCCTGGTGCCCGGCGTTATCGGCATGATCGTTGTGCCCTATTTTGTCTATCGCATCTATCCGCCTGAAGTTAAATATTCGCCCGAAGCAAAAGCCCTGGCCCGCGAAGAACTCATCAAGATGGGCCCCATCACCCGGCCCGAACTCATTTTGCTGGGCGTGTTCCTGCTCGCCCTGCTGCTCTGGTGCACGGGTCCCATAACCAAGATGAACCCCACTCTGGTCGGGCTGATCGCGGTTTCCATCATGCTGATCGGCAAGGTTCTTGAGTGGAAGGATATTCTCACTGAAACCGGCGCCTGGGATACCGTTATCTGGATGGGTGTGCTGGTCGGCATGGCCGGACAGCTTTCAGCCAAAGGCTTTATCCCCTGGTTCGCCAAAACCGTGGGCGCTTCCATGGCCGGCATGGGCTGGCCCCTGGCGCTCGGCATTCTGTTCGTGGTCTATTTGTATTCGCAATACGGCTTCGCCAGCATGACCGCCCACGTGGCCGCCATGTACGCGGCATTCCTCGCCGTGGCCGTGGGCCTGGGCGCTCCGGGCTATCTCTCTGCGCTGCTCTTCGCCTATGCCGGCTGCCTGTGCTATTCGCTGACCCATTACAGCGCCGGACCCGGCCCCATTTTTTACGGCGCCGGTTTCGTGCCGCTGCCCACATGGTGGCGCATCGGTTTTCTGACCTCGCTCCTGCACCTCGTCGTCTGGGTCGGCACCGGCCCCTTCTGGTGGAAAATCCTCGGCCTCTGGTAAAAACAGCCTGATTTTGCTCCTGGCCCCGTCAACCGCCGATTCCGGGCCAGGGCTGTATCATGCAAATACTATCCCTGGCCCGGAATCGGCGGTTTCCTTGCCAGGAAACAAAAGCAGACTGTTTTTTTAATAAAGGAAACAAACATGTCGAATATACAATACTGCTCCCCTCAGGAAGCCAAAAAACTCTTCGGCCTGCGCGGCGAGTTCGCGGTACTCGACGTGCGCGAACAGGAGGAGTTTTCCCGCAGCCACATGCTGCTGGCCTCATGCGCGCCCCTCTCCCGCCTGGAAATGATGGTGCTCGACCTTGTGCCCTGCAAACATGTTCCCGTGGTGCTGGTGGACAGCGGCGAAGAAACCGGCCCTTCCCGCGCGGAACGGGCCGCCGCCGTGCTCTCCCGCATGGGGTACTCAAAACCCATGGCCCTGCAAGGCGGCATGAAAGCCTGGCTTGCGGCCGGATACGTGGAATTCACCGGCGTGGGCGCGCTGAGCAAGGGTTTTGGCGAATACGTGGAAGAAGAGCAGCACACCCCGCGTCTTGAGCCCGCGGAAATCAAAGCCATCATGGATTCGGGCAAGCCTTTCGTGGTCATCGACGTGCGCCCCCGTGAAGAATACAACAACATGAACATTCCCGGCGGCATCAACGCCCCCGGCTGCGAGGTCACCTACCGCATCGGCGACCTGGCGCCCGACCCCGAGACCACGATCATCATCAACTGCGCGGGCCGCACCCGCAGCATCATCGGCACCCAGACCCTGCGCAACGCGGGCGTTCCCAATAAGGTCGTGGCGCTCAAAGGCGGCACCATGAACTGGCAGTTGGGGGGCTATACGCTTGAATACGGAACCCAGCGCCGCACCGCGCCACCCTCTCCCGCCGCTTTGGATATTGCCCGGGAACGCACGGCCGCTGTCGCTAAAAAATACGGCATCTCTTTTGTGGATGCCGCGACCCTTGACGCATGGCGGGGGGAAGCGGATGCGCAAACTCTGTATATTTTCGACGTGCGCCAGCCGGAAGAGTTTGCCGCCGGGCACATTCCCGGTTCCCGCAGCGCCCAGGGCGGGCAGCTGGTGCAAGCTACCGATGAATACGCCGCCGTGCGGGGCGCCCGTTTCGTGCTGGTGGACGATACGGAAGCGCGCGCCATCATGACCGCCCACTGGCTGAAACAGATGGGCCTGCCCCATGTGTATGTTCTGCGCGGCGGCCTGGGCGGCTCCGGCTTCGGCGCGCGGGGTCTTGAACGCGGCGAGGTGCCCCCCGCGCTGCCGCCGCTGCCCGCCGTGCCTTCCATCAAGGCGCCCGCCCTGGCCGATCGCCTTGCCGCAACGCCGCCCCCGCTGCTGCTCAACGTGGGGGTTAGCAAAACCCACCGCAAGGGGCATATACCCGGCGCGGTCTGGGTAGCCCGGGGCTATTTGGAACGGGCCAAGGCCGCCTACCCTGAAGCCAAAGATATCGTCATCACCGCCGACAGCGATGCCCACGCCCGTTTTGCGGCGGAAGACGCGGCCAAACTCTGGCCCGGCGCGGCGGTTTCCGCGCTGGAAGGCGGCACCCCGGCCTGGCAGGCTGCGGAATTTTCGCTGGAAGAAGGCATGCCCGTTGCCCTCTGCGCGGAAGACGACGTCTGGTACAAGCCCTATACGGACATCAACGCCAAGCCCGAAGCCATGAAAGGATATTTTGACTGGGAATTCGGTCTGGTGGAACGCATCAAAAATGACGGCGATGTGGAATTCAATCTGGTGAAATAGGCAGGCGGGGCTTTGCCCCGAGCCCCCTGCCTGGGACTCAACCCCTGGACCCGCAATATGGCGAAGGCCGTTTTCCTTCCGGAAAACGGCCTTCGCTTATATGGGTTCCAAGGGGCCAAGCCCCTTGGCGGTGGGCTTGGGGAGGCGGAGCCTCCCCGGTCCCATCTAGATGCCCGGCATACTGAAGCCGATCTTGTTCAGGGTCTCTTTCATTTCAGCCACTTTCTCGGCGGAAGTTTCCACATGCGGCGGGCGCACGGTGGCCCATTCCGGCTCACCCCGTTTCCAGGCGATGCAGGCTTTCATGGAAGGAATCATGGGCACGGGGAAAGCCGTGCGGGTCGCCGTCAGGGCGGCCTGTCTATCGTCCGCGCCCGCGTCTTTCCAGGTGTTGTACAACTCCACGATGGGCGCGGGGTTCACGTTGCCCGTGGCGGTGATGCAGCCCGCGCCGCCGCCGCGCATGTTTTGCAGCAAGAAGGCTTCGCTGCCGCAGAACACGTCAAACTGCTCGGACTGGAAGTTTTTCAAAAGGCCTTCGGTGTTGCTCCAGTCGCCGGAGCTGTCTTTGATGCCCGCGATGGTGCCGGGATAGGCTTTGATCAGACGCTCGATCAGGCCGAAAGACAGGGGCACCTGGGCCACCGGCGGAATGTGGTAGAGGTAGATGCGCAGGTTCGAATCGCCGACGCGCTGCACTATTTCCGAGTAATTGCGGAACAGGCCTTCGTCGGGCATGCCCTTGTAATAGAAAGGCGGCAGCATCAGCACCCCGGCGCAGCCGGCTTTCACCGCGGCGCGGGTCAGCTCCACCGAATCGGTCAGGGCGCAGCAGCCCGTGCCGGGCATCATTTTGGCCGGGGAGATGCCGGAGGCCAGCAGCGCTTCCATCAAGGTCAGGCGTTCGGCGACGGAGAGGGAGTTGGCTTCGGAGTTGGTGCCGAAAAAGGCCAGGCCCACGCCGCTGTCCACCAGCCATTGGCAATGCTGCACGAAACGAGCCGCGTCAGGCTCATAGTTTTTCTTGAACGGGGTCAGAACAGGCGACAGCACACCACGGATTCTGGGAGTTTGGGCTTTGCTCATAATAGGTACCTCGTTTGGATTTATTCCGGCGCGCCGATGCAGGTAGGCGCATCCGCCCAGCAGGTGGCGGTTTCCTCGAACTCGTTGACGTTGTTCAGTTCCGTGCCCATAGAGATGTTGGTCACCCGTTCAAGGATGATTTCCACCACAACCGGCACCCGGAACTTCTTAGCCCATTTCTGCGCTTTAGCAAAGGCCGCCGCCATGTCGCCCGGTTTGGTCACCCGAATGGCCTTGCAGCCCAGACCTTCCGCTACGGCCACATGGTTTACGCCGTATTGGCCGATCTCCGGCGCGTTGATGTTTTCAAACGAAAGCTGCACGCAATAGTCCATGTTGAACCCGCGCTGCGACTGGCGAATCAGGCCAAGATAACTGTTGTTCACAACAACGTGCACATAGGGCAGCTTGAACTGCGCGCCCACGGCCAACTCTTCGATCAAAAACTGGAAGTCATAGTCGCCGGAAAGGGCCACAACTTTACGGCGCGGGTCGGCCTTGACCACGCCGAGCGCCGCGGGCAACGTCCAGCCCAAGGGACCGGCCTGGGCCGCGTTGATCCAGTGCCGGGGCCTGTACACGTTCAGCATCTGGTTGCCCGCGATCTGCGACAGGCCGATGGTGGTCACATAGCAAGTCTCTTTGCCGAAAGCCTTGTTCATTTCTTCATACACGCGCTGCGGTTTCACCGGCACGTTGTCGAAGTGGGTTTTGCGCTGCATGGCGGCGTCGCGTTTGCGGGCCGCGCAGGCTTTGGCCCAGGCGCTCCAATCGGGCGTTTTGCCGCCTCGTTCGCGGGCGATGGCGATAAGGCCTTTCAGTGCGGCTTTGGCGTCGGAAGCGATGCCGAAATCGGGGTTGAACACCCGGCCGATCTGGGTGGGTTCGATGTCGATGTGCACGAATTTACGGTCTTTGGTGTACACCTCAAGCGAACCGGTATGGCGGTTGGCCCAGCGGTTGCCGATGCCGAAGGCGAAATCCGATTCCAGAAAAGAGGCGTTGGCGTAACGGTGCGAGCTTTGAATGCCGATGCGCCCGATCATCAGCGGGTGGTCGTCGGGTATGCAGCCCCAGCCCATCAGGGTGGGAATGACCGGCACGCCGGTCAGTTCGGCGAATTCCTGCAACAGTGCGGAGGCGTCGGCCTTGATGATGCCGCCGCCCGCGATGATTACCGGTTTTATGGCCGCGCACAGCATGTCATAGGCTTTTTCCAGCTGTTTTTTGCTCGCCTTGGGCTGGTACACGGGCAGCGGCTCGTAGGTTTCGATGCCAAATTCGATTTCCGCCACCTGCACGTCGAAAGGCAGGTCGATCAGCACCGGGCCGGGGCGGCCGGAACGCATAAGGTGAAAGGCCTGCTGAAACACGCGAGGGGCCTGGCCCGGCTCAAGCACGGTCATGGCCATCTTGGTCACGGGTTTGGCGATGGCCGCGATATCCACGCTTTGAAAATCTTCTTTATGCAGCCGGGCTTTGGGCGCCTGGCCGGTGATGCATAAAATGGGGATGGAGTCGGCGGAGGCCGAATACAGCGCGGTCACCATGTCCGTGCCCGCGGGGCCGGAAGTGCCGATGCACACCCCGATGTTGCCCGCTTTGGCCCGGGTATACCCTTCGGCCATGTGCGAAGCCCCTTCAACGTGACGGGCAAGAATATGGTCGATGCCGCCGTTGGCGGCGGTGCCGCCGGCCTTTTCCATGGCGGAATACAGCGGATTGATCGCCGCGCCCGGCACCCCGAAAGCGGCCTTGATACCTTCTTTCAACATTACCTGCACTATGGCGTCGACAACACGCATTCTGGCCATCTTGCTTCTCCCATGTTTCTTATTAGGAAACATTGTTTCTTGTTCGTAAAAAAGGAGTAGCATAGCCTTCTAAAACCACACAAGCATTTTTTTGGGGCAGCGCTCCTGTTTGCCGAGATGCTTTGTCAGGCATCGGTTTTTGCCTTGGCCGAATACCAGAAGAGTATGCTCCCGCAGCAAAAAACTCGCCTTCCGCGCCTGACGGCAAACAGGAGCGCTGCTTTTTTATGTAGCGTGTCTTTTCATGCGGAATTCACATTCAGCATACCCGCCGTTCATACAGCGTTCGCCCGCACCCCGTAGGGTTCGCGCATACACGCAACCCAAGGAGCCCTCGCCATGACCGAACCCACGCTTTCGCCCGAACCCGCCGATACCGACCGGCACCGTGTTCCCTCTCTCAGCCGCTGCCTGAACGGCGCTCTAGCGGGGCCGCTTGTACGCTGCGGCCTGATCAGCGTTTTGACCCTGCTTTTGCTCATTCCGCTCAGCTTCGTCGAAAACATCGTGCGCGACCGCTCGTACCTGCACCGCGAAGCCACAAGCAATATCGCCCAGTCCTGGGGCGGCAGCCAGACCATCAGCGGTCCCTTGCTCGTCATCCCCTATGAAATATGGAAAGAGCGCAAAGAAGTGGTCTCGCGCGTGGTCAAGGGCAAGGAACAGCTTCAGGAAGTGGTTCAGCGCGAATACGAAACCCGCCACAAGCTTGTCTTGCCGCAAGAGCTGCGTTTCGACGTGAAGCTCGACCCCGAGGTGCGCTACCGGGGCATATACAAGCTGGCCCTGTACAATGCGCCGGTGGCGGTTGACGGCAATTTCACCCTGCCCCGGCCGGAAGACTTCCACAAAAACCTGCACAAGGTGCATTGGGAAAAAGCCTGGGTCAGCATCGGCATCACCGATCTGAAAACCATTTCGGAAGAAAGCGCGCTGAACTGGAACGGGGCCGCTGCCGCCGCGTACAAACCCGGCACCAAGGTAAACAACCTTTTGGGGCAGGGCTTTCACACCGCCGTGCCCGTGAACGCCGAAGCCGCCGGGACCAAACGCGCCTTTTCCATAAAGCTCAAAGTGCGCGGCAGCGGCGGCATAGCCTTCACCCCGGTGGGCGAAAAGACGGATATCACCATGGCGGGAACCTGGGCCGCGCCCAGTTTTCAGGGCAACTTGCTGCCCGCAGAACGCACGATCCGCGACAACGGTTTTTCCGCCCGCTGGGCCGTATCCAACCTGACCCGCGCCTACCCGCAGATGGGCGATCTTGAAAGCAGCGACTTTTACCGCATGAAAAACAACGATTCCGACTATCACCGTTTGCGCAGCAGCGATTCCAGCGCCATCGTCAATTTTACCGCCGGGGTGGACCTGCACGAGCCTGTCTCACTGTACCGCATGATCACCCGGGCCGTGATGTACGGCATCTTGTTCATCTCGCTTTCGTTCACCGCGCTGTTTGTGTTCGAGCTGGCCTCGAAACAGCGCATGCACCTGGTGCAATACGGCATGGTGGGCCTTTCCATGTCCCTGTTTTATCTGATACTGCTCTCTCTGGCGGAACACATCAGTTTTGAATTTGCTTTCGGCGCGGCGACGCTGGTCACCGTAAGCATGAACGCGCTGTATGTGGGCGCCGTTTTGCGCAGCAAAAAGCAGGGGTTTTCCATGGGGGCTCTGCTCGCGGGTCTGTACGCCCTGCTCTTTTCCTTGCTGCGCATGGAAGATGTCGCGCTGCTGGTGGGCACGGGCCTGGTCGTGACGATGATGGGCGTCTTGATGTTCGTCACCAGACGCCTGGGCGGCGCCAAGGCATCGTAATTACAACAGCAACGGGCAAGGCATGAAAAACATTCTTATCGTCGAAGACGAACGCTCCATAGCCGATACCGTCATCCACAGCGTGGGCAAAGAAGGCTACGCCGCCACCTGGTGCATGCGCGGGGCCGAAGCGCTTGAGCGCCTTAAAGAAGGCGGCTTTGATCTGGTGGTGCTGGATGTGGGCCTGCCCGACATCAGCGGATTCGAACTATGCAAGGCCATCCGCAAATTCTCCGCCGTGCCGATCATCTTTCTGACCGCCAGGGATGAAGAGATCGACAAGATCGTGGGGCTGGAGATCGGCGGCGACGACTATATGACCAAGCCCTTTTCCCCGCGCGAGTTGGGCGCGCGCATCAAAAGCGTGCTGCGCCGCGCCGGGGCCCATGCCTCTGTCGGCGCTCCCGCCGCTACGGCCGCCCTTGATGCACGGACGGCCGTAGCGGCGGGAACAGGCGCGGCCGCGCGGGGAACCCTGCGCATCGATGAAGAGAAAATGCAGGTCCTGTACCACGGCAAACGGCTGGAGCTGACCCGCTATGAATTCAAGCTGCTCTCCCTGCTGGCGCGGCACCCCGGCCGGGTCTTTTCGCGCGACGCCCTGATGGATCAGGTCTGGGACGGCGACAGCCCCAGCCTGGACCGCACCGTGGATGCACACGTCAAATCGCTGCGGGCCAAATGCCGCGAAATCAACGCCGCCGTTGATCCCATTTTGACCCATCGCGGCACGGGTTACGCCCTGCGGGAAGATTTATGAGTTTGCGCATCCGCATCATCCTCACCTACGTGCTGCTCACGGCGGCCTCGTTCTCGTGCATCATCTGGCTGATATTAAACGACGTGCGCCCGCGATATCTCGAAGCCCTTGAAGAACCCACCGTGGATATCGCGGAGCTGCTCGCCGCCTCTCTCTCGCAGCAGATGCGGGGTGGCACCCTGAATCTTGAGAATATCGGCGCGGCCATGACGGCGCTTTCCAAACGGGAGTTTTCCGCCAAAATTTATAACATCACCAAACGCAACGTGACCTTGCGCGTCTATGTCACCGACGCCAAAGGCATATTGCTGTATGATTCCACCGGCCAGTACGAACCGGGAATCGACTTTTCACGCTGGCGCGACGTATACCTGACCTTGCACGGCCGTTACGGCGCGCGCTCCACGAAAGTGATACCCGACAACCCCTCTTCACGGGTCATTTACGTGGCCGCGCCCATTCTTAAACAAGACGGCACAATTGCGGGTGTGGTCTCGGTGGGCAAGCCCACCAACAGCGTCACCTTCTTGATCTCCATCGCCCAGAAGCGCTTCGCCCTCAGCCTGGCGCTGGTCGGCCTCAGCGCCGTGGCGCTGGCCGTGGTGCTTTCCGCCTGGATCACGCGGCCCGTGAAACGGCTAACCGAGTACGCCCACAGCGTGCGCGCCGGGCAGCCCCGCCCCCTGCCGGCGCTGGGGTCTTCCGAAATAGGCATGCTGGGTGCGGCGCTTGATGAAATGCAGACCAAGCTGGAAGGCAAAAAGTATATTGAAGACTATGTGCGCGCCCTGACCCACGAGATGAAAAGCCCGATCACGGGCATCAGGGGCGCGGCGGAGATTTTGCGCGAGAACGTTTCCGGCGAGACGGGCGCCAAGTTTCTGGGCAATATCGAGTCCGAGGCGGGCCGCCTGCAAAGCCTGGTGGAACGCATGCTGCAACTCTCCCGCCTGGAAAACGCGCGCTTCGTCAGCAAAAAGCTCATACCGGGCGCGGTGTTTTTCCGCACCCTGGCCGAAAGTTTTCAGACCCAGATGCAGGCCAAAGGCCTGCGCCTGAATCTGAACGTGCCGGAAACCCTTATGCTGGAAGGGGATGAACTGCTGCTGCGCCAGGCCCTTGCCAACCTCATCGCCAACGCCGCCGATTTTTCTCCGCCCGGCGCAAGCATCAGCGTCGCCGCCGCCCGCACGGAAGACGCGCTGACGATCACGGTCAAAGACCAGGGCACGGGCATACCCACCTTTGCCATGCCCCGCGTATTCGACAAGTTTTTCTCGCTGGACCGGCCCGGCAGCGGCCAAAAAAGCACGGGCCTGGGCCTGCCCTTCGTCAAAGAGGTGGTGACCCTGCACGGCGGGACGATAAAACTGGCCAATGCCGAACCGGGGCTGGAAGCGACCATTACGTTGCCGGGCTGACGCTCTGAGCTGCCGTGATACTGCGCCAGCTTGAAAGGGCTTTGACTGAAAGGCCACGTCCCGCTACTCTGCCTCGATCTGAAACACCGCGAACCCTATTAAAAAGGATCCTGATATGCGCCTGAAAAACCTTTCCCGCACGCTGCTTTTTGCCCTCTGCCTTGTGCTGGCCTTTGCCGC
This sequence comes from Desulfovibrionaceae bacterium, assembly GCA_031551515.1. Lineage (GTDB taxonomy): Bacteria > Desulfobacterota > Desulfovibrionia > Desulfovibrionales > Desulfovibrionaceae > FLUQ01. Next base: position 61,039 of record JAVBNL010000041.1, read on the forward strand.
CGCCGCTTTTGCCGGGCCGCGCCTTGACGGCATCATGGAGAAAAAGGTCCTGCGCGTGGGCACGCCGGGCGATTACCGGCCTTTTGCCATGCTTGCGGACGGCAAATACAGCGGCTTCGACATCGACATGATCGAGCTGATGGCCGCGGAAATGGGCGTCAAAGTGGAATACGTGGCCACCACCTGGCCGAAACTGATGGAAGATTTCCAGGCGGACAAATACGATGTGGCCCTTGGCGGCATTACCCGCAATATCGCCCGCGTGAGCAAGTGCGAGTTTCTGCCGGGTTACGCGCCTTTCGGCAAGGTGGCGCTTATCCGGGTCAAAGATAAAAACAAGTTCACGACCCCTGAGAGCCTGAACAAACCCGGCGTGCGCGTTATCAAAAACCCCGGTGGCACCAACGAAAAGTACGTGCTGGAATACCTGCCCAGGGCTGCGGTTTCCACCCACGCCGCCAACGCGGAAATTCCGGCCATGATCGCCGAGGGCAAGGGCGACGTGATGATCACCGAAACGTACGAAGCGCTGCAATACGCGAAAAAAGACCGCCGCCTGTACGCGGCCTTTGTGCTGCGGCCCCTGACCAAGGCCAATATGCTGGGCTTCATGATCCAGAAGGACGACCCGGATTTCGTGCGGGTCATGAACTTCACCTGGGGCCTGCTCGATATGCGCGGCGAGATCAAAAATTGCGAAAAGAAGTGGCTTAAATAAAAGGCTCGACCTGAGCCCGTATGGCAAAAGCCGTTTCCCGGATTACGGGAAACGGCTTTTGTCTATCGCGGGGTCCGGGGGATCACCGTTCCGCAGGACAGCGGAACGAGACGGGGGAGCAAAAGCGACCCCGCCCAACGGGCGAGCCGCAGGATGCGGCAAGTCATCCCCCGGCGGGGCGCGGGGCGGAGCCCCGCCTGTTCATCGCGGGCGTTCAGCCCCCGTGCCCCAAGGCGGCGGAAATTTCGCGGCAGGCCCCCAAAAGCGTCGCGGCCATGCCTTCCAGATGCTTTTTGTCGCCGCGCACCGTGGGCGTTGAAATACTGACCCCGCCCACGACCTTGCCGGAATAGTCGAATACCGGCGCGCCCACGCAAACAATGCCGTCCACGTTTTCTTCCATGTCAAAAGCGTAGCCCAGCCGTTTCGCCTCCGCCACTTCCTTGAGAAAAGCCTCACGGCTGGTCAGGCTGAATTTCGTGCGCGCGGTGAAGCTGAGCGAATCCAAAATATAGGCCTGCTCCTGCGCGGGCAAAAAGGCGAAAACCACTTTGCCCACCGAGGTGTAGGTCCACCCGGCCCGGCCGCCGATGATCGAATGCATGCGCAGCGACTTGGTGCCTTCGTATTTGTCGATGTAGATGAGGTCACCGTTGTGGTAGGTGGCCAGGTTGATGACCTCGTTCACCGCCGCTTCCAGCGCTTCAAGCGCGGGCCGCGCCGCCCGGCGGATATCCACGGATTCGATCAGGCTGGTGGAAAGCTCTATCAGCTTGTAGCCCAAAAAAAAGGTGCGCGAAACCGGGTCCCGCCGCACATAGCCCTGTTCCGCCAGGGTGGAAAGCATTTTGGAGACGCTGGCTTTGCCGATGCCGCTCTTTTCGGCCAGATCCGTCACCCGCGCGCCCCCGCGCGAAGCGCCGACCAGCTCCAGCAGGGTCAGCGCCGTGCGGACGGACTTGATGGTGCTGCCCGCGTCATTGCCGTTTTCGCGTTTCATGTTGTGGGTTGTGCCAAATTGAGCCGCTTAGGTCCAGAAGAATTCCGGAACCGCCAAACCGCCGCGTTATACTGTAACATGCGAAAAATTCAGACGAAAGCGTCCTTCGGCATCGCCGCATTCCGTACCCGGCGCGGGGATGATGCCCAGATCGAGCAGTGCTTGCAGCGGGTCCGGCTGGTTTGACGGCGCGCCCTTGGCCCGAGCCTCTTCTTTGGCCCGCAGGTACAGATAAAAACCGCCGCAAGGCTTTTCCCAGGCGAACGTTCCGGCCAGCGGGGCCAGGCGCTCTTGCAGCGCGGCCGCCCGCCGGGCCAGCGCTGTTTGCAAAAATGCCCTGTGCGCGGCTTCCGCCGTTTCCAAATAATGCCCGGCGAGCAGCTGCGGCAGCACGCTGAGGTTGGCGTCGATCTGCGAGCGCACAGCTGCCAGCCGCCGGATAACCCCGCTGGGGGCCACCAGCCAGCCCGCGCGGATGTTTTTGCCCATATAGCTTGAAAGCGAACCCACATAGAGCACCCGGCCGTGCGCATCAAGGCTTTTGAGGGGCGTGAGGTCTCCCGCGCCGCCGAAGCCAAGCAGGCTGTAGGCGTCATCTTCCACAATGGGAATGTGCCCGGCCGCGCAATAGCCGAGCACCGCCTCTTTGCGCCGCGCGCTCATGACCCGGCCCGTGGGGTTTTGAAACGAGGGGTTCAAAAAGATCATCTTCAGACCGCGCCGCGAAACCACTGCATCCAGACCGCCCGGCTCTATGCCCTCACTGTCCGTGTGTATGGCGAAAAGCCGCAGCCCGGCAGCCTGAAACACGGGCAAAGAGTAAAAATACGAAGGCGCTTCAATGCCCACGGCGTCCCCGGGCCGCAGCAGGCACTGGGTGATGAGAAACAACGCCTGCTGCGCGCCGCTGGTAATCAAAATTTCGTCATGCTCCGCCGCAAGGCCCGCATTACGTTTCAGGTGCCCGCGCACGACCTCCCGAAAAGCCGAAAGGCCCAGCAGGGAGGATTCGGCATCCATCTCCCGCCCCAGCACCTCGCGCCACGACAATTCCGGCATGGCCACGGCGGGCGAAAGGTCACCGGCAAGGTCGCTGCCCGCAAGGTCCCACAGCGCCTTGCCCGGCATTGTCTGGCCTTGCAGCCGGGCCTCTTCTTTTCGACGCGCCACGCGGGAAGCGTATTCACCCGCGCCCTGGGCCGTTCGCAACGCCGCCGGAGGCTGCCAGTTCAAAATCGGATATTGCTGCAAGCCCCATTTTTCATGGTTCACATAGGTGCCGCTGCCCTGACGCCGCAGCAACACGCCCCGGTCGGTCAGCTCCGCCAGGGCGTGAATGATGGTGGAACGGTTCACGCCCAGCAGCGAGCACAGCCGCCGCTCTGAAGGCAAACGCTCTCCCCCGGCCAGCAGCCCGCTCTCGATGGCCCCTTCGATGCACGCGGCGGCCTGCTTGTACAAGGCGGTTCCGCCGGGTTCTTTTGTCAGCCGCGTCCACATGGTTAGAGCATATCCAATTGGATGGTAAAAATACAGTCCAATTGGATCTTTTTTTATCCGGCCGCGTCGCTACAGTGCATACAAAACGGCGCACACGCCGCACAAGGAGACTCTCATGGCCAACAAAATTACCGGGTCCGCCGCTGTCAAACGCGGCATGGCCCAGATGCAGAAAGGCGGCGTGATCATGGACGTGGTCAACGCGGAACAGGCGAAAATAGCGGAAGCGGCCGGAGCGGTCGCGGTCATGGCGCTGGAGCGGGTGCCCTCAGACATCCGCGCCGCCGCCGGCGTGGCCCGCATGGCCGACCCCACCATCATCGAAGCGGTGATGAAAGCCGTGACCATTCCCGTGATGGCCAAGGCCCGCATCGGGCATATCGCGGAAGCGCGCATTCTGGAGGCCATGGGCGTCGACTACATCGACGAAAGTGAAGTCTTGACCCCGGCGGACGAGCAATACCACCTCTTGAAGAGCGAATTCACGGTGCCTTTCGTCTGCGGCTGCCGCGACCTGGGCGAAGCCCTGCGCCGCATCGGCGAAGGCGCATCCATGTTGCGCACCAAAGGGGAACCTGGCACCGGCAATATTGTGGAAGCCGTGCGCCACATGCGCAAAGTGACCGAACAGTTACGAATGGTCTGCGCCAAACGCGACGACGAATTGATGGCCTGCGCCAAGGATTTGGGCGCGCCCTATGAGCTTTTGCGCGAGGTGAAACGCCTGGGGGCGCTGCCCGTGGTCAACTTCGCGGCCGGGGGCGTGGCCACCCCGGCGGATGCCGCGCTGATGATGAGCCTGGGCGCGGACGGCGTCTTTGTGGGGTCCGGCATCTTCAAATCCGGCAACCCGGAAAAATTCGCGCGGGCCATCGTGCGCGCAGCCACGCACTATGAAGACTACCCCCTGCTGGCGGAACTTTCCAAGGGCCTGGGCGAACCCATGAAGGGTCTGGAAATAGCCTCCCTGCCGCCCGAAGCCCGCATGCAGGACCGGGGGTGGTAGCCGTGAGCGCGAAAGCCGAGTCAAGCCGCCCCGCGCCGTACATCGGCGTTCTGGCCTTGCAGGGCGCGGTTGCGGAGCATATGCGCATGGCACAGCGCGCCGGGGCGAAATCCCTGGCTGTGAAAAGCCGGCAAGACCTAGCCCGCGCGGACGCCCTGGTCATACCCGGCGGCGAATCCACGGCCATCAGCCGTTTGATTCAGGAGAACAACCTGACCGGGCCTATTCAGGATTTCGCGAAAACGCACCCCGTGCTGGGCACCTGCGCCGGGCTGATCCTTTGCGGGCGTGAGATCGTGGGGCAGGACGGCGGAATACGCGGGCCGCGGCCCCTGGGGCTTATAGACATCAGCGTGGAGCGCAACGGCTTCGGCAGACAGGTGGACAGTTTTGAAACCCTGCTGCCCGTGGCCGGGCTGGGCGAGGTTCCGGCAGTCTTCATCCGCGCGCCGTTTATTCACGGCATGGGACCGGGAGTGCGCGCCCTGGCGGAAGTGGACGGTAAAACCGTCATGGCGGAAAGCGGCAACATTCTGGTCGCCGCCTTTCACCCGGAACTGGCGGACGACCTCAGCGTCTACACCTATTTCAAAGAAAAAATAGCGTAAAAAGTTCCGGCCGGTTTTCAAGAAACCGGCCGGAACCCGAAAGCGGCGAAGGAAATTCTCACAACATGTAAATGCCGGTCAACGAGGCGTAGCCGTTGGCGATATGCCGTTCCACTGCATCCACGTACCCGCTCTTATCTTTGCCGCGAATACAGGCTATGGCGCAGCGGTGCTCCGCAATGGCGCTTTTGAAACGCATGGCGCTGGAAGAATTTTTCACCCCCAGCAGAAAGATTCTGTCCAGCAGGCGGTCATAGGTTTCCATCAGGGTCTTGTTGTCATATTTGCGCATGGCGTAGCGGTGAAAAAGCGTATCCTGCTCCATAAAGCCGTACAGATCACCCTTTTCACCGCAGGAAACCTGCTTTTCAACCAGCTCCTCAAGGTATGCCGCATCACTTTCATCCAGCAAATCGAAAGACTTGCGAGCAAAAAAGCTCTCAACGGCGGCGCGCGATTCATATATTTCCCGAGCGTCGTCAATGGTCAGCGCGCTGACCAAAACCCCCTGCTTGGGTATCACGCGCACCAGGCCATCATATTCCAACCGCTGAAAAGCGCTGGTCAGCGGTGTGCGGCCTATGCCCAGCTCTTCTGAAAGCATCAGCGTGCTGATCACGTCGCCCTGGCGCAACTCTTCGCGCAGAATCATCTCTTTGATGCGCGAATAGGCCTTTTCCGACTGGCTCTGCATTTTTCTGGCATACGCCTGCTGTATCATGAAATTCCTACCGCCTTTCAGGGAACAAGCGTAATAGCCTTATTCCCCTAGGGTAAAAACGATTGCGCTCTTTTTCATTTGACATATAGCGAACATTCGCTTATATAGCAACTAAAATTCAACTTGCATGCAAGCGCTTCACCCACCCAGAAACCGGGACTCTTCATGGGCGAATTCGCCGCAGCGGCACGCACGCTGCTACCACATGCGCCGCCGCGACGGCCGAAGACGCCGTTCTCATCATCACGGACGCCTCGTCCGAAGATGCCGCCCGCGCCATATGGCATGAAACCGCCCACTATCCCGACCGCGGTCGCATGCACATGGACGACCGCCGCGTGCTTGAAGATGAAGGCTGCATGGGCACGACGCATCTGGGCTTCGGCAGCAACCTCTCTTTCGGCGGCGTTGTGGACAGCCCCAACCATCTGGACCTGGTTTTTCGCGATCCCACCGTCACTGTTGACGGCAGAACGATATTGCAGGGCGGCGCGCCTTGCCGCTCTGTCTTTCCGTCCTTCGGCATATAAGGAGTTCACCGATGGCACTGACGATTCCCGAGATTCACAAGATGCTGGACCTGCGCAGCGACACCGCGACCAAGCCCACCCCCGAAATGATCGAAGCCATGCGCACCGCCCCCCTGGGCGACGGCGGCAGGATGGATCTGACCGGCCGGGGTGAAGACCCAACCGTGTATGCGCTGGAACAGCTGGCCGCGAAAATGACCGGCAAAGAAGACGCCCTGTATCTGCCCACGGGCAGCCTTGCCAACCATATCGCCATGTATGTGCTGGCAGACCGGGGCGAAAAGGTGGCGGTCGAAAAGCAGGCCCATATTTATATCAATGAAAAATGCGACTTTATGCCGCGTTACGGCGGCATCGTGCCCATATTTTACCATCTGACCCGCGATTATCAGATAGACGTCAACGAAATCGATTACCTGCTGGCCGACGGCGACATCAAGGCTTTGTGCTTTGAAAACACGCACAACTATTCCGGCGGCACCTGCCTGACGGTTGCGACCACCCGCGCCGTGTGCGAACGCGCCCATGATGCAGGCGTGCACGTGCACCTTGACGGCGCGCGCATTTTCAACGCCGCCGTGGCCTTGAACGTTGACGTGAAAGAGCTGACCGCGCCCGTGGATTCGCTGATGTTCTGCATCTCCAAGGGCCTGTGCGCCCCCGTGGGCTCGCTTCTTGTGGGCAGCGCGAAGTTCATTGAAGACGCCAGAACCGTGGGCAAACTCATCGGCACGCCCATGCGCCAGGCCGGGGTCATTGCCGCCGCGGGCATCGTGGCTTTGAAGAACAACATCGAGCGCCTTAAAGAAGACCATGACAACTCCGCCCTTCTGGGCAAGCTGCTCAGCGGCATCGACAACGTGATCATGGACCCCGCCGCCGACCAAACCAACTTCGTCTACCTGAACGTCACGCCCACCGGCCTTACCGCCCAGCAGGTCACCGACGGCCTGCGCGAAAAGGGTCTTCTGGTCGCCAAAATGACCGATGAAAGCATCCGCCTGGCCACCTGCAAGGAAGTAACCCGCGCGGATGTGGCCAAAGCGGCCGGCATTGTAACCGCGTATTTCGCGTCGCTGAAAAAGTAATCCACAACTGTCCCAGCATATCCCGGAGGATATCATGAGCAGCATTCGCGAAAAGATCGAGAAAATGGGCCCTGCCATCATCGCCATGCGCCGCGATTTGCACAAACACGCGGAACGGGGCTGGACGGAATTCCGTACCGCCTCCATCGTGGCCAAGCGACTGAAGGAACTCGGCTATTCCCTGACCATGGGCAAGGACGCGGTCAAGGCCGAAGATATGATGGGCGTGCCCTCTCCCGAGGTGCTGAAAAAAGAGCAGCAACGCGCCATCAGCCAGGGCGCGGACCCCGCCCTGGTGGCCATGATGGACGGCGGCTTTACCGGCATCTGGGCGGATATGCGTTTCGGCGACGGCAGCGGCCCGAAATTCGCCCTGCGTTTCGACATGGACGCCAACGACGTGCTGGAAGCCGAAGATCCCAAGCACCGGCCGTACAAAGAAGGTTTCGCCTCCGTCAACAAGGGCGCCATGCACGCCTGCGGCCATGACGGCCACACGGCCATGGGCCTGGCTGTGGCGGAACTCTTGGCCGGCATGAAAGACGAGCTCAACGGCACGGTCCGCCTGATCTTCCAGTGCGCCGAAGAAGGCGCGCGCGGCGGTTACGGCATGACCACCGCCGGCTGCGTCGACGGCTTCACCATTCTGGCCGCCACGCACATCGGGTTCAACGCGTCGCGCAAGGGTGAAATCATCTGCGGCGTCTCCGGCCTACTCGCCACCGTGAAATTCGACATTCATTATACCGGCAAATCCGCCCACGCCGGGGCCGCGCCGCAAGACGGCAAAAACGCCCTGCTGGCCGCCTGCGCCGCCACCACCAACTTGCACGCCATCTCGCGCCACAGCGACGGCGCCACCAGAATCAACGTGGGCCTGCTCAAAGGCGGCCAGGGCCGCAACGTCATTCCGCCCGAAGCGCTGCTGTCGTTCGAAGTACGCGGCGAAACGGCCGAGCTGAACGATTATATGACCGAAGAAGCCAGCCGCATCGTCAAGGCTTCCGCCGAGATGTGGGGCTGCACCTACACCACCCAGCTTATGGGTAAATGCAGCAACTGCTCTTCCAACCAGGAAATTTCCGACAGAACCATGGCTGTGGCCAAACAAATTCCCGCGTTCGATAACGTCAAGGGCATTCTTGATTTCGGGGCCGGCGAAGATTACTCGCACATGATGGAATACGTGCAGAAAAGGGGCGGCCAGGCCACGCTGATTCAGGTGGGCACCGACCGCGCGGCCGGGCACCACAACAACTATTTTGACTTCGACGATTCCGACCTGTTGCCGGGCGTGGAAGTGCTGGTCATGCTGGTCAAGGATTATCTGCGCAAATAACGCCGGGGGCAGCCCCATGGATATCTCCAAGCGCGCCCTTTTGGGTTCGCTGATAGCCGTGGTGGCCGTCATGTTCATTCTGACCTGATAGCCGCATAACGCGGCATGATACAAAGGGCGTTTCCCGTTTAGCGGGAAACGCCCTCGCAGTTGCGGCGGGCAGGGGAAATCAGGCGGGCAGCGGCGGAATGGAAGCGTCTTTCAATTCCACCACCGCTTCCACTTCGCAGGGGCAATTGCCGGGGAGTGACCCCATGCCCACAGCGCTGCGCGCGGGACAGCCTTCCGACCCCAGCACAGCGACGAACAGGTCCGTCGCCCCGTCGGCCACGGCCGCATGAGCGGCGTACTCAGGCGTGGCGTTCACGAAAACCACCACCTTGACCAGGCGGGCCACGTTCTCAAGGCCCCCCGCATACCGACGAATGATTGAAAGCACGTTGGTCGCGCACAATTTCGCCGCTTCATAGCCGTCTTTATCGGAAACGTCCGCCCCGAGCTTGCCCGTGAACACGAGCTTGCCGTCTTTTTTGGGCGTCTGCCCGGCGGTGAACAGCAAGTTGCCCGTGCGCACCGCCGGCGCGTAGTTGGCGGCCGGCGAAGGACAAGGCGGAAGGGTAAGGTTCAGTTCTTTCAATCTGGCCTCGACGGTCATTGCGTTTTCTCCTGCGATATATCCGGTTCAAAACGTACGCGGCCCGTATATCATTTTATCTTGACTCCGAATACCCTATTTCGTAGCTATAGCAGCATAGTATGCGCAGGACGGGGGCTCAGGGCGAACTGGTCCGGATTTTGGGGGAGTTTTTCTTTGATTGAAAACACCAAACTGAAGTCGGAAGAAGGCTTTAAATACATCAACCGGCGTTACGCGACGGCGCTCTTGGCCACCGCCACGCTGCTGCTGATAAGCCAGGTCATCATCCAGCTCGCCATCATGAACATGAAGGACGACGCCCGGATTGTGAACATTTCCGGCCGCCAGCGCATGCTCAGCCAGAAAATAACCAAATGCGCCTTCGGCTTGCAGCTTGCCGACACGAAAGAATCACGCAAGGCCTTTCTTGCCGAACTTGTAGCCGCCAGCGCGCTGTGGCGGCATTCGCACGAGGCGTTGCGCTACGGCAGTAAAGCCATGCACCTGCCCGGCGGCAACAGCCCCGCCGTTGAGGCTTTGTTTCAAAAAATGGAGCCGCATTACCAGGGTATTCTCAAAGCCGTGGGCTCCATTATCCTGGCGGAAGAGGCCGATATCGCCACGCCTGCGGTCAAGGCCGTATTTCACGCCATTCGCGACAACGAGACCGAATTTCTCAAGTACATGGACCGCATCGTCTTTCAATACGACGAAGAGTCCAATGCAAAATTGTTCCGCTTGCAGTTGCTCGAGTTCTCCATTTTGACCATCGCCCTTCTGGTGCTGGCCTTTGAATGGCGCATCGTGTTCAAACCCGCGCAAAAAGAAATCAAGGCCGGTTTTGACGTGATGAAAAAGAACGAAGAGTATCTCAACCAGCTTTTCGAAACCGCGCCCACGCTGACCATTCTCTTTGACTCCGTCACCTTGAAGGCGGTCAAATTCAACGCCATGGCGGTGCAGCTTGTGCGCGACTGGCTGGGCGTCGAACTTTCCGAAGACACGAGTTTCGGCGAGATCGTGCCCGGCCCCGAAAAAAACGAGGATCTGTCCGCGCGTCTGCTCGACAAGCTGCAAGCGGAAAAATCCTTTTCCAACCTTGAGGTGGGCATCACCGCGGACAAAATCGTGCTGATGTCGGCCAAGACCATTATGTCCGGCGGCAAAAAGCTGTATCTGGTCGGCCTGTCGGATATCACCACCCTCAAGCAGGTGGCGACGTTCGACAGCATGACCGCCATGCTGAACCGCCGCGCGGGCCTTGAGCTGCTGGGCTATCTGTTTGACGAATGTGCAAGGAACAACACCGGCATGGTGCTGTGCTTCATCGATATCGACCGGCTGAAATATGTCAACGACATGCACGGCCACCAGGAAGGCGACTGGTACATCAAGGCCGTGGCCCGGGCCATCAACCAGCAGATGGGGGATGAGTGCAAAAGCATTCGCTATGGCGGGGACGAGATCATTCTGGTGACCGAAAACCCCGATCTGGCGGCTTTTGAAAACAAGCTACAAAACGTTGGAGAGGTGCTGTACCGCGTGGGGCACGAAAATTTCAAACCCTACCGCATGAGCGTCAGCCATGGTTTCGCCATATACCCCAACGCCACGGCCAGAAGCGTATCCGACCTTATCGAGGAAGCGGACATGAGCATGTACGAGCACAAGAAAGCCAAAAAAGCCCAGCGCCAGACCGAAGAGGCGCACTGAAAGCCCCTTGCCGCAGAATGCGAACGCCCCCGGCCGTGAACGATGCACAGCCGGGGGCGTTTGTTTTGCAGCGGCCCGCCGTTTAGCTTGTCACGCCGCAGCAGGCTTTCATCTCCCCTTCCGGGGCCACGCAATAGTTGCCGTCAAAGCAGGCCAGGCAATAGGCGTCGGGCTTTTTCACCGAGGTGAGTAAGCCCGGCACGCTGAGAAAGTGCAGGGTATCAAGACCCAGCATCACGCGAATCTCTTCCGGCGAATGGTGAACCGCCAAAAGTTCTTTGGGGTCGGCGAAGTCAACACCGTAAAAACAGGGATGGCGCACGGGCGGGCAGCTGATGCGGCAATGCACCTCTTTGGCGCCCAACTCGCGCAGTTTTTTGACCCGCGTGCGCATGGTGGTGCCGCGCACGATGGAATCGTCGATAATGACGATGCGCTTGCCCTGAATCATCTCGCGCACCGGGTTGATCTTCACCCTCACGGAAAAGTCGCGCATGCCCTGGGTCGGTTGAATGAAGGTGCGCCCCACATAGTGGTTGCGGATAAGGGCGTGCTCATACGGTAAGCCGGCCGCCTGCGCGAAACCCACGGCGCAATAAACGCCGGAATCTGGAAAGGGCATCACGAAATCAGCGTCCAGCGGGGCTTCTTCCGCCAGTTTTCGGCCCATGGCCTTGCGGCACATGTAGACGTTTTCATCAAAGATGTTCGAATCGGGCCGGGCGAAATAAACCAGCTCGAAAATGCACTGCCGGGTAGGCGCTTTTTGAGACAGCGAACGGCTGCGCAACTGCCCGTCTTCAATAATCAGAAATTCGCCCGGTTCAAGAGAACGGATGAATTCCGCTTCCAAAAGGTCAAAGGCGCAGGTTTCGGAAGCCAAGACATATGAGCCGTTGACCCGGCCCAGCGAAAGCGGCCTGATGCCGTGCGGGTCGCGCACGCCCATGACCACGCCGTCGGCCAAAAGAACCAGGCTGTAAGCGCCGCGCACCTCAGCGCAGGCGGCTATGATGGCGTCTTCCAGCGATTTGTCTTTCATGTTCCGCACGATCAGGTGCAAAAAAATCTCGCTGTCGGCCTCGGTCTGAAAAATGGCGCCTTCAGCTTCCATTTTGCGGCGCAACTCAAGCGCGTTGACCAGGTTGCCGTTGTGGGCCACGGCGATGTTCTGGCCCAGATGGCTGGCCATAAAGGGCTGCGCGTTGCGCGAAGAAGAAGAGCCCGCGGTGGAATAACGCACATGGCCGATGGCCGTTTCACCTTTCAACAGGGTGGAAAGGTGGCGTTCGCTAAACACGTCGTGCACCAGGCCCATGGCCTTGTACTCGTGCGCGGCGGCCCCGTCCCAGGTGACTATGCCCGCGCTCTCCTGCCCCCGGTGCTGCTGCGCGTACAGGCCGAAATAGGCCATGCGCGACGCCTCTTTATGATTGCTGATGGCAAAAAGCCCGCATTCTTCTTTAATCACGGTCTTGCTTCCTTTAGGGCGTTACAAAAAAGTACTTTTATGCCTGATCCGGCGTGAGGGCAAGCGAAGATGCGAATGCTTGCCACATGGCAGCAATGCCTGTATCCAAAGGGCTTGTAAAGGAGATTCGATGCTCGCCATTCTTGACTACAAGGCCGGTAACCAGACCAGCGTCAGCCGCGCCCTCTCTTCACTCGATATTCCCAATTGCATAACCGCAGACGCGCAAACGCTGCTGGCCGCCGACGGGGTCATTTTTCCCGGTGTGGGGGCCGCGGGTCAGGCCATGCACAACCTCACCTCCACCGGGCTGGATTCGATCCTGCGCCAGGTGGTTTCAAAACGCATTCCGCTTTTGGGCGTGTGCGTAGGCTGCCAGATCATGCTGGAACACAGCGAAGAAGGCGACACCCCCACCCTGGGCCTGATCCCCGGCAAAACGGTGCGCTTTGACCCCAAACTGCGCGACGAAAATAACGACCCCATCCGCATACCCCACATGGGCTGGAACAGCGCGCCGAGGGTGCGCGAAAGCCGCCTGTTCGACGGCATCGGCCAGGATGCGGAATTTTATTTCGTGCACAGCTATTATGTCGCGCCCATCCCCGGCCTCACCCTGGCGCAAACCACCTACGGCCTTACGTTCTGCTCCGCCTTCGGCCGCGACGGGCTGTGGGCCGTGCAGTTTCACACCGAGAAAAGCGGCCAGCCGGGCCTGAAGCTGCTGCACAACTTTTATGCCTATTGCCGGGAGGCGAAATCATGCTGAGCAAACGCATCATCCCCTGCCTGGACGTTCGCGACGGCAGGCTGACCAAGGGCGTGAAGTTCAAAGGCAACGTGGATATAGGCGACCCAGTGGAAACCGCCCGCCGCTATTATGACGAAGGCGCGGACGAAATCGTGTTTTACGACATCACCGCTTCCGCCGAAGGCCGGGGCATTTTTCTGGACGTGGTGGAAAAGGTGGCGAGCGCCATCGCCATACCCTTTTCGGTGGGCGGCGGCATCAATACCGTGGCGGAGATGCGTTCCGTGTTGATGGCCGGGGCGGAAAAAGTCTCCGTCAATTCCGGCGCGGTGAAAACCCCGGACGTTATAGGCGAAGGCGCCCTTGCCTTCGGCTCGCAGGCCATCGTGGTGGGCATGGACGTTTTGCGCGTGGCCAAAAGCGAGGCCATTCCTTCCGGCTATGAAATCGTCATCCACGGCGGCCGCAAGGCCACGGGCATGGATGCGCTGGCCTGGGCCAAACGCTGCGAAGACCTGGGCGCGGGGGAACTGTGCGTCAACTCCATCGACGCCGACGGCACCAAAGAAGGCTATGAACTGACCCTGACCCGCCTGATATCCGAAACCGTGTGCATACCCGTCATCGCCTCCGGCGGCGCGGGCACGCCGCAGCATATGTACGAAGCGTTGACGACGGGCAAAGCTTCCGCCGCGCTGATCGCCTCCATCGTGCATTACGGCGAATACACCATCCCGCAGCTCAAACAGTACTTGCACGAAAAAGGCTGCAAGGTGCGGCTGGGCTGAACGACATCGCCATAAAAAAGCCGCGCCTTCCTTGCGTGTAAAGGAAGGCGCGGCAAACCTGAGAAGAATCCTCGGATTTTCTCTCGAGGCGATACATAATGCTTCACCGGGTGCGAGTCAAGAAAGTAAACGGTTCCCCTTACGGGGTAATTCAGCCCCGCATTTTCGCGGCCAGCGCGGTGGTGGAATAGTCGCCCAGAAGCGGCAGGGAAAGCACCCGCCCGCCCTTAGCCTGCACCACCTCGCGGCCCACGATGCTCTCGATCTTCCAGTCGCCGCCCTTGACCAAAACGTCCGGCTGCACCGCCGTTATCAGGGTGAGCGGCGTGTCTTCGTCAAATACGGTCACAAAGTCCACCGAACGCAAATGGGCCAGCACATAGGCCCGCGCGGCGAAGGTGTTGAAAGGCCGTTCCGGCCCTTTGTTCAGGCGGCGCACGGAATCGTCGCTGTTCAAACCCAGCACCAGCGCATCCCCTTCCGCCCGCGCCCGCGCCAGCAGGTCCACGTGGCCCGGGTGCAGAATGTCGAAGCAGCCGTTGGTGAACACGATGCGTTTGCCCGCCGCGCGCAAGGGTTTCAGCCGTTGCAGCAGGTCAGGCAATGCCAGCACGTTGGGATGGGCCAGGAGGTCAACCATACGTTTTTGCCTTTTTAGCGACGTACGCCCTGAGAAACTGTATCAAAATCCAATCAGCTCGCGGACTTTCGTCATAGTTTCCACCGCCGCCGCTCTGGCTTTGGCGTTGCCCGCTTCCAAAATGTCGCGCACGGCGTTGGGGTTCGCTTCCAGTTTCGCGCGGCGCTCGTGCAGGGGCGCAAGGAACTTCGCCAGCCCTTCCAGCAGGATTTTCTTGCAATCCACGCAGCCAAGCGAGGCGCTGGTGCAGCCCGCGCGTATTTCCGCCCGGGTCGCCTCATCCGTCAACAGCTCGTGATAGGGGTACAGGTTGCACTCGTCCGGGTTGCCGGGGTCGGTGCGGCGCAGTCTCGCCTTGTCCGTCAGCATGCCGCGCACCTTGGGGGTGATTTCGTCCATGCTTTCGCGCAGCGCGATGAAGTTGTTGTAGCTTTTCGACATCTTGCGGCCGTCCAGTCCGGGGCACTTGGCCGTGGGGGTCAGCCGGGCTTCGGGTTCCGGAAAGAAATCGCCGTAAAAGTTGTTGAAACGGCGGCAAATCTCGCGGGTCAGTTCCAGGTGCGGCACCTGGTCCAGGCCCACGGGCACCCACTTGGGCAGGTACATCAGAATATCCGCGCTCATCAGCACGGGGTAACCCAGAAAGCCGTAGGTGGAGAGGTCTTTGTCGGTGATCTGCAACTGCTGCTCTTTGTACGTGGGACACCGCTCCAGCCAGGAGACCGGCGTTATCATGGACAAAATCAGGTGCAGTTCCGCATGCTCTTTCACGGCAGACTGCTGAAAGATCACGCTCTTTTCAGGATCCAGGCCGGAAGCGACCCAGTCTTTGACCAGTTCGGGCACGAATTCCTTGATGCGCTTGGAGTTTTCGTATTCGCTGGTCAAGGCGTGCCAGTCGGCCACGAAAAAGTAGGCCTGCATCTCGTTTTGCATCTCGACCCAGTTTTTAAGCGCGCCGAAATAATGCCCCAGGTGCAAAGGACCCGTGGGGCGCATGCCTGAAACGACGCGTTTGGCCGCGTCCGCCGTTTTCGTGGTCATAGTTTCTCCGTTTACAGGAAGCGAGGAGGAATGCCGTACAGGGCGCCGATTCCGAATACTGTATTTTCAACCAGCGGCCCCAGGACATAGCGCAAAAAGCCGGTCGCCAGCAAGACCACCAGAATGATGATGCCGTACCGGCTGATGCTGTAGTATTTGCGGGCCGCTTCATAGGGCAGCGCGCAACCCACCAGGTGCCCGCCGTCAAGGGGCGGCAGGGGCATAAGGTTGAACCAGGCCAGAGTCACGTTGATCCAGATGCCCGCGTTGCAGGCCCGCACCAAAAAGCGCGTGGCGTTGCTCGCCTCAAGGTTGCCGGCCACGATCTGCTGCACCACAAGGGCATAAAGCCCGCCGAAAAGCACGGCCAAAAAAAAGTTGGTCAGCGGCCCGGCGGCGGAAACCAGCATCATGCCCTGTCTGGGGTTGCGAAAATAGCGCGGCTGCACGGGCACGGGCTTGGCCCAGCCCAAGATGAAAGGGCTGAACATGGCCGTCAGCACGAAAAGCAAGGACCCCGTGCCATCCATGTGCGGCATGGGGTTCAGCGTCAGCCTGCCTTCCTGTTTGGCCGTGGGGTCGCCCAAGCGCCAGGCGGCGAAGCCGTGCGCCACCTCGTGACAAATGATGCCCAACAACATGGGCACGAAAGAGACCGCAATCCGGCTGACGTTGCGGGAGATATCAGGTATTTCAAGCATGTGCGGCTAGACGCTATCCTCGCAGTGTCCGGGCGACCTTGTCCTTCAGTTCGGTAAGGTCCACGGATTTGACCACATAGTAGTTGGCGGCGATGGATTTCAGGTCGTGCTGGAAGCTGTCGTACGCCGTGCTCAAAATGACCGGCAGGTCGGAGTTTGCGCTGCGGATGGTCTGCAACAGGTTCAGGCCGGAAATATCCGGTCCCAGCTTGATGTCCAAAATGACCACGGCCGGGTCTTCCCGGGCGATGACGTCCATGATGGGTTCGCGTCCGTCGGACGTGGTTACCGTGTATCCGTCCGCTTCCAGCTCTTCCTGATACAGCATGCGGATATGTCGTTCGTCGTCCACAACGAGAATTTTTTTCGCTATCATGGCGCTTCCCCTTCTTACGCTAAAACAATCCTTCGGGCGGGGCCGCTTTCACGGCGAAACCCGGGGTGTCGCGGCAATCGTCCATACCAGGGTTGGCCGACCTTGAAAGTGTATCGCCTGCCTGGGCATGTGGCAAGGATTTCTTGCGCGGCATCGCGCCTGCATGTATAGTTGCCGTCACCTTATTCTGATAACCACGATTACGTCCTTGCCAAGAGCAGACCGCATATGTGCGCCTATACCATACCCACCATCACCCTGATTCGCGAGCCGGGCGGCCGCGCCGAAACCGTGACCCGGCCCAAGACCGCGGGCCGTCTGCTCAAAGACCTGGGCATACGGCAGGGCACGGCCCTGGTCATACGCGACGGCGAACTGTTGACCCACGACCGCACCGTGGAAGCGAACGACACCATCATCGTGCGCACCGTTGTCTCCAGCGGCTGAACCACCGGGCCGTCACATGCGTTGCCTTCCCCTGGCAGATGACTGCGGCGTTTCAAACGCCAATACCGACGCCATAGCACACTGCATCGACGCGGGCGCTCTTGCCGGCGCATCCGTTCTTGCGGCCGGGGCCGTCTTTGAGCGGGGCGCGGCGGAACTAGGCCGCCGCATTGCGGCAAACCCGGCGCTGCGCGCGGGGGTGCACCTTAATCTGCTGGAAGGACGCGCCACCTCCCCGCCCGAAGCCGTGCCCTTGCTGGCGGACGGCCACGGCAACTTTCGCCGTTCCCTGGCCTGGATGTGTTTTGCCCTGCCGCTGCTTTCCGCCCGCGCCAAAGCGGCGTTCAACGAACAGGCCGCGCTGGAATGGCGCGCCCAAATCGACGCGGTGCGCGGCCCGCTTTTCGCCGCCGCCGGCAAAGAAACTCCCCTGTACCTGGACGGGCACCAGCACGTGCACGCCGTTCCCACCTTGCGGCCGGCACTGGCCGCCGCGCTGGAGCATTGCGACGTCGCGCACGTGCGCGTGCCGCAAGAACCCCGCTATGCCTGCCCCGCGCCGCTTCCCCTGCTGCTTGCAGGAACGGCCCGGCGCGAGCTTCTGGCATACTGGGGCCGCAGCCTCAGGCCCTTTCTGGCCCAACGGGAAATACCCGCGCCGGACTTTTTCATCGGGGCCTTTTGCAGCGGCAGCATGAACCGCGCACGGCTGCAAGCGGGCCTCGCCGCCGTGGCGGCGAAAACGAAAGCCGGCGACCTTGTGGAGATCATGTTCCACCCCGGCGGCGATGCCGCGCTTGGCGGCACAGGGCCTTTCTCCCGTTTTTACGCCGCCCCGGAACGCGAGGAAGAAAAAGCCCTGCTGCTCTCTCCGGATTTTCGCCGCGCCCTTGCCAAACATGACCCGTCATGGCAGGAAGCCTCATGACCGCTTGCCAAGAGCCCCCTGAAACGCCGCAAAACGGCCCGCAAGACTCGCAAAACTCGCGAGGCTTGCGAGGCCTGCCCGCCAAGGCGGATATCTTTTCGCTGCGTTTTCTGCGGTTTTGCTGCGTGGGCCTGGCCAACTGCCTGGTGGATTTCGCCAGTTACTCCGCCGGGCTGTGGCTGGGGTTTTCGCCCTATTTTTCGCGCAGCGTTTCGTGGGTTTGCGGCTGTCTTTTCAGCTATCTGGTGAACAGGCGCTGGACCTTTCACGCGGGCGACACAGGCTTTTTGCCCTTGCTGCGCTTTACGGTCATCAACGCTTCTTCGCTGTGCCTCGGCCTTGCTCTGCTGTACCTCTTCAAAAAGCTGGGGGCGGGGGATAAAGCGGCATTCATTCTTTCGCTGCCGTTCACCACGGCGGCGAACTATCTCGGCTACCGGCACTGGACCTTTCGCCTGCTGGACGCGCGGCCGTGAATCAGGAGAACGCGATGGACAGAACCGCCCCCATTCTCGCCCTTGTGGTGCCCTGCTATAACGAAGAAGAAGTTTTGCCGGGCAGCATCACCGCCCTGACCGGCGTTCTGCGAGACCTGCGGGCCGTGGGGCGCATCGCCCCTGAAAGCCGCCTGGTGCTTGTGGATGACGGCAGCCGCGACGCCACCTGGCCCATCATCGACCAGGCGGCGCTGCGCGACGAGACGGTCAGGGGCATCAAACTTTCGTTCAACGCCGGGCACCAGGGCGCGCTGATGGCGGGCATGATGGAAATGCGCGAGGAAGTGGACTGCATCATCAGCATTGACGCCGATTTGCAGCACGATATCGCGGTCATTCCTGAAATGCTGCGCCGCTTCGCCGAAGGGGCCGACATCGTCACCGGCGTGCGGCAAAACCGGGCCGGAGATTCGCGCTGCAAGCGCTTTTTTTCCAACGCTTTTTACCGGGTGATGAAAAAACTGGGCACCCCGCTGGAAGAACAGCACGCGGACTTTCGCCTGCTGGGCAAAAACGTGCTGGAAGCCCTTGCCCGCTACCCCGAACGCAACCTCTTTTTGCGGGGCATTATCGCGGCCATGGGCTTTCAGGCGGCCACGGTCCCGTATGAGCAGAAAGAGCGCGACCTGGGGAACAGCAAATATTCGTTCGCCAAAATGCTCTCGCTGGCCTGGAACGGCATAACCTCGTTCAGCGCCATGCCGCTGCGCATATCCGCCGTGCTCAGCCTGCTGACCCTGTTATGGGCGGCCTTTTTGATCGTCAGCATCCTTATCGACTACGCCAACGGGCAGACGGTCAGCGGCTGGCCTTCCATCATGCTGACCATGATCTTTCTCGGTTCTATACAGCTCTTCTGCATCTCCATTCTGGGCGAATACACGGCCAAAATCTACGTTGAGGTCAAGCGCCGCCCCCACTACCTTGTTGAAAAGCAGACCGCGCAGCCGCGAAAGAAGGACGCATGACGACCCCCAAAAACACCGCCCGCCCCTTCGGCTGGCGGGCGTCCCTGTGCGTGGCGCTGATTCTGATTCCTTTCGTCTATGCGGCTTTTTTCACCTTTCCCGAAGGTGACGATTTTCACGGGGCCCTGCGGGCCAGACATCTTTTTGACCTGATCGGCGGCGTTGACCGCATGTTCAGTGCCTGGTGGAAATGGAGCGGCCGCTACTTCTACCACTTCACCTGGGTTTTTCTGGGCGATATCGCGCATTACCGCACGCTGTATTCCTGCTACATCCTGTTCATTTTCGGCCTGTTCTGGCTGAGCGTTTTCGGCATAGCCAAAGAGCTGGGCCGCGACAAAGCGCCCGGCCAGGCAGCTTTTTTTGCCACCTTGTGGCTGGCCGCCACCCTGTGCACGCACAAGTGCCTTGGCGGCTGGTATTTGCTGATAGAGCTTGAAACCATCACCGCCGGGCATGTGTTCACCATGCTCTACATCTGGTCGCTCTGCCGCCTGTGGAACAGGCCGGTCGTCAGCCGGGGGGCGAAATGGTTCTGCATTTGCAGCGGCGCGGCCGCTTCCGGCTGCTATGAATACAGCGCCCTCTTGGTGCTGCTGATCGCCGCCGCCGTGTACATCATGGCCCGACTGTACGAGCACCCGCATCAAAAAACTTTTCGCACGCTGCTGATCGTGGCGGGGGTGTGTTTTTTGCTCTCGTATCTGGCCAGGGGCAACTTCCGGCGGCAAGACAAGCGGGCCGTTTCCAGCGCGGTCAAATCCGCGCAGCTTCACCATGCGCTGCACGACTGGTGGACCTATGTGGGCAAATCATACGCCAACCCGATCATGGCCCTGGCCGTGCTGGCCGCCGGGTGGTTTTCGCCGGGCTGGGAAACGCCCCTGCATAAAAAACTGCCCTTTCCGCTGATTCTTGTCCTGGGCGTTGCGGCGGTCATCGGCTTTACCGGCTCGCTGACCGTCATTCACGCCTTCAGCGACGTGCCCGTGGGCGCGGTTTCCAAGCTGCCCGCCCAGATGGTGCAATACAGCACCATCATCATCGTCTTCTGCCTGCTGGCCTGCCGGGAACGACTGCACCTGGACGCATTGCGCCTTGCCCCCTTGCGCCTGCTAGGCAAACCCGTCTGTCTGCTTGCCGCCTTCGCCCTGCTGCTGGGCGGGAACTCCAACTTCTTCCCCACCCTGTGGAACGGCCTTTCCGGCGCGTTTTCCCGCTACGAGGCGGCATATGAAAAACGCAAGGCGGTCTTCGCCGCGCACCGCAAGCAGGCTGTTGTCGTGATGCCGCTTTCCGGCGCGCCCTTTCCCGTCAACAGCGAGATTCTGTTCGCCGACCCCAAAGATTGGCCCAACAAATATTACGCGCCGTTTTACCGCGTGGCCTCGGTTGCGGCGAAAAGCGCTTCGCCGCAGCTTGCCTATGAAGAAGCCAAAAAACGAGGCCTGCTGGCCTGGCGCGCCGCCAAGGGCGACGCCGGAAACAGCGCCGGTGAAGTCGCCTTTGTGCCGTCGCTCTCTCTGCCGCCCAACAAGACCTATGAATTCGACTGGATTTTCCTGCGCGGCGACGCCGCGGGCGGCCCCGGCAAAATCCGGCTGTTCACCTGCAACCGGGGCACCTTCTCCCGCTTGCCCGGCGAAATCAAAAAACGGCTTCTTGCCGAACGGCCGCCCTTTGACGCGGGGGCGGTTCAACACCCCGCGCTTACACCACTGGAAACGGAAGACGGCGTGGTCTATGCGGTGCCCCTGCCGCAGACGGATTCCGGCAAAGGCGTGCAGTATGAAACGTGGCTTTCGGTCAACGGCGGGGCGTTTTTTCCCTGCTCCGCCAAGGAATAATAACTTTTTTTCGCGCGGCGATTGACAGCTTTTCGGTTTTCAGGCATTAAAGCTCCTCACCACGTGGGGGTGTAGCTCAGTTGGGAGAGCGCTTGAATGGCATTCAAGAGGCCGTCAGTTCAATTCTGTCCACCTCCACCAGGAATTTTAAGGGCTTACGAGAGATGATCGTAAGCCCTTTTTCTTTATGGGCTTTCCAGCCCCACCCTGGCCCCACCATTTTTGGGTCATCCCAGTCTTGCTGTTGACTACTTTGGCTGTGATCGGGTAGTCTCTATTTACTCTTTACGCGTTAAGTCCGTAAAAAGACTTGGTCCGATGTTTCTGTCGGACAGAATTTGATTGATAGGATTTATCGGCCAATCTGGCCTTCGGATTTCCATCCGAAACCCGAAGAGGCTGTAAATCCGAAGGCCAGATTGGCCTCTTTCTAGGTAAAGGGTTTTAATGTCTCAACACGTTAAAAGTATTTTTGACGAGCTTGGCGAAAGCCTTGACGTCTCGTCACTTCGTATTCTTAGCAGGCCTAAGCCTGACATTTTTTTATGTGGCGGCTCTGACCCTAACACGTCAGTCCGCCATCTTTTTATGCAGTATGCAAAGCAAGACAGTGAGGAATTTTATTCAAGATTGGTTCTTGCAGAAGATGTCATAAAAAGCTGGTTTCGCGCAGACAGCTACGATAACCTCCTAGAACTAGAAGAAGATTTGGCAAGTGTTGCTTCTATCGTGCCGATTTTTCTTGAAAGTGAAGGTGCTTTTGCAGAGGTTGGGTCATTTGCAAGCAATAATGACCTCATTAAAAAGATTCTTGTTTTTCAAGATATTAAATACAAAGACAAAGAGTCTTTCATTAACCTCGGGCCATTACATAGGATACGAAAAATTTGCAGTAACGATGATGTACTGTGTTACAAATGGGATAAAATTAGCGAATATTTTTTTGATATTAAAAGTAGCATACTTGAAAAATTAAATATAAAAGAAAAAGCATTTTATAAGAAAAATATTGGTGATATATCTATACTTGTTATAGAAATAATTAATATGGCGCAGCTTGCAAAAAAGACAGATATAAAAACAGCGCTGAGATCATCTGGAATCGAGATAACAGATTCTCAATTGAATAAAATATTTTACATTCTTGAGAAAATGGAATGTATAAAAGAAATGCAGGCAGGAAAATCGAGATATTATACGTCATTATGCCAAGAAAAGATGCTAAGCCTAGCTTTTAAAAAGGAAGCTCCAAGCAGAGATGCTCTTGAATGGCGATTTCGTATATCTGACCATTATTCAAGAGCTGATAGGAATTGGGATAAACTCTGGGCTTTAGTGGCAGAAGAAGGCGGTGCTGCACAATGAATATGCTTTTGCTATTCTCAAGAGTAATACGCCTTGCCCCCGAAGTTTGCCTTTCTCTTATAAAAAGCGCTCCATTTAGATATAAAGTATTTTCTATTCCAAAACGGGACAGAGAAAAGCGGCGCATAATCGCCCAGCCTACACCGGCTATAAAAGCGCTACAGACCATTGCAGTTCGAGAGTATCTATCAAAGCTCCCAATCCACAGCGCTGCCATGGCTTACATCAAGGGCGTTGGGATAAAGACAAATGCTTTAGCGCATGTGGAGAATCAATACATATTAAAATTAGATTTTAGCGACTTTTTCCATTCTATTTTGCCAAATGACATTGATACACTTAACCTTAATGTGGTTTGTGGACTGTCAGCTGATGAAATAAATTTACTGAAATTATTATTTTTTTGGAGTCCAAACAAAGATAAAGGCAATATGTGCCTTTCTATTGGAGCGCCATCTTCTCCTTGTTTGTCAAATAATATTATGTATAATTTTGATTCATCAATTAATGCATTATGTGATAAGTTTGGAGCAAAATACACAAGATATAGTGACGATATTACGATATCAATAAATAAAAAAAATGAATTACCTACACTGTATGAAGAAATAAAAATAATTTGTAATAAAACCAAAAGTCCAAATTTGCATTTAAATCTTAATAAAACTGTTTTTGCATCAAAAAAAAATAGACGTTCAATTACAGGCGTTATCGTTACAAATGATAACAACGTTTCACTAGGGAGAGAAAAGAAAAGACAAATCAGGGCGATGATCCACGGCGTGATCGTTGGGCGTGTTAATGATGAAGAAAATATTAATAAAATTAATGGATATCTTGCCTTTGCAAAAGATATTGAACCTGAATTTATTCAACGACTGATCAATTCTTACAGTTCGCATCAAGAGCTATTGGCAGATAAAGGCATTTTTGCGTTTAAGCTTTCATAATATCACTTTTTGCCAAACCCAAAAGTCGGCTCCTTCACCTTCTCAAACTTCCCGCCAAGGAACTGTTTCTCAAACGCCTTGCGGGCGTTGACGCAATTCGGCGTGTCCTTCAATTCGCCGGGGTTGTTTTTGCACTCCGCGAGCTTGGCTTCCAGGGCTGTCTTGTTTTCCGGCTTCAAGTACCATTCCACGGTTTTTGTTTCTTCCGACTTACAGCCCGCAAGGGCCAAGGCGAAAGCGACTACCCACATGGCGAAGAAAGGCTTTTTCACGGTGTTCTCCTTTTGAATGCTGGCGGCTAATGCTGCGTGGTGCCTTTATCCGCCTCAATGGTGGCTCTGAGTATCCTTACAAATTTTCCCCACTCGGACAGTTTGGCGCAGTCTTCGGGAAGCAGGGCGCCTCCGGCTTTTTGCGCGGCTACAAGCAGGAGCGTCAGAAAGCCCTCATCGGCAATGGCAATCCTGCTGATGATACAACCGACTTCTTCTGATGAAACCATGCTTTCCCGCCTCGGTGGTTTTTATGTAATGATAAATATCCTGTTTTGGGATATTTTGCAAACCACAATAGGGTCATCCCAAAAGAGGATGACCGTGAAATCCAACTTTACCCGCGAATACGCCGCGTTTCTTGAAGGGCTTATCGCCGCGCGGAAACGCCAAGGGCTCACCCAGCAGGCCGTTGCCGACCTTTTGGGCAAGCCCCAGTCCTTTGTCTCCAAGTACGAGAGCGGGGAGCGGCGCTTAGATGTGGTGGAGTTCTGCCAGATCGCCAAGGCG
>JAVBNL010000068.1:0-12547 GCA_031551515.1 Desulfovibrionaceae bacterium
CCCCCCCCGGACCCCCACCCTTCCCAAAAAATTTTGCTATGGGGATAGATATGACTGAAAACACAAAACATAGCTCCTCTATTGCGGGTCAAGGGGGCCGCGCCCCGCACAGGCCGCGCCTGCCCTTGCGGGGATTCCAAAGGGGCGGAGCCCCTTTGGCGGCTCTGGTCCTCCTGCTGCTTTGCCTGTCCGGCTGCGCCGAAAAATACACGGGGCCGGACCTGACCGACCCCTTTGCCACCGACGCGGTTGTGGCCTCCGACCTGGTCAATCTGCCGCAAGACCTGACCGTATACGCGAACAAAGCCGGGGCGGACCGCATGCTGCTCAGCCCGGACGCGCAGCGCATTGAGAACGAAAAGTACGACACGCGCTTTTTCGCCCCCTGGAAGATGACCCGGCCCAGCGTGCAGCCTTCCGCCGTGTTCGAAGCCGTGCAAAACCTGAACCCGGCGAAGATGTTCGGCAACAACCTGCGGCCGTTCTCGCAAGAACGCTGGCAGGCGCTGGTCGACAACTGCAACCGCGAAAGCTACGCGGGCAGGTCCGGCCCCTTGCGCCACGCCATCACCGTGGCCAACGTGAATTTGCGGCGCATGCCCACCAACACGCCCTATTTCGACAACCCCCGCAAAGGCGGCGAAGGCTTTCCCTTCGACTATTTTCAGGTCTCTTCGCTGTATTTGGGCACGCCGGTGGCCGTCATCCACACCTCTCGCGACGGGGCCTGGGTGTATGTGGAAACGCGGCTTTTCTCCGGCTGGGCGCCCATAGAAAGCATCGCCGCCGTGGATGCCGATTTCATACGCGTGTGGATGGCCGCTCCCCTGGCCGCCGTGTTGAAAGACCACGTGGTGCTGACCCCGTCCGCCCCGGCGGATGAAGTGACCGGCCGCGCCGTGCCCGCGATGGCGCATATCGGCACGGTGCTGCCCTATTCCGGGTCGGCATTCGGCGGCCTGAGCCTGCTGTACCCGGCGCGCGGCGCCAGCGGTCTGGCTGTGACCCGCAGCGCGCGGGTCATGCCCGATGCGGCCGCGCCCAAGCCCTTGCCCCTGACGCCCGGCAACATCGCCATGATCGGCAATCGCATGATGGGCCAGCCTTACGGCTGGGGCGGGCTGTTTGACGACCGCGACTGCTCCGCCATGACCAAGGATATTTTCACGCCGTTCGGCATCTGGCTGCCGCGCAACTCCATCAACCAGAACCGCATGGGCATGCCCGTCACGGTCACCGGGTTGTCGCCGGATGAAAAGGAACGGCGCATCATGGCGGAAGGGGTTCCCTTCTTCTCTCTGGTGACCATGAAGGGCCATGTGGGCTTGTATCTGGGCTCGTACCCGCTGAAAGGCAAAGAGGTTCCGGTTATGTTTCACAACGTCTGGGGCGTGCGGGTGACGGACCCCATGCGGCTGAACCCCGACGGCACGCACCCGGTGGGCCGGGCGATCATCGGCAAGGCCGTGGTCACCAGTTTGCGCCCCGGCGCGGAGCACAAGCTTGTGACCAGCCCGGCGAGCATCCTGGACAGGATCGACGGGCTGAGCGTGTTGCCGGAACGGGCGAAATAAAGAGCGAAACTCCCGGTTTTTTGGCAGGGGCCATTCCGGTGAGAAGATATGTCGAATTTTTGATGTAGTTGGTCCGCCAATACAGAAGAATTGTGCTCTCGCTTTCTTGAGGCAGTGGTCCCGGTGTGAAGAGGGCTTGTTTTTTTCTTTAATTGGTCCGCCTTCCCGGCGGGGGCCCAAGGAGGGTGGCTTCGCAGCCCCCTCCTTGGGGATCCACCCCTGCGGCAAGGGGTGACTGAGCGTCACCCCCTGCACCCCCGCGTTTCGCCAGTAGGCATAACAAGCGCCCTCCGGCACGATGCAGCGATCAAAGACTATTCTGTCTCCGTCGCGATTGCCGCATATCAAACTTACGCCAAGCCGCCTTCAGTTTGCGGCTTTTTCCCCAAACAACATCCTGAACTTCCCGCATATGCCGCCACAAACAGCGTATCCGCCCGCCCAAGGCATGGGCGTGTCGCGCAACAAACGCGATGGCAACCGCGAAAGCCGTAGCAGAATCAGCGACGGTCCCTGCGTGCGAAAAGGCGAAACCTTAAACTGGAATAATGAGGCCGGGAGAGAAGAACGCTGGAAGAGGCCCGGGGTGCAGGGGCGAAGCCCCTGCCGAGGGGAGTGGTCCAGGAGAGGGGTCGGCGCCGACCCCTCCCTGGCCCCCGCCGGGCAGGCGGACCAACTACAGAAACAAATTCCGTTTCCCTTCACCGGGACCACGCACACAAAAAATTGAGAGCAAAATTCTTCTGTATTGGCGGACCAACTACAAAAACAAATCCCTTTTCCCTTCACCGGAACCGTTCCCGTAACGAACCGAAAGCAAGATTCTTTTATGCGAGAGCAGCTATCTTATTTCACCGCCGCATCCGCCATTTCCGGCAGAGTGAACAGCAAATTCGGCTCGGAAACCACCCGCTGCACCGTGGCCTGCCAGATGCGGCGCGGCTTTTTGCCGCTTCTGACCGGCGCGAGGTCATAGCAATCAAGCAGCAACAGATGCCAGCCCGCCACAAGGGCGGATTGTTCCTTTTGCCGCGCGCCGGGCCACAGCATGGCGAATTTCACCACCAGGTCATAATCGGCCACATCCGGGTCCAGCTCGTGCAGTTCACGCGGCAGGCGGCCGGGAATATCGGCATGCCCGCGCAAGGCCGGATGCCCCGCCTCTTGCGAAAGGGCGAAGCGGATCAGCTCCGGTTTCGTCAACGGAACCCCGGCCAGCATAATGCCCGTTTCCTGGCCGGGCGGAACCGCCGATGCGGGGCGCGTTTGCCGGGTCGTGGACGCGGGTTGCGCGGAACCGGCATCTGGCGCTGCTTTGCGCGTGCCGTTGCCGCCGGCCGCATTGGTCGCACTGCCCATGAAATCCTTCAACACATCGGTCTGGTTGCCAAAACGGGCGCGGGGCAGCTTGCCTTCGCGCGACAGATGCATGGCCTGCATGCGCGCGGCCGCTTCCGGCACGGACATGACGCGCTGCCGCCCGCCCCTGCCGCCGCCGGGCAGTTCAGGCACCTTGGCGGTGCGCACTTCCGCCGTGCCGGGGGGCAACTCTTCCATGCGGGAAAGAGGCGCCTGCACCACGGTGACCCCCCGCGCCGTCAAATCTTCCGCCAGTTCTTTGCTCACAAGGGCGAAAAGCGGCGAAGCCTCATTCATCCAGGCCAGTCCGGAACGGATGACCACCCGGCCGTGGGAGGGCAGCGCACCTTCACGGTCCACAAACTGCGGGCTGCGGCTTTGCGCGGGCGCTGCGGACGCTGTGGACGCCCCCACCACGCAGACGGGCAGAAGCACAAGGCACAGCATCGCTGCCAAAAAAACACGGCGCATGGGCGCCTCCTTCACAAACAGGGCAAGACGGTATACAGCAGCCGGACATGAAACAAACACCATTTGCGCCCGGCATGCGTTTTCATATCATCACGTTGGGCTGCAAGGTCAACCAGTATGAAAGCCACGCCCTGCGCGAGGCCTGGCTGGCGCACGGCCTGAGCGAAAGCCCGGATGCGGCGGGGACGGACTATATCTGCATCAATTCCTGCGCGGTCACGTCCAAAGCCGTGGCCGACGTGCGCGCGGCCGCGCGCAAAGCCCACCGCGCGGCGCCCGAGGCGGCCATCATTCTGACCGGCTGCGCCGCCCAGGTGCTGCAAAACGAGCTCGCGG
This sequence comes from Desulfovibrionaceae bacterium, assembly GCA_031551515.1. Classification (GTDB taxonomy): domain Bacteria; phylum Desulfobacterota; class Desulfovibrionia; order Desulfovibrionales; family Desulfovibrionaceae; genus FLUQ01. The sequence goes on from JAVBNL010000068.1 coordinate 3,741, forward strand.
AACTGCCGGGCGTGGCCGCTGTCATTCCCCAGGACGCAAAAACCGACCTGCTGCGCCCGGAAAGTTTTGCGCTTTCCATTCCCCGCCACGAACCAGCGCCCCCTTGGCCCGTCTTCGCCGTCACCGGCTACGACCGTTCGCGGGCGCTGGTCAAAGTGCAGGACGGCTGCTCGCACCGCTGCACCTTCTGCATCGTGCCCCTGACGCGGGGCCCTTCGCGCAGCAGGCCGAAAGAAGAAACCCTGGCCGAAGCCCGGCGGCTGCTGGCAACGGGCTTTCGCGAGATCACGCTCTCCGGCATCAACCTGTTTCAGTACGGGCGCGACCTTGACCCACCCCATGATTTTTGGGACCTGGCGGCCTATCTGGACAGCTCTCTCGCCCCTGAATGGGCGGGCAGGGCCCGCTTGCGCTTAAGCTCGCTGGAACCGGGCCAACTGGACGCCAAAGCCCTGGATGTGCTGGCCGCGTCACGGCTCATTGCCCCGCACCTGCATCTATCCTTGCAAAGCGGCAGCCCTGACGTGCTGCGGCGCATGGGCCGGGGGCACTATGACCCTTTGATTCTGCCCGGATTTTGCGCGAAGCTTCACCGCATCTGGCCCCGCTACGGCCTGGGCGCGGACATTCTGACCGGCTTCCCGGCGGAGACGGACGCGCAGGCGCTGGAAACGGAACGCCTGGCCCGGACGCTGCCTTTTACCTACGCCCATGTTTTTTCCTATTCGCCCCGGCCGGGCACGGCTGCGGCGGCCATGCCCGGACAGGTGGACGCGGCGGTGAAAAAGAACCGTTCCGCCCGGCTGCGCCGTATCGTGGCGGAGAAAAAAGAAGCTTTTCTGCACGGCTGTCTTGCTTTGCCGCTGGTGCACGTGGTCTGCGAGGGCGGCGAACATAGCGGCGGCGTCAATGAATTTTACAGCGACTGCCGCTTCACCGGCGATGCGTTGCCCGCGGCGTCGATGCAGCGCGCGCTGCTTGCCGTCCGCCCGGCCGGGGTACACAAGGGACAGCTGCTGGTCGAATACCGCCCGGAAGAGAGCGCATGAAGCGCACCCGTTCCACGGCGCTTTTCACTGCATTCCGCCTGTTCACTTTTTCCGCATATACCGCTATTATGCGCATGCGCCGCTTCACCCGCACACCCAAGGACTCGAATGTTACGCAGCATCCAGCCTTTTGTCGTCCGTTTCACGAACATCATCGCCACGGTGACCGGCATTGACATCGAAGTCGTCGATTCCGGCCTGATGCGCGTGGCCGGCACGGGCATATATGCCGAAGGGGTGGGCAAAAGCATTGAAGAGGCGGGCGAGGTTTACCGCCACGCCATCACGAGCCGCGAAACCGTGTATGTCGAGAATCCGCGCTCGCACCCCATCTGTAAAAACTGCCCCACCCTGAAAAGCTGCCGTGAAACTTTGTGCCTGTGCACGCCCATCGTGCTTGACGGCGAAGTGCTGGGTATTATCGGCATGGTCTGCTTCACCGTGCACGAACGGGTGCGGGTGATGGTGCAAAAACGCGTGTACATCGACTTTGTGCAGCAAATGGCCGAAGGCATCGCCCGTGAAGCACGCAACCAGGTCCGCCAGGCGCGCACCAGCAATATGCTGGACACGCTCCTGCAGATCGTGGACAGCAACCACAGGGGCATTCTGGTGCTGAACCGCGAAGGCGGCATCACCTATTGCAACGACACGGCCCGGCAAGAGCTGGGCCTGGAAAAAGACGCCCAGCCCGGCGATCTGAGCGTCAGAAAAACCGGGGACATTCTGTCCGACATGGACGAATTCGAAGTGCGCGTCGCCGATCGCTCCACTTTGATTATGGGGCACCTCTCGCCCCTTGCCTCTGAAGATCCCGCGTACGCCTCGGTTCTGGTTTTCGACTCGCTTCCCCGCCTGACCGAGCGCCTTTCCGCCATGACCACGGCCACGGAAAATACGGGCGGCCTTGCCGCCATACGTGGAGATAGCCGCCCCCTGCGCCTGCTGGCCAAAAAGGTCAAGCAGATCGCCCGCACATCCTCCACCGTGCTCATCACCGGAGAGAGCGGCACGGGCAAAGAGCTGTTCGCCCGCGCCATCCACGCGGAAAGCGACCGCGCGGACAAGCCCTTTATCGCCGTGAACTGCGGGGCCATACCCGACACCCTGCTTGAGAGCGAGCTGTTCGGCTACGTGCGCGGCGCGTTCACCGGCGCAAGCCCGTCGGGCCGCATCGGCAAGTTCGAGCTGGCCCACAGCGGGGTGATTTTTCTGGACGAAATCGGCGCCATGCCGCTTTTTTTGCAGGTCAAACTGTTGCGCGTGCTGCAAGAGCGCAGCATCATCCGCCTGGGCTCCAACCGCCTGGTGGATGTGGACGTGAGGGTCATTGCGGCGACCAACAACGATTTGCAGGAAATGATCCGCCAGAACATGTTCCGCGACGATCTGTATTACCGCTTGAACGTCATTCCGCTGGAAATTCCGCCCCTGCGCGAACGCCGCGAGGATATACCCATTCTGGCCCGCCACTTTCTGGACAAATACTGCAAGCTGTTCGGCAAGAGCACGGGCCGCCTGCCCGACGCGGTTATGGAAATCTTCACCGCGTATTCCTGGCCGGGCAACGTGCGCGAGTTTGAAAACGTGATGGAATATCTGGCCAACATCATTCCCGGCGGCGGCACCGTGTCGCTGCCCATGCTGCCGCAAAAGATCCGCCGGTCGACCATGCCCTCTCCCGCCGAATCATCCGCGCTGCAACCCGTTGCGGCATTCGGCGCGGCCGCGTCAGGGCCCGCAGCCGTCATTCCCCTGGAAACGCTGGAGCAAGAGGCCATTCGCAACGCGCTGGCCTTGTACGGTTCTGACACCAAGGGCAAAAGCGACGCCGCCAAAGCCCTGGGCATCGGCGTGGCGACCTTGTACCGCAAGCTGAAACAAGACGCCCCGTAACGGGCTTTCGCGCACCTGCGCCGCATCTCATTTTGAGAAGTATTCGCTTCTTTTTTCTCTCATTTTGAGAAATTATCAAAATGAGATTACCCTCTTCTTTTTGTCGTCCAAATAAAATCTGGCATAACTCTCTTTTTCGCCTGTCTTTTTTCCTTCACCCGCTTTTGGCCCCGATTTTGCTATTACCTTCCGCATTACCGTGCCGGTATCCAGCCCGGCTTGCGAGGAGGTTTTGTGAACAAGATTCTGTTTTTCCACAACACGGCAAAGCAACAAGCGGGAAAAGGCGCGCCCCTTGTCGATTTCACCGCTGAAAGCGCCGCCAAAGTCCGGGCTTTTCATGAAAGCTTTCCCGAATACGCAAAAACGCCCCTGGTTCCGTTGCCCAACCTGGCAAAATCATGGGGGCTCGGTTCCGTATTCGTTAAAGACGAATCCAAGCGCTTCGGCCTGAACGCCTTCAAGGTGCTGGGCGGCGCGTATGCCATAGGCAATCTGCTGGCGAAGCGCCTGGGCTTGCCCCTTGAAAAAGCGGGGCGCGACGTGCTGCGGGCCACCGAAGCGCAAAAGCGGCTCAAGGGCATCACCTTTGCCACGGCCACCGACGGCAACCACGGCCGCGGGGTCGCCTGGACGGCCCAGCAACTGGGCCTGAACGCCGCCGTCTATATGCCCAAGGGCGCGGCCCAAACCCGCGTGGACAATATTCTGGCCACCGGCGCTTCCTGCACCGTGACCGACCTGAACTATGACGACGCCGTGCGCCTGGCCAACAGCAACGCGGAAAAAAACGGCTGGATCATGGTGCAGGATACGGCCTGGGAAGGGTACGAGGATATCCCCCGCTGGATCATGCAGGGCTATATGACCCTGGCCATGGAAGCGCTGGAACAACTGCGCGCCGCCGGGGTCAAAGCCCCCACCCACCTTTTTCTGCAAGCCGGAGTCGGCTCGTTCGCGGGCGCTGCGCTGGGTTATTTCGCGGCCGCCCTGGGCGACGACATGCCGGTCACGGTCATTGTGGAACCGCACCAGGCCAACTGCATCTATACATCCATGGCCGCCAAAGACGGCAAACCCCGCAACGTCACCGGCGACCTTGACACCCTGATGGCGGGCCTGGCCTGCGGCGAACCCAGCACCATAAGCTGGGGCGTGCTGCGCGATTACGCAGCCGCTTCCATCTCTTGCCCCGACTATATCGCGGCCAACGGCATGCGCCTTTTGGGCGCCCCGCTGCCCGGCGACGAACGGGTTATTTCCGGCGAATCCGGAGCTGTCACCACCGGCATGCTGGAATACCTCATGACCAGCCCGGACGCGGCCGGCATGCGCGAAACATTGAAGCTCGGCCCCGCCTCTTCCGTGCTGCTGATCAGCACGGAGGGCGACACTTCCCCGCAAACCTACCGTGACATCGTGTGGCACGGAAAGTACCCCGACGGAGGCAACTCATGATCAACGCGTCAGAGAAAGAAGCCGTAACAAGCCTGTGCAGCAAGCTGATCCAGCAGCCCAGCCTGTCCGGCGAAGAAGACAAGGTTGTCGCCGTGTTGGCCGACTATATGCGGCAGAACGGTTTCGACGACATCCACGTGGACAGGTACGGCAGCATCATCGGCGCCATCAAGGGCAAACGCCCCGGCCCCAAAGTGCTGTATGACGGACATATCGACACCGTGCCCGTGCCCGACCCTTCCGCCTGGAAGCAGGAGCCGTTCGGCGGCAAGCTGATCGACGGCCGCATCTATGGACGCGGCGCCTCCGACATGAAGGGCGCGGTGGCGGCAATGGCTGTGGCCGCCGCCAAAGTGGCCACCGAGACGGGCAAGGATTTTGCCGGTGAGATCATCGTGGCCGGCGTGGTGCACGAAGAATGCTTTGAAGGCATCGCCGCGCGCGAAATTTCCGCCCGCTGCAATCCCGACATCGTGGTCATCGGCGAAGCTTCCGAAATGAACCTGAAGATCGGCCAACGCGGCCGGGCCGAGATCACCCTTGAAACCTTCGGCGTGCCCGCGCACTCCGCCAACCCCCACAAGGGGGTGAACGCCGTGCACCTGATGATGGACCTGGCCCGCGCCGTGGACAAGCTGCCCGTGAGCGAGCACCCCATTCTGGGCAAGGGCGTCTCCGTTCTGACCGACATCATCTCCACCCCCTACCCCGGCGCATCCGTGGTGCCCAGCCACTGCCGCGCCACCTATGACCGGCGCCTCTTGGTCGGCGAAAGCATGGAATCGGTCATGGCCCCCTATCAGGAAGCCATCGCCAATCTTGCCAAGACCAACCCCCAGTTCAAGGCCAAGGCCGCTTACGCCAAGGGCAAAGAAAAGTGCCACCCCGGCGGCTTTATCGAGGGCGAGCGCTTCTTCCCCGGCTGGGTTTTCGACGAAAAAGAAGACTTCATCCAAAAGGCCCTGGCAGGCCTGCGCGGCGTGGGCCTCAACCCCGCCATATCGCACTATTCCTTCTGCACCAACGGCAGCCATTATGCCGGTGAAAAAGGGATCAAAACCATCGGGTTCGGGCCCTCTCTTGAAACGCTGGCCCATACCATCGATGAATATATAGAAGTGTCGCAATTGTATTTGGCTGTCGACGGGTACGCCGCCATCAGCAAGGCGCTTTTGGCTTAGGCGTTTCCGGCGAGGCTGGCGCGCCGCGCCCGGCGCACAACGGTATTATGTATTCAGCATTAGGAGAGAATACATGCACGCAACGTTTTATATAATTATCGCGTACATGGCGACCATGATCGCCATTGCTCTGTTCGTGTCGTTCCGCAAAGTCAAAAGCTCGGAAGATTTCCACTTGGCCGGGCGCTCTCTCGGCCCCCTGATGATGGCCGGAACGCTGGCCGCCGCTGAAATCGGCGGGGGCAGCACCATCGGCGTGGCCGCCCGCGCATACGGCGACTGGGGCCTTTCCGCCGGTTGGTATGTGGTCTGCGCCGGCATCGGCATTTTTCTGGTGTCTTTCGTGGCCCCCTTTCTGCGCAGATCCATGGCCACGACGGTTCCTGAAATTCTGGCACGCCGCTACGGCACGCCCTCGCATGTAATCACCACCTTTCTCTCTCTTGCCACCCTGTTCGTGGCCACGGCCGCCCAGGTCAAGGCCACCAGCTCCATCATCCAGACCGTGTCAGGCGCTGACTTCACGACGGTGACCATCATGGTGGCCATCGTGGTCACCCTGTACACCATGATGGGCGGCCTCGTGTCGGTCGCCTTTACGGATATCGTGCATATCCTGTTCATTACCGTGGGAATGGCCATCGCCATGCCCATCATCCTCTCCGGCGCGGGCGGCTGGGATACGGTCACCGCCAACATCGCGGCCAAGGCTCCGGCCAAGCTCGGCATGACCCTGGTCGGCTGGAAGACCATCGTCGGCCTCATCCTGATGTACTTCATGACCTTTTCCACCGGTCAGGAAGCCGTGCAGCGCTATTTCGCCGCCCGCGACATCAAGACCGCGCGCCTGGGTTCCTTCCTCTGCTCCCTGCTCATGGCCTGCTACGGCTTCATTCCGGCCATCATCGGCCTCTGCGCCATGGCCCACTTTGACGGCATCAACCCCAACCAGGCCATGCCCATGGCGGCCATGAAATTCGCGCCCTGGACTATCGCGGGCCTGGTCATGGCTTCCGTGGTCGCGGCCACCATGTCTTCGGCTTCCGGCAACCTCATCGGCTCCTGCACGCTGTTCACCAAAGACATCTATCAGCGCTATGTGAACCCCAACGCTACCGACCGCCAGATCGTGCTGGTTTCCAAGGGCGTCATTGTGCTGATGGGCATCGCCAGCTTGTGGATCGCCCTTGATGAATCCATCGGCATCATTCCGCTGCTGGTCTTCGGCTTCACCATGCGTTCCGCCGGTCCTTTCGCGGCCTTCCTGTTCGGTTTCATCTACAACAACGCCACCAAGAACGGCGGCCTCGCGGCCATCGTGTTCGGCTCCATCGCCGCCGGCTACTGGCAGTATATGAAGGAACCCTACGGCATCATGTCTCTGGTTTTCGGCTCCTTCGTCAGCACCATCGCCTTCTTCGCGGTGTCCAAGATCGAGCGCTCCATGGGCGTGCCCGCGGCGCCGCCGGCCATCACCGCGGAACATATTGAGGCCAACCGCCTGTCCGAACTGCGGGGCGAACCCACCGACAGCGGCAACATCCGCGTCGGCGCCACCCCCGCTTCTTCCGCCGAATAAGCCTAATCCCTCATCCCTGCCGGCGCCCGGTCATTCCGGGCGCCGGCCCCAAGACCAAGGAGACCCACCGTGCGCATCCTGATTAAAAACGGTCAGATCATAGACGGCAGCGGCAGCGCCCCCACCCCCGGCAACGTGGTTATTGAAAACGGCAAAATCGCGGGCGTGGGCAACGTTTTTACCTCCGACTGCGACACGGTGCTGGACGCGGGCGGCAACGTCATCTGCCCCGGCTTCATCGACACCCACAGCCACTCCGACCTGCTCGTTTTCAAAGAGCCGCAGCTCAAAGCCAAGGTCATGCAGGGCGTTACCACTGAATTTCTGGGCCAGGACGGCATCTCTATGGCGCCGCTGCCCAAAGAGCACATCAGCCCCTGGAAAAAGAACCTGGCCGGCCTTGACGGCGTGATGGAAGAGCTGGACTGGGGCTTTGAAAACACCGACAACTATCTGAAGATGCTTGAAAAGAACAAGTCGGGCACCAACCTGACCTACCTGATTCCCCACGGCAACGTGCGCATGGAAGGCATGGGGCTGGACAGCGGCCTGGCCGACGATGCGACGCTGAAAAAGATGTGCGACATTCTGGACCGCGAAATGCAGGCGGGCGGCTACGGCTTTTCCACGGGCCTGATCTACATGCCCTGCGCCTATTCCGACACCCGCGAAGTGACCGAGCTGTGCAAAATCTCGGCGAAACACGATGCGCCTTTCGTCATTCACCAGCGCAGCGAAGCGGACACCATTCTCGACTCCATGAAAGAAGTCATCAACATCGGGCGCGGTTCCGGCGTGAAGGTGCACTTCTCGCACTTCAAGATCTGCGGCAAAAACAACGCGGACAAGTTCGAAAGAGTGCTGGGTCTGCTTGATAAAGCCAAAGCCGAAGGCATTCGCGTGTCTTTCGACCAATACCCCTACGTCGCGGGCAGCACCATGCTGGGCGTGATTCTGCCGCCCTGGGTGCACGACGGCGGCACGGACAAGCTCCTTGCCCGTCTGGCCGACGCTGACGCCAGAAAACGCATGACCAAAGACATTTGGAACGGCATTCAAGGCTGGGATAACTTTGTGGCCTTCGCCGGCCTGGACGGCATCTTCGTCACCGACGTGAAGACCGAAAAGAACAAGAGCATTCTGGGCAAAAACCTGGTGGAACTGGGCCGGATACGCGGCAAAGAACCGCTGGAAGCCACCTTCGACCTCTTATACGAAGAAGACAACGCAGTGGGCATGGTCGACTTCTACGGCCTGGAAGAGCACGTCAAAGCCTTCATCTCCCGCCCGGAAATGAACGTCTGCACCGACGGCCTTTTGGGCGGCAAGCCGCACCCGCGCGTGTTCGGCGCGTTCCCCAGGGTTCTGGGCAAATACGTGCGCGAAGAAAAAGTCCTGCCGCTGCACGAAGCCGTGCGCAAAATGACCGCCCGCCCCGCCGAAGTTTTCGGCATCAAGGACCGGGGCCTTCTGAAAGCCGGCTACGCCGCCGACGTGGTGGTTTTCGACCCCGAGACCGTCATCGACAAGGGCACCTATGACGAGCCGCGCCAGCATCCGGACGGCATCATCCACGTGCTGGTCAACGGCCAGCCGGTGGTCAAAGACGGCAAGCACGACCCTGGCGTTCTGGCAGGCCAGGTG
>JAVBNL010000002.1:0-49904 GCA_031551515.1 Desulfovibrionaceae bacterium
CCCCCCCCCCCGCCCCCCCGCGCCCCCGCCCCCCCCCCCCCCCCGCCCCCCTCTCGTGGCCCCCCCCCGGCGCGGCCCGGGGCGGGGGTGGCCCCCCCCCGCCCCCCCCCCCCCGGTTTTACGCCACGGCGGCGGCGCCCAGGTCCACTGCTTTGAGGTTCATGTCCACAAGCTTCGGGGGCAGGTGGCGTTTAACCGAGTCTTTAAGGGCGTCCGGGCCGAAGGGGATAAGGCGGGTAGCGGCGAGAGCGCCCAAGAGAACGGTGTTGGCGCACTGCACGGACCCGGCTTTCAGCCCCAGTTCTTGGCAGGGAACGAACCAGAATTTTGCGGCCACGGCGGCGACGCTCTTTTTGATTTCTTCAAGCGGCGGACAAACTTCGCGCCCCGCGGAAACGCCGGGAGGCGGCACAAAATCGGTGCTGGACAGGATGGCGCCGCCGCAGGCCAGATAGGGCAGGGCGCGGTAAGTTTCCAGGGCTTCAAAGCCGAGAATGATGTCCGCTTCGCCCTGGCTGATGACGGGGCTCATCCAGCCGCCGAGCAGCAATGTGGATTCCACGACCCCGCCGCGCTGGGCCATGCCGTGAATTTCACCGGAAACGACAGGCAGGCCCTGGTCCAGGGCGGCCTTGGAAAGGAGCGTGGTCGCGGTCAGGGTGCCCTGGCCGCCCACACCGGCAAAGTGGATGCGCACGCGTGACTGGTTCATTGGATATCCTTTTTACGGGCCTTGAAGTCGGTGGAAGCCTGCATGCAGACCATGCAGCCTGCGCAGAGAGCGGCATCAACGGAAACGTCGCCCTTGTCGCGTGAAAACGCGGGGCAGGCCAGGGTTTCGGCCACCATGCGGGCGCTGTCGGTCTGTTCCGCCACATAGGCCACCTGGCCGCGGGCTTTTTTCAGGGTACGGCGGGCGTAGAGCACGCAGGGCTCTTCCGCGATGATGACGCGCACGCCGGTCTTTTCTTTCATCTCTTCCAGCAGGCGCAGGGTGGCCTTGACGTTGAGGGGCTTGACCTTGGCCACCTGTTCCACGCCGCAGGCGCGCACGATGGTTTCGATATCCATATGCACGCACCCGTCGCCCAGCACCTGCTGGTCCACGCCGGGGTTGGGCTGGTGCCCGGTCATGGCCGTGGTGCCGTTATCCAGAATGACCATGATCAGGTTGTGCCGGTTGAAGGTCGCGTTGATCAGGCCTGTGATGCCGGAATGGAAAAAGGTGGAGTCACCGATAAAGGCCAGCACGGGCTTGTCGGAAAACCGGGCGAAGCCGGAACCGCCGGAGATGGAAGACCCCATGCAGAACAGGAAATCGGCCGTGGAGAGCGGCGGTACCAAACCCAGCGTGTAACAGCCGATGTCGCTGGAATAGACGGCGTTGTCGCCGAAAACGCGGCGCACGCTGTAATACATGGCTCTGTGCGCGCACCCGGCGCAGAGCGTGGGCGGCCGCTGGGGCAGATCGTGAACCGGCACGGCGCAGGCGGGCGCGGTGCCCGGCTGTTCGCCCAGAAGCCTGGCCACGGCTTCGCGTACCTTGGGGGTGGAATATTCGCCGAACACGGTCAGAGGGCCGCCTTTGCCGAAAACGGGGGTGGCTATACCCTGGCGCTGGGCCAGAGCGCGCAGGTCTTTTTCAACCAACGGTTCGCCTTCTTCCAGAATCAGCACGGTATCCACGCTGCGCATGAACGCTTCGATACGCTTCACGGGCAGGGGCCAGGTGAAGCCCAGTTCCAGCACACGCAGTTTGTCTTGCCAGTTGGCCAGCAGCATGGCGTCGTGCAGATACGCGCGAGAGATGCCGGAGACGATGACCCCGACCTTGCCCTTGCCGTGTTCACGGTTCCAGCGGGAGTTTTCCGCCATTTCGGCGGCGGCTTCCAAATTCTTGACCAGCTCATTGTGCCGCGCGCGGGCCACGGCGGGCACCGGCACGAAACGGCGCGGGTTCTTGGTGAACGGCACGGTGGCCGCCGGGGCGGGCAATGCGCCGTATGTCACAGGGCCGCGCAGGTGGTTGACCCGGGTCGTCGTGCGCAGCATGACGGGCTGGGCGGTTTCGCGAGCCAGCAAGAGGGCTTCGCGGGTCATATCTTTCGCTTCCTGCGCGGATGCGGGCTCAAAACAGGGCATGCCGGCAAAGCGGGCATAGGTGCGGTTGTCCTGCTCGTTCTGGCTGGAGTGGCAGCCGGGGTCGTCGGCGGAAAGCAGCACCAGCCCGCCCGGCAGGCCCAGGTAGGTCATGGTCATGAGCGGATCGGCGGCCACGTTGACGCCCACGTGCTTCATGGTGACCAGCGCCATGCCGCCGGCCAGGGCGGCGCCGGCGGCCACTTCCATGGCCACCTTTTCGTTGACCGAATACTCCATGATGAAACGCCCGCTGCCCGTGATCTGGCGGAAGGTGTCGGGCACTTCGGAAGACGGGGTGCCGGGATAACAGGTCACGATGTTGACGCCCGCTTCCAGCGCGCCCCGGGCGATTGCCTCGTTGCCCAGCAGCAGGTGCGGTCCGTCGTTTTCAGCCAGAACAGGATGGGTCATGATAGCTCCTTTACGAGAATGGGGCGCTGCCCCATGCCCCGGCAGGGACCAGTCCCTGCACCCCATTATCTGTAAATCCGCGCGGAGCGCGGATTTACAGGAATTGCGGGTCAAGGAGGCCATGCCCCCTTGCGGGGTTTGGGGCGGAGCCCCAAGTATTTAAGAGGGCTTCTTCGTCGCAGCCTGCCGCAGGCGCAGCGAAGCGGCTTTCTGGCGCCAGAAATCGGCTTCCATGGGGTTGCTGGTGGCGCCCAGAAGCGAATCGCAGGCGGCCAGAGCCTTGGTATAATCGCCGGTTTTTTCCGCCAGATCGACGATCTGGCTGTCGACCAGGGTTTTGATATTTTTGTCGGCCGAATTTTTCAGAGTATCAAGCACGGCCAGGGCGTCCGCATCCTTGCCTTGCAGGGCCAGGGCTTCGGCTTTGCCGATCAGCGCGGTGGCGTGAAAAGAGCTTTGGGGGTCTTTGGCCACCACGTCCCAGGCGGAAATGGCGGTCGCATAGTCTTTATTTTCGATACTAACCTGCGCAAGTGCCAGGTTGACGGCCGTCTGCAGACCTTCGGGCGCTTTGCCCCGGAAGGCTTTCAACGCTTCGGCGCGATCCGCCGGGACGGACATGACCAGAATGCGGCCAAGCTCGGTTTGCGCGTCGGCTATGCTTTTGCTCGAGTGCCAGCGCCAGCCGCCGTAAGCCGCCGCGCCCAGCACGCACAGAGCCAGGACTATGCCGATCAGCCGGGCGTTGTTCAAGAGTCCCCGCAGCAGAGGCGAAACCTCGGGCGCCACTTCGGAGGACATTTTTTGCAGCAGAGTAGGATCCTTGGGATCAATGGACATGGAGCGCTCCTTTTCACGAAAACTCACCCCTTGTATGCGCGGGCGCGACAAATGTCAAAGCGCAGATGCGCCGGGTGCCCGGTAAACGGAAACGGCGAATAAAGACGGAGCGACAGGCCGGACCAGCGTGCTCACACGGCAAATACGGCCGAAAAGGCGCAAAGCGCTTGGCTTTGGGAAAGCTTTACTGTATCCCTCAAACATTCATTCACATTTCCTCACCATGAAGGAGACGGTTATGTTCAGGATCTTTCTTGCATTGTGTCTTGCCTTCTTCATCTGTACTCCGGCCAAGGCGGCCACGACATTCAAGCTTTCGAACCAGTTCCCGCCCGGCCATCACGTTTCCGCGGGCCTTCGCGTGTTCGCCGACAAAGTGCAGGAATATTCCAAGGGCGAAATGACCGTGCAGATTTTCGATTCCGGCACCTTGTACCGCGATGCGGAAATCATCAAGGCCATCCGCGGCGGCAGCGTGGAAGTGGGCCTGGTCCCCGTGAACAAATGGTCAGGCATTCTGCCGGCCGTTGATATCTTTGACGTGCCGTTCACCTTCAAGGATTTGCCCTCGCTGAAAGTGTTTCTGGACGAAGCCGGCCCCATTCTGGATGGCGCCTTTTCCAAGTACGGGGTCAAGGTGCTGTTCTGGGTGGACTACGGGTATGTGCAGTTCTTTAACAGCAAACGCCCGCTGAAAATGCCGGACGACTTCAAGGGGCTGACCATGCGCTCGTATTCCGCGGGCGACTCTGAAACCCTGAAAGCCCTGGGCGCCGCGCCCACCATCATCAGTTCCGCCGAAATGTACATGGCGCTGCAGCGCGGCACCATTGACGGCGCCACCACGGGCATGCCCGCCGCTGTTTCGCGCAAGGTCATTGAAGTGCAAAAGTACATGACCCTTGCCAACTATTCCGCGGCCGAATTTCTGGTGCAGGCCAATCTGGCCTGGTGGAACAAGCTGACCCCGGCCCAGAAGGACATCATCGCCAAAGCCTCGCGCGACGCCGAAAGCCATATCCGCAACGAAGTGGGCAAGGCGGAGGGAGACGCTTTGGTCACGGTAAAAAAGGCCGGCATTGAAGTGCACGAACTGACCCCCGCCGAACGGGCCGCCTTTGCCAAGGCCACGGAAGGCGTGCGCAAAGAGTATCTGAAAAAATCCGGCGATCTGGGCGCCAAGCTGGTTCCCATCGCGGAAAAGATATCCAAGTAAGGGCCGCATGCTGTATCGCATCAAAACCATCTATGCGGCGGTACTTACGGCCGTCGGTCTTGTGAGCGGGTTCTTTCTGCTGGCGGCGGGATGCATCCTGTTCGTAGAGGTCATCTGCCGGTATTCCGGCCGCCCGACGGACTGGATACCGGAAGTCAGCGTGTACCTCTTCACCTGGGCCATCTTGTTCGGCGCGGCCTATACGCTGATGCGCGAACGCCACGTGCGGGTGGAGCTGCTTACCGACAGGCTCTCCGCCCGCGCGCGGGATTGTTGCTTCCTGTTGACCTCGCTCGGCGGCACGGCCTTCTGTTGCCTGGTGGCGCTACACGGCTGGGAAAACCTTATGGATGCCCTTCTGACAGGCGAAACCACGGCCACGGCCCTGCGCATTCCGCTCTGGCTGGTCGACATGCCGTTGTTCTTCGGTTTTGTTTTGCTGGCTTTGCAGTTCGCGCTGCAGGCCTGCGAGAGGCTGGTCAGGCTGCGCCGGGGCAGCCCCGCCGAGGCGCCGCATAACGCCGGGGGGGGCCACTGATGCTGCAATTTCTGGTCGTTATTCTGCTTCTTGGCTGCACGCTCGTCGTCGGCCTGCCGGTGGCCTTCGGCCTGGGCGGCACGGCGGTGTTGCTGGCGGCGTTTCAGGAAGCCATCTCTCTGAATTTTATCGGCATCACTGTGCTGGAGTCGCTGAACAGCTTCACCCTGCTGGCGGTGCCCCTGTTTGTGCTCATGAGCCAGGTGCTGCTGGTGGGCAAGGTCGGCGACAACCTGTTTGAGACCATCAATTCCTGGGTGCGCCACCTGCCGGGCGGCCTGGCCGTGGCCACGGTCTTTTCCTGCGCGGTTTTCGCGGCCATTACCGGGTCAGGGGCGGCAACGGCCGTGACCATCGGGGTGGTGGCTTACCCGGCCATGTTCAAGCGCGGCTATGACAAGCGCTTTACCTGCGGGTTGCTGGCCACGGGCGGGACCCTGGGCATATTGATCCCTCCCAGCATTCCCATGATCCTTTACTCGTCCATCACTGACACTTCGCTGGACAGGCTGTTCATGGCCGGCATCGTGCCGGGCATCGTGCTTACGTTGATGCTGGCGGGCTATTCGGTCTGGCGCAGCATGCGGGGCGGGTTCACTCCCATGCCCAAGGCCAGTTGGGAAGAGCGATGGAAACTGACCCGGCACAATATCCCCGCCTTTCTGCTGCCGGTGATCATCATCGGCGGCATTTACGGCGGGGTGTTCACCCCCACGGAGGCCGCCGCCGTGGGGCTGGTCTGCAGTCTGGGCCTGACCATGGGTGTGTACCGCACCCTTTCCTGGCGGCAGATACCCCGGATATGCCTGGATTCGCTCACCACATCATGTATGATCGGCTTGATCATCATCGGCGCGCACCTGTTCGGCAAAGTGCTGACCCTGATGAGCATTCCGCAGGAACTGACCCGGGTGGTGGTGGAGAACAACCTGAGCCCGCTCATGTTCATAATCGCCATCAACCTGTTGCTGCTGGTTCTGGGCGCGCTGCTTGAAACGGTGTCCTGCATTTTGCTGACCACGCCGCTGGTGCTGCCTATCATGCAGAGCCTGGGCATAGATCCCATCTGGTACGGGGTGGTGCTCACCGTGAACATGACCATGGCCCTGATCACGCCGCCCGTGGGCATGGATTTGTATGTGATCAAAAGCCTGCGTGACGACATTTCCTTTGACGACGTGATCAGAGGCGTGGCGCCTTTCATTGTGCTGATGCTTGTGTTTCTCGCCCTGATTATCGCTTTTCCCGGCATCAGCACATGGTTGCCCTCGCTGATGCCCGTCCGGGGCGTTTGACCGGGCCAATCGGGGCTCCGCCCTGCACCCAGGCAGGGGCATGATGCCCTGCACCCCTCAACGAAAAAACGGCGCGTATGCGCCGTTTTTTCGTTGACTCCCAATCTGCTCTATGCAGCCTAGTCTCCCGCTTTGGCGCCGCAATGCGGGCAATAGGCAAACGCCTCATGCCCCATGGGCTTGCCGCAGGCCGCATTACCGCACAGCCTGGAGACGGCCTCCAACTCCACGATGAGCTCGTTCTTGAGCACGGGAACCATCTGCTTGCGGGTTTTGTAGTCCGCCGTTTTCAGCACGCGCTTGACCATGCCGTCCACGGGCGCGAGCACGGCCTTTTCCTGCTTCATGATCGAGACGTTGAACAGCTCTTCGCCCTTTTTGACCATGTCGCCGGGGTGCACGTACACCACCCACAAATCGCCGTTGCTGGGCGCGCCCACCTGCAAGGGGTTGTTGGGGTCGGCCTTGAGGGCGTCTTTGGCCGGATTGGCGCGGCCTTTGCTCACCTGCACGTCGGTGCTCATGATTTCAGAGTCGAGCACATAGCGCACGACCGAAACGCCGAGATCATCTTGAGCCTGAATATGCAGCAGGCTCAAGTGGTGGGGCTTGCCCGCGGTATCGTTGAAGTTCATTTCGTCGCCGGCTTTCAGCCCTTCAAACCAGACATCCAGCGGCAGGCGGTTGGCGTCGCCGAAACGCTGGCGCAGGTTCAGGGTTTTCAGCGCGTCGCCCGGGTGGTTCAGGTACATAAGGAATTCTTCTTCCGTCACATCCCTGTGGATGAGGTCGACCAGAGCCTTGCGCTCGGTTTTGAAGTCCGCATCCGGCAGCGATTCCAGAGGGGAAGCGTCCGTGCGCGCGGCCAGGGCTTTTTCCCATTCGTCGCCGAAAGCGCTCTGGTAAACCCAATCCGGAGGAAAACCGAGCGGAAGCCGCCCGAACTTGCCCAAAAGCAGATCGCGAAAGGCGTCGTTGCAGTCGCGGTACAGGCCCAGCCGTGCGTCGCGCATCTGGGGGCTAAGCTCTTCTTCCGGCTGTGCGCTGACCGTTTCCATGACCTGCAGCAGATATTCGACCTCTTCGTCGCCGCCGCGCTTGTGCGCGCCGGTGACAGCCAGAAAGGCCGTGGTCCAGGTGATTTGCGAACCAGGCGTCACGTCGTGATAGCGCACGATGCGCCGCGCGCCCGCGAGAAAGCGCAGAATCTGGGGCAGCAGGCGAATATAGCCTTGCTTCATTGCCCCTTCTTGCGAAGAGGATGTGGCCCCGCCCGGCATGCCGTGCGAAACCACGTCATAGTCTATGCCCTGGAAATAGGGCGAGGTGTATTTGTCGTAATAGGGCATGATCTGCTTGAGCACGAAGTTGCCTTCACGGATCATGGTTTTGTTGAGGCCTGTTTTCAGGCCCAGTTCGTCTTCAAGGTATGCGGCGGTGGAGAGCACCTCGCCCTGGCCGTACCAGCGCGTGGCCGCGCCCAGAGAGGTGTCGGTGATATGCGCCCCGGCCTTGACCGCAGCGGCCACGGCGGGCACGAAAAGCCCATCCGTGTAATGGCGGTGATAATGCAGCAGCAGTTCGGGCCAGCGTTTGCGCAGGGCGGTGACCAGTTCGGTCATAAAACGTGGCGGGCAAACTCCGGCCATGTCTTTCAGGCCGAGAATGATCGTTTTCGCCGCCTCTTTGGCGCTGATGCCGGAAACGGAGCCCACCATGCGCAGAATTTCCGCGGCCGCATCCACATAGTGCTTGACCGTGAACCCCGGTCCGTAACTCAGCGACAGGGCGGGCTCAAACACGCAGCCTTTTTCCGCCAGAGCCACTTCGGCAAAGGGTTTCATGTTGTCCACATGATTCAGGAAGTCGAAGCAGCGGATGACGTGAAACTCCGCGCAGATCGCTTCCGCCGTGCGGAGCATGAGGTTTCTGGGCTGCGGCTTGTAGCCCAGCACGTTGGTGGAGCGGATCAGGATCTGCTTCATGGTTTTGGGCGCGAAGCGGTTCCACTCTCTGGCCTCGGCAAAGGGGTTGGTCATGTTGGTCAGCATGGCCACGTGAAAATGCGCGCCGCCGCCCGTTTCAAGCGAGAAGAAGTTCGCGTTGTCAAGGTATGGGCCGATCAGCGCGTCTTCAGCCAGGCGAAAGCGGTTGCCGCTGTTGGACTGGGTGCAGTCGCGGCAGGTGGTGTCGCAAAAATGCACCTGGCCGGAATCGCGCACATAGTCGAGCAGCGCTTTTCTGTCGTTTCGGGGGTAAGGGGATTTGGCGTTGCGCACTTTGGGGTCAATGGGCGGCAACACCGGTTCGAAACGGGGCATGCGAGGCGTATCCGCCGTGCGGTATTCGCCCAGGCCCACAAAGGGGTTGTGGCCGCGGGCGGATATCTCCGCCACCAGGCGGCCCAGGCGTTCGGCTTCCGGCGCGAGGTCGGTGTACTGGGTCAGCTCTTTGGTGTGGGCGATGAAGCGGGTGTCGAAATCCGCCGCCCTGAACCGCGGGTGGTTGATGACCTGGCGGTGGAAGGGAATGGTGGTCTTCAGCCCGCCGACCACATATTCGTTGAGCGCGCGGTCCATGATGCCGCAGATCTTGCTCCAATCCTGGCCGTAAACGATGAGCAGGGCACCCGCAGAGTCGTAGTTGGAAGGAAACTCATAGCCCGCATTCATGTTCGAATCGAGCCGCACGCCCGGGCCGCCCGGCGAGATGTAACGGGTGATCAGGCCGGAGTTGGGCGTGAACCCGGTTTGCGGGTCTTCGCAGTTGATGCGCACCTGCATGGCGTGGTGCACGGGTCGGGTGTTGCCTTCGTTCAGGCGCAGGCGGCTGCCCAGCGCCACGGCAACCTGTTCTTCAACGAGGTCGATGCCGTAGCGGCATTCTGTGATGCCGTGTTCTACCTGCAAGCGGGTGTTCACTTCGATAAGATAAGGCTGGCCTGCTTCCGTGACCAAAAATTCCACGGTGGCCAAAGAATAATATCCGACCGCGCGCACCAGGGCCGTGGCGTAGTCTTTCAACTGGCGGCGCAGCTCTTCGGCCATGCTTTTCCACGGGGAAGGAGTGATCTCGATCAGCTTCTGGTTGTTGCGCTGCACGGAACAGTCGCGTTCGTCGAACGCGAACACGTTGCCGTATTTGTCGGCGATAATTTGTATTTCAATATGCCGCACGTTGGTCAGAAATTTTTCAACATACACGCGCGGGTTGCCGAACGAAGCCTGGGCCATGGTGGAAGCTTTGACAAAAGCGTCTTCAAGGTCCGCTTCGGAATGCACCTCAAAAATGCCGCGCCCGCCGCCGCCCCCTTCGGCTTTCAGCATAATGGGAAAGCCGATGGCCGCCGCTTCTTTTCTGGCGGTGGGGATGTCCACGGATTCCTCTGAGCCGGGAACAACAGGAATATCCAGTTGTTTCGCCAGCTTGCGCACCTGGACCTTGTTGCCCAGAAGGCGCATGGATTCCGTGCTGGACCCGATGAAGACCAGGCCCGCTTTGTCGCAAAGCATGGGGAAACGGTCGTCTTCAGACGCGAAACCCCAGCCGGGGTGCACCGCGATGACGCCCCGCTGCTTTGCGAGGGTTAAGATACGTTCGATGTCGAGGTAGGCTCGGGGGTCCGGCCCCAGTTGCATCAGCTCCTGGGCGGCGGATACGCAGGGCGCTGTCTTGTCGATGTCGGTTGTGGTCATAACCGCCACGGCGCCGAACCGTTCGCGTATGGAACGGCAGATGCGACGGGCGGAGATGCCTCGGTTCGCGACAAGAATGGCCTTGCCCCTCACTTCCTGCAACACCTGGTCGAAAGTCTTGATAGCCACGTGCTATCCTCCCAGTTTTACAGTTTCTCATAAGGACACATGAGCAAGTGCCATAGCGCTCTCGGGCGGAAGTGCCCGTATGGTGCTCTATAAGTATAGGCAAGTGCGAAGCGGGGCGCAAGGGGTGTGGTTCATGATAATATCAAATATTCTTAATGGTTGTCGTGTGAGGGAAAAAAATACCAAAAACGCTGAAGGGCTTGCGGAAAAGGGTTGCCGCGCCCGCCTTGCCAGCGGCGGCTGAAAACGCTACTTGCAAAGATCTGGAATACAGAAAAGAAAAACGGAGATGCGTTATGTCGTCCGATTCCATACAGGCGCTGGTCACCGCGATGGGGCAAAAGGCCAGAGCCGCTTCGCGCGCTTTGGCCGGGGCCAGCCCGGCCGCCAAGGATGCCGCGCTGCTGCGCCTTGCCGACCTTCTGGCGGAGCGCCGTGAAGAATTGCTTGCCGCCAACGGGCGCGACACGGAAAGCGCCGCCGCGAACGGCCTTGATGCGGTCAAGATGGACCGCCTTCGCCTGACGCCCAAAATCATCGCGGAAATGGCCGCCGCCTGCCGCGACATAGCCGCGCAGCCAGACCCCATCGGCGCGCAAGACAGCCAGTGGCAGCGCCCCAACGGCATGCTTGTCGGGCGCATGCGCGTGCCGCTCGGCGTTGTGGCCATGATTTTTGAGTCGCGGCCCAACGTGACTGTGGATTCCTCCATTTTATGCCTGAAAGCGGGCAACGCCGTGATCTTGCGTGGCGGCTCCGAAGCGTTGCATTCCAACGTCTTTTTGATGGACCTCGTGCGTGAGGCCCTTGCCCATGCGGAGTTGCCCTCTGATGGGGCCCAGATGGTGCCCGTTACCGACAGGGCGGCGGTGGCCGCTTTGTGCGCGTTGGATGAATATGTGGATGTGATGATCCCGCGCGGCGGGGAAGGGCTGATCAAGGCCGTGGCAAGCCAGGCCACCATGCCGGTTTTAAAGCACGACAAGGGCGTGTGCCACGCCTATGTCGACGCCGGGGCCGACCTTGCGGCCGCCGTGCCGGTCATCATCAACAGCAAGGCGCAGCGGCCTTCTGTCTGCAACGCGCTGGAATGCCTTTTGATCCATAAAGACGAAGCGAAAAGCCTTATTCCGCTGCTGGCTCCCGCCCTGGCCGCCGCCAAAATCGAGGCGCGGGCCTGCCCGGCGTCATACGCGCTGTTCCACGCCGCCGGTTTTGCCGCCAAAGAAGCGGTGGAAGCCGATTACGGCATGGAATTCGGCGATTTGATCCTGGCGGTGAAGGTTGTAGCCGATATGGACGAAGCGCTGGCCCACATCGCCCGGCACAGCTCGCGCCACACGGAGTGCATCTTTACGCGCGATTTGGCGCGGGCGACGCGCTTTACCCGCGAGGCGGACGCATCCATGGTTGCGGTCAACGCCTCCACCCGGCTGAACGACGGCGGCCAGTTGGGTCTTGGCGCGGAAATCGGCATCAGCACCAGCAAGCTGCACGCCTACGGCCCCATGGGACTGCGTGAGTTGACCACGACGAAGTTCGTCGTATTCGGCTCCGGCCAAATCCGAGAGTAAATTCACATACGCGGGCAATGGCTGCGTCAAATTGTTTTTTTGCTTCAGTCAGGTACCATAAGAGTATATTCCTTACGCAAAAAAATAATTTTCCTTGCCCTTGCCGCACGTCTGTGAATTTACATACATAAAGGACAAGTATGGAAGTTAAACCCCTGGTCGGCATACTCGGCGGCAGTTTCAACCCGCCGCACCTGGGGCACATGCGCCTTGCCGTGGAAGTGCTGGAAGCGCTGCAACCGGTCCGGCTGGACTTCTTGCCCAGCGCCCGGCCGCCGCATAAAGGCGGCCGCCGCATCCTGCCTTTTGACCTGCGCGTGGCCATGCTGCGGGCCGCCATAAGCGGCATGGAAAGAGTGACGGTCAATACCTTGGAAAGTGAGCGCGAAGGTCCCTCGTACACGGTGGATACGCTGCTTCAGTACCGTCAGCGCGAGCCGGAGCACCGCTTTTTTTTCATTCTGGGCGCGGAGGATTTCTCGGTCATAGACACTTGGCATCAATGGCAAAAACTGCCGTATCTTGCGGATATCGTTGTGGTGCCCCGGTCGGGCATGGCCGCCGAGGTGTTTATGGATACCGTGCGCGCTTGCTGGCCGGAAGCGCAGCCGGCCGCAAGCCCGGTGCACGCGGCCGACGCGGTTTTCACCCTGCCGGGAAAAGATGGTGGCGGCCGCTTGCTGCATTTGCCGCTGCCGCGCCTGGATATCAGGGCGGAATTGATACGCGAACGCCTGCTGGCCGGGCGGTCCGCCCGTTTTCTGGTGCCGGACGCCGTGCATGCTTTGTTGCGTGAACACCCCGAAGCGGTTACACTCTGGAATACGTAAAAAATCAAGGAGCACGCCATGCTGCAAAAAATGCGTGATCCGGTCAGCAGTCTTACCCATCTGGCGGGCGCCGTACTCGCGATACCCTGCACCGTTCTGCTTATCGTCCTTTCAGCGCGCCACCACGCTTCCGCACGGTATTTTGTGGCTTTCGCCGTGTTCGGCGCGTCGCTCTTCCTGCTCTATACGGCCAGCGCCGTGTACCACATGCCCAAGTTTTCGGAAAAAGCCATCCGCATCTTGCGGCGCATCGACCACATGATGATTTTCGTGCTGATCGCCGGAACGTACACCCCGGTTTGCCTGCTGCCGCTGCGCGGGGCTTGGGGCTGGACCCTTTTCGGGCTGGTCTGGGGGCTTGCCGTCTCGGGTATCGTATTGAAGGCTGTCTGGATGCAGGCGCCGCGCTGGCTGTCCACGGCCATTTACATGTTCATGGGCTGGCTGGTGTTGATCGCTTTCTACCCGTTGGTGCAGGCGGTTTCAGGCACGGCCGTCGCGCTGCTTGCGGGCGGCGGGCTGGCCTATACCCTGGGCGCGGTCATGTATGCGGTCAAATGGCCGCCTTTGCGCTGGCGTCATTTCGGCTTTCACGAGCTGTTTCATGTTTTCGTGCTGGCGGGCAGCGCCTTGCATGCGGCGTTTATGTTCCAACTCATCCCCGCGTAGGGGCTGTCTCCCGATAAATCTTGGGTCATGCCTGACCGCGAGGCCGGCACAAGACCAACGCAAATGATGACCAGATATGAAGCGGCGGCTTTTAAGGCAAGGCCCTGGCGGTATAGCGGCTGCTTTCTCTAATGACAAGCCGCGGTTTCAGCACCACGCTTTGGCACGGTTCTTTCCGCAGAAGGCAGAGCAGCAGCTCCATGGCGCGCTCGCCGAGTTCGCGTACAGGGTTGCGCAGCGTTGAGAGCGGAATGGGTAGCTCCGAAGCCAAAGGCGTATCGTTGTATCCGACGAGAGCCATGGATACGCCCGGCGTGATCCCGGCTTCCCGCATAGCCCCCATGGCCCCTATGGCGGCGAAGTCGTTGACCGCGTAGATGGCGGTCAACGAAGGAAACGCGGCGAGTAATTTTTGCGTCGTTTCCCGCCCGGCCTGCGAATCGAATCTGGAAAAAATAACACGCTCTTCAGGGATGGGGTGTCCCGCCTGTCTGAAAAAATCCGTGAAGCCGGCAGTGCGCTCCTGGCCGGTCGAGGTAAAGCGGGAGCCGCCAATGACGGCCACCTCGCGGTGCCCCTGGGCGAAAAGATGCGCCGCCGCCTGGCTCCCTCCGTCGTGATCGTCACAGGTCACGGAAAGAAAGTCGCCGGCATGGCGCAGGGCAAGCACAAATGGAATGGAGAGCTTGCTCAAAAAATCCAGGGTTTCCGGGGTGGTATGCGCGTCCCCCAGAATCAGGCCGTCAACCCGCCGGGCCTGGGCCAGAGCCAACTGGCGGTTCTGGATGTCGGGCTTGTCGTAGCTGTTCGTAACATAGGCGAAATAGCCCTTGCTCAGAGCCGTTTCTTCAATGCCTTCATAAATTGTGGCCCAGATGATGTCGGAAAGCCGGGGGACGGACACGCCGATCAAGCGGCTTTGCCTGGTGCGCAGACTGATGGCGTGGGGGTTGGGCGTATAGCCATATTCGGCGGCCAGAGCGCGGATACGCGTTATGGTTGCCTTGGATGCGGCCTTGCTTGCGAGGGCGTCGTCGCCTTGCAGCACGCGGGAGACCGTGGATACATGGATATCGAGTTGTGCCGCCAAAGAGCGCAGCGTGGAGGTTTTGTCTTTTTTCATAACGGTATCGCTGCGGCGCGCCGCCTTGCATAGGAATTTTGAACGCATAATCCGATACGCTGTAGGCGGGAAACGTCTGTGTTCACTTGTATCCGCTTTTTATGGAAATAGCAAAACGCATGCCGTGCGATTGGGCTCTGGTCAGTTCAGAAAACACTTGCCTCTACCCAAACGTTTGAGTTATATAAATACAACAACCCAAACGTTTGGGTAAACTGGTTTTGTCTTTTTCCGCAACCGGGCGGGAGCCGTTTTTTGTAAAATCCCGCCGAACACGACGCGGAGGTGTCGCATGCAGCCGAAGGTCGTTGTCGTATCCACGGGCGGCACCATCGCCATGCGTTATGATCCGGTGAAAGGCGGGGAGGTTCCCGCGGCCAGCGGTCAAGAACTGATAGCGGCCGTGCCGCTTTTGGCGGATGTCATCCCGTTGGAGGTTGTGGAATTTTCTAATATGCCCAGCTTTCATATGACGCCGGGCGTTATGTGGAAGCTGGCAAAGGAAGTGGAAGGCTTTTTGGCTCGCCGGGATGTCCTGGGGGTGGTTGTTTCCCACGGAACGGACACCATGGAAGAGACGGCTTACTTTCTTGATCTTTATCTCGCCCCTGAAAAGCCGGTATGTTTCACCGCCGCCATGCGCAGCGGGAGCGATCTCAGCCCTGACGGGCCCTACAATTTCCTGTGCGCCGTGCGCGCGGCAGCTTCACCCAAAACGCGGGGATACGGCGTTCTGGTGGTTATGAACGGCGAAATCCATGCAGCGCGCTATGCGACAAAAACACACACATCCAGTGTCGCGGCGTTTGCCTCTCCGCAATGCGGTCCGGTGGGTATCATTGATGCCGACGGCATTCTCATGCGTTGCGCTATAGCGAACGAAGCGCCTTTGCGGCCGGAGGCGCTTGTGGAAAACGTTCCGGTCATCAAAATTTTCACCGGCATGGACAGTGCGTTTTTCGAAGCATTGCGCCCTCTGGGCATTCAGGGCCTGGTGATGGAAGGATACGGCCGGGGCAACGTGCCCGCCGTTATTATTCCCGCCCTGCGCGGGTTTTTGTCCCAAAGTATTCCCGTGGTGGCGGCTTCACGCGTTATCGCGGGGCGGACCCTCGGCGTTTATGCGGCCGAGGGCGGAGCGGTCCATCTGCGAAGCCTGGGCGTCATTTTGAGCGGCGGCTTGAGCAGTCAGAAAGCCCGGCTTAAACTGATGCTTGCCCTTGGCTGTACACGGGATCCAAAAACCTTGGCCGGCTTTTTTGCCGAAATGGAGGAAGCGAATATCTAGCACAGGCACCGTTTCCCGTTGCGCGTTCACGCGAGGCTACGCGCGCGGAAACAGGCTCATCACCCGAACTCGACTGGAGGTTTGTCATGGCGAAAGAAATTCTCTGCGGTTACGGCATTGACGTTGACGCCGTCGCCGGCTGGCTCGGCTCTTACGGTGGAGAAGACTCCCCGGACGATATTTCGCGCGGCATGTTCGCCGGCGAAGTGGGCACTTATCGTCTGCTCAAAATGTTCAAGAAATTCGGCCTGACCACGACCTGGTTTGTCCCCGGCCACTCCGCCGAAACCTTTCCGGAGTCCATGAAAGCGGTTGTCGACGCCGGGCATGAAATCGGCATCCACGGCTACAGTCATGAAAATCCTTTGGCCATGACCCCGGATCAGGAAGAAATAGTCCTTGACCACTGCATCGACATCATCACCAAACTCTCGGGCAAACGCCCCACGGGCTACGTGGCCCCCTGGTGGGAATTCAGCATGGTGACCAACGAGCTTTTGCTCAAAAAGGGCATCAAGTACGACCACAGTCTCATGCATGACGACCATACCCCGTACTATGTGCGGGTCGGCGACAGTTGGACCAAAATTGACTATTCCAAACAGCCCAAAGACTGGATGAAGCCCCTGGTGCGCGGCCAGGAGACGGACCTCATTGAAATCCCGGCTAACTGGTGCCTGGACGACCTGCCGCCCATGATGTTCATCAAGAAATCCCCCAACAGCTACGGATTTACCAACCCGAGGGATATCGAAGACATGTGGCGCGCCCAGTTCGACTATGTGTACCGGGAATACGACTACGCCGTCTTCCCCATGACCATCCACCCGGACGTCTCGGGGCGGCCCCACGTGGTCATGGCCCTTGAGCGCCTGACCCAGCACATCCTTTCTCATCCCGGCGTCCGTTTCGTCACCATGGACGAAATGGCCGACGACTTCAAAAAGCGTTGCCCGCGTAAAAAGTAGTAAATGCCGGATGCGGCCGGGACAGGAATTTGCTTCCGGTCCCGCCGCCCGGAGGCTCAAGGAGTAAGCCTATGTGCGGATTATGCGGCATTTTCGGCGAAACCACGCACTGGTCAACCCAAGGCGTGGCCAAAGGCACTTCGCGGCGCCAGCGCTTTTTCCGTCTGCAGGCCGTCAACAGGGTATTGAATCTCGCGCGCTACAGCATCCGGGACTTTTCCGGCACGGATTACGTCCTGCAATCGCCTACAGGCGCTCAGACCATGATCAAAGAGATGGGCCAGCTGTGGCAGGATATGGAGCGGATGCGGGGGAAAGCCCTGGATCCGTTGGATGAGGATCTTGTACGGGCCTGGCTGGAGAAATCGCCATGCGGATGACCAACGAAGAGCACGCCATTCCCGTAGGAGTTCTGACCGGGTTTCTGGGCAGCGGCAAAACCACCATACTGCGCCGTATCCTTGAAGCCGAAGCGTTTGGCGACAGCGCTGTCTTGATCAATGAATTCGGCGAGGTGGGCCTTGATCACATTTTGGTGGGCGAGATAGCGCCGGACGTTGTTTTGCTCAACAGCGGCTGTCTGTGTTGCACCTTGCGGGGCGAGCTGCGCGACGCTCTTTCTTCCCTTTTGACCAGCCGGACCAGGGGCGAGATCCCTCCGTTCAAGCGGGTGATTGTGGAGACGACGGGCATAGCCCAGCCCGCGCTTATCCTGTCCACGGTTTTTGCCGACCCGCAGATTCGCCATCACTACGGCATAGGTGACGTGGTCGCGACGGTCGACGGCATGCACGCCCCTGTTCAATCCCGGACAGAGTCCGTCTGGCTGGAGCAGGTGGCCTCGGCGGACGACCTGCTGATCACCAAGACCGACCGTATTGATGCGGCGGCCAAAGCGGAAGTTCTGCAACTGCTTGATGCCGTGAACCCCACGGCCCGCAGGATGTACCCGGATTCTCCCGAAGTGCTCGGGCTGTTCGCCAATCATTTGCACGACCCGGCGCTTGAAAACAGCAAGCGCCGCCGCATGTTCGGTCTTGCGCCCCTGGAAGGAGCATCACATACGCCGCATGACACCTCAGTCGCCACGATCCGGATCAGCGCGGAAGAGCCCGTGGATTGGGAGGCTTTCGGCGTCTGGCTGTCCATGCTTCTGCACGCTCACGGCGCGGATATTTTGCGAGTAAAAGGTCTTTTATACCTTGAAGAGAGCGAAGGCCCGGTGGTGATCCAGGGGGTGCAACACGTCATCCACCCGCCGGAGCACCTTGCCGCCTGGGGGGAATTGCCCAAACGCACGGATCTGGTCTTCATTCTGCGCAGTATCGAGCCGGAGCGCATTCGCCGGTCATTCACGGCCTTTGTGCTGAACAAGAAGCTGAATGGGTGATGCGCGCGGAGCCGTGAATCGCCTTTTGGCGGAAAAACGGGTTCTTTCAACGCGCGGAAATTTACTGTGACGTACGTCCCTAAGGAGGAACGCATGACAAAAGCCATGACCACAGCTCTCGGCATAGGTTTTGGGTGCTTGATCTGGTCGCTTGTCGCGACATTGACCAACTTTCCGACCTGGATGGGCTTTGTCGGCTGCACAGCCTATTACGCGGCCGGCGCCGGGAAAACCGGCGCGTTGAAAGCGTTGTTCAGCAACTATACCGGCATCATCTGGGGCATGCTGGTGTTTACGCTCTACGGCGCGGGCTTCATGCAGCACCCGGTCATCTCTCTGGTCGCCGGGGCGCTCTCTGTGGGCATTATCGCCTGGGGTATGACCTACCAGGGGAAATTCGATTTGCTTTCCAACGTGCCCAACACCTTCATGGGTTGCTTTTCTCTTTTCGCCTGCAACGGGGAATGGAAGATGCTCATGCTCGGCGTGCTCTGCGGCCTGGTTCTGGGATTCGTCTGTGACATGTGCGCGAGCTTTTTCCAGCGTTCTTTCGGAAAACCGGAGACAGCCTGATCACAACTGCCGGCCGTTTACGAAAGTGCCAGCCGCCGTCCGCTATGCGGGTCAGCGAATTGTGCGCGTTGCGAAAGGCTTGCGGCAGGTTCATGTTGCGGCCCTGCGTGATGACGCTGCCGTTCCAGCGCGTGTTGGCCCGACAATTGACGTAATAATAAAACATCGCCTGCTCAAAGACCAAGGGTTGTTGCCGCAGCGCGTCGGTCAGCAGCTCAAGCAGGTCGAACTCGTTGAAAAAGGTGAAGCAATCGTAACGTATGCGCCGCTAACGGTTGTATTTGAACCGCGTGCCCGAAAGCGCCTGCCAGACCTGATCGCAGGCCTGCATCACGTCAGGGGGCAGCTTTCCCGCGTCCAGGCTCTTGAGGTTGGCCTCAAGCTGGCTCACGCTGGAAAAGCCCGTGATGATCGATTCCACGTTGCCCGTGCTGTAAACCCAGCGCATGGCCAACTCATGCATGGGTATGCCCGCGTTTTTCGCGATGGCCTGAACGGCGTCCCAGGCGGCAAGGTTGTCGTCGTTCCAGTAGCGGTCGGCGTACATGGAACTGCGGGTGAAACGGGTGTTTTCCAGCTTCTTTTTTTCCGCATATTTGTCGGTCAAAAGGCCCCCGGCGATGGGGTTGTAAACGACAAGACTCTGCCCGTGGGCTTTGAGAAAGGGGATGAATTCCTGCTCCAGCCCTCTGGTGATGAGGTTGTAAACCATCTGGGCAGCCACGGGGGACGAGCGGTGCGAGGCCTTTGCCGTATAATGCATGCGGCAGGCCTGCCAGGCGGCGAAGTTGGAAGAGCCGATGTAGCGCACCTTGCCGGAGCGCACCAGGCCATCCATGGTCTCAATGGTTTCTTCCACCGGGGTTACCGTGTCCGGGCTGTGCAGGTAATACAGGTCGACGTAGTCGGTTTTCAGGCGTTTGAGGGAGTTTTCGATCTGGCGCAGAATGTGAACGCGCGAAGAACCCCGCTCATGGTCGCAGCCGGGCACCGGGTTGCCGACCTTGGTGGCGACAATGACCTTGTCGCGCTTGCCCGCCAGAGCCTTGCCCAAAATTTCTTCGCTTTTGCCATCCACATAGCGATTGGCCGTGTCAAAGAAGTTCACGCCCGCGTCCAGGGCGCGATCCACGCAGCGAATGCCTTCTCTTTCGTCAACCTGTTCGCCGAAAGTCATGGTGCCGACGCACAGCCTGGATACGGAAATGCCGGTGCCGGTCAACGCCGCGTATTCCATTTCGATCTCCTTATTGTTTCTGGTCGGATCCGTAACGGCTCATGCGGCGGCCGCATTCCTGATAGTGCTCGCGTATGGCCTTTTCAACCCGCGCGGGGTCGCGGCTTTTCAACGCCTGCAATACCAGGTGGTGCCGGTCGTGCATTTCAAGAGGGGTGAACGCTTTTTGCCAGGCGCGGTACAGCAGAAATTTGGAAATGCTCTGGCAGGAACGGCGCGAAAGCGCCTGCAGCAAATCATTGTCGCAATGCGAAAATATATAATCGTGAAAGGCCGTGTCCAGCGCGGAAACCCGGCTTACGGCATCCGGGCGGCTTGCGGCTGCGGCCATGTCGTCAACGATCTCGCGCATGGCGGCGAAATCGTCATCCGTAAAGAGATGGATGGTGGAAGCGGCCGCCACCCCTTCCAGCACGCCGCCGGTGAAATAACTGTCGCTGATTTCTTTGGCGGTCAGCGCGGCGATGAATTTGCCCTTTTGCGGCGTCGAAACCAGAAGGCCCGTCACCGCGAGCTGTTGCAGCGCTTCGCGTATGGGGGCGCGGCTGACGGAAAGCCGGTTGGCCAGATCAACCTCGTTGATTTTATCACCGGGTGAAAATTCGCCGCGCACAATGCACTGCTGGATGAATTCCGTGATCTGATCGCTGTATGTTTGCTTGCGAATGCCTTTCATGGTCGCCCCTGTTGGATGAAAACGATTGTAACTATACCCGCGCTTTTCCTTGCGCACAAGAGTTAGGGATTGCGGCGTTCAAAAGACACGGGCGTTTTCCGCAGCGGGAAAACGCCCTCAGTAATAGCTTCAGGAGCTAAACGCACAGGCCTCAGGCGGCTTCAGCTTCAGCCTCGGTGACGTCGTTGCCGCCGAATTTGCGGTTCCAGCCGGTATAGGCGGAAAAGAGCAGAACGGCGAGAAGCGTCCAGGAATACGGATTATACAGGGCGATGCTGACCGACGGCGGGGTGATGCCGTACGCCTCTGAAGAAGAGACCACAACCCCGTACCAGGCGGCGACGGCAATGTGCCACGGCAGGGTGAAGAACAGCGTGCACACGGCGCAGTCCATCAGATTGGCCCGCCTGGCGGGGGCGAGGTCGAACTTTTCACCCATGGGGCGGACCAGCGAGGGGCCGACCAGAAGTTCCGCCGGGGCATTGGCGGAAATGGGAATGGATGCGAGAATGGTAATGCCGATAATGAACAGTTCAGCTTGGCGCACCGTGCGGACGATGGCTTTTTCAGCGAACTGCAAAATGCGGTGCATAATGCCGCTTTCCACCAGAATCTGGGTCACGGCCAGGATGAGAATGGCAAAAATAACCGCACCCACCACACCGTTTATGCCGTCTTCAACCAGGCCGGTGCTGGCGCCGCGCTTTGCGGGCACGCTGAAGATTGCCGGCAGGCTGATTTTGCCGGAAACGATGCCCAGCACGGCGGCGGCGACGTTGCCGTAAATTAGGGATTCAATGATGTGCTTGCCCGAAAGGGCGGCGACGACCACAATACCAAGAGCGATGAGCATAAGCAGGCCCACGGGATTAAGCTGGGCTTTGATGGCCGGCAACACCTGCACGGTTCCGCCGCCCCCGAAAGTGATGAAAACGCCGGCGGCCACAATGGCGGCCGTCATGGAAAGGGGAAAGCGCGAACGGACCACATCGCGCATGGTCGCGCCCTGGGTATAGGCGGAAACGATGGTGGTGTCGGAAATGGGGGCCAGATTGTCACCAAAAGCAGCGCCGGACAAAATGGCCAAAGCCAGCATGGCCGGGTCGGCTCCTAGAAAATATCCGGCGGGGTAGAGAACGGGCGTCAGCGCGATGCAGGTGCCCGTGCTGGTGCCGGTGCCCATGGAGAAAAGCATGGCCGCCGCGAACACCAGCACGGTGAATACGGCGCCCTGGGCGCCGGTGGTCATGCCCATCCACAAGAGGCCGTTGACCAGGCCGCCCGCCGCCATCAGCTTGCCGAACACGCCGGCGAACAACCACGCGGTGACGACGACCACGCCGTTTTTGTCGCCGATGCCCCGCATGGCGGCTTTGCAGTAATCCGATTTGTTTTGGCGAAAAACAGGCCGACGGCGAGGGCGATCCAGGCGCACGCCCAGAAGGGTTTTGTTCCGCCGCGCTCGGCCACGGAAAGCCAGACCAAGCCTATAATCAAAATAAGCAGAGGAACGAGGCCGCCCAAGATGCCGCCGCGCATTTCCAGACGTTTTTCCATAAATACCTCCTTTAGAAAACGTTATCTAAAAAACCCCAAAAAAAGGGACGCCGTTGGGCGTCCCTTTGAGATCCTACTTCCGGAAGGGGGCCATGTATTCGAACAGGGCCGGAGAGCCGCCGGTGTGCAGGAACAGCACGTTGGAACCGGCGGGGAATTTGCCTTTGCGGATATAATCGATCATCCCGGCCATGGCTTTGCCGGAATACACGGGGTCAAGCAGAATGCCTTCGGTCTGGGCCAGCAGTTTCACCGCTTCAACCATGCCGTCGGTGGGCAGGGAATAGCCGGTGCCCACATAGTCGCCGTCGCAGTCAACGGCAGAGTCGGGAATGGCGGGCGCGCCAACACGCTTGGCGGTTTCGCCGACCAGCTTGCGCACCAGGGCTTCCTGGGTATCGCGGGGGCGGCTGACGTTAAATCCCTGCACGGGAATATTGGCGTTGCAGCCATACATGCCGACCACGATGCCCGCATGGGTGCCGGCGCTGCCGCTGGGCACGACCATGGTGTGAATTTTAAGGCCCATTTCGAACAGCTGCTGCAGGGTTTCCTGCGCGCAGGCGACGTAACCGGTGGCGCCGATGGCGTTGGAAGCACCGCCGGGGATGATGTAGGTCTTGCGGCCTTTGGCTTTCAGTTTGTCGGCCAGGCCTTGCATGGCTTCCATCATGTTGCTGCCGCCGGGCACCACGGTGATGCTGTCGATGCCGAGCAGTTGGAAGAGGAAGTGGTTGCCGGAAGCGTCGTCATGGTAGCTGCCCTTGACGCGCTCTTCGATAATGAAGTGGCAGTCCAGGCCTTCTTTTTTGGCCCAGGCCAGCGTCAGGCGGCAGTGGTTGGACTGCACCGCGCCGCAGGTGATGATGGTGTCGGCGCCTTGTTCCAGAGCGTCAGCGATGCAGAAATCGAGCTTGCGGGTCTTGTTGCCGCCGGCTGCGCCGGGAAGCAGGTCGTCACGCTTGATATACACGTTCACCTTGCCGCCCAGAGCTTTGGAAAAGCGGGGAGCGGCTTCAATGGGGGTGGGGCCTTGCAGGTAGCCGCGACGGGGAAAAATAGCGAGGTTCATACGATCAATCTCCTTGTTGAGTATGACGAAACGCTAATGCGTCAGGATCATGCGAACCGGATTTTTCCGGCTTCATGTCAAATGTCGACATTTGACATGAAGCAAATGCTTATCTGAATTTGCTGCTTCAAGTCAATGGATATAATAGGCCGGGCTTTCACTGTTTCAATGAAAGCGTGACGCCGGAAAGCGAAGAGCCCATGCCTTTCAGCGCGGAAACATCGCCTTTGATTTTGCCCAGCGGAACCCCGGGAGAGGCCATGCGCGGTTCGGACCCACGGCTGGCCGGGGTGGGGCCGAAAAAGATGCAAAACGCGTTGCCCGAAGGCCAAAGCGCCACTTCACCGACGGCGAAGACATCCTGCTTCGGGTCGGAAGAAGTGATTTTCACGCCCAGCGTTCCATAATACTCATCGCCCCAACGGGACATCGATATCTTTTGCGGCAGGCTTTTCACCAGGTCGCGCACCGCCGCGTTGTCATACAATTCCACTTCAAAGCTTTTGCCGCCCATTTCCATGCGCATGACCTGTCCGCTCACACCTGTCTCCTTGCCGTGAAAATACAACGGTGAGAGGAGCATACACCATTCAAAAGGACTATGCAAAACCTCGGGAAACGCGCTTGACGAAAAAATACGCTCTGATATTCCTCTCTCTCTCCGTAGTGTTTCGTTTGGAGATCCGATAATGTCCCGCCGTGTAATTCTTTTGTTGGTGCTGTTCACTTGCGGCTTTCTTTTCGCCTGCGCTTCCGGCGGCAAGCCCCAGGTTTCGCCGTCCTTGCGCAATGAAACCGGCCCCTTACCGCAAAACGGGACAAGCTCCGCTTCGCATAATGAAACGAGAGCCGCGCCGCGCACATTGCGGGTTGTCGCGGCGGGCGACGTTCTTATCCATGCGCCGGTGCGTGCCGCGGCTGCCCTGCCGGACGGCGGCTATGATTTTACCCCATTTTTTGAACACCTGACGCCCCTTTTCAAAGGGGCCGATCTGGTCTGCGCCAACCTTGAAACACCTTTGGCCGGAGAGAAAAGCGGCTATACCGGGTACCCGGGCTTCAACGCGCCTTCGGAACTTGCGGCCAACCTGAAAACAGCGGGCTTTACGGCGGTGACCCTGGCCAACAACCACGCCCTGGACCGCAACTGGGCCGGGCTGCTGCGCACCATCGCCACGGTGGATGCGGCGGGCCTCATCTATATGGGCGCGTATACAAGCGCAGAAGACAGAAAAAACCGTCTGCTGCGCGAGATCCACGGCATTAAAGTGGGCCTGCTGGCTTACACCTACGGGGTTAACGGCTCCGCCAAGGCCCCTGCCGGAGAGGAGTGGCGGCTCGGTTTCACCGATTCCGCGCAGATCAAGGCCGACCTCTCGGATGTGCGCAAGCGTGGGGCGGAACTTGTTATCGTCAATTTGCATTTCGGCAACGAATATCACCGCAAACCCTGGCCGGTGCATCAGGCATTGGTGCAAGAACTGTTCGACGGGGGCGCGGACCTGATTCTGGGGCACCACCCGCATGTGGTGCAGCCTTTTGTGCGCGGATCGGGGGCAAATGCGAACAAGGCGGTCATCTACAGTATGGGCAATTTGATCAGCAATCAGAATTCGGCCCACACCGATATCGGGCTGCTGCTGGACGCCATGCTGACGGTGGGGGAGAACGGCCGCCCGGCGCTGGGCGAGGTGAAGCTCATACCCACATGGTGCCACAGAAAGCGGGACGCCAAGGGCAGGTTGACCTACCGCGTTCTGCCGATGGCGGATGCTGTGAAAACACCTGCCGCATATGGTTTGACGCCGGCGGACGCGGCTGTTCTGGCCAAAAGCCTGGACGAGATAACCCGGCACCTTGCAAGCCTGGATGCGCAACCGGCAAAGGCCGTGCCGGAAAAAAGCACGCCCAAAGCCGCCCCGAAGAAGAGCAAACCCAAGGCCGCGCCCGCGGCAAAGAAAAAACCGAAGGCGACCGCAGCTTCCTCCGGACAGCAAGTGAAACCGGCGAAACCGCTAAAGCCGTCCGCGTCTGTCACACTGGCAGTTCCGGCAACTTCGTAAGTCGCGTTTACGGTCCGTTTTACGGAAAATGAAGCGGCGCCGAAAGTAATCGTTTACTTTTTATAGTAAAGAGCCCCCTTTAATAGCTGGCTGAAAGTATGCTATACTTCATACATCATGGTATCTTTCGACAAAATTCCGTCTGACCGGCCGCGTTCCCTTGACGCGGCAACTGATACGCTCAACATCGGACTGGACATAGGATCCACCACAGTCAAAGCCGTCGCGCTGGACGCGGCGGGCGGCATTGTCTTCAGCCGCTATATGCGTCACCTGTCAGAGGTGCGCGAAACCGCCGCCCTAATAGTACGCGACATTGCCGGACGTTTTCCCCTCTCTCGCTGGAG
Source organism: Desulfovibrionaceae bacterium (assembly GCA_031551515.1). GTDB lineage: Bacteria > Desulfobacterota > Desulfovibrionia > Desulfovibrionales > Desulfovibrionaceae > FLUQ01. The sequence goes on from JAVBNL010000002.1 coordinate 25,634, forward strand.
CCTGAGCATGACCGGGTCCGGCGCCATATCGCTGGCCGCCGAATCGGAACAAGCTTTCGTGCAGGAGGTTGTCGCCTCCGGCCTTTCCATACGCGAACGCATTCCCGATGCGGACGTGATCGTCGAACTGGGCGGCGAAGACGCGAAGCTTACCTTTCTGACCGGCGGTCTTGACCAGCGCATGAATGAAACCTGCGCCGGAGGCACGGGGGCCTTCATCGACCAGATGGCCTCTTTCATTCAGACGGACGCCGCCGGACTGGACGAAATGGCCCTCAGGCACACGACGGTGTACCCCATCGCCTCGCGTTGCGGGGTGTTCGCCAAAACGGATATTCTGCCGCTTTTGAACGAAGGCTGCTCACGCGAGGATATCGCCGCATCCATCATGCAGTCTGTGGTCAACCAGACCATCAGCGGGCTGGCCCGGGGCCGCGCCATCAAAGGCAAGGTAGTGTTTCTGGGCGGGCCGCTCGCCTTTTTGCGTTCCTTGCGCGAATGTTTCACCGCCGCTCTGAAAGACGCTTCCGAAGTGGTTCTGCCGGATCATGCTGAATATTTCGTCGCTCTGGGCGCGGCGCTGCACGCCCGCATGCGGCAGGCAAGGCAGGGCAGCCTGAATGACCTGGCCGCCGCACTTGAACGCCCCGGCAACAGCGGGAATGACCAGAACCTGCCCCCGCTGTTCCGGTCGCCGCAAGAGCGCGAAGAGTTTCACAGCCGCCACGCCGTTGAAACCGTGGTCCGCCAGCCGCTTGAAGCGTGCTGCGGCGACGCCTGGCTGGGCTTCGACAGCGGGTCCACCACAATCAAAGCGGCGCTTATCGATGCGAACGGCAGCTTGCTGTATTCTTCATACGGCCCCAATAAAGGCGACCCCTTGCGCGCGGCCGTGGCCATTCTCAAAGAAATATACGCCCGCAAGCGGCCGGGGCTGCGTATCAAAAGCGCCTGCGTCACCGGCTATGGCAGCGGCCTTTTGACTGCGGGGTTGTGCGCCGACATAGACGAAGTGGAAACCGTGGCCCATTTTACGGCCGCCCGCTTTTTCGAGCCGCATGTCAGCTTCATTCTGGATATCGGCGGGCAGGATATCAAGTGCATGCGCATCCGCGACGGGGCCATCAGCCGTATTCAGCTGAACGAAGCCTGCTCCGCCGGGTGCGGCTCGTTCATCGAGAATTTTGCCGATTCCTTGCAAATGCCGCTGCCGCAGTTCGTGGAAGAGGCCTTGCAGGCGAAAAAACCCGTGGACCTGGGTACGCGCTGCACGGTCTTCATGAACTCCAAGGTCAAACAGGCCCAGAAGGACGGGGCGGATGTGGGCGACATAGCGGCCGGGCTTTCATACGCCGTTGTGCGCAACGCCTGCTTCAAGGTCATGAAGATCGCCAATATGGACGAGCTGGGCGGCCACGTGGTGGCCCAGGGCGGCGCTTTCGCCAATGACGCGCTGTTGCGCGCGCTGGAGCTGCAGATCGGCCGCCACGTGTCGCGGCCGGATATCGCGGGTCTCATGGGCGCTTTCGGCGCGGCCCTAATCGCCAAAGAACGCGGCCCGCTTGGTGCGGACACAAGCCTGCTGGGGCCGGAAGCGCTGGAAACCTTCGCCGTGAAAACGAGCGCCGCGCGCTGCCGCCACTGCGCCAACAGCTGCCTTTTGACCGTAACAACCTTTTCAGGCAGGCGGCGTTTCATTTCCGGCAACCGATGCGAGCGGGGGGCGGAAACCGAAACCCAAGATATACCCAACCTTTACGCGTACAAATACAAGCGCCTTTTCGAGTCGTACACGCCGCTGGAAAAAGAAAAGGCCCGGCGCGGCAGCATCGGCATTCCACGGGCGCTGAACATTTACGAAAACTACCCCTTGTGGTTCACCTTGTTCACATCGCTGGGCTTTCGGGTCGAGCTTTCGGCGCCTTCGTCCAAAGAGCTGTTTTTTAAGGGGTATGAGACCATTCCCTCACAGACGGTCTGTTATCCCGCAAAGCTGGCGCACGGCCATCTGCTGGACCTGATCGAACGGGGCGTGGACCATATCTTTTTTCCCTGCGTGCCTTTCGAGCGGCGGGAATTTGATACTCAGGCCAACTCTTTCAACTGCCCTGTGGTCATCGGGTACCCGGAACTTTTGGCCAACAACATCAGCGCCCTGCAAGAGAACGGCACCAAGCTTATTCATCAGTTTTTGCCGCTGGATAGAAAAATTCTGGCCAAACGCCTGCGCGACATTCCGCTTTTTTCCGGCATTGCCTCGGCGGAGTTGGAAAGGGCGGTGGAAGCGGGTTTCGACGAGATGGAACGCTGCAAGGAAGACTTGCGCCAGGCCGGTGAAAAGGTGCTGACCGATCTGGAAAAATCGGGCGGTTTCGGCATTGTGCTGGCCGGGCACCCCTATCACGTGGACCCGGGCGTGCACCACGGCATCGCCGACCTGATAACCTCCTGCGGCATGGCTGTCTTGACCGAAGATTCCGTGGCCCACCTGATGCCCGACCCCGGCCCCCTGCGCGTGGTGGACCAGTGGACCTACCACGCCCGTTTGTACCGCGCCGGGGCGTACGTCGCGGGCACGGAAAACCTGGCCATTTTGCAGCTGGTCTCGTTCGGCTGCGGCATTGACGCCATCACCTCAGACCAGTTGGAAGAGATCGTGATGCTCAAGGGCCGCCTGTACGCGCAAATCAAAATTGACGAAGGAGCCAACCTGGGCCCGGCGCGCATCCGCATCCGCTCGCTTTTGGCGGCCATGCGCGAGCGCAAGGGCAAGCGGGCGGAACCGCTTGAAACGCCAGCCTATCAGGCGCCGCCGCCGTTCACGCCGGACATGCGCGAGACGCATACCATTCTGATTCCCCAGATGTCGCCGGTGCATTTTCAGTTTCTGGAAACGGTTTTCGCGGCAGAGGGCTACAAGGCGGTGCAACTGCCCACCGTGGACCGCGACGCCATTGACCTTGGCCTTCGCCATGTGAACAACGATGCCTGTTTTCCGGCCATCGTGGTCGTGGGGCAGCTTTTGCAGGCCGTTCGCAGCGGGCGTTTCGACCAGAACAACATCGCGCTTTTGATCTCGCAGACGGGCGGGGGCTGCCGGGCCACCAACTATGCGGCGCTGTTGCGCAAAGCCCTTGTGGACTGCGGCCTGGAGCATATCCCCATCATCACCTTCAACACCGGGGCGGATGCCAAAGGTCCCGGTTTTCGTCTGACGGGTAAAATGCTGCGCGGCGCAGTCATGGCCGGGCAGTTCGGCGACGCGCTCATGCGCATGCTGCACCGGGTCACGCCCTATGAAAAGACGCCGGGCAGCGCATCCGCGCTGGCGCAAGAATGGAGCGAACGCGGTAAAAAAGCCATCGCCTCGGGCAGCATCTTCGCTGTGGACCGCACCATGCTGGGCATGATCAAGGCCTTTGACAAACTGCCCCTGACCACCGAAGAGCGCAAACCCCGTGTGGGCCTGGTGGGGGAAATTCTGCTCAAATACCACCCGGACGCCAACAACAGGGCCGCCGAAGTGGTGGAAGCGGAAGGGGGCGAAGCCGTGGTCACCGACCTGATGGATTTTGCGCTGTATTCCTTCTACGACCACGTGTTCAACTACAAGTACCTGACCGGTTCCTGGGGGGCGTACCTTTCAGGCCTGACCGGCATCTTTTTCATCGAGTTCACTCGCTGGGCCATGCGCTGGGGTTTCAAGCGCAGCAAGCGCTTCACGTCCCCAATGCGTTTTTCCGAGCTGCGCAAGAAAACCAGGGGCCTCATTTCCTTGGGACACCAGACCGGCGAAGGCTGGCTGCTGGCCGCCGAGATGGTGAAACTGCTGGAATCGGGCGTGAACAACATTTTGTGCATGCAGCCCTTCGGTTGCCTGCCCAACCACATTACGGGCAAGGGGCTGTTGAAAGAACTCAAGCGCCGTTACCCCGACGCCAACATCATCGCCCTGGATTACGACCCCGGCGCCAGCGAGGCGAACCAGATCAACCGCATCAAGCTGATGATGTCGGTGGCCAAATAACCGGGCCCCACACCCAACTTCATTGACAAAAGCGCCGGATTCCGCTGAAGCTGATCCGGCGCTTTGCATGCGCGAGGGAGAATATCATGCGGGAAATACTGGATATCATCATCCACTTGCAGCGGACGAGCGAACTGAACAAGCTGACCCGGCTGGGCAACGGCCCCGTGTTCGACGAACCCCTGGTGGGCGTGGCCGACGGGCATGACCCGCTTTTCAGCCAATACAAGACGGTCATCGGCGATTATCACATGACGCCCGAAGAGGTCATGGCCTTCCGGGCGAAAGAAAGCCTTTTGCCGCACAAAGAGGGCGAGCTCAGCGTTATCTGCTGGTCGCTGCCCTTTACCAAACATATCAAAGATTCCAACGCCAAGAAGGAAGTCTGGTCCTCGGTCAAGTGGGGGCACGCCTATGATACGGGCGAAGACTTCAACAACCTCGTGCGGCGGACCGTGGAAGAGCATTTCACGCGGCAGGGCATTCTGGCGGTGGCGCCTGTGGCCTCAAAAGCCTGGCGGCGCATCAACGACTTGCCGGGCGGGCATACCTCAAACTGGTCGGAACGGCACGCGTTGTATGCGGCCGGGATGGGCACCTTCAGCATCAACGACGGGTTCATTACGGATAAAGGCATGGCCATGCGCTGCGGCACCGTGGTGGTCAACAAAACCCTGCCGGTAACGCCGCGGCAATACACCGATTACCGCGCCAACTGCCTGTTCGTGGCCAAGGGGCTGTGCGGCAAGTGCATGGACCGCTGTCCCGCCTTCGCCATCACCAGCGAAGGGCACGACAAGGTGCGCTGCCGCCGCTACCGGGACAAGCTGTTCGGCGACTTTTTGCACAAGACCTGCGATTTGGAAGTGCGGGCCGATTTCTGCGGCCTCTGCCAGACGGGTACGCCTTGTGAATCCATGAACCCGATGAAAACGCACCAGGATTCCAAATAAATCTTTTGCCCAAATACAGCGTCAAGCGGCCCGTTTTGCTCCGGTCGTGTACCAGAAGAGTACACTTCCTTTGCAAAACGGGCCGCTTTCCTTGTCTTTGAGCAAAATCTTTTATTTGGAACCAGGCTTCACGGCTTGATTTTCAATAGGTTGTAACGGGTTTTTCCGCCGCCAGGGTCAGGCGCAGCAATTCCGCATCCCCGCCTTTGCCGGCGGAGAGCAAAATGCTCGTGGGAGCGCCTTGCGCGTCCGTGCCCGTGGGCAGGGCCACCCCCGGCATGTCCATGACGTTGCCCGGCAGGGTCAGGCGTATGCACGATGCGATGTAGCGGAAAAAGACATCCATATCGCCGTCCAGCTCCTGTATGGGCGGGGCGACGTGTTCCACCGTGGGGGTCAGCAGCACGTCGCCGGCCAGATCGCGGCACATGGCTTCGGTCAGGCTTTTGCGGCCCCAATAGGCTTTGACCAGGGCCGTTGCGGGCATGTTCCGGGCGGCTTCCGCGCGTTTGAGCACGCGCGGGTCAAGCCGGGCCGCCTTTGTCTTGTCGCTGAGAATGTGGTCCATCTCCACCAGAAATTCCGGCCCCAGCAACCAGCCTTGGGCCGTCAGCTTTTGTGATTCGTGAAAGGGTTCCACCCGGCGGCGGATGATGACCGCCCCGGCGCTTTGCAGCCGGGCCACGGCGGCGTTGAAATTGTCGCGTACACCTTGTTGCACGTGCTCGTCGTCAAGAATGCTCTCGTCCACCACAAAACGCCGCCCGCGCAAGTCGGGTGTGAGGGGAGCGTCGCCGCAGGGGCAGCCGCGCAAAATGCGGTCCATGACGGCCAGATCGCGCATGCTGCGGATCAGGGGGCCGGTTGTATCAAGCGTGCGTGACAAATTGACCACGCCCGCCGTGCTGTACCAGCCGCTGGTCGGTTTAAAGCCGGTGACCCCGTTCAGCGCCGCCGGTATGCGGATGGAACCGCCCGTGTCGGAACCCATTGCAACGGGCAGAATGCCCGCCGCCACGGCCACGCCGGATCCGGAAGACGACCCGCCGGGTATCAGCGGCGCGCCATCGGCGCTGTGCGGGTTCACGGGCGTGCCGTAATGCATGTTGAGGCCCACGCCGGAATAGGCGAATTCAGAAGTGTTCAGTTTGCCGATGCAAACCATGCCCGCCCTGGCGGCCAGGGTGGCCAGGGGGCCGTCTGCGCTTTCCGGCGCGTTGTGGCGGTACAGGTCGGAACCGCAGGTGGTGACGCTGCCTGCCACGTGGTACACGTCTTTCCAGCCGATGGGCACGCCGTCAAAAAGGCTGACCGGGCAGCCCGCCGCATGGCGGGCTTTGGAGGCGGCGGCTTCGGCCAGGGCGCGTTTTTCCGTCAGCGAGATAAAGGTCGGCCCGGCGGCTTTGGCGGCGGCAAGGCATTTTTCAGCCACGGCCACGGGGTCGGCTTGACCTGTGGCGAACGCGCGGCCCAGGGCGCAGGCGTCTTCATGGCCGAATACGGTGGGAAGGGCGGGGCAGCAGGGTTTCGACATGACTTTCTCCTGAGGGCGCGGCCTAGCGCGCGGGGCAAAAGCGTTCTTCCAGTTCCCGATACAGTTCCATATACGATTCCGCCATGCGGGTGTGCGTGAAGCTCTGCAGCGTCTTTTCGCCTTCGCGGCATAGCGCTTTGCCCCGTTCCGGATCGCGCAGCAACTGCGCCATGCGCCGGGCCAGGTCTTCGGGATTTTTGTTGGCGAAAACCAGAGCGTCTTTGTCCGGCGTTGCCAGTTCAAGGTTGGAGGCCAGATCGGAACAGATGAGCGGCAAGCCTACGGCCCAGGCTTCCTTTATGGTCGCGCTGCTGCCTTCGCCGCCTACGGAAGGCACGATGACGGCGTCGCACAGGGGCAACACGGCGGCGCTGTCCTGGCGGCCGCAAAGTTCCGCCTGTTCCTTCAGGCTCAATTCAGAGGCCAGGGCGCGCAGATTTTGTTCCAGCGGGCCTTCGCCCACGATGCGCAGCCGCCAGGGCGGCAGATCGGCGTCTTTCGCCAAAACGGCCGCGCCGCGCAGCAGGGTTTCGTGCCCTTTCTGCTCAGTCAGCGCGCCCACGGTGGCAAAGATATAGGGGCCGTCATGGGGCCGGGCGGGCGCATAACGAGCGGGGTCGATGCCGGAGTGGATAACCCGCGCGCGGTCCGGTGCGACGCCGCCTTTGATCAGCATTTCCGCCGTTTCCGCGGAAACTCCCACAACGCAGTGGGCCCGGCGGTATTTGGCCCCTCTGAAACCGGGGCTGACGGGATATGACACCCGCCGGGTGTGCAGCAGCAGGGCGCCCGGCAAAAAGCGGATCAGCGCCGCGCCCAAAGAGGCGGCGCGGGCGTCTTGCGTATGAATGCAGACAGGCCCTGTGAGAGTGCGGGCGAAACGGGTCAGCCGCCACAGGGCGAGCGGCTCTTGCCAGCGGGCAGGGGGCAGGGCCAGGGTTGCAAGATTCATGGCGGCCGCTTCACGCAGCAGGGGGGAAGCGGCAGGCGCGGCCACGACAGGCCGGAAGCCTTGCGCGGCGTGAAGGGCGCGGGCCAGATACAGCACTTGGCGCTGCCCGCCGCGCAGCTCTTTCCCCAAGTCCAACAGGATGATCGTCATGGGCGGATGAAAACAGAAAAGATTTATAGAATCAATCTCTTTTACATTTTGTCTCTTGCAGGTTTTTGAGAAACCGAATATGTTTATATAAATAAACAACGGGGCAAGCCCGCCATGAACGAAGCCATGCTGCGCAAACTCACCATTCTTGCGGAATCCGCGAAATATGACGTTTCGTGCGCGTCCAGCGGCACCAACAGGCAGGGCGCGAAAGACGGCGTGGGCAGCGCGGCGGGCTGGGGCATCTGCCATTCGTTCGCAGCGGACGGGCGCTGCATTTCCCTGCTTAAAATCCTGCTCACCAACCATTGCATTTACGACTGCGCCTATTGCATCAACCGTACCGGCAACGACGTGCCCCGCGCGGCTTTCACCGCCGAGGAACTGGCGGACCTGACCATCGAATTTTACCGCCGCAATTACATCGAGGGGTTGTTTCTCAGCTCCGGCGTGCTCAAAAACCCCGCTTACACCATGGAGCAGATGGTGCGCGCCCTGCGCATTCTGCGTACGCGCTACCGCTTCAACGGCTACATCCACATGAAAAGCATCCCCGGCGCCAGCCGTGAGCTGGTGCGCCAGGCGGGCCTTGTGGCGGACAGGCTGAGCGTGAATATCGAGATACCTTCCGAGCGCAACCTGAAATTTTTGGCCCCGGACAAGGATCATCAAAGCGTGTACCTGCCCATGCGCCATATCCAGCAGGAACTTCTCGAGAACACGGAAGAGCGGCGTAAATTCCGCCATGCTCCGTCGTTCGCCCCGGCCGGGCAAAGCACGCAAATGATCATCGGGGCCAGCAACGAGCGCGACCGCGAGATTTTGCGCCTTTCCGCCATGCTTTATCACGGGCCGGGCCTCAAGCGGGTCTATTACTCTGGCTTCGTGCCGGTGAACGCCTATGATTCGCGCTTGCCCGCCCTGCGCCAGACGCCGCTGGTCCGCGAGAACCGTCTGTACCAGGCTGACTGGCTGATGCGCTTTTACCAGTTCGAGGCGGAAGAGATTCTCTGCGACGAGCAACCGGACCTGGACCTGGAAATAGACCCCAAGCTGGCCTGGGCCTTGCGCCATCCGGAATTCTTTCCCCTGGACGTGAACCGGGCGGATTACGCCAGCATCTTGCGCATACCCGGCGTTGGCGTGAAATCGGCCCGGGCCATTGTGGATGCCCGGCGTTTTCGTAAGCTTTTGCCGGAACATTTGAAGAAAATCGGCGTGGTCATGAAGCGGGCGCGCTATTTCATCACCGCGCCGCCGGCGGTTCACGAGCCTTCGTTCACCATTCAAGAGGCAGGCCCAGCTTACGTGCGCACAATGCTGACCGCAAAGAAAACTCCGGCGTCCGGGCCGGTGCAGCTTTCGCTGTTGTAGGCGGCAGAAGGGCGAGGCCATGCGGGTATTCTTTTACGACGAAAGCTTTGAAGGGCTGCTCAGCGCGGTATTTGACGCCTATACCCTGAAGCGATTTCCCGACCTGCTGCTGCCTGCGGATGCTGCCTTGCCGCTCATGGCCACGGACGAGCACAGAGTGGAAACGCAAGAAGCAAAGGCGGGCAGGGTGCTGCGGGCGCTGGAAAAGAAACTTTCCGCCTACGCCTTTTCCGGCGTGCTCTACGCCGCGCTGGCGGATGACGCCGAAAGCGCCTTGGTGCTGTTCCGGTATATCCGCAAAGTGTTCGATTCCGCGGCATCAGTTGAGGACGATCTGGCGGATGTCGACATAAAGTCCCTGGCGGACCTGGCGCGCAAGATCGGGTCGGAAAAGGAGCGGCTGCTGGGCTTCGCGCGTTTTCAAAAGACCGCGCAGGGCGTGTATTTTTCGGTCATGGAGCCGCGCTATAACGTGCTGCCGCTGATGGCCGGGCACTTCAAAGAGCGCTTCGCCGATCAGCAGTGGGTTTTATATGACGCGCGCAGAGAATACGGCATATTCTTTGACGGGGAAGAATGCCGGGAAATGACCATGGATCGTGAAAATCTGCGCGGCGGCGGGCTGAACCCGACGCTGCTGGCGGAAGGAGAAGAGCTGATCGAGCGGATGTGGCAGGGCTATTTCAGCGCAACGGCCGTGGCTGAGCGGACTAACCCGCGTTTGCAGGCGCGCTGCCTGCCCCGGCGGTTTTGGAAGTATTTGACGGAAATGCGGAAGTAAGTATTCTGGCATGCCTCACAATAATAACGGAGGAGCGGCCATGAATATCCTCGCCGTAAACGGCGGCCCGCGCCGGCATTGGAACACGGAGCTGGTTCTGGAACAGGCCCTCGCGGGCGCGGAAGCGGAAAGCGGCGCTACGGGCGAAATCGCGCAGTTATATCCCATGCGCTATACAGGCTGTATCGGCTGCTACGGCTGTAAACGAAAGGGCCACCCGGACGCCCTCTGCCAGATCAAGGACGCATTGACGCCTCTGCTGGAAAAGGCGCAGGAAGCCGATGTTCTTTTGCTGGCCACGCCGGTGTATTTTTTTACCGAAAGTGCCGGCAGCCGGGCCTTTATTGAAAGGCTGCTGTACCCCTGGAGCGCTTTTAACCCCGACGGTTACGGCACCCGGCGCCCCAAGCCCATGGCGGCGGGCCTGATATATACCCTGGCGGGCACGGAAGAGAGCGTGGCCGCGCATGGGCACCGGCATTTCGCCGACAGCACGCGGCAGTTTTATTCATTGCATTTTCCGCGTTACGAGTGCCTGTTGGTGTATGAAACCCTGCATACGAACGATTACGGCAAGCTGGAGCTTAACGTCTTCGACCCTGTGGCGCGGCAACGCTCTCGCAACGAGCGTTTCCCCAAAGACTGCGACCGGGCAAGGGCCATGGGGGCCGCTCTGGCGCGGGCCGTAAAGGACGGGGCATGTTGAAATCACTGATGCATTGACGCCAGCCCTTATGGATAGCGCTGAAACGAAGCGGCCCGCCTTGTGAAAAAGCGGGCCGCTGTGTTTTGCGAATAGAACCTGCCGATCAGCCGGTCACGGCCAGAATGTCCTGAATGAGCAGGGTCATTTGCGTGACGCCGTCGCTGTGCGTGGCGGTGTATGTGTAATAGTCCGTGCCGCCCACGTTTTGCGTCACGCCGCCGTTGTCGTTCCATGAGGAAATGTCGGCCAGATGCACGGTCGACCCTAAATCGCCCGTCACCGTCAGGGTGTACGAGGTGCCGGCGCTGCCGTCCGCCGTGGTCCGGAGAAAGGCGTCCATATCCAGTTTCAGCGTGTTGGAATCGCCAAGCTCGACAACCTCGAAGCCGCTGAGGGCAGAATCGCTGAACCCGGTCAGGTCGAGAGTCAGGCCCAGGTCGCTAAGGCGCAGCGTGTCGGTACCGTTGCCGCCGTGCAGGCCGCTGTAGTCGGAGCCGTCGATGACGGCGCTGCCCGCCGTGTTGTGCAAGACGAAGATGTCGTCGCCCGCGCCGCCGTCAAGATAATTGACGCCGCCCGTGCCGCCGTCCAGGGTGTCGTTACCGCTGCCGCCGTGGATGCGGGTGTTTTCCATTCCGCCCGCCAGGGTCTGGCCTGTGTCGCCGCCGTGCAGTTCCACGGTCATGGCGGTGGCGATATCAACCCGCTTTCCGGCCGCGTCTTGGTAAATGCTGTGCCCGGCCGGAGAGTTCTGCAGGGTCCAGGTTCCCCACAGCTCCACGGTATCCGTTGTGCCGCCGTTGACGGTGATCAGGGTTTCGCCCAGGGCGCTGAGAGACGCCTGGTCAAGAACGAGCGTGTTGCCGCCGGAGATGGTGATGGCCTCCACGCCGTCGATCTTGCCCGCGCTCAGGCCGGAAAGGTCAAGGGTCTGCCCCGTGCCCGCGACGGCTATGGTGTCGTTCCCCGCGCCGCCGTGGATGGCGCCGAAGTCAGCCTCGGTGATCTTGCCGTCACCGGAGATGCCGGCCAGCCTGAAGGTGTCGTTGCCGGCGTCTCCGTACAGAATCTGCCCCACATGCCCGTTATGCAGCGTGTCGTTGCCGTTTCCGCCGTAAATGACGGCATCGGGGTCGGGCAGGTTGAAGGTGTCCGCGCCGGTGGCGCCGTTCACCACGCGGTTCATGGCCGTGGCCACATAGAGGGTGTTCGTCCCGTTGGTGTATTTGTACCAGGTTCCGCTGTCCGTGACCGTGCCGCCATAGTTCCAGCCCGTGCCGGTCAGCTCAAACGCATCGCCCGCATTGCCCGTGACGCGCAGAATCTGGCCGGGCGATATGGCGTTCAGAGCCGCGCCGGAAAGAATGGCGCGGTTGTCGCCACTGCCGGTGATGTCGATGATTTCCACGCCGTCTATCTTGCCTGTGGCGGTGATGCCGGTAAGGTCCAGAATTTGGCCGGAACCGTCGATGCGTATGGTGTCCGTGCCCGCGCCGCCGTGGATGGCCGCGAAATCCGCGCCGGTGATCTTGCCGTCGCCGTTGGCGTCGCGCAGGATTAACACGTCGTCGCCCGCATCGCCGTAAACCGTGGAATTAAGGCCCACGCCGATGACGTCATTGCCGTCGCCCGCGCGATAGGTGACAAGACGGTCGTCCAGCGTGACGGAATCATTGCCCGCCATACCGTTCAGGTTTTGCGTCAGGGTGGTCTGCACCAGCACTTCGCTGCCCCCGTTGGTGAAGCGGTAATAGCTTTTACCGTCAAAAGTGACCGGCGCGGCGGGGTTGGCGCAGGTCCAGCCGCCGTCGGCAAAGGCAAAGGTGTTTCCCGCCGCGCCGGTTATGCGCAGGGCCGCTGTTGTATCGTCGCGTCCGGCATTGAGTTTGTCCGCGGAGGCCGCGTCAATGAGCAGGGAGTTGGTTGACCCCGTGCCCAGATCCAGTATCTCGATGCCGGTGATGTTGTCTTTGGTCCAGCCGGCCTGGGTGCAGTCAAAGGTTACGCCGGTACCGCTGAAGCGGATGGTGTCCAGGCCGGTTCCGCCGTCGATGTAGGCGAGACTGTCCGGTGTGACGGTCGTGTTGTTGCCCCGGCTGATGATGAACACGTCGTTGCCGGATTCGCCGTACAGCCGGCCTTTGCCGTCGGGGTCGGTGATGGTGTCGTTGCCCGCCCCGGCGTGAATTATGTCCGCGCCGCCCTTTCCGTTGATGACGTCGTTGCCGTCGGTGCCGAATATCCACTCGGCGGAGGTCGTGGCGGCGTTGTCTATGTCCGTGCCGCCCTTGATGGACAGGGTGACCCGGCTTTGCACCGGGTTGGCCCCGTCGGTGACCGTGACGATAACCACGTCTTCGGTCAGGGTTTCTCCGGCGGTCAGGTTGGCTACGGCCGCCTTGGCATGGTCCAGGGTATAAGTGACAGTGCCGTCCGCTTCGATATGGAAGGTGCCGTAAGTGCCCTGAACGTCCTGCTGCGGCACCAGCGAGAGCGTATCGCCGTCGGCATCCGTGTCGTTGGCCAGCACGTTGAAAGACCAGCTATGGTCCGTGCCGGGGTGCGGGGGCACCAGCACCCGCACGGCGTCATCCACGGGCGCGGGCGCGTGGTCGTCGTCAATGATGGAAACTCTGGGCGGCAGCGTGCCCGCGTGGGCTTCGTTGCCGTGAACGCTAACGATTTCCAGGTGGAACGCGTTCTTGGGGTTGCGCTCGTCCAGTTTGTCGTTAACCAGCGAGTTCATGAACGCGGTGATTGAATTTTGGTTTTGCGGAATGGTGACCGTGTAGGTGCCTGTGGGCAGGCCGTCGCAGCGGCCGCTATCCGCTACAAAGCGGTAGGTGATGGTGATGTCTTCTTCGGCCAGTTTGCCGTTTTCAAGGCTGAAGGTATAGGTGACCTTGCCCGCGTCGGCGATCGGCGCGCCGGGGTCGGGCCCCACGCCGTTTTCGTAAATTTCCGTTTTATCCGCCGTGACGTTGACTGCCGGGCCGTTAGCCACATCCAGAATGGTCAAGGTCGCCCCGGCGTTGCCGGTATCAATCACCACTTCGCCGCCCCTGGCGTTCACGATGCTGAAGCTCAGCGTTGTGTCCGGCGCGGTCAGGTTGTTGTCGATAAGAAAACCGTCCAGTTGCAGGGTCGCCTTGACGTCGCCCATGGGCATCTTGGCCAGGATGTAATAGTACCCGTCCGTGCCCTGGTAGTAATACAGCGAGTCGGAAAGCGCGCCGAGTTCCGCCTTGGTGTAGCCGCCGGCGCCGGGCGCGGCGATGCCCGTGCCGGCGCCGGCAAGGGTGAAGTCGGTTCCGTAAACCGGCGCGCCGGCGCCTGTGCCGGGGTCGATTTTGATGGTGACCCACGAATCTTCAACCGCCGGGCGGTCAAAGACCACGATCAGCTCGACATCGCCCGCGTCTTCGCCGTAGCTCATGGAAGAAACCGGAAAATACACCGTGGGGCCGCTGAGGGTTTCAACAATGGTCGTGGTCAGCGGGCTTGCGGCGTCGGTGACGATGGACGCATAGCCGCCGGTCACTTTGTCGATCCAGATGGTGAAATCCTGATTGCCCTGCCAGTATTGGTTTTCGGGCAGGGTGACGGTGAAGGTGGCGGAGTTGCTGCCCGCGGGAATGGTGACGGGCAGCATCATGGGCACATAGTCTTTGTTGACGGCGGCCGGGTTGGCCCCGCCGGGGCCGAAGCCCAGCTCCACCGTGATGTCGGTTTCGGCATCGACGCCGTTCGGCAGTTTGATGGTGTAGGTGACGGTCGTGCCTTCGGCGGCCGGGGTGGTCTGTTCCAGCGTAAGGCCGGGCAGGGGCTCGTTGTCTATGATGTGCAGGGTATGAGAGCTGGGTCCGGTAAAATAAATTTCCGTCCCGCTATGCGGGATGATGTGGTCAACCCAAATGGAGAACGCTTCTGTCAGTTCAAATCCGTCATTCCCTCTGATGGGCACGTTGAAGGGCACCTGGGTGAGGCCGGAGGCCACGGGCACGATAATGCTGACGTAGTTCTGGCCCTTGTCATAGACGAAGCTCATGCCCGCATACGCCCCTTGGCCCGTGCCGCTGACCTGGGTTGCGGTTTCGGTGACCGTGAAGTTGGCGTTGCTGACCCAACTGCCGCCGGATTTGTCGGCAAAGTTGAAGTCTTCGAACGTCACATCCGTGCCGAAACGCAGTTGCAACGCCGCGTCAAAGCTTTTGCTGTAGTCGGGAGTCTGGCTTACGTTGTGAATATCCAGCCGGAAGTGGGCGTCCGTCCCTTCCAATACTTTGGTGATGGGATCGGGGTCCACGTTCGCGTCCACATCGATCAGCCGGACGTAGGTGGCGTTGGAGGGACCCGTGCCGCCGGTGTCTATGCGGGTTTCCACCAGGTTTTTGTCGTAGTTGATGTCCGACTCGCTTTTGCCGTCGATCTGGCGCATTTCCATGAAATAATGGCCGGCCTTGCTCGGCAGATGGAAAAGAAACTCGGAGGCGCCGGTCGGGGTGCCGCTTGCGTCCACGCTGCCGCGTATCGTTATGGTGTACACGCCCGTGGCCGGGTCGAACGAAATATCGGGGTCGTTGCCCAAAGGCGCGCGGTCGGGGTCGATAATCGTGTTGCCGTTGGCGTCAAAAATGCGGATTTCAACGGTGATGTCTTCAGACGCCGGCTTGTCCAGGCTGATGCGGTATTCTATGGGGTCGCCCGCCGTCCATTCGCTGGGGGCGAAATAGGGCAGGGTGGTCCATACGCCGGGGGTGCCGTCGTAAGCGTCCAGAGTAAGTCGGGGGCCGGAGCCGTCGTCAAGAATCTCCGTGGTGACGGAATCGAAACTGCCGGGGATGATACGGCCTTCCGAGCCGGTGGCCTCTATCATCGAAAGTTTGTACTTCTCGTTCGTTTCGGTCAGATCGTCCTGCAGGATGGGCAGCTTCACGTCAAAGGAAACGTTGCCCTTGGGGATGACGACCTGAAAGGTGAATGTCGTTTCATCAATGATGACCAGGCTGCCCGGCTTGATGAGGCCGCTGCTTTGCAGCGCCGCCAAGTCTATGTCCTCTTTGGTCAGACCGTTGGTCAGGCCTTCAAAGCGCAGGGTGACGGTCATATCCTCTTCACCCGCCTTGTCCAGCGTGATCTGGTACACGGCGTTCTGCTTGCTGGAATCGCTGGTTTCAGCAATGGACGTGGTGCCGGTCATGGTCAGAATGGGCCCGTCCAGAGCCTGGCCGCTCGAGTGGTCATTGCCGTGGCCGTCGTTATAAGCCCAGTCCGTGTCGTCTACGATGCGAGTGGTGACGGAGCTTTGGGCCGGGTCGGCGGGTATGCGCGCTTCGTTGCCCGCCACCGTGTCGATGCTGACGGAATACTCTTCCCAGTTTTCAGACAGCGAATCGTCCGCGATGGGCACCTTGAAGATGGCCTTGTTCGCGTTGGGGCCGATGGTCACCGTGGTGTTCGCGGGCAGTTCGGTATAATCCTTGCTGCTTTCCGCGATATGGCCCGGCGTTGTGCCGTCGGCGTATTTCAGGGTGACGGTCACGGCCTGCTTCACGCTGGCGGCGGGCACTTCATTGCCTTGCGCGTCGCGCAGGGTCAGGGTGTATTCGGCATAGCCCTGCGATTCGCTGACCACCACTTCGCCTGTCAGGTGCACGTAGGGCCCGTCAAGATATTGGTTGGCGCCTGCCGGGTCGTTCGCCGCCAGTTCGGTATCGTCGATGATGGTGGTGGTGACGCTCTTGTGAGCGCTGTCAATGACCGCTTCGCTTTGCGAGACCTTGCTGATGCTGATGCTGTAATTCTCGCGGTTTTCAGAGAACGCGTCGTCCGTGATGTTGACTTTGAAGGTGAACGAACCCGCGTCAAAGCCCGTGGGCACGTTGAGAATTACAGTGTCACCGCTGATGCTTGCCACGCTGATGCGTGGATCGCTGAACTGGAAGGCGTTTGTGTCTTGCGGCCAGGTCACGTCCGCGTCCGTCTGCGAGGCGACAGCAGCCGTGCCCGCCGTCAGTTTCAGGGTGACGGTCATATCCTGCGAGGGCACGCCGCTTCCGGGGTAGCCGGTCGCGTCAGACAACGTTATTTCATAGTGCGCCGCGCCGTCATGCTCGCTGACCTGGTGTTCGCCGCCCTGTATTTCGTCGGGCACGGCTTCAATGCCCACCCTGGGGCCGTTCATGTCGTCGACAATGGTGCCGGTGGCGGAATTTTTACTTTCGTTGATGATGGCTTCGCCGCCCTGAACCTTGAGAATTTCCAGGGTATAGCTGGTTGTTCCTTCGGTCAGGGTGTCGTTGACAAAAGTGACAGGAAAGGTCTGGTCAAGGCTGCCCTTGGGGATGACGACGGTAAAGATGCGGTCCGCCACATCGTCCATACCGCTGGCGACTTTCACGAAGACCGTGACATCCTCGGCGGTTGCGGCGGAAAGCGAAACCTTGAACGTGGCCGTCTGGTCTTCGCGGAGATTGTCGGCATTGACTTTGGCAAGCGAAACTTGAGTGCCGATGAACTCTTCCAGAATATCCGTGTGCACGTAGTTGTCCGTGCCGTGTATGGATGCTTCGTTGCCGGTGACGGAGCTGATGGCGATGGTATAGCCTTCGTCTTCCAGCAACGGCGTTGCAACGATGTTGCCCTCCCCGTCCACGGAATAGCTGACACGGTTCGTCTCGGTCAGTTTGTCCACGTTCACCTTGACCGGAATGTCCAGATGGGTGGACCCGGCCGGGATTTTGACCTTCAGTTCGCCGGTGGCCGGGTTGAAAGACTGGAACACCCCGGGAGCGAAAGACGAGGCGTTCAGATAATAGTCCTCCTGCCCGGCTATGGAGCTGGCCGTGGCCCCGCCGATGTTGCTCAGGGTCAGGGTGACGGTCATATCCTGTCCGCTGGCGCAGGATGTGCCGTCAGGGTTCTGCACCATGACGCGGTAAGTGATCTCGCTCACCGGGGCTGTGGGGTCCGTGTCGGCGGCGGGCTTGGTGGCCGTTTCTTCGCGCACGTCCATGTCGCGCGTGTTCAGAGCGCTGCCGTGGGTTCTGTCGAAAACATAGAGCGAAAGGATGGGGCCGTCCAAAGCTGCGCCGTTTCCGTGCCCGGGGGAAGAGAAATCCGTGTCGTCCACGATGGTGGTTGTGGCGGTTTTGGCCGTGGGGTCCACAGTATATACGCTTTGCGCGTGGTTGCCTACTGTCGCGGTGACCGTTTCCGCCGTTTCCGTCAGTTTGTCGTCCACGATGGGCACGTTGAAGGTATAGCTGGTCTGCCCGGCGGGGATGGTGACGCTTGCGGGGTGCGCGCCATAGTCCGCGTTCGCCCCTGTGCCCGTTGCCGTACCGCCCCAAGTCAGGGGCACGGTCACGTCTTCGGTCAGCGGCGAGGAAAGGGTCACCGTGAAGTGCATGCCAGGGCCGGATTCAGAATATTGCGCATATTCCACGGTGATGCCGATGGTGGGCACCTCCACCACCTGGGTGAAGCAGGGCGCGGTGTCGGGCAGGGCCTCGTTGCCGCGCACGGAAACTATCTCCAGGCGCAGGGTTTCATGCCCGTTTTGCCCTTCCAGTATGGAATCATTCACCGGCGTGCCGGAAAAGATGACGGGATCGGTCGCGGGGTTGAACGAGGCGGGCAAGGTCAGGGTCAAAAGGCCCGTGGCCGGGTCGTATTGCGGGTTATAAGCCGCCAGGCCCGAAAAATTAAGCAGCATGTCGTCGCCGGGCTGGGCCGAACCGGCCACCCCGGGTATTAAGCCGTTATGCCCGCTGATTTTGACGGTAACCTCCAGCGGTTCCGAAAAGGGATTGGCATACGTGTTGCCGCTGACGCGGTCGGTCAGATAGATCTGGTAATGGGTCGGCGCGGCGCTGTTCTCCATGGTGGAGGAGGCAGTGATCGGCTGCCCGCCGCCGTCAAGCTTCACGTTGGTTCCGTCGCTGAGGGCGATATGCACCAGGGGGCCGTTGGGCGTGTGCGCGGAAGGGGGCGTCCAGCCGCTCAGTTCCGCATCGGCGGTGTCCACGATATCCACATTGCGCCGGCCGGGGTCGCTTACGCCGCAGGTGGCGGCGTCAATGCAATAATGGACCGTGGTCGTGGAGTTGGTATGCAGGGGGTCGCTTAAAACAGGCACCTGGATGTTGAGCAGGCGTTCGCCGGCGGGGATGGTCAGCGTAAAGGTGCCGTCAAGGTTGTCCACCAGCAGGGAAGATGAAAGAAGAGTCCCCTGGCTGTTGTAAATCTGCCATTGCGGGCAGTGGTCGTAATCCGTGCCGCAGGCCGCGCTGCCGCTCAGCGAAAAAGTGACCGTGACCGGAGCGGAGGCCTGGCGGCCGTTAAGGGCGAAACGCAGAAAAAAACCATCGGGATCGCTTTCCGCCACGGTGTTGGGGCCAAGGGCATAGCCGCCCACGAAGTGGGTCAGAGAAACGGTTATGGGGCCGGGGTCGGCCGGGCCGGAAGAGGGTATTGCATCCAGAGCGGGAGAGCGCAAAACAGGCGCCGCGTCGCTGCCCGCGCCCCAATGGTCCGTGCCCAGGTGCGGCAGACGGTCCACGGAGTAGATAAGCGCGCCGGGGTCGCTTTTATATTGTCCTATGCCGCCGCCGGGCAAACTCGCGGGCGATTCGTGCGGCGGGCCGTCTTCATGCGCTGCATGTTCGTCGGAAAGGGTCTGCTCTTGTGCTTCATGATTTTCCGCTTCATGCTCGGCGGCCTTGGCGGCGGAGGCTTTTTCTTCCTTGGTTCCTTCTTTCGAGGCAGCGGTTTTTATCAGGTCTTCCAGGCCGTTGCTTTTGCCTTCGGCCTCGTCTTCAAGAAATGCGGCCTCCTGCTTTGTCGTTGACTTTTGCAGTTTATGTTGACCGTTATTGTCGAATTTATTACGGCGCGCACGAGCCATCCCCGCTTCCCCCCTTTCGCGTATCTGCACATGAAGTGAAATGTGTTCAGTCAATTTTTATTGTAAAATGAATAAGTTTTTCTTGCCAATGCGGGCGGTATATCGCGTATTGCACGCTGTTTTGTCAAGCAGAGCAACGCAATTTCGGCTTACGAAAACAGAATAAGCGCTCCATCATTCAAAAGTATGCTTTTTGTTCTGCGCGGCGAGGAAAAGCAATTTGCTTGCGGGGTCGGCGTTGATTTGCCGTAAGAGAGAAAACAAGTATATTTCAGGCGGCTATTCGATACGGTGAAGAGCAGCAGGGCAAGAAGGGGTGATTATGGTCAAATCTCTCATTTTCATCAGCGCCGGGGCTTCGCTCGGGGCGATACTGCGCTGGTTTTTGGGGTTGGCGCTCAATACGGTGTTTCCGCTCGTCCCGTTGGGAACTTTGGTTGCCAACCTGGCCGGAGGCTATTGCATCGGGGTTGCAATTACGCTCTTCAGCGTCATGCCGGGCATCGGTCCGGAATGGCGGCTGTTTGTGATAACAGGTTTTTTAGGCGCGTTAACCACGTTTTCGACCTTTTCGGCGGAAGTCGCGGTGCTCTTGCAACAGCAACGGCTTTGGGCGGTTTTGGCCGCCATCGGCTTGCACCTCGCGGGTTCGCTGCTGATGACCTTTTTGGGCATGGGCACGGTGGCGTTGTTCCGGCAGACGATGCCCTGAATACGCCCCAGGCTACGGGCGTTTTTCTTCCTTGTTTTGAGAGAGGCGTTCCCTGTCACGCAGGACAAAGGCAGCTCAGCCGCAGGCCCCGTCCCCAAAAATTCCCAGCCTGCGCAGCAGGAAAAAGACCCCCACAAGAGCGGCGAGCGTAAGAAAAATAGTAAGATAGTTCACGGTTTCGGCTCCACTTTCGGCCGCGGCCGTTCTTCAGGTTTATTTCCGCATACAGAGAGGCGCTTCTCGTCCCGCAAGGCCGCCTCCCGGTTAAAGGGTATTCAGCCGCCCGACATTTCCGGCAGCCACCCTTTCTTGCGAGCCAGGTGCACGATGCCGAAGATGGCGGCAAACACCAGCGCAAGCGTGACATAATCAGCCATATGCGTCCCTCCGTACTTGTCATATAATGTGGATTCTCGTGCGCGGCAACGATAGCGCGAAAAAGAAAAAATAAAGCGGAAAACCGTTACCTGCTTTTGCTTTTGCGAAACGTAGTGAAAAAAAGCGAAAAGCGCCCTTGACTCTAGTTACAATATTCACTAAAAGGTACCCACTGCGGCAGAAAGCCATGTGAGAGCGCGTCTGCGGGACGCCGCCGAAGGGGCAAGGGAAACCGAAACTCTCAGGTAACAGGAACATGGCCCGACGCATCCTGAAGCAGAGGCGACAGGGCTTGGTGTGATAACACGCGGCAGAAAGCCATGCGAGAGCGCGTCTACGGGACGCCGCCGAAGGGGCAAGGGAAACCGAAACTCTCAGGCAACAGGAGCATGGTTCGACGCACCCTGAAACCGCTGGCGGCCACAGGGACAATCCATCACCGGAGGGTCCTGTGGCGTTTTTGTTTCTTACCAATAATCTCACGCTATCCCGTACGCTTTCCGGCAGAAGCTGCTGACCGCCTTCGACGCGGTCGGCCCCGCAAGGTTTGCGGGAGTTTCTTGCGGCGCTTCCTGCGCGTTCAAAGCATGCGTGTTTTTTCTGCGACGACACTGCCCTTGCGGTGCTCGTCGCGGGCCGCGACCTGATACATGAAGGCTGGCGTCTTCTGCATCACCCGCTGTACGGCAACTACCGGCCGCATCAGCAACCCTACCGTTCTCTTCTGCTTTGCCGCAACGCGCTCACTCATTCCGTGGGCGACGAGCGCATTGTGCCGGATACGGCTTCCCTCGAACTCATAGAATCAGCTCTTGCCGTGTACCGGGCCGACCGCGTGCTTGATCCGCGCGCCGTGCCCGACGCCCTATTGCGCGCCTGCTCGCTCCTTGACGGCGAGTTGATGCGCATGCCCCTCGAACAATCCGGATGGCCGGTAAACAATCTGAACAGTGTAGTTACTTGCGCGACAGCGCCCACAACCCCAGGAGGTATCTGTGAATCTCGAACTGCATAAAGCAACCGTACGCCGGTTGACCTTCGGCTCTGAAACGGGTCTTAAGGACGGCGTGCTTACCGTCAACAAAGAACAGCTGCAAGCCGTTCTTTTGGCGGACGAACGTCTGGTTTCCGTGAAGGTGGAACTTGCCCACCCCGGCGAAAGCACCCGCATCATGCCGATCAAAGACGCCATCGAGCCCCGCTGCAAGCTGGCCGGGCCGGGCGAGATCTTTCCCGGCTTCGTCGGGCCGCTGGATACGGTCGGCGAAGGCAAAACCCTGGTGCTGGAAGGCATGGCCATCCTGACCACGGGCCGCCTTGTGGCCGCGCAGGAAGGCATTGTGGATATGAGCGGCCCCGGCGCCGACTACACGCCTTTCTCCAAAACCTGCAACCTGGTGCTGGTGCTTTCGCCCCGCGAAGACATTCAGCTGCACGAAGCGGAAGAAACCTGCCGCATGGCCGGCCTGAAAGCCGCCCATTACATTGCGGCGCAATGCAAGGCCGCGAAGGCCGACAGCGTGGAAAGCTATTCTTTCCCGCCGTTGGCGGAAGCCATGAAGGCGCACCCGGGCCTGCCCAAGGTCGCCTACGTGTATATGCTGCAATCACAGGGCCTTTTGCACGACACCTGGGTTTACGGCGTGGACGCCAAACGCACCCTGCCCACCCTGATCAGCCCCACGGAAACCATGGACGGCGCGATCATATCCGGCAACTGCGTTTCCGCTTGCGACAAGAACAACACCTACGTGCACCTGAACAACCCCATCATCAAGGCGCTGTATAAGCGTCACGGGAAAGAGCTGAACTTCGTGGGCGTTGTGCTGACCAACGAAAACGTGACTCTGGCCGACAAACAGCGCAGCTCTTCGTACGCCATCAAGCTGGCGAAGATGCTGGGCGTTGAAGCGGTGGTCATTTCCGAGGAAGGTTTCGGCAACCCCGACGCGGACCTCGTGCTGAATTGCGTCAAAGCGGAAAAGGCGGGCATCAAGACCGTGCTGGTGACCGACGAATACGCCGGGGCCAACGGCGCCAGCCAGTCCCTGGCCGATTCCTGCGTTGAAGGCACGGCGGTGGTCACGGCGGGCAACGCCAACCAGACCATCATTTTGCCGCCCATGGATAAAATTATCGGCGACATCGGCCAGGCCGAAGTCATTGCCGGCGGCTTCTTCGGTTCCAAACGTGAAGACGGCTCTCTTGAAGTGGAGTTGCAGGCCATTCTCTGCGCGACCAACGAGCTGGGTTTCAACAAAATCGGGGCGTATACCATTTAAGGAGAGCGTCATGAAGTATAGGGTAGTTCATTATATCAACCAGTTTTTCGGGGGCCTGGGCGGCGAAGAAAAAGCCGACCTGCCGCCGGAGGCGCGCGACGGCTTTGCCGGTCCCGGCATGGGCCTGGCCAAAATTCTCGGCGGCAACGCGGAAATCGTCGGCACCATCATTTGCGGCGACAACTACTGCGTGGGGCACCAGGATGAAGTGGGCGCGTTCATTGTCGAGACGCTCAAAAAGTATAAGGCCGACGCCCTGGTCGCCGGTCCCGCCTTTAACGCGGGCCGCTACGGCATGGCTTGCGGTTTCGCCTGCTCCGCTGCCGCCGCTGCCGGGTTCCAGACCCTGACGGCCATGTTCCCTGAAAACCCGGGTGTGGAGCTGTACAAGGCCAACACCTGGATCGTGCCCACGGCCGACAGCGCCAAGGGCATGACCGCGGCCCTGCCCGCCATGGGCGGCCTTTTGCTGAAAGTGCTGCGCGGCGAAGAGCTGAAAGACGCGGAAGCCGACGGCTATATCGAACGCGGCGTGCGCCTGAACACCTTCTACGCGGAAACCGGCGCGGAACGCGCCGTCGCCATGCTGATGAAGAAGATCAAGGGCGAAGCCTTCACCACGGAATACAAAATGCCCGTGTTCGACCGGGTAACGCCCCGTCCGGCGGTCAAAGACATATCCAAGGCCACCATCGCGCTGGTCACTTCCGGCGGTATCGTGCCCAAAGGCAACCCGGACCATATCTCCGCCTCCAGCGCCAGGAACTACGGCGGCTATGAGATCGACGGCGTGAACGACCTGACAGCCGGCGCTTACCAGACCGCTCACGGCGGCTATGATCAGACCTACGCCAACCAAGACCCCGACCGCGTGTTGCCCGTTGACGTGTTGCGCAAAATGGAAAAGGAAGGCAAAATCGGCAAGCTGTTCCACACCTTCTATTCCACGGTGGGCAACGGCACGGCCGTGGGCAACGCCAAGCAGTGGGGCATCGAAATCGGCCAGAAGCTGCGTGAGGCAAACGTGCAGGCGGTCATACTCACATCCACGTGAGGAACCTGCACGCGTTGCGGTGCAACGCTCGCCAAAGCCATTGAAGACAGCGGCGACATGCCTGTCGTGCATATGGCTTCCATCGTGCCCATTTCGCAAAGCGTGGGCGCGAACAGAATCATACCGACCGTGGCCATTCCGTATCCTCTCGGCAACCCGTCCCTGCCTCAGAATGAGGAAGAGACCGTGCGCCGGAAGCTGGTTGAAAAGGCCCTGAAGGCCCTGCAAACGGACGTTACGGAACAGACCGTTTTTTAAACGCAAGGATTATGGAGCGGCCGTCTCCCGACGGGGGCGGCCGCTTTGCTAAGGATATATCATGGAAAGACGTGAACTTGTGATCATCGGCGGCGGTCCCGCCGGCATGACGGCCGCGGTGTACGCCAAGCGTGCCGGCCTTGACGTGGTGCTGCTGGAAAAAGGCTCGTACGGCGGGCAGATTCTCATCACCAGCGACGTT
>JAVBNL010000086.1:0-10218 GCA_031551515.1 Desulfovibrionaceae bacterium
TGGTTATGGACGGCGACGCGCTGAGCAAGGCTGTTGGCGAAATGCGCGAACAGCACGGCAAAAGCGTGCTGTAACTAAGAACCCTTTCACGCATCCGGGGTGGGGGGCGTATGCCTTGTACCCCGGATGTTTATTGTTGACGCCCGGCTTGTCGCACATACCTTTTCGCAATTATTTCACGACGATGTGGGGAGGCTTCCTTAACAGGGCGGAAAAAGTATTGCAGGCGCGGGTCTGCAAAGGGCTTGAATCCCCTATTTCCCCAAAAGTCGCAACCCTTCTTCCACTTCGCAAATATGGTCGTACATGGCGGCGGCGGCTCCGTCCGCATCGCGGGCGGTCATGGCGGCGATGATGCGCTCGTGCGCGGCGATGACCTTGGCGGAAAAGTCTTTGCCCGGTTTCAGTTTGTTCTTAGCGTCCGCGAGGATGTTGTTCACGAAGTCGAGGATGACCCACAAGACGGCGTTGCCCGTGAACTTTCCCATCAGCACGTGAAAGCGCACTTCTGTCTTGCTGCGGATGACGTCTTGCTTGTTGTTGAACGCCTCGACACACTCCCGGTGCGCCTGGACAAGTTCGGCCAGTTCTTCGTCGGTCATAAGCTGTGTGGCGCGCCGTGCGATATACGGCTCCATCAATTTGCGCACTTCGGAAATGTCGCCCAGGGTGAAATCCTGAAAATGCAGGAAGCTCGTGAAATACTCGCGAGCCGTGGCCCAATCGATTTCACTGATAACCGGCCCGCCGCCCGCGCCGCGCCGGATGGTCAAAAACCCCAGCCCCTCCAAGGCTCGTAAGGCTTCGCGCAGCGTATGTTTGCTCACGCCGAAACTCGCCACCAAATCCTTTTCTTGAGGCAGTGCCTCGCCGGGTTTCAGCTTGCCATCCATGATGGCGTCCTTGATCTGGCGCACGATTTGCGTTGAGATCTTGTCCTGTTTCGTTGGCGTGAACATGCATGGCTCCCTGCGATCATCTCGGCGGTGCATCGCTCATTGGATATTAATTACATATGGATATACACATGTTGTCGGCTTAGGTCAAATATATATCTATGTGAATTTATTATATAAAATAAATAGCCATATATTTGAAAAAATTATTAGACAAATAATTGGAAATATGGTTGTTTGTTCCCATGGCAGATATTCAAATGCCGTATCGCCGCTTTTTCCAACAAACAGCAAGGAGTCGTCGCGATGCCCGACAGAATTTTTCGTGTCCCGCCCACGATCCACGTGGGGGACGGCGCCGCAGCCCGCACCGGAGAAGAGGCGAAGCGTCTGGGCGCCCGCAAGGCGCTGGTGATTACCGATGCCTTTTTGACCAAATCCGGCACGATAGGGCCGGTCATGGACTCCCTTGCGGCAGCGGGGCTGGAAGTTGCTGTATATGACCAGGTCAACGCCGAGCCGACCCAGGTCCATGTGGCCGAGAGTCTTGCACTGTGCGGAAAATCCGGGAGCGACGTCATTGTCGGCTGCGGCGGCGGCAGCCCCATTGACGTGGCCAAGGCGGTCAGCGCCATGGCCGCCAACCCCGGCAACATCCAGGACTACATGGGCATAGGTAAACTTCCCAAGGCCGGGCCGCCCATCATCGCCGTGCCCACCACCGCCGGAACCGGCAGCGAGGCGACGGCTACCACCATCATCGCAGACACAGAGCGGGACATCAAAATGCTGATCATCAGCCCGTTTCTGCTGCCGGCGGTCGCCGTGGTCGATCCGCTCCTTACTCTAGGCATGCCGAAGGGCATCACCGCCGCAACCGGCATCGACGCCATCACCCATGCCATAGAAGCGTACGTTTCCCGCAAAAACCAGCCCATGTCCGACGTCTTCGCCCTGAGTGCGGTGAAGCTGCTGTATGAAAACTTGCCCCTCGCCTGGGCCGAGCCGTCTAACGTCGTGGCCAGGTCCAAAACTTTGCTCGGCGCTTTGCAGGCGGGCATCGCTTTTTCCAACTCCTCCGTGGCGCTGGTGCATGGCATGTCCCGCCCGGTCGGGGCCTTGTTTCATGTGCCCCACGGCGTTTCCAACGCTGCCCTTCTCGGCGTTGTCACCGCCTTTTCGCTTCAGGGCGACTATACCCGTTACGCCGATATCGCGCTGGCCATGGGCGTTCCGGACAGAGGCGGCCGCGAGGACGTCGCGAAAGCCGGGGCGGAAAAGGTGCGTGAATTGATACAACGCCTTGAAATTCCCAGTCTGACAAAACTCGGGGTGACCAAGGAAAAGCTCGACCCCGTTGTGGGCAAGATGGCCGAAGACGCCATTGCCAGCGGCAGCCCGGGCAACAATCCACGCATCGCCACCAGGGAAGAGATCGTCAACCTGTACTACGAGGCGTTGTAATACCGTTGATCGTGGTTTTTTTAACTCATATTGCACGAGGAGAGTGGCATAGCGATGAAACGACTGAAGTACTGCGTCAACAACGAATGGAAGGATTCCGCCTCCGGCAAGTATACCCCGGTCATGAACCCCAGCACCGGAGAACAAATCGCCGAAGCCCCGGTATGCACCAGAGAGGAGGTGAACCTCGCCGTGGCCGCGGCCAAGGCCGCCTATCCCGCATGGTCGGCAACGCCTGTGGCCATGCGCACTCAGGTTATCTTCAAATTCCGCGAGCTGGTGAACCAGCATTTTGAAGAACTGTCCGTGCTTTTGGCCACGGAAATGGGAAAAGCCCTTGAAGAAGCCAAAGGCGACGTGTTCAAGGTTGTGGAAGCGTGCGAGGTGGCCGTCGGCGCGCCCGCGGAAATTCAGGGCTTTACCATGATGGAAGCCACGCGCGGGCACGACATCAACCTGTATCGCGAGTCCGTGGGTGTATTCCTAGGCATCGCCCCGTATAACTTCCCGGCCATGATCCCCTTCGGCTGGTTCATCCCCCTGTGCATCACCGCGGGTAACTGCATGGTACTCAAGGCCGCGAGCATGGTTCCCCAGACGGGCATGCGCCTGCTTGAACTGCTGTATGAAGCCGGATTGCCCAAGGGCGTGGTCAACCTCATCACATGCAGCCGCGATGAAGTAACCGATCTCATCACCCACCCCGATATTCGCGGCGTGAGTTTTGTCGGCTCCACCTCCGTTGGTCTCAAGATTTATGCCACCGCAGCCGCCCACGGCAAGCGCGTGCAGTGCCTGACCGAAGCCAAAAACCACGCGCTCGTTCTCGAAGATGCCGCCCTTGAGTGGACGGCCCGCCGCATCATCAACTCCGCATACGGCTGCGCAGGCCAGCGCTGCATGGCCCTGCCCGTCGTTGTGGTGCAAGAATCCGTGGCCGACGAGTTCGTGAGGATCATGAAGAAACTGGCCGGGGAACTCATCATCGGGCCGGCGTACGATCCCGCGACCCAGCTCGGTCCGGTAATCAGCGCCGCCCAGAGGCAGTCCGTGGAAGAGTGGATCACCCGGGGCATCAAGGAAGGGGCGACCTTGGTCCTTGACGGCCGGAATTGCAAACCCAAGGGGTACGAAAACGGTTTTTACGTCGGTCCGACCATTCTGGACCACGTAACCGAAGGCATGAGCGTGGGCACTGAAGAAATTTTCGGACCGGTTCTCTGCGTTAAACGCTGCAAGAGCTTTGAGGACGGCCTGGCCGTTATGAACGCCAACCCCTTTGCCAACGGGTCGTCCATCTTCACCAATTCCGGGCACTATGCCCGCGAATTCACCCGCCGCACCGATGGCGGCATGGTCGGCGTGAACGTGGGCATTCCGGTGCCTCTGGCCTTCTTCCCCTTCTCCGGCAACAAGCAGTCCTTCTTCGGCGACCTGCACTGCCTTGGCCGCGACGGCCTCAGGTTTTACACCAAGACCAAGACCGTCACCACCAAGTGGGTATCTCCCGGAGAATCACAGGAAGCCAAGGTCAGCACGTGGGAAGGAACCATCAACCGGAAGTTGTGATTCAAAAGCAGTCTAGGGTACGCGGCGGGTCGAGCGCCATCATGTTCGAGGCGACCGGCGGCGTATCCTTGATTTCGCCTAATCCATCGGAGGCCGCTTATGAGATTAGAGTTGGAGTACGTGGATATCCGCGACGTCCGTTTCGGAGACAAAACATCCGTTATGGATGGAGTTCTCCTTATTAACAAAAAAGAAGCCGAGAATCTTTTGCTGGAAGAAAGCAAGATTGCGGGCTTGTCGGTGGAATTGGCGCATCCGGGTGAGGGCACGCGCATTGTCAACGTGCTGGACGTCGCGCAGCCGCGTTGCAAGGTGACCCTTGACGGGGGCGACTTTCCGGGATTTATTTCCAACATTCATACGGCAGGCAGCGGAGTGACGCGCGCGCTCAGGGGCTTGTCCGTTATCATGACAAACCCGGAAACAAAGAGGGGGTTTGCACCCTCTCTGGACATGGGCGGCACTGCCGCAAAACTGAGCAAATACGCGGTCATGCCGGCCGTGGTGGTTGTTCCCAAGATGGCCCCCGGAACGGACGAATTTGAATATGATTTTGCTTTGCAGCGCGCGCTTTTCAGACTGGCGGTGTATCTTGCCAAGGCGGGCGAAGGGCAGCCTGTTGTTGAGAAAAAAGTCTATGAGCATGTTTTCAAAGATTTACCCCAAAACTCCTCATTGCCCAGAATCGCCTATTTTTATCAGATGTACACGCCGCAGTACGACCACAAGGGCATTCCCGAACCGTTTTTTTACGGCACCAACGTCAAAAATTTTATCCCTACCATCCTGCATCCCAATGAAGTCCTAGATGGCGGCATAGTCGGCTTTCTTCCCAATAAAAGCCTGGATACGTACTCCATGCAAAACCACGCCACCATCAATGAGCTGTATGACCGCCACGGGAAGGATCTGCTTTTCTGCGGCATGATGGTGGGGGTCGCGCACCCGAATTCTCAGGAACGCGACCGCAGAGCCATGATTGCCGCCAATCTGGCCAAAGATATCATGCAGGCGGACGGCATTGTCATGACTAAAGTGAACGGCGGCATGGTGCATATGGACCTGGCGGCGATCGGCGAAGCGTGTGAAAAGCGGGGTGTGCGGACCGTTCTGCAGTATCAGGGCCTGACCAGTCCGGGCACCAAAGCAAGCAATGCGTATTTTAAAAGTGAACTATTGGACGCTATCCAGCATATAGGTGTTACCCACGAAAGAATTCATGTCACGTTTAAAGTGGATCGCGTGTTGGGCGGGACTCCGGAAACACTTCTGTATTCACCTTATAATGACATTATGCCGGCAAAAGATCTCGTTGTTTACAGCGAGGAATCCGCAATTTGCGGCATACATGATTTTACAGGCGGATCATATATCACCGCGGAGGATTATTAGAAATGAAAAAACTACGCGCGGTACATTATCTTAACCAGTTTTACGGGCAAATCGGCGGCGAGGATAAAGCGCACACAGGATTTTCCGTAAAAGAAGGACTTGTCGGGCCGGGCATACTGCTGCAAAAAGCCCTCGGTGATCAGGCTGAAATTGTCGGCACGGTTATCTGCGGCGACAACTATTTTGCCGAGAAGCCCAAAGAAGCCGGCGAAGAGCTGCTCCGCCTCGTGGCCCCCTTTAAACCGGATATTTTTTTCGCGGGGCCCGCTTTTGCCGCGGGCAGGTATGGCATCGCCTGCGGGCATGCCTGCAAGGTCGTGGGCGAAGCTTTCGGAATTCCTGTGTTCACGGGCATGCATGAAGAGAGCCCGGGCGTGGATGTTTACAGAAGCAATGCGTATATCGTGAAAACCCATAACAGTGTGGCCAAAATAGCTGAGGACATGGAACATATGGTGCGCATAGCCAAGCATGTTCTGGAAAACACGCATGGCCGGCGTTTTGTGTCCGGCTTTGGCATCGGCACCCCGGAAAAGGAGGGCTATTTCCCGCAAATGATGATCCGCAACGTCTACACCGAGAAAAAGGGCGCCACGCGGGCGGTGGACATGGTGTTGGCGAAAATCGCGGGCAAGCCCTTTAAAACCGAGCTGGAATATCCGCAGTACGAACCTGTGGAACCGCCCAAGCCCATTGCTGACATGCGTTCGGCGCGCATAGCCGTTGTTTCCGATGGAGGACTTGCCGATCCGAAGAACAAGGGCGGCCTGAAAGGGCGCTCCTGCGGCACCTGGACCTCGTTCGATCTCAATGAATTCATGGCCCCTGGAAAAACAAGAGATGATTACGTCGTCTATCATGAAGGCTACTTCCACGAGCATGTGCTTCAGGACCGCAACCGGATTATTCCTTATGACGTGCTTAAAGAATTTGAGCAAGAAAACCTGATCGGCAAGCTGAACGACGACTATTTTGTTACCGGCGGTAATTCCACGGTCATGAAATGGTGCGGCAAGATGGGTGAAGAAATTGCCGTAGAACTCAAAAAGCAAGGCGTGGACGGTGTCATTCTGACATCCACCTGAGGCGGCAGCACGCGTTGCGGTGCAACGCTCGGGCTTGAAATAGAACGGGCCGGCATACCCGTGGTCCAAATTACCGCTGTCTCCTCGGCCTCCAAGATGACCGGGATCCGTAGAATTCTTATGGGAACGCAGATTCCCAACCCCTTCGGCAATGCCGACTTTACGCCGGAACAGGAGAAGGCCTTACGCAGGCGCTATATGAAGCGGGCCCTGGACCTTTTGCAGACGGAAGTAAAAGAAACCACGCTCTTCACTCTGGACGGGAAATACGAGGAATAGAAAGCGGCTTTAGCCGGGCAACGCGGTTTGCCCGGCCAGAGCCGCTTCTGGCGTAGCAGTTCTGTTTCATCGCGAAAACCACAGGTGTCTCTTGCATGCCTTAACGCAGATTTTTTAACTATCTGTAATATGGAGAAAACGCATGAAAAAAGAGCTTAAAAAAACGGCATTGGTACTTGGAATATGCATGCTTGCGCTCACTTTTGCAGGAACGGCGACCGCTGCTGAAAAGAAAGGCGCCTATCCCAACAATATCAGCTTCATTTCCGGCGGCGCCGGGGGCACGTATTATTTCATCGGAACGGGCGTTGCTAAAGTCATCAATGACAAGTTCAAGGGCGTACACTGCGCCATGGAATCCACTTCAAGCGCCCCTCTTGAGAATGCGACCCTTGTCTCCAGGGCCACCGAAACCATTGGCATCATCACTCTGGACGGCATCCTGGACGCGCTTTCGGGCAACCCGAAGTCCGGTTTCAAACGGCCCATCACCAACATCAAAGTCATCATGGGCGGCCATATCCAATACAATTACCTGGGCGCCAAAAAAGGCAGCGGCATCAAGACTATCGCCGACATCAAGGGTAAGAGGCTGGGCTCTTTGACGAAAAGCTCCTCCATCCGGCAGCAGTCGGAAGCCTTGCTCCGCACGCAGGGTCTGGACCCTGAGAAGGATCTCAGAGTGGCCACGCTGACGTACCCTGAACAAGTCGATGCCATAAAAGACGACAAGATCGATGTTTTCAACTGCGGTGGCGGCACGCCGCAAGCCATGATCATGGAAATCGCCACGGCGTCTCCCATAGAGCTTGTGACCATCCCCAAGGACCTCGAAGAGAAGATGCTCGCCAAGTACCCCTACTGGAGAATAGGCACCATTCCGGCCGGAACCTACCCCGGACAGGATAGCGACGCCCGGGTCACCACGGTGCAAACCCTTATCGTCGCCAACGAAAACCTGAGCGACAAGTTTATCTCTGACTTGATGGACGTGGTCTTCGCGAACACCAACATCCTGATCGGGGTCCATCCCGAAGGCAAATCCTGGACTTGGGAGCAGACTTTGGACTTTTACCAGCGGCAAAAGGACAACCTGCCCTGGCACCCCGGCGCGGTGCAATACATCAAGAAACGCGCGGGTCTCAAATAGCACGGCATCTTGAATGTCCGGGAACGCCGCAGGAGAAAACGCTGCGGCATTCCCGGGCACAATAGAGGGGATGCCTGACCTCTAACGGGGCAATAGCGTACAGTATTATGGTCTTTTCGCCTGCAGGAGGCTTTTGAAAATGGAAGGCACAGCGATGAGCGCCCAAGGGGCCCGGTCAGTAATAAAGCAGGTGTTTTTTGGAGTGGCGGTTTTGATGTCGCTTTTCCAGTTGTTCGCTGCCGCGTCGAGTTATATCGAAACCATGCCCCTGCGCTCCATGCATTTATGCTTCACCCTGGTTCTCATTTTCCTGCTCCAGACGGAGAAAAGAACCGGAGCGCTGACCTGGAAGGACGGCGCCGACCTTGTTTGCGCTCTGCTCAGCGTGGCGGTCACCGTGTATGCTTTTTTGTACTGGGAAGACATGACCGTCGAGCTCGTCTATCCCTCTGAGTTGCAGTTGGCCATAGGGTGCACGCTGATCGCCATGGTCATGTACGCGACAGGCAGATCGGTCGGCTGGGCAATCCCGCTCCTGGCCCTTTGTTTCCTGCTGTATGCCTTCTTCGGGCAGCATATTCCGCCGCCTATAGGGCACAGAGGCCTGCCTTTCGACCGGATCATCGGCGGCCTGACCATGGCGACAGAGGGCATTTACGGCCTGGTGCTCGGTGTTTCGGCAACCTATATCTTTCTTTTCGTGCTGTTTGGCGCATTCATGGAGAAAAGCGGCGCAAGTGATTTTTTCATAAACATTTCATTGGCCTTATTTGGAAAACGGCGTGGCGGCCCCGCCAAGGTCGCTGTTATGGCTTCAGGCATCATGGGCACCATTTCCGGTTCAGCCGTTGCAAACGTTTGCACAACGGGCGTGATGACCATTCCCATGATGAAGAAGGCTGGGTATGAATCTCCTTTTGCCGGCGGAGTCGAGGCAGTGGCTTCCACAGGCGGGCAAATTATGCCGCCGATTATGGGCGCCGCCGCGTTCATCATGGCCGAGACGCTCAGCATTCCGTATATCAGCGTATGCAAGGCGGCTATCATTCCCGCGTTGATGTACTATGTATCCCTTTGGTTCATGGTTGATCTCAACGCGCAAAAAAGAGGCATCAAGCCGCTTTCGGCGGATGAAGTGCCCGACTGGCGGCCCATTTTGGCCAAAGGCTTTCTTTTGGCCGTTCCGCTCGTCCTGCTTATTATCTGCCTGTCCATTCTTCTCTGGTCGCCGCTCAAGTCGGGCTTGCTGGCGATTCTTTCTCTTCTGGTCGTCAGCTCACTCCGCAAAGATACTCGTCTTTCTTTTAAGAAGCTCTGCGAGATTCTCGCCGCGGGCGCCCAAAGCTGCCTGACCGTGGCTATAATCTGCGCCATCGCCGGCATCATTATAGGCGTATTGACCCTTACAGGCCTTGGCATCAAGTTTTCCCAGTTGCTTATCGCCCTGTCTTTTGGCGTGAAGCCCGTTCTGCTGGTCTTGACCATGCTCGCCGGCCTGATTCTCGGCATGGGCATGACTGCGACATCCGTGTATATCATTATTTCCGTGCTCATTGCTCCCGCGTTGGTCGAGATGGGCACCCTCCCCATAGCCGCCCATCTGTTCGCCTTTTATTTCGGCATTCTTTCGGCCATCACGCCGCCGGTCGCCATCGCCTCTTTCGCCGCGGCGGGCATATGCAAGGCCTCGCCGAACAAGGTCGGCTACCAGGCCTGGCTGCTCGGGTGCGCGGGGTTCATCATCCCATTCATGTTCCTGTACAATCCCGTGCTTCTGCTGGAAGGGAACAGCATCCCGCGGATGCTCTACAGCCTGTTTACGGCCTTTCTCGGTATTTTCTGCATGGCCTGCGCCGTTGAAGGCTGGCTGGTGAGAGCTTTGAATCCCGCTTTCAGGCTTATATTGCTTGCCGTGGCTCTCCTGCTTATTGACAGCGGGCTGCTTACCGACGCCCTAGGCTTTTTCGCCCTGGCAAGTATATATATTTTCCAAAAGGCTACCGCCGGAAAGAAGCTGCTCCCGACATTGGGATAGTTCGTGGATTTTGCCCGGCTCAAAGGCTTTAGAACGATTCGCATTCGGTACGATCAAAGACTATGCAGCTGTTCTTTGCCTTGCCATAACCATATTCAAGCTGGTCGACGTGCAGTTCACGGCGGAATGCCCCCCCCCCGCATCGCATATGGGGGTATTCCGCCGTGAAAGTGTGGGTGAATTCATTGTAATAAAAGGATTTTTCCGATGGAAAGACGTGAACTTGTGATCATCGGCGGCGGTCCCGCCGGCATGACGGCCGCGGTGTACGCCAAGCGTGCCGGCCTTGACGTGGTGCTGCTGGAAAAAGGCTCGTACGGCGGGCAGATTCTCATCACCAGCGACGTT
>JAVBNL010000003.1:0-9201 GCA_031551515.1 Desulfovibrionaceae bacterium
GACTCCCCCGGCAAGGGGGTGCCCCCCCTTGCACCCCTATATTGGCGGATGTTTTCCGCATTGCGGAAAACATCCGCCTAAACGGGTTCCAAGGGGCGCGGCCCCTTGGCGGGGTCCGGGGCAGAGCCCCGGTTGTTCTTACTTATTCACCTGTTCAAAGCGGCGCAGAATTTCGTTGCCGCGCTTGACCATCGCATCCAGAGCCTGTTTGGCGTCTTTCTTGCCCGACCAGACGGCTTCGAGCTCTTCATCCACCACGTCGCGTATTTGGGCCATGTTGCCCAGGCGCAAGCCTTTGGAGTTGGCGGTGGGCGGCTTTTGCGTCAGCGAAAGAATGCCCATGTCCGTGCCGGGGTTTTTGGCGTAGAAGCCCTGTTTCTTGGTCAGTTCATAGCCATCCATGGTCAGCGGCAGATAGCCGGTGATCTGGTGGAAGTTGGCCTGATTTTCGGGTTTCAGCAGAAAGTTGAAGAAGGCGGCGATGCCCGCTTCGTCTTCTTTTTTGTGCCCGGACATGGCCCAGATGGTGGCCCCGCCGATGAGCGTGTTCTGCGGCGCGCCTTTCACTTCGGGCCAATAGGGCAGCATGGCCACGCCCCAGTCGAACTTGGCGCCCAGCTTTACGGCGGCGTACGAGCCGGAAGAGTTCATCAAAATTCCGGCTTCACCGCTTGTGAAGGTGTTGATGGGTTCGGACTTGCGGCCGGTGTAGGTCATAACGCCGTCTTTCATCAGTTGTGCCAGAAAGGCGATATGCTTGACGTGCAGGGGACTGTTGATCATCAGCTGCGTGTCGAGGCCAGCCATGCCGTTCTCTTTGCTGGCGAAAGGCACGTTGTGCCAGGTGGAAAAGCTTTCAAGCTGCACCCAGCTTTGCCAGCCGGAAACCAGGCCGAACTTGGCCGCGCCGGATTCTTTGATTTTCTTCGCCGCGGCGGCCACTTCCGGCCAGGTCGCGGGGAATTTTTCCGGGTCCAGCCCGGCTTTTTTCATGGCCGTTTTGTTATCATACACGACGGTGGTGGAGCAGTTGAAGGGCATGGACAGCAGTTTGCCGTCCGGAGTGCTGTAATAGGCGGCGATGGGCGCCAGAAACATTTTGGGGTCGATGGGGGTGCCCGCGCCGGTCATGATCTCGTGCACGGGTTTGATGGCGCCTTTGGCGGCCATCATGCTGGCGGTGCCCACTTCAAAAACCTGCACCAGGTGGGGGGGCTGCTTGGCCCTGAACGCCGCGATGGACGCGGTCATCACCTGGTCGTACGTGCCTTTGTATACGGGAACTACTGCGTATTTGTCTTGAGAGGCGTTGAATTTTTTAACCAGGTCGTTGGTGATGTCGTTCAACTCGCCGCCCATGCCGTGCCAGAATTGAATCTGGATGGGGGCTGCCGATGCCAGCGTGGGCAGCAGGCAAAGAACGGCGGCGGTTAAAAGGCGTTTCAGAAAAGATGCGGGCATAGAAACCTCCGGGTGAAGGGTTGCGGCGATGAAGCCACAAGCCCATGTTACGCGGATTTATTACGAAACGATAGCCAAAACAGAAAAAAAGTCGAGATTGAAATATCTCGGCATGACGCCGTTCAGGTGCCGGGCGCATGACGGATTGACGAAAGCCGTTTCCAATGTAAAAAGGAACCTAGCACACAGGCTCGCGGGCGCCTTTCCCGGGGCCGCGCAACAAGGAGATGTATATGCAGTTCGCCGGCGCGTTTACAGCCTTGGTAACCCCGTTTACCAATGGCCACGTTGATGAGGAACGGTACAGAGAATTTATCGAGTGGCAGATCGCCGAAGGTATCGACGGCCTGGTGCCCTGCGGCACCACGGGCGAATCCGCCACCCTGACCCACGAAGAACATGAAAATGTGATCCGCATCTGTATCGACCAGGTTAAAAAACGGGTTCCCGTCATCGCCGGCGCGGGCTCCAACAACACCAAAGAGGCCGTGCGCCTGACCCGCTTCGCCAAAGAAGCCGGAGCGGACGCCGCGCTGCATATCACTCCTTACTACAACAAACCCACGCAGGAAGGGCTTTTCGCCCACTTTAAAGCAATTGCGGACGAAGTGGACATGCCGCTTTTCGTGTACAACGTGCCCGGCCGCACCGGGGTGAACGTGAACCCGGCCACCATGGCCCGTATTTTCAAAGAGATCCCCTGCGTTGTCGGTGAAAAGGAAGCCACGGGCAACCTGACCCATGTTTCCGACACGCTGGAACTGTGCGGCCCCGGCCTTTCGTTGCTTTCGGGCGACGATTTCACGGTGCTGCCGACGCTGGCGCTGGGCGGGGTTGGGGTTATCTCGGTCGTTTCCAACATCCTTCCGGCCAAGACGGCGCACATGTGCGCCGCGTTCGCCAAGGGCGATCTGGAAACGGCCCGTGAGCTGCATTATGAAATGATGCCCATCACCCGGGCCTGCTTCGTCGAGACCAACCCCATTCCCGTGAAAGCCGCCCTGGTCAAGATGGGCAAGATGGGCCCTGAAATGCGCCTGCCGCTGGTGCCCATGTCCCCGGCCAACGAGAAGATTTTGGACGATGCGCTTCGCGGGCTGAAACTATTGTAATCGCCGCGCCGCCGCCTTCGCCCCATTTATGGAGGCTGAAGGCGGCTTTTCACCGTTTGCAAGGTGATTTTTAGTGCCCAACAAACTAACCCGACTGCGTGCTTTTACCGCGTTTGACGCGCGCAATTTCCGGCTCTATTTCTTCGGCCAATGCTGCGCCTTGACCGGCACCTGGATGCAGCGCCTGGCCATGGTCTGGCTGGTCATGATCCTGACCGGTTCCGGCGCGAAAATGGGCATGGTGGAGTTTCTCAACCAGTGTCCCGTCTTTGTCGTGGGCGTGTTCGTCGGTATTTACCTTGACCGTTACGATCTGCGCATGGTCTTGATCGGCACCCAGATCTCCATGATCATCCATTCGCTGGTGATGGCTTCTCTTTTGTACTTCGGGCAGATAACCTATTCCGCTATTCTGGTGCTCAGTTTTTTACTGGGCATTATCGCTTCCATCGACATGCCCGCGCGCCAGGCCAGCATATCGCAGATGATAGACCACCCCAGCCAGTTGCAGAGCGCGCTCTCGCTGCAATCGGGCAGTTTCAACCTGGCCCGCCTGATCGGCCCGGCCGTGGCGGGGTTTGTCATCAAGGCCGGCGGCGAGATGAGCTGTTTTGTGCTCAACGCCGTGGCCCACCTGGCCGTGCTTTACGCCTATTGCATCATGCGCCTGCCGGAACGGAAAATGGCCCGGCGCGACCAGCGCGCCCTTGAAGCCCTGCGCGAGGGCGCGTCATATGCCTGGTCGGCCGCGCCCATCAGGCTGTGCGCACTTTTCAACTATGCGTTTTGCTTTGTCGCCATTCCTTATGTGGTGCTGATTCCCATTTTCGCCAAAGACGTGCTGGGCGGCGATTCTCGCCACCTGGGCTTCTTGATGGGCGGCTTCGGTCTGGGCGCTCTGGTTGGGGCGATGTATATCGCCTCGAAAATAGACGTGCGTAATCTGCCTCGGCACATCTGGCGCACGCAGCTTGCCTTCGGGGTGATTTTTCTGGCTTTCTGTTTTGTTGATGAATGGCACATCGCGGTGCTGTTCACGCCCTTTTTAGGGTACACGATGGTCTCGTCGCTGATTTCGAACAACTCGCTCATCCAGGCGCTGGTCGATGAAGATAAGCGGGGCCGGGTGCTGAGTTTTTATTCTTTCGGGATTTTGGGCTTCGGGCCTGTGGGCGCGTTGCTTATAGGCAAATTGACCGACTTTACCGATGTGCGGACGG
This sequence comes from Desulfovibrionaceae bacterium, assembly GCA_031551515.1. Classification (GTDB taxonomy): domain Bacteria; phylum Desulfobacterota; class Desulfovibrionia; order Desulfovibrionales; family Desulfovibrionaceae; genus FLUQ01. The sequence goes on from JAVBNL010000003.1 coordinate 3,794, forward strand.
CCTGTATTGTCTGCGCCGTGACCTGCCTGGTAATAGGCCTTCTTCACAGCAGACGGCAAAAAGAGTATGACGCGGCGGTACCCGGCATTCTTGCCGAAAAAGGGCTGCTTTAGCCGCAGAGACAAAAGGATGTGCAATGGCTGCTACGGTTGAAGAATTGACGATCAAGTATGAAGAAGACGGCATTGAAGTCGTCAAGGAACTGGACAAGGCTGTTTTGAGCAAAGGCGCCTGGGCCACGGTGGTTTTTCGCTATCAGGAATGGGACAAGGCCAAAAGCGTCTACGGCCCTGATAAGTATACGATCCGCCGTTATAAAAAGACGGGCGGCGACTTTCGCCAGCAGTCCAAGTTCACCATCTCCAGCCCGGATCAGGCGAAAAAACTGATCGAAGTGCTGCAGAGCTGGATGGCGTAAGTTTGTCAACGTAACCTGTCCCTTCCGCTTCTGTTTCCGCGAAATGGCATAAGCTTGTTTTGAGGAACGCCGTGCGGTCTTTATCCTGTGGGGTATAAAAAGCCGCTCCATTCCCGGTCTGCCGGCGATGGAGCGGCTTTTCTATTCAGAGCTGGTCAGTTTTGAGAATGCTGAGCCGCGTCAGGCGATGAACAGCAAAATGATCATGCTCACAAGCACGCCCAGAATCATGCCGAGGGTATTGCGTTTCGCCAGTTCGAGAGGAGATGCCCCCGCTATGCCCGCGCAGATGATGCACGCGCCGGACACAGGGGACATGGTTCTGCCGAGGTTGCCCGCGATGACGGCCATGCTGGCCATGTCCATGCCCGACAGGCCGAAAGTGGCCGCATGCACGGAAACGCTTTTGTTAAAGGCGATAGCCGCGGCATCGCCGGACCCGGCAAGCGCCGCCAGGATGAAGGGGCCGAAGGCCGCGCTGAATTTAGCTATGGCCGGGTTTTCCATCATCATCCGCGTACCCGCTTTGATGATGCCAATGGAGTTCAGGCCGCCCACAAAAACCAGAGAGCAGATAATGATGCCGAATATATGCCCGAAGCCGTCCCCGGCGCCGTGCCAAAATTCTTTTGAAATTTTGGCGGGGTTCATGCGCGTGACGATCAGCCCGCAAAAAACGCCGATAATCATCGCGTGGGATATGGCCAGCGGTTTGAACGCGGGCACAAGGTTCGTGCTGCCCAGCATCAGAATCACCAGAGGAACAAGGGGAACCATAGCCCAAAGATAGTTGACCTTGAACTGCGAGGGGTCAAGAATGGCTTTGTCCGCAGGCATGGCATAGCCTTTGTGTTCTTTGTTCCACACGGCGACACAATACAGGCAGATCGCGGCGATGAGGCCGGCGGACAGGAACAGCGGCAACGCGTGGTGGTATACGATGGCCATGGGGGTTGTTTGGGCCACATCGGCAGCCACCAGAATTTGCGCATGCCCCGGGTTGAGCATGGCCCCGCCGGCGGTTCCCGCCAGCACGGCAGCCCCGGCAACGGCCGGCTGAATGCCCGCCGCCATCAACAGGGGAATGAATATGGGGCCGACGGCGGCCGAACAACCTGATGCGCTTGTGAGCGAGATATTGATGAAAAAGGTGATCAGAACAGCGCCGGGAACCAGAAGCGCCCCGGCGTTTTTCAGCCACCTGCCGAGCAGGTTGACCAGATGCTTGTCGCAGGTGGTCACATTCATGACCATGGCAAAGCCCATGGCAGCGATGATATTTTCAAAAAGCTTGGTTTCTTTCATGGCGTGAGAAAAAGCGTTGAACGGTCCCATAGGTTCTCCGGCGACAAAAGCCAGAAGTATTCCGGCGCCAAAAAGAACCATCCGGGTTTCGTACTGCTTGACAAGCAAGTAGATTGTGCCAATGACAATAGCAAGTCCTATAGTTGTCTGCATGTAGTTCCTCATTTGTCGTTTTGTGTTTCAAATATACATTGAAATTTTTTCTCCACGCGCCAGTATAGTATGTAAAAATTTTTTGTACATAATAAATTTTCATAGACTCAAATATAACACAATACGAATGGCTATTCACAACATATATATTGTTGTAAAATTGCTACAGCGATGTGTATGGTTTGGAATACGATGGGAAGTCATTTCATAATAAAGTAAGAAATGGCTTCGGCCCTGAGGTCTATGCTGGCAAGCTTCGGAAGCCGGTGGTGTTTGACTGCGCCGGGGCTTGACTTCTTTTTGATTTCATGTTGGTATACCAAATATGAACCATAAAAAACCCAAAGCGTCATCAGAAGCGTATGAAGCCATTCGCGCCATGATCGCGCAAGAGCAGCTCAGCCCCGGCGAAGCTCTTTCGGAGCGCACATTGGCGGAACGTCTGGAGCTTGGCCGCACGCCGGTGCGCGAGGCCATCAAGGCGCTGACCAAAGAGGGGGTGCTTGTCAGCGTGCCCTTGCGGGGCACTTTTGTGCAGCGTCTTTCCATGACGGACTTGAAGGAGATTCATGAAGTCCGTCTGGCGCTCGAAGGGATGGCCGCGAAGCTGGCCGCTGAAAAGGGAGGCAGCATAGAATTGCACGCCTGCCGCGACGAACTTATGGCCCTGCCCGCCGGGCCGGATCTTGATACCTTTGAGGCGCAGCGCGTGGGCTGGACTTTTCACGATGCCATGTTCCGGGCCGCCTGCAACCAGCGTCTGGCGACGCTGTATGAGGACATGCGCGTGCAGAACGCCCTGGCCATGCAGCGCATCAAGAACTACGACCCTGACCGGACCCGCGAGGTGGTGAAAGAGCATATCGCCATCTGCACCGCGATTCTGGAACGTGATCAATCTCTGGCCCACCAGCTCATCTGGGATCATCTGCAAAAAGCGATGGAAACGAAGTTGCGCTCTCTGGTCGCCGTGCTTCGGTGATACCCGTGCGTTGAAAGGGAAAATCCGCACCCGGCCGGGCGCGGGTTTTTGCATAATTTTGAAAACGTTTTCCACAGCAATACAATTATAAAGCGAGAGACGACCATGCCTGCTATTGATTTGCGCAGCGACACACTGACCGTTCCCACCGAAGAGATGCGCAACGCCATGCGCGATGCCGAAGTCGGCGACGACGGCCGCACTGACGCCGCCGGACGCGGCGGCGACCCCACCGTAAACCGTCTGGAAGATTACGCGGCCGAACTGCTCGGCAAAGAAGCGGCGCTTTTTTGTCCCACGGGCACCATGGGCAACACGATCGCTTTGGCCACTTGGTGTGGCAGGGGGGACGCGGCTGCGGTGGAACCCGACCTGCATGTGGTCCGTACGGAGAAAGCGCCGTTCATGGAACGCTTTTTCGGCATCCGCCCCAGCCCGTATGTTCGCGATCAGTCGGGCATGCCGGAGGAAGCCTCGTTCGCGGCGGCTTGCGCCTTACCGGGAGTAAAAGTGGCCTGCGTTGAAAACAGCCATAATTTCGGCGGCGGCGTCTGCGTTTCTTTAGAGAGGCAACAAGCCCTGGCTGCGGCAGCCAAAAAATTCGGCGTGCCCGTGCATATGGACGGCGCGCGCCTGTTCAACGCGGCCGCGTTCTTAAAGCTGGAGGCGAAAAGCCTGGCGGAGTGCGCCGACAGCGTGATGTTCTGCCTTTCCAAAGGGCTCAGCGCGCCGTTCGGATCCATGCTCTGCGGCACGAAAGCCTTTGTGGCCCAAGCCCGCGAGACCCGCAAGCTGCTGGGCGGCGGCATGCGGCAGGCGGGTATCATGGCCGCCGCCGGGTTGGTCGCTTTGCGGACCGGCATCGGCCGTCTGGCGGAAGATAACGAGAACGCCCGCCGCCTTGGCGCGGCGCTTGCCGAATACCCCCAATTTGCGTTGACGCCGGTGCAGACCAATATCGTAATGCTTGATGTCAGCGCCACCGGCAAGCAATCCGGCTGGTTCGAGCGAGAGCTGGCCCCTCTGGGGCTTCTGGCTAAAGGCATGGGCGACAAGCACCTGCGTTTGACGACATACCGGGGCGTGAGCGGCGGCGATATCTCGAGCGCGATCGATATCTTCCGGAAATTTATGGATGACAAGTCGCGGGAACTGCAAGGGTAGCGCGGCGGCAACGCCTTGCACAATATATTTCACTGCTAACAAAAGGATGGGGTTATGAGCGGCAAACTGAAAATAGGGCTGTCCACGCAGATTTTTGTGGCCATGATTCTGGGCAGTATCGTGGGCCTGATGCTCGGCAAGGACGTCGTTTCCGTCAAAGTCATCGGTGACGTCTGGCTGAACTTGGTGAAGATGGCCATCGTTCCGGTCGTGTTTTTTGTGGTCATGGCCGGCATTGTAGACCAGAAAGACGGCAAGGCGCTGGGGCGGGTCAGTTTCCGCATCGTTATGTATTATCTGGTCACAACGGTCATCGCCAGCATTATCGGCGTTGTCGTGGCCATGTTGTTCGAGCCGGGCGTGGGCGAGGCAGCGCTCAAACTATCCCAGGGCGCGGCCAAAAAGCCGGAACCCTTTACCGTCGCAAGCTTTCTGAACCGCCTCATTTCCAGCAACATGTTCAAAAGTTTCACCGACGCCAACATCATTCAGGTGCTGATCATCGGCATCCTGCTCGGTGTCGCCGTGCTGCGGCTGCCCGGCGGGCAGGTGAAAACCAGGCTGGTTGACGGCATCCTGGCCATCAACGCCATGTTCATGTCCCTTGTGGCCATGGTCATGCAGGTGTCGCCCATCGGCATTTTCTGCCTGATGGCCGCCGCCATGGGTAACTACGGCTTTGATCTCTTGAAATCCATCGGCAGCCTGACCCTGACCTTTTACGTGGGCATCCTGCTGCAGGTCATCATCACCTACTGCCTCATTTTGTGGGTCATGTACAAAATTTCGCCTTGGACCTTCCTGCGCCGCACCATGGCCTTATGGAGCTTCACCATGGCCACGTGCAGCAGCGCCGCGGCCATTCCCGTCAGTTTGGGGGTCTGCAAGGACGAGTTCCAGGTGGACGAGCACATTTCGAGCTTCACCATTCCCCTTGGTTCGCAGGTCAACCATGACGGCAACGCCATCCTGTTCTCCTGCGTCATAGTGTTTACCAGCCAGCTCAGCGGCGTCGCCATCACGCCCATGTCCCTGTTCCAGACGGTGTTGCTGGGCACCCTGGTTTCGTCCGGCGGGGGCGGCATACCCGGCAGCGGTGTGGTGAAAGTGTTCATCATGCTGCAGGCCCTCGGCCTGCCCACTGAAATCGGCGCCATCGTCGCCGCCTTCTACCGCATCTTCGACATGGGCATCACCACCGCCAACTGTCTTGGCGACGTGGCCGGCACTGTGTTTGTCGACCGGCTTGAAAAAAGCCGTTCAGGCGAAGCCCTGACGGCGTAGAGCCTCGGGGGACGCCGTCCCCCGCGCCCCCTGCAAGGGGGCTGAGCCCCCTTGACCCGCAATAGGCGAAGGCCGTTTCCCGCGATGCGGAAAACGGCCTTC
>JAVBNL010000038.1:0-43683 GCA_031551515.1 Desulfovibrionaceae bacterium
AGGTACACCTGTCCGTCGGTGATGGAGATCACGTTGGTGGGAATGTACGCGGAAACGTCGCCCGCCTGTGTTTCGATGACCGGCAGTGCGGTCAGCGAACCCGCGCCCAGTTCGTCGGAAAGTTTAGCCGCGCGCTCAAGCAGGCGCGAGTGCAGGTAAAACACGTCGCCGGGAAAGGCTTCGCGCCCCGGGGGGCGGCGGAGCAAGAGCGACATCTGGCGATAAGCCGTGGCCTGCTTGGACAAGTCGTCATAGATGATCAGGGCGTGTTTGCCGTTGTCGCGGTAGTACTCGGCCATGGTGCAGCCGGAGTATGCGGCGATATACTGCAAAGGCGCCGGTTCGGATGCGGTGGCCGAGATGATGGTCGTGTATTCCATGGCCCCGTGTTTGCGCAGGGTGTCGGCAACGAGCGCCACGGTGGAGCGTTTCTGGCCGATCGCCACGTAGAAGCAGTGAATGCCGGTATCTTTCTGCGCCAGAATGGCATCAAGGCAGACGGCGGTTTTGCCGGTCTGGCGGTCGCCGATGATCAGCTCGCGTTGGCCTCGGCCGATGGGGGTCATGGCGTCGATGGCTTTCAGGCCCGTGGGCATGGGTTCATGCACCGATTTTCTGGCGATGATGCCGGGGGCCTTAAGCTCCACAGGGCGGGTTTCTTTGCTGGCAACCGGGCCCAGGCCGTCGATGGGTTGGCCCAGAGGGTTGAGCACGCGCCCCATAACAGCGTCGCCGACGGGCACAGAAAAGATCTTGCCCGTGCGCTTGACCGGGTCGCCTTCTTTCACGCCGGTGTCGTCGCCAAGCAGCGCGACGCCCACGTTGTCTTCTTCAAGGTTAAGAACCATGCCCATAAGGTTGCCGGGGAACTCGAGCAGTTCCATGGACATGGCCCCGCGCACGCCGTGCACGCGGGCGATGCCGTCGCCGACGTAGAGCACCGTGCCCGTCTCGGTCATTTCGACGCGCTGCTCGTAATTTTGGATCTGTTCTTCGATAATCTTGCTGATTTCTTCGGCTTTGATCTGCATGATCCTATTCACCCCGCTTAATGGTGTCGTGAAGGAGCGAAAGCTGCGCTCGCAAGCTGGCGTCAAAAACCGTGTCGCCGATGGTCAGAACCATGCCGCCCAGCACCGCTTCGTCCACGCGGTACGAGAGGGCCAGGCTGCGGCCGGCTTTTTCTTCGAGTTTTTCTTGTATAGCGCCGCGTTTTGTCTCTTCAAGAGGAACGGCCGTCACCAGCTCGCCCCGCAAGATGCCTTTTTCCGCGTCAGCCAAGGTCTGGTATTCCCCGGCGATGCCTTTGATAAGTTCCAGGCGGCCTTTGTCGGCCAAAAGATACACAAAGTCGCGCACCGCAAGGCTGATTTTCAGCCTGTCCGCCAGCGCCGTCAGCACGCGCCGTTTTTCTTCGGGCGTAAAGACGGGATCACGGAAAAGCCGCGAAAGATCGGCGGATGCGTCAACCAACGCCGCCAGGGCGGCAAGGTCGGAACCGTACGCATCCATTTCCTTGAGGCCTTTTTTCCTGCCCAGGTCGAAAAGAGCGCGCGCATAGCGCCGCGCCGCGATGCCGCCGGTCATTGCAGCACCACCTTGGTTATGGATGCGTCGATGAGCTTTTCATGGTCTTTGGTGGTGAGGGATGCGGCCAGCGCCTCACTGGCCGCCTTGGCCAGCTCGTCCGCCAGCTCCGCGCGCATGGCGGCCACAGCCTGGTCGACTTCATTTTGCGCGGATTTCTTGGCCTGACTCGTGATCTGGGCTGCTGCCTCTTCAGCCTTGGCGATGATCTCGGCCTTCACGGCTTCGCCCCGGGCGCGGTATTCGGCCAGAATGGCGTTACGTTCCTGCTCAAGGTTCGCAATGCGTTTTTCAACGGCGGCCAGTTCATCCCTGGCTTTTTCCTTGCGTGTTTCAAGGTCGGCCAGTTCCGTTGCTATGCCGGTTTTGCGCCCGGCGAAAAAGGCCGCGATTTTTTTGCTCGCCAGAAACCATATGGCGGCGATAACCAGCGCGAGGTTTACAACGCGCCAGCCAAGATCGGGCCAGTTTGTGGGGTGAACTTCGGCGGCCTGGGCGATGTCGGCGCCGATAAAGATAAAAAACAGGCTGAGGAGCAATAACCGAGTGTACCGCATGTCTTCTCCTAAGCCGCGGACCGGGTTTTTTTGCCGAGCAGCTTTGCCGCCGCAAGCGCGGCAAGGTCGGGAACGCGTTTTTTCAGGGCGGCCGATGCTTCGGCAATGGCGGCGCGGGTCTGGCCTCGCGAAGCGGCAAGATATTCTTGCGCTTCCTGCTGCGCGGCGTGCAGCAGGTTTTCCTGCGTGCTTGCGCCTTCGGCTTTTTGCGCGTCACGGATGGTCACGGCTTCCTCTTTGGCTTTGGCCAGAGCGGCTTCATACTGTTCAAGCTTTTTCGCGGCATCAGATGTAAACGATTCTGTATCGGAAAGAAGTCCGGCGGCCAGGTCGCGCCGTTTCTTCACGATGGCGCGCACCGGGCTGATCAGCAAGAAGTTCAGCACCACCAGGGTGATGACGAAGTTGGCGAATTGGAAAAGGACCGTAATGTCAATATCGATCATGAGCATACTGCCGGTTATGGATATATGTCACACAACCGAAGGATAGTAGCGAAGAGTGGGGGTAGTGTCAAAGCTTCATAGCAGAAAAAGACGAAAGGGCGGTCTGGACCGGCCGGCCTCTTCCAGCTATGGTGCCCCAAAACCTAGGCACATGGGGTCTCTCGGAAAAAGCGCCGCCGCAGAGTAGGAGCGTGTCATGAACAGCACTCTGATTGCCACCTTCATCGCCCTTGCGCGAACCAGAAACATCAGCGGCGCGGCCTGCGAACTGAACCAGGTTCAGTCCACGGTGAGCAAGCGGTTGCGACAGCTTGAAGAGAATGTTGGACATTCGCTTTTTGACAGGCGAAAGGGTTCCAAGAACATCAGCCTCACTCCGGAAGGAGAGGCGTTTGCGGATATTGCTGAGCGTTGGCTGCGCCTCAACGACGATCTGGATTTGTTCAAACAGCCGACCAGGCCCAAAGAACTGCGGGTCGGGGCCACGGACAGCATGCAGGGCTCGTTCATGAAGGACATTTATCGTACCGTCGTCGACAGTGAGCCTGACTTACGGCTCACGATACGCTGCCTCGCGTTCAGAGAGCCGTACGCGGCCGTGGCGGACCGGACGCTGGACGCCGGGTTTTCTTTTTATGAGCACGCGCACGCTTCTTTGGACGTTGAAAAGCTGTACAGCGAGCCCATGGTCGCTTTGCGCCGTTCGGAACGTTCATCCTGGCTGGAAGAACCGCAGCCCCTGCACTTTCTGCGCCGTGAAGACGAGATTTACGTGCCTTGGGCGGATACGCAGATTATCTGGCGCAAAGCCCATTTAGACCCATCCGTTCCTCCGCGTATGACGGTTTATCCGATTTCGATGATCGTGGATTTTATGGAAAAAATCGGACTGTGGTGCATTGTGCCCCAATCGTTTGCGGCCACTATGGTAACAAAGCAGCCGTTCTGCATTTTTGAACTCACTCCGCCTCCGCCCAGCCGCTCGTGCTTTTACATCAAACATAAAAATCCAACAGCAGAGGGGGCCGCTGTCTTGGCTGTTTTTGAAAGGCACTTCATGCCCGCCATTGACGAACTGTTCGGCAAAAAAAGAGATGGCAACAGTGAACTCGTCGCCCGTGTCAAAGCCGGATTGCGCGCTTAAATACGGATGAGGAAAGATATGAAAATTTTGCCTATTGCTCGTCCCCTCTTTTCATTTTTATAACGCCGCGTTCCTTGCTACTCCATTACACGGTGCACCCCGGTTCATCCGGAAGCGGTTTCTTGCCAGCTTTCTCAACGCACACCTTTTTTCAAGGAGTCGCCATGAACTTTGACGTGATCAACGGGATCGCGGCCTTGCAAATGAACGCCATGATGACTTTGGCGCTGGCCTGTCTGCTCTGGCTTTTCTCGGTCAGGGTTCGCGATGCTCTTCCCGTTTTGAGGAAATATTGTATCCCCACGCCGGTGATCGGAGGCTTTTCTTTCGCCCTGGTGGCTTTTTTTTGCAAACGCGCTGATCTCATTACATTCCGCTTTGACGGGGTGCTTTCCGATCTTTTTTTATATGGCTTTTTCGTTACCATCGGCCTTGGCACGAACCTGGCCATGCTCAAGCGCGGGGGCAAGGTGCTGGTGGCCTATGTGGTCGTCTGCTGGGGCGTGGCCTTTGTGCAGAGCGGAATCAGCATAGGCCTTGCCAAAATGTTGAGTATCAATCCTCTTCAGGCGTTGGCTGCTGGGGCCCCCGCCCTAGAGGGAGGGCACGGGCTGGTGGCCGCCCTTTGCCCGGTCATTGAAAAGGCGGGGGGGCAGGGCGCCATGGCTATCGGTATGGCGGCGGCGACCTATGGTCTGATCTCGGGCAGCCTTTTGGGCGGACCGGTGGGCAACTGGCTGATCTCCCGGTACAATATCCCCATCAAAACCGACCAACAGGACTGGGACCGCTTCAAAACCGAGCAGCAGGGGCAGCAGTCGGAGATTACCGGTTCCGGCATGATCCGCACGGTGAGCCTGATTATGCTGATCATGGCTTTCGGCACCATAACCGCCAACTGGTTGACCAAGGCCACGGGATTCACCATCCCGGCACATGTGTTCTGCCTGTTCTGCGGTCTGTTGTTCCGCAGTCTGAATGAAGTCAAACCTGTTGTAAGCATTGACTTCAAATGTGTGGAAGTCGTTTCCGTCGTCGCTCTGGAACTCTTTCTGACCATCGCGATGATGGGGCTGAGAATATGGGAACTGGCCGGCTTGGCCGTTCCGCTTGTCATTATCCTGCTTGTGCAGACAGTTGCAGTGATTCTTATGTCCGTGTTCGTCATTTTCAGGGTCACGGGCAAAGATTATGACGCCGCGCTGCTTGCCTCCGGTTTTATAGGTCATGCTCTCGGCGCCACGGCAAACGGCTTAGTGGTTATGGAGGCCGTTTCCCGCAAGTTCGGGCTGTTTTCCAAAAAGGCCTTTTTCATTGTGCCGGTTTCAGGGTCCATGCTTATAGATATTGTGGGCGTTCCCAGCATTATCATGTTCATTAACATACTTTCGTAAACCGAATCCGGTCCCGCCTGCCGGGGCCGGAAGCGACACCCCGAACGGAGGAGACAATGGCGCGCAACACGTTGCCCATTACCGGAATATGTTCTTTTGCCAAATACCCGATCGCAACGCCTGAAACCGTGGAAGCGGACTTTGCGGTGCTGGGGGTGCCCTATGATCTCGGCATCGGGTACCTTAGTGGATGTCGCTTGGGGCCGCGTAGAATTCGGGAGGTTTCCACCCATTATGGCCGGGGGGAAGCAGGGTTCTATGACCCGGAGCGCGACGAGACTTATTTGGCGGCTCCCTGCCGCGTGGCGGATTGCGGTGACGCGGATATTATTACCGGATCCATCGAAGAATCTTTTGCCGCTATTGAAAAAGACGTGCGCGCCATAATCGCGCGCGGGGCAACGCCCGTGGTTATGGGAGGAGATCATTCCATCTCCGTGCCCGTGGCGCGAGCCCTGGATACATTCGGTCCCTTGACCGTGGTGCAGTTTGACGCGCATCTTGACTGGACCAACGGGCCGGGCAAGCAGCTTTATTCCAACGGTTGCCCCATGCGCCGCATGTCGGAAATGCCTCATATCAAAAATATAGTACAGATCGGCCAACGCGGTCTCGGCAGCAGTAAAAAGGCGGACTTTGACGAAGCCAGAGCCTGGGGCAGCCGAATCATCACAGCCCGGGAAGCCATGGACATGGGAGCGCAGGCAGTTGTGGACCGGATTCCTGACAGCGAGCGATACTATGTGACCATCGATATCGACAGCATGGATGTCAGCATTGCCGCGGGTTGTGGTTCTCCTTCTCCGGGCGGTTTTTCTTTTCTGCAGATAGTGAACATGCTTGAGCTGCTCAGCAAAAAAGGCGACGTGGTCTGTTTTGATTTTGTGGAGGTGGCTCCCCAGTATGACCATTCAGAGACCAGCACCCGGATCGCGGCTATGATCATGCTGTATTTCATGGGGTTTATTCAGAAGCAGCGCGATCTGCGCAAATGAGCGGGCGGCCCGGCATAGGCCGGGCCGCCATGTATCAGGCCCGGAAGAACGATGATTCTTCCGGGCCTTAAGCTTTGCGATTGCCGCGTTTAGAAAGGCCACACCACGGGGATGATCAGGAGGCAGAGCAGCATGCTGACCATGACCAGGCCAAAACCCGGTAGGATATAGTCTTTGAAGCGATAGCGTCCCGGCCCCAGCACGATAGTGTTGGGCGGCGTGCCCACCGGCGTCATAAAGGCGCAGGAGGCAGCTATGCAGATAGCCATAATGACCGCGTGGGGGTTGGCGCCTATGCCTTTGGCGATGGAAATGCCGATGGGGCACAGCAGCGCGGCCGATGCGGTGTTGGACATGAACTGGGTCAGGCCGCAAGAGAGCAGGAAAAGCACCAGGGTGATGAAAATGGGGGAAGGGCTGCCGCCCATGACGCCGATAACCTGGTCGGCGATCATCTTGCCCGCCCCGCTCTTGTCCAGAGCGCCGGCAATGGGCATCATGCCCGCAAACAGGAAGATGGTCACCCAGTCAATGCTCTGATAGGCTTCTTTTTCTTTGATGCACTTGGTGATAACCAGGAAAAGGGCGCCGGCCACGGCGGCCATTTCAAGGGTGAATTTTTTGAGGTCAAGGGCCATGACGAGAACGACGGCCAGCAGGGTCAGGCCGGTCAGCCACATTTTCCTCGGATCGTGACTGGAGGCGGTGGCTTCCAGAACGGCTTCCTCGTCCATGGCTTCCAGGCGGGCGTCGGTTTTGGGCAGGAAGCGTTTGCCGATCAGCATCATGTACGCGATGCCCGCGATGGTCAGCGGTATGCCTATCCAGGCGAACTCAAAGAAGGAGAAGGGCTCGTACCCGGCGGCTTTCAGCGCGCCCGCCCCGATGATGTTCGGCGGCGTGCCCACCATGGTGATGGTGCCGCCCAGGCCCGCGGCAAACGCCAGCGGCATGAGCTGGCGGCCCGGAGGGTTCTTGGTCACGGCGCAGATGCCGATGATGACGGGCATCAGCGCGGCCGTGGTGCCGGTGTTGGAGGTGACGGACGAAAGCAGGCCCGCGATCAGCATGGAGCCGAACATCAGGCTGTTTTCGCCGCTGCCCAGCTTTTTAACAATAAAAATGCCTATTGTTTGCGCTAGCCCTGTTCGGAACATGGCGCCGCCGATGACGAACATGCCCGCGAACAGCACGACCGTGGAGTTTGACAGCCCGGTAAAAACCTGAGCCGGTTTGATCACCCCGAGCGCCCCAAGGGCCACGGAGCCGAGCATGGAGCTCACCGCCAGGGGGAGTAGCTCCGTAATAAACAGCACGGCGACAACGGCGATGACGATAAGGGTTAACGCTGCATCTGACATTCTGACCTCCTCCGCGATCGTTCTGAGTTTAGCTGAAATGACTGCCGGTAATCGTATACTGTCCGTTTTCGCTATTCAACAAAAAAATCGACAAATTCACCAAGTTACAGAAAGTATATGAATTGTGTCGATAAACAGGAAATAAATCACAAGCGCGCGAAATCAGGCAGGAAACCGGCGGAAGTGATGTCGGCCGAGCTTCTCTCGCCTCCGGCGTATGCCGCTTAGAACAGCCGAAGCCCGGAACATCCTTTGTGGATGTCCCGGGTCGGGCATTCTTTTCAAGGCGGAATTTATCCGCCTCTGGCAAGGGGGTTAGGGCGTGGGCTTCGGAGTGGCCCAGGCGGGTATTGCGGTCAGGCTTTCACCCCAGAACAGAGGGAGGAGCAGGTACAGGGTCAGGGGAATAAGGATAAAGGAAACGAGGTTGATCCATACACCCGCCATAAGCATGTTTTTGATGGTGAAACATCCGCTGCCGTATGCCACGGCGTTGGGCGGAGTGGCCACGGGCAGCATGAAGGCGTAAGAGGCGGCAATGGCGGCCGCGATCATGGGGCCAAGGGGGTTGATACCCAGCGCCATGGCCACGGTGCCCATGATGGGAACGCTCAATGTCGCCGTCGCGGTGTTTGAGGTGACCTCGGTCAGCGCGATGATGAAGATGACGATCAGAGTCATCAGCACATAAACGTGCAGGCCGCGCAGGTTGGCGAATTCCTCGGCGATGTACTTGGTGAGCTGGGTGGCCTGAAACCCGTTGGCTATGGCCAGGCCGCCGCCGAACAGCAGCACCACGTCCCAGGGGATTTTAACGGCGGTTTTCCAGTCCAGCAAAAATTCACCCTTCCGCAGGCTGAGCGGGACCGAAAAGAGCAGCAAGGCGCCGCCGATAGCGATTGTGGAATCGTTTACTTTTGCCAGCACAGGGATTTGTTTGAAAACAAACCCGCTGATAATCCACAAAAAGGCCATGCAGGAGGCGATGATGATGATGGACTTTTCTGGTCGGGTGACCGGGCCCAGCTTGGCGATTTCTTCGTCAATGAGGCCCTTGGCGTCCGATATGCGCAGTTTTCCTGTGCGGAACAGGAAGTAGACCAGGATGTACCAGGTTACAAAGAGGGTGGCGACCGCCAGTGGCAGGCCTATCATCATCCACTGGGAAAAGGTTATTTGATAGCCGTACATTTGTTTGGTCATGCCGACCAGAATGGCGTTGGGAGGCGTGCCGATGATGGTGGCCAAACCGCCGATGGAGGCGGCATAGGCGATGCCCAGCATAAGAGAGCGGCCGAAATTGAGGCTAGGATTACCTTGGCTCGCGCCTTCCTTGATTTCCGCCGCGGTCAGCCCGGTAACTTCGGTGACCACCGCAAGGCCGATGGGCACCATCATCATGGCTGTGGCGCTGTTGCTGACCCACATGGACAAAAAGCCCGTTGCGGTCATAAACCCCAGGACAAGGCGGGACGGACTGGTCCCGATGAGTTTAATGGTCGTCAGGGCCACCCGCCGGTGCAGGTTCCAGCGTTCCATGGTCACGGCCAGAAAAAAGCCCCCCATGAACAGGTAGATGACGTCGTCGGCGTAGGGGGCTGCGGCCGCCTTGGCTGGCATAATGTTGAGGGCGGGAAAGAGGAAAATGGGAATGAGGGCTGTGGCAGGAATGGGAATGGCTTCGGTTATCCACCAGACGGCCATCAGCACGGTGATGCCCGCGACTTTCCAGGCTGCCGGCTGCATACCTTGGGGCACCGGCAGGGACAGCATGATCGCGAACAAGATAAGGCCGGTGAAAAAGCCGATGTACTTTCCGGATACATGATCAAGGTTCATAATGCCTCCTTTGTTGCTATGCGGCTTTCATTCGTGAGGAGAGCTTTTCACGTGTCAGAGTCGTCAGCCGCAACATGGGTTTTTAAATGAAGCAGTACCTCCCGACGATAGAATTGAAATTACTTTGTGTAATATGTACTATTAATGTGTTGAAAAATAAACCTTGAGATAACTTATTTTAATTAATTGTATTTTAATTGTGAATTTTATTCATATCACAAGAGTATATCTTGTGTAGTGCATAATAGGGTGTTTTTGTACATCTTTATTTTTCGGGGGCGTTAGCGCGTGAAGCCCCAGGTTCAGAACAGACTGACAATTACTAAAAATATGTGTTATGAAACGAGGAAATCAGGAGTCCATCATGAGCAAAAAATGTATCATTCTCTCGCATTCAGGCTACGGGCACACTCAGAAACTGGCTGAATCGGTGCTGGCCGGGTCTTCTCTCGTTGCCGGCGTGACCACGGAACAGGTCCAGATCGACCAGGAAGGCAACCTGCCGGAAGGCGGTTGGGAAAAGCTTCTTGCCGCCGACGGCGTCATCTTCGGCTGCCCCACGTACATGGGCGGTCCTAGCTGGCAATTTAAAAAATTCGCCGACGCCTCTTCCAAATACTGGGCGCAGGACCAGTGGAAAGACAAGGTGGCGGCCGGGTTCACCAACTCCGGCACCATAAACGGCGATAAGTTTTCCAGCGTGCAATATCTGATAACCTTGGCTATGCAGCATGGCATGATCTGGGTGGGCACGGGGCTCAAGCCGGCCAACACGCTGGCCGCCACGCGCAACGACGTGAACTATCTCGGCGGGTTTTCCGGCCTTTTGGGGCAATCGCCCGTTGACGGCGGGCCGGACAAGGGACCGCTGCCCGGCGATCTGGAGACAGGCAAATTGTTCGGCAAGCGCGTGGCCGAGATTATTGCGCGTTTGCGCTGAGGCCGTGCATATAGCGGGGCAGGGCGCGCAGATAAAAGAACAACGCGGCCGCGGCGATGGCCAAGGCAAGAAGCAGGAACGCCACTTCCCAGCCGTAGGCGTCATGGGTGTGGCCGGTCAGCAAAATGCCGCAGCAGATGCCGAGGTCAAGGCCGCACAGGGCGGTTGAATTGGCCGCGCCCCGGCGCTGGGTCGGCACCAGCGCGTTGACCATGGCCAGCGCCACGGGAATGGTCATGCCGTTGCCCAGACCCAGCACCAGGGCGGAGGCGTAAAACGTGAGCGGGGCGTGGAAATAGGCCATGCTGATATACCCTGCGAACATGAGGCAAAAAGCGAAGCCCATGATGCGAGCCGGGCCGGAGCGGTCAAAGACCCTGCCGCCCACGAGTCTGGCCAGGGCTGTTCCGGCGGCAAGAAAGAGAAAGAACAGGCCCGGGTCGGCATGGTCGATGCTGCGCGCATAGAGCGCCGTATAGTTCATCAGGCTGCCGTAGGGCACGCAGCAAAGAAAGACCACGCCCGCCATGGGCAGGCTGCGTTTTTCCAGCAAGGCGTCCAGGCTGATCGGGCGCGCGCTGAGTTGTACTGGGGGAACGCGCAGGGTCAACAGCCCGATGAAGCCTATCCCCGACAGAATGCCGCCCGTGATGAACGGGGCGGCATAGCCCAGGCGCGCCGCGCAAAAGAGGCCCACAAACGGCCCTATGGACATGGCCAGCGTCATGGCCATGCCGAAAAGGCCGATGCCCTCGCCCCGCCGTATGGCCGGCATAAGGTCGACGGAGGTGGTGCTGGCCGCGGCCATGGTCGCCCCCCAGGCCATGCCGTGGGCTATGCGCAGCAAAGCCACGAGGGCCGCGGTGCCCGCGATGGGGTAAAAAAAGAAAATGGCGCCGAAGAAAAAATAGGCGGGCAGATACACGATGCGCCTGCCGAAACGGTCCAGGCAATATCCGGCAAAAGGGCGCACCATAATGGCGGAACCGGTGTAGCAGGCGACGACCGCTCCTATGGCCGCACCGGAAAGGCGCATGGTGTCGTTAAGCCACAGCGGCAGCACGGGCATGGTGGCATAAAAAGCCAGAGTCATCAGCAGGTGAACGGCGCAGATAAGGGTGAAATCCTTGGTCCAGAGAGGAGGTCTGACTGTCGTCATGCGCAAGCGCCGCCTCGGCGGGCTTTAAAAAAATCGGCAAGCAACGCTGCGCACGCATCTTCTGCGATGCCTCCGGCCTGCCAGACCCGGTGGTTGTGAAATGGCAGTTCCAACCCGTCCAGGCGCGAGGCCACGGCCCCGGCCTTGGGGTCGGCTGCGCCGAAAACCAGCCCGGCCACTCTGGCCTGTACCATCGCCCCGACACACATCAGGCAGGGTTCAAGGGTCACCACCAGCACGCAGCCGCCCAGGCGGTAGTTGCCAAGGCTCTCGCCCGCGCGGCGCAAAGCGGTGATTTCCGCATGCGCGGAAGGGTCGTGCGCGGCGCGGGGGCTGTTATGGCCCCGGCCGGCAATGATTCCGTCAGGGGTCACCACAACGGCGCCGACCGGCACTTCGCCCTGGCTTGCCGCGTTTCGCGCTTCCAAAAGGGCCTCGGCCATCAAAGCCTCCCATGAATGCCAGGGAGAAGGAGGCGAAGGCATGATCCTGCGGGTCATGGTTTAGATGATCACGTGTTTGCGGATATGTTCAACCACATCTTCCGGGCTGTCTTTCATCACCAGAAGATCCAGTTCCTTTTCATTGATATAGCCGTCGCTGACCATGCGGTCGCGTATCCAGTCCACCAGTCCTTTCCAATAGCCGCTGTCATAAAGGATGATGGGGAACGGCTTGATGCGGTGGGTCTGGGCCAGCACGAAAGCCTCGGATAATTCGTCGATGGTGCCCATGCCGCCAGGCATGACCACATAGGCCATGGCATATTTGACGAACATAAGTTTGCGCACGAAGAAATAGCGGAAGTCGCAGCGGGTTTTGACAAACTGGTTGCACTGCTGCTCATTGGGCAGATGGATATGCAGGCCCACGGATGTGCCGCCGGCTTCGTAAGCGCCTTTGTTGGCCGCTTCCATCAGGCCCGGCCCGCCGCCGGTGATGATGCCGTAACCCGCTTCAGACAGCTGGCGGGCGATTTCTTCCGTGGCAGCGTACATGGGCGCGTCGCTCGGGGTTCGGGCCGAGCCGAATATGGAAACGCACTTGCGGGTGCGGCTAAGCGTTTCGAACCCTTCGACGATCTCGGAAATGATTTTGAATAAGCGCCAAGAATCCTGATTGGACAGGGATTCTATCAGTTCGGTCGCGCTCATGCGTGCTCCTTGGTGCAAAAGAATAGGGCGCATCGTAGCCTGTTACGAGACGCCGCGCAACAAATGGCTTTCATAACCATTTTTTTGTGGTATTCTACATGGGACTATAAGGAGGCTCTTTATGAACACGCGTGTCGAAACGGATTCAATGGGCAGCATAAACGTTTCCGCAAGCCGCTATTGGGGGGCGCAGACGCAGCGGTCTCTTGAGCATTTTCCCATAGGCACGGACCGCTTTCGTTGGGGGCGTGCCGTCATTCGCTCGCTGGGCGTTCTGAAAAAAGCCGCCGCGTTGGCCAACGGCGAGCTGGACGAACTGCCCGAAGGCCTGGCCGCCCTGATCGCGGAAGCCGCGGACGAGGTCATCAGCGGCAAACTGGACGAGCATTTTCCGTTGGTTGTTTTTCAAACCGGCTCGGGCACGCAGTCGAACATGAATGCCAACGAAGTCATCTCCAACCGGGCCATTGAACTGGCGGGCGGGGTCATGGGCAGCAAAAAGCCCGTGCACCCCAACGATCATGTGAACCGCTGCCAGTCTTCCAACGACACCTTTCCCACCGCCATGCATATCGCCGTGGTCGAAAGCCTGCACGAGCGTCTTTTTCCGGCGCTGCACGAGCTGTGCGGGGTGCTTTCCACCAAGGCGGACCGCTATGCCGGTATCGTGAAGACGGGCCGCACGCATTTGCAGGACGCAACCCCCGTGACGCTGGGACAAGAGATAAGCGGCTGGGTCGCGCAGCTTGAGTTCGGTGAAGCAGCGGTGGAAGCGGCCTTGCCGGGCCTCTTCGACCTGGCCATAGGCGGCACGGCCGTGGGCACGGGCCTGAACGCGCATCCGCAATTCGGCGCTTTGGCGGCCCGGCACATAGCGGATATAACAGGCCACCCCTTCCGCGACGCGCCGAACAAGTTTTTCGCCCTGGCGGCCCATGACGCGCTGGTGCAAACATCCGCCGCGTTGCGCACCCTGGCCGGGGGGCTGATGAAAATGGCCAACGACGTGCGGTGGCTCGCCTCCGGCCCGCGTTGCGGCATCGGCGAGCTGCGCATACCGGAGAATGAACCCGGTTCTTCCATCATGCCCGGCAAGGTGAACCCTACGCAATGCGAAGCCTTGACCATGGTTTGCGCGCGGGTTTTCGGCAACGATGCAACCGTCGCCTTCGCGGGCACCCAGGGGAATTTTCAGCTCAGCGTGTACAAGCCGGTCATGGTGCACGGCGTATTAGAAAGCATTGACTTGCTGAGCGACGCCATGGCCGCGTTCACGAAGTATTGCGCCGGGGGCATAGAGCCCGACGAAACGGTTATTGCGGAAAAGCTGGGCAAGAACCTGATGCTGGTTACGGCCCTTAACCCGCATATCGGGTATGACAACGCGGCCAAAATAGCCAAAAAGGCCCATGCCGAAGGCCTGACCCTGAAAGAGTCGGCTTTGGCGCTGGGCCTTGTGAGTGCCGAAGATTTTGATCGTTGGGTCGTGCCGCTGGATATGACGCGGTCGGGATGAAATTTAGGGGAGGCTAAGCCTCCCCTAAATTTCGCTTATTGCATATCCTGAACCATATCGTAGACCACTGAAGCCGCTTTGGCCACGTCGGCGTAGTCCGTCCATTCCACGGGGCAGTGACTGCGCCCGTCAACGCTGGGGGTAAAGACCATCACCGTTTCCACGGCCTGGCCTATGACCAGAGCGTCGTGCCCCGCGCCGGAGACCATGCGGCGGCGACTGTAACCGCGTTTTTTGCAACTCGCTTCCATCAGATTCAGCATGGGTGCGCTGAGGTCTACCGGTTCCACCACAAGCTTTTCTTCCATGCTGTATGTGGTGCCGTTGGCCGCGCAGGCTTTGTCCAGCTCACGGGTGATGGCGGCCATCATGTCCGTGAGGTTTTGTCTGTTGCGGCTGCGGATGTCGATGGAGAACTGCACCTGCTCGGGTACGATGTTGATGCCGCCGGGCGTCACCTTCACAAAGCCCGTAGTGCCCACGGTGCCGTCTTTCTTTTCCCGCGCCCAGTCGGGGATTTTGCTGAACACTTTCGAGGCCGCTTCCACCGCGTCCATGCGCATGTCCATGGGGGTGGTGCCCGCGTGGTCCGCGCGGCCGGAGACAGTCACCATATACCGCTGAATGCCCACTATGCATTCCACAAGGCCCACCTCGGTCTTTTCCGCATGCAGCACAGGGCCCTGCTCAATGTGCAGCTCGATGTACGCGCGCACCGCGTCCAGGTTCCACTTGGCCTTGGGCAGATCTTCCGGCGTGAGGCCATAGCCTTTCATGGCATCGTACACAGAGACGCCGTCCCTGTCTTTGAAAGTGCGCAGCTCTTCCTGCGTCACCTGGCCCAACCAGGATTTGGAACCGAAGTACCCGGTGCCGAAGCGCATGCCTTCTTCATCGCAGAAGGCGATGGCGATGAAATTGCGCTTGAGCGGAAATTTTTCATCCCGCAGTGTGCGGGCGATTTCCACCGCCGTGACCACCCCGGCCAGGCCGTCGAAGTTGCCGCCGTTGATCACGGTATCGAAATGGCTGCCCATGACCAGGGCGGGCAGGGAAGGGTCTTGCCCCTGCATCACGCCGATGATGTTGCCTGCCTGGTCCTCGTGGACAGTCAGTCCCGCTTCAGCCATATACCGCTTCAGGTGTTCGGCCGCCGCGCGCGCTTCGGGGGTGAAGGGCAAACGGGTGGTGCCGTTGCCGGGGGTCGCGTTGAAAGGGTGCAGCGCTTCCAGCCCTTTTTGAATATTCCGCGTAAATACCTGCATATCCATGATGGTTATTTCCTTTTTCCGCCGTAGTCAGGCGTTGATGGTTAACTCCGGCGACACTCAAACGGGGGCGGTTTCGTATTCCACGACCTTCTTTTCGTTGTAGACGTCGCGGTCAAGCTCGCCCAGCTTGTCGGAAACCAGCATGCCCACCAGGACGTCGATGTCCACGTTCATGATGGTCCGGAACATGCCGGAGAACCAGTCGATGCCGATGAGAATGGCGATGCTTTCCAGCGGCAGGCCGAGGGAAGAGGCAAGGAAGGTATAGGTGATGACCATGCCGCCCGGCACCACGATGGTGCCCATGCACATCAGGCAGGAGAGCAGAATGGCCATGAACAGCTGGTGCGCGCCGAGCTGCACGCCCGAAACCTCGGCCATGAACATGATGGCCAGCACATAGCATTGTACCGCGCCGCTGCTGTTCATGCTCATGGTGATGGGGCCGGTGAAGTCGGCCACGCGGCGCGATACGCCGAACTTGGTTACGGAATCTTCAATCTTGGTGGGCAGGCAGATGGCCGACGAGGTGGTGGTCAGGGCCATGATGGACATCTTGGCGTATTTCTTGGGCATCTTGAACGGGTTGACCTTGGTCAGCGCGGCCGCCAGCGGGCAATAAACCGCGAACTGGATGATGTTGCCGATGAAAAGCGCCCCCAGGAATTTGATCATGGGAATGATGACCTTGAAGCCGATGGCCCCGGAAACGTTGGCCAGCAGGCAGAAAATGCCGATAGGGGCAAGGTTCATGACCATCTTGATGATGTTCATGATGACGCTGTTGAGTTCCTGCATCAGGTGGGCGATGCGCGCATCCTTGGTGTTGCGGGTGTACGAGCCCACGGCCAGCCCGAAGATGACGGAGAACACGATGCAGGGCACCATGGCGCCCTGGGCCATGGACTGGATAATATTGGTGGGCACGAAATCGCGCAGGGTATCCTGGAAAGAGCCGACCTTCACGGCCGCGGCCGCAGCCGCGGCGCCGGCGGTGTTGGTCACGACGATGCCTTCGCCGGGACGGATGATAAAGCCCAGCGCCAGCCCCAGCAGGGCGGAGCATATGGTGAACCCGATAATCCATTTAAAGGTGTGAAAACCCATTTTGCCCGCGTCGGACCCGCCCACGTTGCCGATGGCGGCGGCCACGGAGGTCATGACCAGCAGCACCACGGACATCTGGATGAGGCGGATGAAGATATCCCCGACGAATTTAAGATTGGCCGCCCACGGCCCGACAAGGGAACCGAAGACAATGCCGGCGACGGTGCCGATCAGAATCTGAGTGGTGAGGGATGGCATCTTGAAACTAGCCGCGGGCGCGGCACTGGTCGTAGACATAGCTTCTCTCCTCAAACGGTTGCTTGGGCTGGAAAAATTCCGTATTGCCCTATTGACCCACTCTGTATAGCATGAGTGTACTGCACATACATCGACAATGCGGGACAAGAAATAATGGTTCTCAATTATCCATGTCGGATAAATTGGAGCGCGCATGCTTATCACGCTGGGAGAAATATTACAGTGGGACGTCCTGGAAGGGGCCCGCGTGGTCACGGACAGTTTTAATCCGGACACGCCCGTTGAGAACATCACCATTATGGAGGCCCCGGACATAGGCAAATGGATAGACGGCAACAACATCCTGCTGACCGGGCTCTATTCTATATATGAAGACAAGCGCAAAATCGCGGAGTTCGTTGAAAGTCTTCACTCCGGCAAGATCTGCGCGCTGTTCGTGAAGGTTCACCGCTTCGTCAGCCGGGTGCCGGATCCCATAATCTCCGCCTGCCAGAAGCTGGGCATCGCGCTGGTGGAGATACCCGGGCACATCCGCTATACGTCCATTCTGTATCCCGTCATTGCGTCCATTTTTGAAAGCCGGGTGGTGCAGCTCAACTACCACAAGCAGACCCTGAACACGCTTACAGGGCTCGCCCTGGGCAACAAGGGCATCAATAGCATCGCCCTGGCCTGTGCGGAACTGGTGAAAAACCCCGTGGTTCTTTACGATGTGGATATGAAGTGCCTGCATGCCACGGATGAGGCTTTTGCCTCGGTCCGGGCCAGCAGCCACCTGGAAGACGGCGTGACCGAAGAGCTCGATTATTCGGTACTGGAAACGAGCTTTGCGGGCGATGAGCGTCTTTACCGGCAGTTGCTTGTGCCCGTACGCATTTTCGGACGGACCAAGATGTACCTTTCCATCGTGGAGCAGAACCGCTCCATCACCCGCATGGACTTTGTGGCCCTGGAAAACGTGGTCACCGTGCTCAGCTTCGAACTAGTGAAAGACTTTGCGGAAGAAGAAATGGAAGGGCGCTTCAAACAGGAAATCGTGGACGACATCAGTCGCCGCCGCAATCTCGACTCCATCAAGGACCGTCTGGCCAGCATCAATTTGCGGACCAAAGCCAAGTATAACGCCCTGATAGTGGAAATGCCGGAAAGCCCCATCAACCGCACGCCCGCCATCGTCAAACAGCGCCTTATCAGCCGCGATTCCGCCAAAGTGTACGATCTGTTCTTGTCCGTCAAAAAGGCCTTGGGCCTTACCGGATTCAACAGTTACAGCGCCAACACGCTCACGGTTTTCATCGAACAGCCGCCCGGCTTCACGCCAAAGTCCGGCAACATTCTGGAAACGCTGTGTAAACGTTTTCTGGAAAAGGTACAAGGGGCCTTTCCCTCCATGCCGCTGCACATAGGCTACACCTCTGCTTTTCGCTCTCTGGACTATATAGCGGAATTATACAAGAACGCCCAGGACGCCCTTCACATTAGCCGCATGCTTTACGGCGAAAATACCTTTTGCGACTATGACCGGCTGGGGGTCTATAAAATCCTGTGCATGGCCCATGACCGGGGCGACCTGGAAGCGTACATTCCCCCCGCCGTGACCGTGCTGGAAGAATACGAACGGGCCGGCGGCCTGCCTTTGCTGGAAACCCTGGCCAGCTACTTTGAGCATAACGGCAACACCCAGCGCACGGCAAAGGCTCTATTCATACATTACAAGACATTGTACTACCGTTTGAAAAAAATAGAGAGCCTTACCGGTACGGACCTGAAGAGCAACGCCGAAACCTTTGAACTGCAAATGGGCCTGAATATTTTGCGGGTGCTGGGGCGCAGGGCACGGGGGTAGGGGGCGGTTTCCGCATTGCCGAAGCCGGCCTTCGCCAAACTGCGGGCTCAAGGGGGTCACCCCCCTTGCAGGGAGCCGGGGGGCAGAGTCCCCTGTTGTTTGCCGGCACCGGACCAGCGCCTGACGGCCTCTTCCAGCTCCATATGGTTTATGGGCTTGGTGATGTGGTCGTTCATGCCCGCGGCCAGGCTTTTTTCGCGGTCGCCGCTCATGGCGTTGGCGGTCATGGCGACGATGGGCACGCTTGCCGCATTCGGTCCCTCTCCCGCGCGGATGCGGCGGGCCGCTTGCAAACCGTCCATGACCGGCATCTGAATATCCATGAAAATCAGGTCATAAACGTTTTCAAGGCACAAGGCCACGGCTTCGGCGCCGTTACCGGCAAGAGTGGCGTTGATGCCCAAAGTGCGCAGCATCTCGATGGCGATTTCCTGGTTCATCTCGTTGTCTTCGACAACCAGCACCCGCAACGATTCGGCATTCTCCACTGCGTGCGGGAGAGGCAGCGGACGGAATTCGTCCAGAGCGGTCGCAATGCCGGGGCGCAACGCCACGGTAAAGTGAAATGTGCTGCCTTGCCCGGGAACGCTGTTCACCCATATCTTGCCGCCCATGAGTTCCACTATGCGCTTAGAGATGGCAAGGCCGAGGCCCGTGCCGCCGTAACGGCGGGTTGTTGAGCCGTCCGCCTGCGAAAAGGCGTCGAAAATAATGGCTTTTTGCTCGTCGCTGATGCCGATGCCGGTGTCACTGACGCTGAAATGCAGCAGCAGGTCGGCGTCACGGCGTCCTTGCAGGGTAACGCGCAGCGTTATGGCGCCTTTTTCCGTGAATTTCACGGCGTTGGTGCATAAGTTGATGCAGACCTGCGAGAGGCGTAAGGAATCGCCGATAAAGACGTCAGGCACGTCGTCGGCCAAATCCAGGTGCAACTCGAGGTCTTTTTGCCGGGCTTTGAATTCCAGCAGATCAAGAATGGACCGCAGCATGCCTGAAAGGCGAAAGGCGGCGTGTTCCAATTCCAGCTTGCCCGCTTCCACCTTGGAAAAATCGAGAATGTCGTTGATGATGCCGAGCAGGTTTTCTCCGGCCTGTTGTATTTTCGTGAGGCAGTTGCGCTGGCGCTCATCCGGATTCGCTTGCAGGCCCAGGTAGGCCATGCCGATAATGGCGTTCATGGGCGTGCGTATCTCATGGCTCATGTTGGCCAGAAATTCACTTTTGGCTTTGGTTGCTTCTTCCGCCCGACGGATCATGCTTTTGAGGGTTGCGAGCATGGTTGAAAGCGAGCGGGATAGCACCCCCAACTCATCTTCGCGCGTCACGGCGATTTCTTGTTCCAGATTGCCCCGGCCAACTTCTTCCGCCGCTTCAGCCAGGCGGTGAATGTCTCGTGTCACCGGGTTGACCGTATAATAAATGACGCCGCAGGCGCACAGAACGGCAAGGGCAAGGGCCGCAAAACCGATAAAGCGCACCGTGCGCACGGGAGAGAGCAGGTATTGGGTATCCGCCATGGCCAGGGCATAAAAGCCCGTGTCCGGTAGGCGGTAAAAGGCCAGCATTTTTTTAGCTCCATCCTGTGTGATGGGCAAAAAACCCCGGTCGGAGGCACGCAGTGCGGAAAACCAGTCCGCTTGAGCATAGCTGCGGTCGGCGATTTCCGCATCGTTCAAAGAGGCCACCGTCATGCCGGATTCGGAAATAACCACCGCCTGCAGCCAGGACTTGTTTTCCTGGGCCAGAGCCTCGCGGGTTATTTTGTGGATCTGGATGGAGCCGACCATGGCGCCGCTGTATCCGCGGTGATAAAACCGTTTGAGTATGGCCATGAGGGCGTCGCCGGTGATGCGGCTGCGAAACGGGTCGGAAATTATGATCTCGTCGCCTGCCATGGCCTTATGGAAAAAAATGCGGTTGGAAATGTCCAGGGTGCCGACGGCGGAAGGCAGGCTGCATGCCAGGGTCATGCCCGTGCGGGCCGTTACGTAAAAGGTCTCGTAATACCCGCAGGCCTCGCCCAGGCGAGCCAGCAAGGCGTTGGCGGATTGGATGAACACCTCGCGGGATGGTTCAGTGCCCTTCGCTTCCGGGTCGAGCACTTCCTGAATATCGGGCACGTTGGTGGCGAAGGTGATGTCGGCTTTCGCCCTGTGAATTTGTTGCGCTATGCTGTTGCCGACAACAATGGCGGCCCCCAGCAACTTGTCGCGGTTTGCGTCAAGCAGGGCTTTTTCCGCTGTGCGCACGACCGCCAGGCCCAGGCCCAGCAACGTTACAAGCATGATCCCCAAAATGGGAATCAGCAATTTCGATTTCAGCCCGAGAGATTTTCCGCGCGAAAGCGTATCGTTTGCCACCGGCGATGCGCACATAGGATTTACGACCATAGTAAAAGAATAGGCCAATTCCGGCCCATCACCCTTCTAGCGGTTCTTGATACGGCAGGCAAGAAAAATACGCATAAACACGTATAGTTTTATGTCTTGGAAAAGCGGCGGAAAAGGGAGAGGCGGCGCGTGCGCCGTTTACCAGGTGTTGCTGCGGTGCGTGTCGGGCGTGCCGGAAATGAGCTGCGCTTCCCAGGCCGCCACGTCGTACAGGCTGGTGCCGGGGTGCTTGGCCCAGGCGCAGGTCTGTTCCATATTGTAATGCACGGGCCAGCAGCACTGGGTTGCCAGGGCTTCGGCAAGGGATGCGGCGGTGACGCACTGTTCGTGTTCGCTGCGCAGGTCTTCTTGCGGGCCGCTGATGTATCGTAAACGGTACGTGTTCATAGCAATGTGGTGGGCTTGTTGCGTTTCGCCCGCCCCGGCGGGCCGGGGCGGGCTGTTTTATGCGCTTAATGGGCGCCGGGAACCATTTGGGATATAGCGTAAAACACCACGAGCAGTGCAACGCCGAGGCCCATGCTCCATTTGATGAGCTTCATCTCAACTTCGTTGAGCGGCTCATACTTCATGGCCTCCATTTCTTCCTTCATAGTCACTTCTTTTTTCTCTTCTTGCATATCGGTATCCTCACAAAATTACGACACGATCGGAGGCTTGATGCCATGGAAGAACAGCCAGGAAATGAACAGGCCGATCCAGATGATGAAGCCGAACAGGCAGACGCAGTAAACGGCCGCCAGTTTGCCGATGCCTTCCGCCCACAAGCGCCGGAAGTTCGAGATGACGCCGATGGTGAAGAAGGTCATCAGGAAGAACAGCGTACGCAGCGAGTTGATGTTGCGCGTCATGGCCGAACCCATGGCGTACAGTTCTTTGGACTGCAGGCTGAGATACAGCAAAATGAGGAAGGTCAGGATGTAGCCGATGGCGAAACGCGGGAAGCGGTCCAGCACGTCGCCCCAAGAGACGCTGCGGGTGGTGCAGCTGTCGTCGAGCTTGGTGCACCAGATGTAGGCAAGCAGCATGGACCAGACGCCGATGAAGATGTCGATGAAGATCTTCACGGTCGTGGTGACCATGACCACCCAGCCCGCCTGATAGGTGATGCCGTCAAGGGCTTTGGCCTTGGCCAGAATCAACGCTTCGGCAATAGCGCCGCTGGCGATGGCGCCGCCGTCGGACTTGACGGCCAAGCCCATCCAGCCGCCGGCCACCAGGGGTTCGCCGTGCAGGCCCCAAGCCGCGATGAAGGGCAAAATAAGCATTTCGATACACGTGAACACGACCACCAGAGAGGAGACCATGATGGGCACGACGGGCCGGGCGCGGATGGCGCCGCCGGTCGCAATGGCGGCGGAAACTCCGCAGATGGAAATGCCGGAAGCGAGCGGCGCGGCCCATTCACGGCTGAATTTGAAATATTTACGGGAAACGTAATACACGGCCGCCCAATAGATCAGGTACGCTTCAACGATGGCGCACAAGCCTCGGAAAACGACGTGACCGGCAAGGCCGATGGCCTGGGCGGCTTTGACGCCCAGTTCGGCGCCCATGATGATGATGGCGATCTTAACAAACATTTCCGGGCGGCAGGCGGGACGCATATATTCAGCGACGCCCGGCATGAAGTTGCCGATGATGATGCCGACGACCAGCGCGACGATATAGCCCGCTTCGCCTGAAAGACCCAAAGACCAAGTGATTTTTGCCTTGGCCAGGTCGCCGGGGGTGGGCGCAACGGCGATGTGGGCATAGTTGCCGATGCCGTAGCAGATGTAAGCGACAAAGAAGACGAGGGTGAACGACTTCACAAAGGCGCCCACGTCCGCGTTCATCAGTTTGACGCCGAAAGCCAGAATGCCGGTGATGGCTATGTACGTAAGAATCAGGCAGATCCAGCCAGTGACCGTGGGGGAAATCCATCCGCCGATCATTTTGCCGGCGGCGGAGCCGGTGGCTCCGAACATTTTGATCGGATCAAGCCACGTGCCGGCTCTGACGATCCAGCCGAGCCAGTTCATGCCGGCAAAATTCAGCATGGCTATCAAGAAAATGATAGTGCCGATAAGCAGGGCCGCTTTATCCTCGGTTAAACCTTTTTTTTCTACATTCATACCATTCTCCTGCGGAAGATTTAAGGCTGTGTTGCTGCAAAGGGGTAACTTTGCGCACGCCTGGCATCAATGGAATAGCGCTGGCCAGACGACAGTGCGTAGTGGAAGGTATGTGTCCGCCGAAAAGCGCCCTCCTGTTTTTACCGGTTGGTTATAAAAATTATTCTTACCTGACTCTACTAATTACAGATTCTTTCACAGAAAATATCGGTGTTGTCCATAGAATTTGAAAGTAAATGTTTTCTTATCTATTTTATTTAACTATATTTATTTGTGATCTCTTCTGAGCAGTGGAATTAAGCAGTAAAGCTTTTCTTTACCATTTCGTTTGGCGGTATTTGTGTATAGATTTTGCCGGGCAGCGTGAAACGAAGGCGTCTTTCGAAGTCGAAAAAACATGCCGCAAAATGATTTGCCGGCTTTTTCATGCCTGGCTTCTTGTCAAAACGCTGCCCAGAGATTACAGTTACCAATAACTAGGTCCGTTTCTCGAGAGCACGAGGAACGGCGGGTTTACTACGGAGGTTTCCATTGAATCAATTCACGCGCAATCTCATATTATGGGGCATTATCTGCTTGCTGATGGTGGCGCTGTTTAACGTTTTCAACACGCCGCAAGCCCCGCAGACGAAGATGGATTACAGCGTGTTCTTGCAAAACGTTAAGGAAGGCAAAGTCGCTGAAGTCACCATGCAGGGCAGAAAGCTCATCGGTAAGACCTCTGAGGGGGCTACCTTTCAGAGTTACGCCCCCGACGATCCTTCGCTTGTCGCCAGCCTGATCGGCCAGCATGTGACCGTGAAGGCCGAACCGCCGGAAGAAGCCTCATGGTTCACAACCATGCTGGTTTCCTGGCTGCCCATGCTGATCATCATCGGCGTGTGGGTCTTTTTTATGCGCCAGATGCAGGGAGGCGGCGGCAAAGCCATGAGCTTCGGCCGTTCCCGGGCCCGCATGGTGTCGCAAGAAAATGCCCGCGTCACCTTCGCCGATGTGGCCGGGGTTGATGAAGCCAAAGAAGAGCTTTCAGAGGTTGTTGATTTTCTGTCCAACCCGAAAAAATTTACCCGGCTTGGCGGGCGCATTCCTAAAGGGGTGCTCCTTGTGGGCGGGCCCGGTACCGGTAAAACGCTGCTGGCTCGCGCCGTTGCAGGCGAAGCGGGTGTTCCTTTCTTTTCCATTTCCGGTTCCGACTTTGTGGAGATGTTTGTGGGGGTCGGCGCATCACGCGTGCGCGACCTTTTTGCCCAAGGCAAAAAGAACGCTCCTTGCTTGATTTTTATTGACGAAATCGACGCCGTGGGCCGCCAGCGCGGCGCGGGCCTGGGCGGCGGACACGACGAGCGTGAACAGACCCTCAACCAGATGCTGGTTGAAATGGACGGCTTCGAAGCGAACGAAGGCGTCATTCTGATCGCCGCCACCAACCGGCCCGACGTGCTTGACCCGGCTCTTTTGCGCCCCGGCCGTTTTGACCGCCAGGTGGTGGTTCCCCTGCCCGACGTGCGCGGCAGAAAGCAGATTCTGGCCGTGCACACCAAGCGCAACCCGCTTGCGGCGGACGTGGACCTTGATATTCTGGCGCGCGGCACTCCCGGTTTTTCCGGAGCCGACCTTGAAAACATGGTTAACGAAGCCGCCCTGATGGCCGCCAAAGACAGCAAGGACCTGGTGTCCATGCTGGACTTTGAGAGCGCCAAAGATAAAATACTTATGGGCAAAGAACGGCGCACCATGGTGCTGACCGAAGAAGAACGCAAAAAGACCGCATACCATGAATCGGGCCATGCCCTGGTTTCCGTGTTGCTGCCCGGCACCGACCCGGTGCACAAGGTGACCATCATCCCGCGCGGGCGGGCTTTGGGCCTGATGATGCCCCTGCCCGAGCGCGACCGCTACGGCATGGAGCGCACGGAGTTGGAAAACCGCATCGCCATCGCCCTGGCGGGCCGCGCGGCCGAATGGATCATCTACGGCAAGTATACGACCGGCGCTTCCGACGACATCAACAAGGCCACGCAGACCGCCCGTTCCATGGTCTGCCGCTTCGGCATGAGCGAAGCCATCGGGCCGGTATCCATCGGTGAACAGAACCAGGAAGTGTTTATCGGCCGCGAATGGGTTTCGCACCGCGAACACAGTGAAGAAACGGCCCGCCTGGTGGATGCCGAGGTCAAGCGCATCATTACAAACGCCATGGAAACGGCGGAAAAACTGCTGCGCGACAACATCGACACCTTGCACAAGCTGGCCGCGGCTTTGCTTGAGCATGAAACTCTGACCGGCGCGGATATCAATAAGGTGCTCAAAGGCGAGGAACTCGCTCCGCCCGAAGTGAAAAACTACAAGGCCGCGGCGACCCCTGCCGCCCCTGTGGCGGCGGCAGCCGCCGGAGCCGAGGATGAGGAAGGCGATGACTTCGTCCTGGAAGACGACGACAACCCCGAGGGCAAACGAGGGATAAAAACAATCCCGCCCAAGGATGACGACGAGTGATTCCGGCGCGGGCATGGGTGCTTCAAGGGGGCAGGAGCGAAATCTCCGGCCCCTTTGTCGTTGCGGGCATCGTCAATGTCACGCCTGATTCTTTTTCTGACGGCGGCAAATACGCGGAAACCGGCGCCGCTGCCCGGCACGCCCGCCTGTTGGTGGAGCAGGGGGCGGGCATTGTGGATATCGGCGGCGAATCGACACGGCCCGGGGCGGAAGCGATTCGCCCGGGCGAAGAACTGCTGCGGGTTTTGCCGGTCGTGCGGGACGTTGTCGCCATGCGTGACGCGGCGAGAAACGCGGCTTTCCATGTTTCCGTCGATACCTGGCGCGCGGCAACGGCGACCGCGGCGCTGGACGCCGGGGCAGATATCGTCAACGATATTTCAGGGGGCACCTTTGACCCCGCTATGGCGGCTGTGCTGGGCGAGCGTAAACCCGGCTATGTGCTGACCCATTGCCCCGCACCGCCGCGAACCATGCAACGCCATGCCGCGTATGCGGACGTAACGGCCGAGGTGCTGGCTTTTTTTGAGGCGCGCATGAATGCGCTGGTGCGGGCCGGCCTGCCTGAAAGCCATATGGTTCTTGACCCGGGCATCGGGTTCGGTAAAACGGGCGAACATAATCTTGCATTGCTTCGCGCGATAGAACGGTTGCAAAGTTTGGGCAGGCCCCTATATATAGGCATATCCCGCAAATCGTTTTTGGGCGCATTGCCGGGGGGGGATGCGGGAAACCGCGATGCGTCGACGCAGGTTCTGACCGCGCTTATGGCCGCGCGTGGCGTAATGGTGCACCGGGTGCACGATGTGGCGGGCGCTGTGGCGGCGCTCCGGCTGGTGACTTTACTCGACGAGGACCGAGGCACGTATGCTGATTCCCGGATTTGACAACCTGAGCGTAGGCTGGCGGGATATTGTCGACATTCTGCTGGTGACCTTTTTGCTGTACCGCATCATTTTGCTGGTGCAGGGAACGCGCGCCGTGGCGGCCATTTACGGCCTGCTGATCATCATCGTTTTTTTTCTCGCCACCTTGCCGCTCGGCTTCAACACCTTGTCCTGGATTTTGGGAACCTTTTTGAATTCATTGGTTCTTGTGGTGATCATCGTGTTTCAGCGCGACATCCGCATGGCTCTTACCTATGTGGGGTCCGGCCGGACTTTTTTCTTTTCCCGCAAGAGGCACACCGAAGAACTTGTTGAAGAGGTGACCGCCGCGGCCATGTATATGGCGCAACGCAACATCGGCGCCCTGATTGTCATCGAAGGTTCCGTTCCGCTGGGCGACATGGCCCAGGGCGGGGTCAACCTGAACGCCAAATTGACTAAAGAGCTTTTAATCTCCATTTTCTGGCACGGCGGCCCTCTGCATGACGGGGCCGTGGTGATCCGTGATAAAAAACTGTCGGAAGCGGGCTGCATTCTGCCCCTGACCACCATGGTGCAGGGCAAGCAGGATTACGGCACCCGCCATCGCGCGGCTCTGGGCATTACGGAAGAGACAGACGCCGTGGCCGTGGTGGTTTCTGAAGAGCGTGGCGTGGCCACTCTTTCCGTGCACGGAAAACTCAGCGCGGCTCTCGATGCCCCCCGCTTGAAGCGGGCACTGAGCGGGGCCCTGGAGAAGCACGCATGAACATGCCTTTTTTCCATAAATTGTCTCGCCCAAGGGAAATACTGCACGACACGGCCCAGTCCGTGGTGGGTGTGCACTGGGGCTATCTTGGCATCGCGTTCTTTCTGGCGGTCTTCTTGTGGTACACCGTGACCGTGCGTGACAAAGTCGACAGCTGGGTCGACGTGCGGGTGGAATTCAAGGGCACGCCTAACAACCTGGTCATCCGCGACGGGCTTATCAACAAGGTTTCCGTTCAACTGCGGGCCGCCGCCGGATTGATGCGCAGCGTCAGCAATTCACGCAACCTGTCCGTGACCCTGGACCTTTCTCATATCGTCAAGGGCATGAACGTGCTGCAGATCACGCCGAGCATGCTGTCTTTTCCCAATGCGTTCGAAGTCATGGAGATCTCGCCGCAGCGCATTCAAATTGTCGCCGACTCCATAGAGAGCCGGTCCATGCCGCTGGAGTCGTCTTTTGCCGAAGCGCTTTCCGGCGACCTTTTCGTGAAATCGCTGCGTCTTTCGCCACAGGCGGTGACAGTAAAAGGGCCGGAAGCGTTGATCAACTCTATCCGCTCCGTCAAGATTCCCGTTCCGCTCGGCGGCATAACCCGTTCGGGTTCATCGACAATACAGGTGGCCGTACCCGTTCCGGCAACGGTGACGGTGGAGCCGGCGCAGGTGGCGGTGGAACTGGAAGTGGGCGTGCGCACGAAAACGGTGCGCCTGACGCGCGGCGTTTCCGCAGCCCTGCCGGTGGCTGGAAAGACGGTAAAAATAACCCCGTCGCGGGTCATAGTGAACGCGGACATTCCGGAGTCGCAAGCGGGCAATGCGGATGTGCTGGGACGGGTGCTCGCGACCGTGGCCATACCGCAAGACATGCAGAACGGCACGCATAAGCTGCCGGTCAACGTGCTGCTGCCCGATCAGGCTTCTTTGAGCGAGGTGTCGCCCAAAGAGGTGACCGTGACTATTTCAAATAAATAGCCTCTAAAAGAATCGCTCGAAGCGTTTGGCGCAACTGCGGCAGGGCAGGTCCGGGTCGCCGCAGGCCAGGCGCCGCCTGAAAGCCGTGAAATCCGGGCTTTTCCAAACGGCTATGGGGTCTGTTTCCGTGACTTTGCCGAAGATTCTGCGGCAGGGGTCCGCTTCGTCCGTGGGCAGGTTCAGGTAAATGCAGGGCGAGAGCTGCCCTTCGGCGTCAATGTACATGCAGTTTTCAATATGCTCATTGCATTCGTTTCTGCCTGCCGGGCCGGGCAGAGAATAGTGCAGGGTCAGCCCCATGCTCTGGGCTCTGGCGGCGGTTTCGCACAACACTTCCCGGGCCTGTTCGGTCTTATTCAGTTCTTCCGGGGCAAATGCCTCTTTTTCCGCGCCCGGTTCGGGGATGTAATCAAGGGTACTGACGATAGCCACCGGCGTCTCCAACTCCCGCATCAGTTCCGGCAGCGCCTTGACCGCGTCGACAGCGGAAGCCAGCATAAGATAAGCCAGATGAACTTGCGGCGTGGCGCTGCCCGCGATTTTGCGCGCGCGGTTCAGCCGCAGTATGGCTTCGCGGACTTTGGCGAAAGGCACGCCCTCGCGCACGGAGTTGCTTTCTTCGTCGGTGCCCGCCAGGGAAAAGGCAATGATATCGATGCCGCTTTGCACCAGTTTGGCCGCCAGCGCATCGGTCATGGCCAGGCCGTAGGTGGTGAAGGAAACGGCGCAGCCCGCCCGCCGGGCGGCCGCGGCGAAATCAAGAAAACGCGGGTGCAGCAGCGGTTCGCCCCAGCCTTGCAGATGCACGCGTTTGGTCCGGCGCAAGAGCGGCGCCAGGGCGGCAAAAGTTTCGGCGCTCATATGGCGTGACCGCCATGCGCCGCTTTTGGTCGTGTGCGGGCAATAGCCGCAGCGGCCGGGGCAGAAAGAGGTCACTTCCACCTGAATGCATTCGAACTCACGGCCGCCGCCGGAAAAGAAGCTCTTCAGGTTTTCACGCAGTCCGGGCGCCTGAATGGCCTGCAAAGGATCGTGCAGCGCGGCGCAAGCCGGGTCCGTTTCAGCGCTTTCTTCAAGGGGAACGACAGGCGGCGCTTTTGCCGCGCCCGAACCGGCGGCCTGCCAGGTCGTCTGCACGCAGGGCAGAAAAAGGGATGCGCCCCATTTCCGTTTGAAAAACTCAATGCCGCCGTTGATGCCAAGTCCCAGGTTCAGACGCAGATGCCCCCGGTCGGTTCCCGCGCGGGCAAGGGCGGCAAGCAGGGCGTCGGGCACTCCCGGCGGGCAGTTTGGGGCTCTGAACGCGAACATATACATGCCCGTGCTCATGCCTGAAAAATCGCCGATGCAAAAAGCCAGCAGGCGTGAATCCGCCGTGGACCGGGCCGCCAGCAGCAGGGCGTCTGGCGTGGCGGCAAGATAGCCCGGAATGCGACGGTAGATATGCCGCGTTCCCGCTTCCAGCGGGCGCGAGGCGAGATAGCTTTCCACCAGCGCGGCGTGTTCGCTGGTCCAGCGCTCTTTTTGTATGGAGCACTCGCGCGAGGCTCGGCGCAGCATGTTGCGCAATTTCTGCCCCGCTTCCGGGGCAGGCAGGGGAATAGCCCAATAGGTGTCGGAACGGCCGGCCGCATCGGGCGGGGCGGCATCGGGCCGGGCGGGGCCAAGCACGGTCAGGGTGGACGGAGACGCATCCAGAGCGGCCTGCACGGCCCGGTTCATGGTTATTTGGGCCAGTTCGGCGTTTTCCGGTTCCAGCCCGGGTTTGTAGGCGACCAAAACCAGATGCCCGTCCCGTTCGTAGCCCACGCATCCGGCGTACAGGCCGGGAGCCGACCCGGCGGATGCGGCCACATAAGAAAGAATCTGTTCCGGCACCAGTGCTTGGGCGGTTATGTGCGAAAGCAGGCGGTTTTGCATGGCGGTAATCCTATCTGAACCGGGCCCGCAGTTTGTGCAGCAGGGTCGGGTACACGCGGCTGACGTCAAAGCCGTCTTCGCGCAGCATGTTTTCCAGGTTCAGCATATGGGCCGTACCTACAAAAACGGCACAGCGGCCTTTTTCAATGTACGGGCGCATACGCTCGCGAAAACGTTGGTCGCGCATGCCGATCACCTGTTCCGTGCGGGTGGGAAATTCCGCGCTGGACCCCATCATGGCTTGCAGGTCTCCGGCCAGGTAGGTGGCGGCGTTGCGGTTCATCCGCCGTTTCCAGTCGTTACAGTCGCGTAGAAAACGCAAAATTCTTTCCATGGGCACGCTTTCCAGCGAGGCGATCTGCTCGTCGATACTTTCCATGCCGACGACGACGCGGCCCATGGCATGAGCCAGTTCCCAGGCTTCAAGGTCTACCGAGCGCTGCCAGCCGTGCCGTTCAAGAAAGGCGTGCCATAGCGTGAAAAAGACGCACCAGGGGCGCGCTTCGGTCAAAATGCGCCGCACGTCGGCGGGGTTCTGCCAGACCATGTTGCAAAAACGGGCAAAGGGGCCTTCGGGGCCGCGCACCACCCGCTCCAGGCGGCGTATCTCTTCTTCCGACAAAAGTTCGATGATGCGCGGGGGCGCGCCCTCACGGCTATAGCCCCGGCTGGCGATGGAGGCCATGCTTTGCGGGTCCAGGGGGCCTTCGAATACCACCGTGTCCACATGGCGGAACAGCTTACGGAACGAAGAGGCGAAAGAATAGCGAAACGCGTGGGCGGTGCCGCCTATCCATGAAACCTTGCCCGCTTTTTCCAGCCGCCAGAGCATGGCATAGGGCCGCTGCTCTTCCGGCAGGATATAATCGGCCAGCAAAATCCCCGGGTTGCGGGAAGGTTCCCCCGTGGCCTGTATGACGGCGGGCGCAAGAAATGAATCGAGCAGAGCCCGCCCGACGTTTGTACCCGGCGTGTCGGCAGAAGGCCCGGCTGCGCCCGCAGGGGTCCGAATTTTCCAGGCGGCGGCCTGGTACGGCAAAGCGGGCTTGCCGCCCCATTTGGTTTTGAAGCGGCGGATGCCGTCGTTCACTCCAAGGCCCAGATGGATATACTCTTTCCCGGCATTTGCCGCGCGTTCTATCATTTCGGCGAACAAAAGGTCGCCCGCGTGCGGGGTATAGTGCGCGCGGGAATAAGCGCCGATCAGATAGGTGGTGAAATTTTCCGGCGCGTAGTCCAGCAGGAGCGAGGCCGCAAGATTGCCCTGATTGTCCCAGGCGTTGAGCAGCCGCAGGTCAGTTTCCGGCGCATCAAGCACAAGGGGCGTGCGCGCGAAAAGCTCGCGCGCCTGGGGCGTCAGCTGCGCGCGCTGTAAAAACTCCGCCCACAAACGGCGGTGGGCGGCCGTGAATTCCCGGCTTTCGTCAACGCGCAAAAGCGTTGCCGCTTTGCGTAGCGGCCCGTTCAGGCTTGCGGGCGGCCGCGTGTCGGCGGGTATAGTGTAATAGGCGTCGCTTTCCGTGCGCGAAGAAGCGAGGCGGGGCGGCAATTCCGGCGCGATGGCCCAGCATTCGTTGACGGTCCTGCCGCTGTGGGCAAGGGCCGCATCCAGCGCGCGGGTGAACGCTTCCGGGTCGTAGGCCCCCTGCAAGGGGTAGCCAATGGCTATCAGCCAGTCGTCTGCGGCGAAAAAAAGATAGTCGCCCTCAATAAAATCGGCGGCTCCGGACATGGCCCGCATGAAGGGAACGGAGTGCTCGGGCACGTTGGCCAGGGTCAAAGCCCGTTGTATGGGTGTCGGGTCCATAGCGGAGCAATATGCGAGCCGTGAGGAAAAAGCAAGGAGCTCGCGGCCTTGCGGCTATGCGCTTGCTTCCGCCGGTCCACCGGGATATCGTGCGCGGGTTCCGTTGTTTTTTTCTAACGCGCGCTGTTTGCGGGAGGTGGCTATGCGTCTCATGCCGGGTATGGCCTTGGCGGCTGTTTTGCTGCTGCACGGCGGGGTCAACGCTGTCGCAGCGACGGCCGAAACAGCCGGGCCGCTCGTGGTCGAAAGCGTCGCGGCCGGGCAGTTTCTCTACCTGATAGAGGAGATGCCCTGCGCTGACCGGGCAGGAGTGAACGAGTGCCCGCTCCGCATCGTTCTGCTGCGCAACGGTAAACGGCTTGACGTAAAAACGCTGCCCGTGGCGGCGGCCGCGCGGGGGTTCACGCGGGAGACTTCCGGCGGCTTTCGGCTTGCAACAGGCCTGAAGAACGAGCCCGGCCTGCGTGTTTGGGAGTCGGGCGAGGAAGAAAACTACCTTGCTTTCAGCGCCCGGCTCGTGCGGCTGGGCGAATCCCGCACCGGCCTTCTTGTGACGGAACTGTACGGCTTCTCTCACCTGCACCGGGCCCATGCGCTCTATGCCGAAAAGGGCGGCAAGCTGAAAGTGGCCTGGTCCTTTGTGGAAGGGGGCGGGCCGGTATTTTCTTCAGTCAGGCCGCTGCCGGGTGAACTCGCCTTGCTGTTCCGGCAGGTTCAGGAAGGGTATGCAGAAGAGATGCCCGATTCAGCCGTGCTCAGCCTGCTGCGCTGGCGAGAGGGCGCGGCATCGGTCACTGCGCGGCCCTTGCCCGTAAAGGGCAGGCCGCTGTACCTGGTCAGCGCGGGCGTTTATTCCTCCGTTTCAGGCGCGCGCAAAGCCGCCGCGGCTATGCGGGGCAAGGGCGGGGTGAGCCTTCTGGTTCTTGCTGCCAAGGAATACCCGCAGGCTGCGGGCAAAGGGGAGGCCGTCTTGGGCGAGCTTTTTGTTTCGCGGACCGAAGCGCGGGCCTTGCGGAAAAAATTGCGGCGTGAAGATATTACTCTCGCGCCGCGAATCGTGACGGTGACGAAAACCGGAAAAGCCGCTCAATAGCCCATGCTGGGGGGCAGAACTTCCGGCCGGTGAAAATAGAACTCCACCCGGCGGTTTTTGGCGCTGGCGGCGGGATCGGTATCGGGAACCAGGGGACGGGTGTCCGCATAGGCGACCGTGCGCATCCGTGCGGGGTCGAGGTCGCTTTTGGCAAGCAGATACCGCACAACGGCCGCGGCGCGGGCGGCGGAAAGCTCCCACTTTGAGGGGTAGTCGGGCGCGCCGGTTTCCCCTTTTGACGTGTGACCGCGCACCACCAGGTACACATCATATTTTTTCATGACCTTGATGACTTCCTCAAGGACTTTACTGCCTTCGTCAGAAATCTCCACGGAATTGGGCGCGAACAAGGCGTCGCCCGTGGTGTGCAGCAGCACCCCGGCGCGGTTGGTGGAAACGCCGCTGGCGCCGGAAGGCAACGCTTTGCCGATGGCCTCTTGCAGCGTTCTGGCAATGGCGTAGTGCGAACGTTCCACCTCTTCGGAATGGCGGGTGTCCAGGCCTGTCACGCGCACTGTGCCGGCGTCGTTCGACACCGGCGACATGACGCTTGAATCGGCCGTGGCGTCCACGGCAAAATAGCTGGCAAGGCCCTGCTTGGTGTCTTTTGGAGCCATGTTCAAAATCCACATAAGCAGAAAGAAGGCCATCATGGCCGTCACAAAGTCGGCGTAAGCCACCTTCCATGAACCGCCGCCCATGCTTAGTACCCCACGACCGAGGACGCGACCTCGGGACGATGAAAATAAAATTCCACACGCCGGTTTTTGACGGTCGCGTCAGGGTCCGTGTCCGCCACATTGGGGCGCGTGTCCGCATAGGCCACGGCACGGATCAGGGCGGGATCGACGCCGCCCTTTTCAAGAATATAGCGCATGGCCGACGTGGCCCTGGCGGAAGAAAGCTCCCATTTGGACGGATAGTTCGGCGCGCCGGTTTCCCCTTTGGCTGTGTGCCCGCGAACCACGAGATACACTTTGTACTTTTTCAAGACGTTGACGACTTCATCAAGAATCTTAACCCCTTCGGGCGAAAGTTCGACGGAATTGGCCTTGTACAACGCGTCGCCGGTAACATGCAGCAACACGCCGACGCTGGTTGAACTGATGCCGCTGGCGTTGGCGGCCACGGCATCGGCCAGCAGGAAGTTTTTCAACTCGTTGATGATGGCGTAATTCGACTTGTCGATTTCGCTCATCTTGAATTCTCTGGTATCCAGAGCGGTGATTTTTTGGATCAGGGGGTTGTTGGCGACGGGGGAAGACATGCTTGAATCAAAGCGCGAATCCAGGGCGAAATAGCCCGCAAGACCCTGCTTGGTCTCCGGCGGAGCCATGTTCAGAATCCACATGAGCAGAAAGAAGGCCATCATAGCCGTCACAAAGTCGGCATAGGCTACTTTCCATGAACCCCCGCCCATAGGTACCTATCTCCTTGCCTCAGCGCGGGTGCGATCACCCGCCGCCTTTCAGCTTTTGTTCCATTTCATGGAAGGTGGGCCGGAAGGTAAGAGGAATGGCGCGGCGGCCGTATTCCAGCGCCACCATGGGGCTGGAGCCGCGCACGGCGGCGGCCACGGCTTCGCGAATGGCGCGGAAAAAGAACTCGCGCTCGGTGGCGATGGCGCCCATGCGCGCGCCCATGGGGCCGACGATGCCGTAACAGAGCAAAATGCCCATGAACGTGCCCACCAGCGCGGCGCCGATGGAGGCGCCCAAAATTTCAGGCGGCTCGTTGATCTTCGCCATGGTCAAGACGACGCCCAAAACGGCGGCCACGATGCCCATGCCGGGCAGCGATTCCGCCATGTGCGACACCGCGTGCGAGGGGATCATCTCTTCTTCGTGCATGGTTTCCATGTCCACGCCCATCAGTTTATCCAGTTCCCCGGCGTTACCGGTGGTCAGATAAATGCGCAGGGTGTCGCCGATGAAATAACAGGCGTCCTTGTCTTTGGCGATTTTGGGATAGCGTTGGAACATGGGGCTTTGGTCCGGGTGCTCGATATCTTTTTCGATGCTGATGACGCCTTCCCGGTGCATTTTGGAAAACAGGGCGAACAGCACGGCCAGCAATTCCATGTAATCGGCTTTGCCGGGCGTGTGCCCCTTGAGGATATGGATGAAGCCCTTGCCTGAAAGCTTCAGCGACCAGCCGGTGCCGGAAGCGACAAAAGCCCCGACGCCCGCGCCCAGAATGATGAGCAACTCGGCTGGAGCGGAGTGGGCCAACAGGTCAAGCTTGCCGCCCTCCATGAAGTAGCCGCCGCCAACGCAGACAAAAACGATTATCAGACCAACAATGACAAGCATGC
Source organism: Desulfovibrionaceae bacterium (assembly GCA_031551515.1). Lineage (GTDB taxonomy): Bacteria > Desulfobacterota > Desulfovibrionia > Desulfovibrionales > Desulfovibrionaceae > FLUQ01. The sequence continues at coordinate 35,261 of JAVBNL010000038.1, forward strand.
AAACTCCGCAGACGTGGTGTGTCACACGGCTCAACGGCCGCGTTGAGCCCTTTTTCTTATCGGCGTTTTATTTGTTATGTTTACGCCACTATCCTGTTTTTCAAGAATTGGGAAGTAGTTGCGTATTTGATCAACTATTCCGTCTACGGTTAAGCGATACCGTTCACGCAGCAAAGTCACCGGGCCGTGCTCGATAAATTTGTCGGGCAGGCCGATGCGGCGAACCGTAAGGCCGGGGAAGGGGCCTTTGTCGGCCAGCAGCTCCAGAACGGCGGAACCGAACCCCGCCGCAAGGCCCGCTTCTTCCACCAGCAGCAGCGCGCCGTTGTTTTGGGCCACATGCAGCAGGTCTTCTTCGGGCAGGGGTTTGATCCAGCGCGCGTTATACACGGCGATGTCGCGCCCTTCCGCCTCCGCGAGGCGGTTTGCGGCGTCGCGGGCCAGGTTTGCGACGGGCCCGGCGGCCACAATGGCGAGGCCCCCTTCGCCCTTGCGCAAAAGTTCCATGCGGCCGGGGGGCAGGCTGTGTGCTTCACGCGTTATGTCCGCGCCGACGCCCGCGCCGCGCGGGTAGCGCAGGGCGACGGGGCCGTTCAGGCCTATTGCGGTGACCAGGGCGTCGCGCAGTTCCGCCTCGTCTTTGGGCGCGAGAATGCTCATGCCCGGCACATGGCGCAAAAAGGCGATGTCGTACAAACCCTGGTGCGTGGCGCCGTCTTCGCCGACCAGGCCCGCCCGGTCGACGCAGAAAATCACGGGCAGGTTCTGCAGGCAGACGTCGTGCACGATCTGATCGTACGAGCGTTGCAGAAAGGTGGAATAGATGGCCACAAGCGGACGAAAGCCCTGCGTGGCCAAGCCCGCGGCAAAGGTTACCGCATGCTGCTCGCAGATGCCCACATCCACAAAGCGCTCGGGAAAGCGTTCGGCAAAGGCGGTAAGGCCCGTGCCTTCGGGCATGGCCGCGGTGATGGCCACGATGCGCGGATCTTTTTCGGCAAGTTCCACAACGCTTTTGCCGAATACGTCCGTATAGCTGGGCGGACAGGCGGCGCCTTGGGGCTTTTCCGTCAGGCCCGTCTCCGGCGTGAAACGGCCGATGCCGTGAAAGCGCACGGGGTTCTGTTCCGCCGGGGCATAGCCTTTGCCTTTGACGGTCAACACATGCACCAGCACGGGCTTGTCCACCTGTTTCGCCACATTCAGGGCTTTGGTCAGCGCCTTCATGTCGTGGCCGTCAACCGGCCCCATGTAGTTGAAGCGGAACGCCTCGAACAGCATGCCGGGCGTGAAAAAGCCTTTCAGGCTGTGCTGGCCTTTTTTGACCCAGGACGTAATGTCGGACCCGATGCGGGGGATGGAAGCCAAAAGTTCTTCCACTTCCTTTTTGGTACGGCGCATCCAGGGAGCTGAAAGGCTGCGGCTGAGGAAAAAGGAGAGCGCGCCCACGTTTTTGGAAATGGACAGCTCGTTGTCGTTCAGAATGACGATCAGGCGCTTGCCCTCGGCCCCGGCCTGGTTCAGCCCCTCATAAGCAAGGCCGGCGGTCATGGAGCCGTCGCCTATCACGGCGATGACGTGGTTTTTTTCGCCCGCCAGGTCGCGGGCGCAGGCCATGCCCAGGGCGGCGGAGATGGAAGTGGAAGAGTGCCCCACCCCGAAATGGTCATACGGGCTTTCGGTGCGGTTGGGAAAACCGCACATGCCGTCAAGCTGGCGCAGGGTGTGAAACTGTTCGGCCCGGCCGGTCAGCAATTTATAGGCGTAAGCCTGATGTCCCACGTCCCAGACAATTTTATCGGCGTTGGGGTCAAAGGACGAAAGCAGCGCCATGGTCAGTTCGACCACGCCGAGAGACGCGGAAAGGTGCCCGCCGGTGCGGGAGACCGTGGCGATGATGGTACGGCGGATTTCGTCGGCCAGGCGCGCCTGGTCTTCGGGTGAAAGGCGCGCGATATCTCCCGGAGAATGCAGGGAAGAAAGCAGCGGGGTATCGGCGGTATCGGGTTTGCTCATTAGTTGTCCACTTGCTGAAAACGCTATTGTACCCTGTCAGCCACGTATCGGGCAAGGCCATGCAGGAAGGCCGTTTCGGGCCCGGCCGCGGGCAGGGCTTTAATCGCGGCGCTCACTTCGCTTCGGGCCAGCTCAAGGCTTTTTTCGATGCCCAGCAGTGAAGGGTAGGTAACTTTATTGTTGGCCGCATCGCTTCCCACGGGTTTGCCCAAGGTTGCGGCGTCACCGGTTTCATCAAGCACGTCGTCCATGATCTGGAACGCGGCGCCCAAAGATTTGCCGTACGCGGCGACGGCGGCCTGCGCATCCGGCCCGGCCCCTGCCAGCAGGGCGCCGGTCAGGCAGGATGCCTGCAGCAGCGCGCCGGTTTTCATGGCGTGCATGGCCCGCAAGGCCGCAAGGTCCGGCGTCACGCCGTTGGTATACAGCATATCCAGAAACTGGCCGCCGACCATGCCCGGTCCCCCGGCTGCCCGGGCCATGACGGCAAGGGCGGCGAGAACGCGATCCGGCGGCAGGGCGGTCTTGCCCGCGCCGGTTGTCGCCATGAAATAAAACGCGTCGGTCAGCAGCGCATCTCCGGCGAGAATGGCCGTTGCCTCGTCAAACTGTTTGTGGTTCGAGGGGCGACCCCGGCGCATGTCGTCGTTATCCATGGCAGGCAGGTCGTCGTGAATCAGCGAATACGTGTGAATGCATTCAATGGCCGCCGCAAAGGGCATGGCCGCGGCGGATAGATCCGTCCCTTCCGGGCTGAAGGCGCGGGCAAAGGTCAGGCAGAGCACGGGGCGGAGACGCTTGCCCCCGGCCAGTAAACTGTAGTTCATGGCGGCGCGCAGACCCGGCGGCAGGCCGGGCAGCGTATCAAGGCACCCGGCAAGATAGGTTTCGACGCGGGCGGCTTCGGTTTTAAGGCGGGCTTTGACGGCGGCGGTATCCATAAATCAGGCCTCTTCGCTGTCAGCGCCGGCAGCGGCGTCAAAATCCGTCAGGCCGGATTCGCCGTGCAGCTTCACCGCGTGGCGCGCTTTTTCCAGTTGCTCTTTGCAGGCGGCAGTCAGGGCCTGGCCTTCTTTATACAGGGCCACGCTTTTTTCCAGCGGCAGGTCGCCCTTTTCCAGCTCGGCCACAACGGCCTGCAGGCGTTCCATCTGTTTTTCAAACGAGGGCTTTTTGGTCTGGCTCATGGCGTATCCTTATCTTTAGGCTCCCAGGTGTTCGGCCCGGCATCAAGCAGAGGCAGGGCGTCTACGCTCTGCCCGAGCACGGAAAGGCCCAGGTGCAGGTGAGGGCCGGTGACGCGGCCGGTGGCGCCGATCAGCCCCAGCACGTCGCCTGTTTTGACCGTCTGCCCGGCGGCGACTTTCACCTCGGACATGTGCATGGAAATGCTGACCACGCCCAGGCCGTGGTCAACCGCCACGAATTTGCCGGGGTAATAAAAATCACCGGTCAGCACAACCTTGCCGGGCGCCATTGATTTGATAGGCTCCCCGGTCTTGCCCCGGAAGTCAACGCCTTTGTGCGCGCCGCGCGGCTGGCCGTTCAGCACCCGACGCAAGCCGAAAACGCTGGAAAGAGTACCCGGCACGGGGCGGGCCAGCGGCAGGGTCCAGTACCGCACGGGGCTGACAGTGCGCAGCGCCGCGACCAACTGTTTGGTTTCGCGGGCGATGCGCTCTTTCAGGGCCGGGTCCGGGGTGACGTATTTTTTCTCCACCGTCAGGGGCTGCACCGGGTATTCCTTGCTGGTCACCTGTATCTGGCGGCTTTCGGTCAGCATGCGCTCCCGCGGTTCATTACCGGAAAAGCGCGCATCCCAGCGCAGTTCATACCGGCCTTCTTTGTAATCAAGGGGCACGGGCAGCAGGACTTCGGCTCTGACTTCAGACGGCCTGCCCGGCACGGGCAGCGCTTTTGCCGTGATGGAGCGGCCCAGAAAACTGAAGGTGACGGAACGGACGGCGCCCCCTTGCGCGGAAGGCCGGGCCGTGAGGGAAACGAGCATGGCCTGACCGTCGCCGACCGTTTGCGGAACGGAAACGGAAATTTCGGGCAGAGGCGGCTGTTCGGGCGCGAGAGCCGGGGCGGAGCCCGCGGCGCAGGCCTGCATGCCGGTTGTCAGCAACAGAAGCCCTGAGAGAAAGAGGTATGAGAGAATTCGCGCGCGCTTCATGAACATATCCTATTGCGGGGTCAAGGGGGCTCAGCCCCCTTGCGGGGCACGGGAGCACGGCCTCTGCGAGGGCAGCGCCCCGTTTTCGTTGTCTCTTTCTACACGCACCGGCACTGTGCCGTCGCGCAGCATAAGGTCAAGGGGATCGCCCGGCGCGACGTCGCGGACGGAACGGATAAAACGGCCCTTGCCGTCACGGGCCAGGGCATAGCCCCGTTCCAGGGGCAGCAAGGGGTCAAGCCCGCCCAGGCAGAGAACCAGCCGTTCAAAAGCGCGTTCCGAACGGACAAGGGCGCGGTCCGCGGCCACGGGCAGGCGTTCGCCCAGCGTTCGCGCCAGGGCTTCCCGCCGCTCCAGCCCATAGGACATGGCGGTGCGAAGGCGCGTCGCCGCGTGCTCCAACCGCTCTTCCCAGCGGGCAAGGGTGCGGGCGGGAGAGAGCAGGGCAAGGCGGGCCGTCAGGGCGGCAAAGCGTTCCGCGCGGCGGTTCTCGTCGCGTTGCCAGGCCCGGCCGAGGTTGAGGTCAAGCTCGTCCAGCCGTTGCGCCAGCTCACGCTTTTCCGTCCACAAAAGCTGGGCCGCGTGGGTGGGGGTGGCGGCGCGCATATCGGCCACAAGGTCGGCGATGCTGACATCCACCTCATGCCCGATGCCGGTCAAAACGGGAACGGCGCTGCGAAAAACGGCGTCGGCGACCTCTTCGGCGTTGAAAGCCCAAAGATCTTCCAGCGAGCCGCCTCCGCGCAGCAGCACAGCGACCTGCGCCCAGCCCTCAGCGTTCACGGCGTCAAGGGCCGCGGCTATCTGCGCGGGCGCGGCGTCGCCCTGAACCAGGGCCGGGCGAATGCGTATCTCGCAGCCTATGCCCCTGTCTTCCGCCATGCGTAGAAAATCGCGCACAGCCGCACCGGCCGGGGCGGTGATGACCGAGACGCGCACGGGGTTGGCGGGCAGGGAACGCTTGCGCTCAAGGCTGAAATAGCCCCTGGCCGCAAGGGCCGCCTTGATGCGCTCAAATTCAAGATGCAAACGGCCTTTACCCGCGTCTTGGGCCAGTTCCACCACCATCTGGTAGGCCCCGCGCGGCGGGTACACGGTAAGGCGTCCCGCGCAGATGATTTCGCGGCCGTTTTCCAGCGTGGCGGCCAGGCTGGGCCGGGGGCCGTCCTCAAACACTTCGCCGGTCATGGGGTCGAAGGCTTCGGCGTCTTTTTGCTGGGTTTTGAACCACACGGCGTTGAGAACGGCTTCTTCATCCTTGAGGCTGAAATACAAATGCCCGCTTGAGGGCCGCGCGCAGTTGCTCACCTGACCGCGTACCCAGACGAAGGGGAAATTGCCCTCCAGCAGGGTTTTGACGGAGCGGGTCAACTGACCCACGGTGAGAATGGCGTCGCTCATGCCTAATTCGGCTCCGGGCCCGGGGGGGCGGGTATGCCCTTTTCGTCCCAGCGGGCCAGTTCGTCTTTGGCGCCGCGCGCCTGTTCCGCCGTCAGGGTGGGCGAAAGTTTGAAAAATAAGTCAAACGTTTCCCGGCTGTTGCGGTTCATTTCCAGCGCGGCCTGCAACCAGACGGCGGCCCAGAAAGGGTCGCGTTTCATGCTGCCGAGGCCGGTGTAATAATAGCGGCCGAGAGCGGCAGCCGCCGGATAATAGCCTTTGGAAGCCGCCATGCGCAGCCAGTAGACGGCTTTGGCGGGATGCAGCGGCACTGCCTCACCCTTGGCGTACATAATGCCCAGGTTGTACATGGCGCCGGCGTTGCCCTGGGCGATGGCTTTTCTGGCCAGTTCCACGGCTTTCGCCCCGTCTTTGGGCACGCCCAGGCCTTCGGCATACAAAATGGCCAGGCTGGTCTGGGCGTTGTCACTGCCTTTTTCGGCCGCTTTTGTATACCATTCCGCAGCCTTGGCGTGGTTTTGCTCCACGCCTTCGCCGCGCAGGTACATGTGCCCCAGCGTGAACATGGCGGAAGAGTTGCCCTTGGCCGCCGCAGCGTTCAGGTATTTTTGCGCCAGGGCGTAATCTTGCGGCGTGCCCGCACCGGAATAATAGATGTAGCCGGTAAAATAGGCCGCGCCCACGTGGCCCTGATCCGCGCTTTTGCGCAGCCAGGTGAGGGCTTCAGCCATCACTTCGGGGTGGCCGCCACGGGCCACGCCCACCAGAAACTTGCCGCGTTCGAACTGGGCCTCGGCGTCGCCCGCTTCCGCCAGGGCGTTTATTTCCTTGCCGCTCTGCCCGGACATGGGTTTGTCTTGCGCGCCGCCCGCCTGATCGGCGGCCAGAGCCGGGACGGCAAAGAGCGCAAGCGCCGTCCATAGCAGGACGAGGGGCAGGCGCAAAACGCGACGCATCAGGCGCCTCCGGCCTTTTCCAGCCCCCATCCGGCGTAGACGGCTTCTTTCCAAGCGGTAAAAGCCGCGGCGAACCCGTCGACGGGCAGGTCCGTTTTTTCGCCGGTCCGCCGGTCCTTGGCTTCAATGACGCCCCGGGCAAGGCCCTTGCCGCCGACAACCAGCTGCATGGGCAGGCCCATGAGGTCGGCGTCTTTAAACTTTACGCCGGGCCGTTCGTCACGGTCGTCCAGCAGCACTTCCAGACCCGCGCTTTCAAGCGCGTCGTGAATCTCTTGCGCTTTGGCGGAGGCGTCATCCGCCTTGGGGTCCAGGTTGAGCAAAGACACATGGAACGGCGCGACGGGCGGCGGAAAGACGATGCCGTGCTCGTCGTTGTTCTGCTCGATGCAGGAAGCCAGAACGCGGCTGACCCCGATGCCGTAGCAGCCCATGACCATGAGCTGTTCCTTGCCGTTTTCGTCAAGATACACGGAGCGCATGGCAGCGGAGTATTTGGTGCCCAGTTTGAACACGTGCCCCACCTCAATGCCGCGCGGAAATTCCATTGCGCCGCCGCACAGGGGGCACAGGTCGCCTTCGGCGATGGTGCGGATATCGGCGTATTCCGTGACTTTGGCGTCGCGGCTCAGGCTGACGTTGACGTGGTGGGCGTCGTCGGCGTTGGCGCCGGTGACCCAGCCTTCGCGCAGAGCCAGTTCGGCATCCGCGATAACGCGCGCGACTTTCAGGCCCACGGGGCCGGCAAAACCGACTTTAGCGTTTGTCCAGGCGGCGACCTGTTCCGCCGTGGCAAAGACGGCGGCGTTGGCGTTCATCAGGTTTTTGACCTTGATGGGGTTCAGTTCGCGGTCGCCGCGCACCAGCGCGGCCACGGCTTGGCCGTCCACGTCAAGCAGAATGGTTTTGACGATGCGGTCGGCGGAAACGTTCAAAAACGCCGCCACTTCTTCCACCGTATGCTTGCCAGGCGTGGGGGCCGTGGTAAGGGCAGGGGGAACGGCGTCGTCTTTGGTCCCTGCGGCGCGCGCCACGGCGCGCTCCACGTTGGCCGCGTAATCGCAGGCCGTGCACGAGGCGATGACGTCTTCGCCGGTTTGGGCCAGCACCATGAATTCGTGGGAAAAACTGCCGCCGATGGAGCCGGAGTCGGCCTCCACAGGCTTGAAGCGCAGCCCCAGGCGGGTGAAGATCCGTTTATACGCCTCGAACATGGCGCGATAGCTTGTTTCCGCCCCGGCATCGTCGCGGTCGAAAGAATAGGCGTCTTTCATGATGAACTCGCGGCCGCGCATCAGACCGAAGCGGGGGCGGATCTCGTCACGGAATTTGGTCTGGATCTGATACAAATTGACCGGCAACTGGCGGTACGACTTAATTTCTTTACGCACCAGATCCGTTATGACCTCTTCGTGCGTGGGTCCCAGGCAGCATTCGCGGTCGTGGCGGTCGACAAAACGCAGCAGCTCTTTGCCGTAATGTTCCCAGCGGCCCGATTCCCGCCACAGATCGGCGGGCTGCACCGTGGGCATGTGCAGTTCCAGGGCGCCTGCCCTGTCCATTTCCTGGCGCACGATGGCCGCGATCTTGTTCAGCGATCGCCAGCCCAACGGCAGATAGTTGTATACGCCGCTGGTCAGGCGGCGGATCATGCCCGCCCGGGTGAGTAGTTTGTGGCTGATCACTTCGGCGTCGGCCGGTGCTTCTTTGAGGGTGGGCGCGAAATAACGGGAAAGACGCATGGGAGTCCTCATGGGTTTTGGGGGGGGGGGGGGGGGGGGGGGGGGGGGGGGGGTTGGGGTGTGTTAGTTGGGAGGGTGTGGAGGTGTAGGTGGGTAATTGTGGTAGTGTGTGGTTGGAGGCGCTCGTGGGGG
>JAVBNL010000010.1:0-14698 GCA_031551515.1 Desulfovibrionaceae bacterium
TATGGTCTTCTCGCCGGAAAGGGCTGCCAGGGCCACCCTGGCCTTGAAGGCGGGGGCGTGATTCTTTCGTTTGGACATCTGTGTTCTCCTCGTCTGGTTGAGTAGCTATCACATCTGTCCGATTTTTAGGGAGCACTTCTCACGGCTGCGCCGATGCGGCATCACCAGAAAGAACTCATGGCCCGCGACGATAAAGAAACAACACCCCCGACAACTTCAGCCTGTTAGCCTTGCCTGCGTAGCCCGGCAGCAATGTGCCAGGATTGCCCTCAAAAAACTTGACAATAATAGTATACTTTGCGTAACATAAAAAATGGCATTACCTTTATACGGTCAGGCGTATTCCGACTTGCCAGTGCACCTCCCCTCCCATGCAGCCCGCCCGGTACGGCTCCTCTGAAGAAACTCCTGCATCCACGACGACGGCAAAACGATAACGTCCACAACCCGGCCTGTTAAGTTCAGCGGCTTAACAGGGCAGCAATGTGTCCCATGTCATCCCCAAACACACCTTGGGGAGGCCATCCTCCGGCAAGCGTTGCTGGTGCCGCGGCACAGGCATCTCGCGTCCACTTTTTGGACATCAACCGCGCATGCCCCGGAACCGGCGGCATAGACTTCGCTCTGACTCTCCACATCTTCAAATCTTTGCGCCCCGATGCGTTTATCACTGCGGGATTAAATAAAATCTCGACAGTGAAACCGCAGCGGAAATATTTTTGAACAGGTAAAAACACCTTTATAATAATATTATATTCAAAACAATTTTACAGCTACAAGTAATGGAGGATGCACAATGAAACCATGGGTATCTGAAGAACATGACGGCTGTGAATGTAATTTTCTCAATGAACTGCGAAGTACATTTCATCTGCCGGAATTGGTCCAATTTCATGACTCTACGCTGCGAGACGGCGAACAGACACCAGGCGTGGTGTTTACTAAAGAAAAAAAATTGGAGATTGCCACGCTTTTGGACGATCTTGGCGTTGATCGTATTGAAGCCGGCATGCCCGCTGTCAGCCAAGAAGATTTTCAAGCCGTCAAAGAAATTGTTGAGTTGAAGCTGAAAGCCAAGATTTTTGTTTTCTGCCGCGCGCTGGAGTCGGACATCGATAAAGCGGCGGAAGCCGGGGTGCAGGGGATCATCATGGAAATCCCCGCCGGCTATTCACGAATTACCAAGCAGTTTCCGCAATGGACTTTTGACGATGTCGTAAAGAACGCGGTCAAGGCCATCAACTACGCAAAATCAAAGGACCTGTACGTCGCGTTCTTTCCTTACGACTCCACGCGGGGAAAAATCGACTTTCTTGAAACGCTGTACAAGGCGGCAATGAATGCAGGAGCCGACTCCGTGGCCCTGGTCGATACGCTTGGCGGAGCCTTGCCCCAGTCGATTTATTACCTTGTCCGAAAAATCAAATCCTGGGGAGATGCGCCGGTCGAAATCCACAGCCATAACGACTGGGGGCTTGGCGTCGCCGGAACCTTAGCGGCGGTGGAGGCCGGCGCCGAAGTCGTTCACGGCTGCATTACGGGCCTGGGAGAGCGAACAGGAAACGCCGCATTAGAGCAAATTGCCCTTGGGCTGAAATTTTTGCTGGGCGTCGAAACGAAAATAGATGTCCAAAAACTGTATGCAACCTGCCTGCGTGTCAGTCAGCTTTCCAATGTGCCCATTCCCATGCAGGCGCCGGTGATGGGCGATGTGGCATACTCGCGAGAAGTCGGCCTTGGGGCAAAAATGATGGTGCAGGCGCCGACTGTCGTCTTTCCGGTCAATCCCATTGCCCTTAAGCGCAAACCGCGCCTCGTGATGGGGAAAAAGAGCGGCAAGGACAGCGTAAAAATAAAACTGGACGAGTACAGCCTGCCCTATGACGACGCGCTGGTGGCCCAACTGGTGGATAAAGTCAAAGATGCCGGCATCAAAAAAGGAACCTATCTGGCGGACGAGGAATTCCTGGCCATCTACAATACAACATAACGTCGAGGACATCATGCAAGCAAAAAAAATCTTTTATTGCTTTTTTCTTGGCGTCCTTTTCCTGCTTGCGATTTGCTCAACAGCGGCAGCGGCAAGCCCCTTCAGAAGAAACGTCGAAGTTATTGTCGGTTACAGTGCTGGGGGCGGGTCAGACATCTGCGCCCGCACGTTTTCCAAAATTATCAACGACGAGAAGTACCTTCCGGCCACGCTGAACGTTCTCAACAAACCCGGCGGCAACGGCGCCGTCGCATACACGTATGTCAACGGAAAAAGAAAAGACCCTCATTATCTGGGTTTCGTCACTCCCGCCTTTTTCACCGTTCCGATGCTGACCAAAACACCATTCACATATAAAGATTTCACGCCCATCTGCATCTTTGGCGCGGACGACTGGTTCTATATGGTCAGGACCGAAAGCCCTTACAAAAATTTTGCGGACTTTGTAAAAGCGGCCAAGGCAAAACCCGGCGAGATTCGTTTCGGCGGCCCGGGCACGGGCGGCTCAAACCACATAGCCGTGTTGGAGATGGCGGAACAGGTCGGTATAAGCGTCAACTACGTTCCCTTGCTGGCAGGGGCGGAAGTCATGTCCGCGATCCTTGGCGGACATGTTGACATCGGTATTCTGAATGTAAGCGAATCCGCCAACTTTATTGAAGCGAAGCAGCTGCGCGCCTTAGCCACACCGGCCAAAAAGCGTGTGCCCCTCTCTCCGGATACGCCTACCCTGCAAGAACTGGGATATAACTGCACCATGTCCATGATGCGTGCTCTTGTAGCCCCCGGAGATATCCCCAAAGAGGCCATGGAAGCGTATGCCGCCGCGCTGAAAAAGGTTTCGGAACATCCCAACTGGAAAAGTGAATTCGTCGATAAATACATGTTTTCCGCTGAATTCATGGGACCGGAAGAATCGAAAAAAGCCTTTGACCAAGCGGCTGCCGTTTATGAATCCAATTTGAAAAAACTTGGTCTTCTGCAATAGCTCCCGGCCTGAAGGGCCGGTGCGGCGAATGCTTCCGCGCCGGCTCTTCAGAAACCGCTGGAGGGCCCTATGGCAAAATTCAGTCATATTGTGGTGGGCGTATTTTTCCTGGGCATAGGCTTAGCAGGCGCAATCGGTTCCCGTGCCCTGACGTTTTGGGCCAAAGGGCTGCCTGGTCCGGGTTTCTTTCCCATGACGTTAAGTTGCGTTGTAATTTTTTGTTCCATCGCCATACTGTTGCCTTCCCTCCGCACTGCCGGCGATTTGAATATAAATGTTCCCGCGATCAAGAAAATGGCGATTTTTTTAGCCGCCCTTACTCTATTCAGTGTATTTTTATCCCACATCATAGGCTTTCTTGTGGCTCTTACCATATTCTATATCATGACACTCCGACTCTGGAAGAATATCCCATTGGGTCGCGCGATACTGAACGGGCTTGTTTGCTCCACTACTCTGTACGTCATATTCATCTTGTGGCTCGGCGTTGATATGCCAATAGGATATTTTCATGATTTTCTGACGCAATAAAAATATATATGCCATATCACCAACAGCATAGACATAGGCGGATGGATATATGGATTTTTCAACAATACTCTACGCCTGCATAGACGGAATATATAGTTGCCTGACTTTGCAAAAGCTGCTTTGGCTCACGATTTCCGCACTGCTGGGCACACTTATAGGCGCCATACCCGGCCTAGGGCCAAGCGTTGGGGTCGCCGTTCTTCTGCCCCTTAGTTTTTCCATGGATTCAGATGTAGGAATCCTTGTTCTTATCGGCATCTATTTGGGAGCCATGTACGGCGGACGGATATCATCTATCTTGATCAACACCCCCGGAGACGCCGCCGCGGTGGTAACCTGTTTCGACGGCTACCCGATGATGCAGCAAGGACGCGGAGGCGCCGCACTGGGCATCAGCGCCGCCAGCAGCTTTATTGGCGGGATGATCGGCATCATTGTCATGACCTTTCTGGCGCCGCCGCTCGCCAACTGGGCGCTGGCCTTCGGCCCGCCGGAAAACTTTCTGGTGGTTCTCTTCTCACTGTTCGCCATTTGCTCTGTATCAGACACAGGCTCTCTGAAAGGAGTCCTGATGATCGCCGCAGGCCTGCTCTTGGCAATGGTGGGGGTCGATCACGTTTCCGGAGGAGTCCGCCTTACCTTCGGCTCTATATACATGCTGGACGGCATCAGCTTTGTCCCTGTGGCGGTGGGAATTTTCGGCCTGAGTGAAGTCCTTGTTCAATTTTTCCACCCGGAAAAACTGAACATCAACACCGGCAAACTTGATTCAGTCTTCCCTTCGCGCAACGATATTAAAAAGTCGGTAAAGCCTACGCTGATAGGCACTATTATCGGCCTGGTCATTGGCATCCTTCCGGGTGCCGGCGCCACCATTTCCACATTCGCCGCGTATGCTGCGGTAAAAAAACTTTCCAAAACCCCCGAAGAATTCGGCAAAGGAATAGTCGAGGGCGTGGCGGCTCCTGAGGCCGCCAACAACGCCACCGTGCCGGGGGCGCTGATGCCGACCCTCGCCTTGGGCATTCCCGGATCTAGTATTGCAGCGCTCATCATGGGCGGATTTATTATCCACGACCTGAAGCCAGGGCCGCTCATGTTTCAAAAAACGCCTGATGTGGCATGGGCTATTATTGGCGGTCTTTATGTTGTTAATATTGTATTGTTAATAATGAACACAGCATTAATTCCATTATTTGTGTATTGCATGCGTGTATCAGAAAAATTTCTATATCCACTTGTTGCGATATTATGCATATTAGGAACTTTTACACTTAAATATAGCATGTTTGATGTTTCAATAATGATTGCATTTTCTGCAATTGGATATTTTATGAAAATAGGAAAATATCCAATACCACCATTTTTACTTGCTTTAATATTAGGGCCAATGACCGAAAATAATTTTCGCTTATCTCTTGGAATGTCAAGAGGAGACTACAAAATATTTATAACTAGCCATATATCGATAGCATTTACTATTCTTACATCTTCACTCATCATATTTTCAATTATAAAAACAGTGCAAAACAAAAAATAACATGGAGGTACGAACATGTTGGTGAACACAGAATTATGTATCGGTTGCAAAACATGCGCTCCCTACTGCCCTGTCGGCGCCATTGAGATAAAAGAAAAAAAGGCAGTGATCGATTTTGACGCATGCGTTGAGTGCAGCACATGCTTTCGCGTGAAGGCGTGCCCCAAAAATGCGCTTATCCGTGATGAGTTATCTGAACCGCGGATGATCCGGCAGATTATGAGCGACCCTACCGTGGTCGCAAAAGGAACCGCCGTCGGCGGCCGCGGCACTGTGGAAATGAAAACCAACGACATCACCGGGAAATATAAAACCGGCTATGCGGGAATAGCGGTGGAAGTAGGGCGCCCCGGCGTCGGAGCCACAATACGGCAAGTAGAATCCATTGCCGTCGAACTGTGCCGCCAGGGCGTCATATGGGAAGACGAGAATCCCATTACATCTCTAATGCAAGACAAAGAAAAAGGGACGTTTAAACAGGAATATCTCGGTGAAAGAGTGCTCTCCGGCATTCTTGAGTTTAGCGTCCCGACAGAGAAGTTGGGCCATGTATTATCGGTTCTGGAACAGATTTCACAGACCGCCGAGACTGTTTTCGTTGTCTCAGTCATATCAAAACTTGGTCCGAACTGTGAAGATGAGAACCTGATGGAATTGAAAAGGCTGGGGTACACGCCAAGAGAGAACCTCAAAACAAATGTCGGATTGGGCAGACCACTGTATAATTTTTGATGAATTTTACCGAAACACAGCAAAAATATACTTGAGGAACCATCAATGACACATACATTGCACCGCCTGGGATCCATTGAATCCCTGCAAAACGATATCTGCGTGCTGGCCCAGCTTCAAAAAAACGTTAATCAAACCAACTCGAAGCCGAAACTTTTGACGCTTTTCAACACTGCGCATGATTGCGGAGCCGTCAATATGGGCAGCATCGTCACCGGGAACATGGTGACGGAATCATTTGAGTTCATCATCGAGCACATGCAGGACGAACGCGGGGGCTTCATCGTTTTTGACGACAAAGAAAACGCGGCGAAATTTCTGAAAAAAGTCAAAGAACTGGACTTGGGCATCTCCATCGTTGTCACTGCATTGTGGGACCTGGTGAAAGATATCTGCGCCAAAGCCGGCGTTGCGCCGCATACCGTCAACCGCTCGCTCGGCATCTGGGGAAAGCTTTCGCTTCTTCCGGAAGAACGTATTCAGGAGCTGATCTCTATGTGCGGACACGGACAAATAAGCGCGCATCTGGTCCGCAAGATACTTGCGGACATAGAGAAAGGACGCATTTCGCCGCGCGATGGGGCCTTGAAACTGGCCCGTCCCTGCGTCTGCGGCTTTTTCAACCCGCCCAGGGCGGAAAAATTGTTAGCCGCGATGAACCAAGAATCTTGATCGCCTTGTGGAGAGCCCGATGAACAAAGTGATGTCCGCCGCGCAGGCCGTGGCCGCGAACGTGAACGACGGCGACTGCGTGGCTTTCGGCGGGTTCGTCACCAACCGCCGCCCTTATGCCCTTGTGCGGGAAATTATACGTCAGAAAAAACGCGGCCTGTACATTGAGGGCGGCCCGGCGGCTGGTGACGTGGACATGTTGATCGGCGCGGACTGTGTTGCCGTGTACATCAATTCCTATATAGCGAATTCCGGCTATACGGCCGTGTCCAGACGATACCGCGAGCGTATTGAGAACGGTACGCTGCTTTTTGAGGACTATTCCCTTGACGTGCACACCATCGCATACCACGGCGCGGCTTTGGGTTTGAGCTATGTTCCTGTCAAAAACATGCTTGGCTCGGATCTTGTGACCAAATGGGGAATTTCCCGGGAAGAACGGCAGAACCATCCCAAGCTGCCCAGGGACAAATTTGTCATCCAGGAAGATCCGTTTCATCCCGGCAGCCAAGTCTGTTGCGTGCCCGCGCCGACAATCGACGTGGCCTGCATTCATGTGCAGCTGGCCAGCCCGGACGGCACCTCCCGACTGATGGGCGCGGGTTTTCAGGATGTTGATATTGCCATGGCGGCCAAACGGACGATCGTTTCCTGCGAAGCGCTGGTTGATGATGCCGAGATCCGCCGTCACCCTGAAGAGAACACTGTCGCCGGGCTGTGCGTGGATGCTGTGGTGCATGCGCCCTATGGCGCGCACCCCGCGCAGTGTTTTAATTATTACGATATCGACGGCCTGGCGTACATCGCATACGACAAGGCAAGCCGCACCCAGGAAGATTTTGACCGCTACCTTGAAGAATACGTCTTCGGCTGCCCCACCCATGCCGACTATCTGGACAAGATCGGAGCCAGCCGCCTCGCTGCGTTGCGGGTACGGCCGGGGCACGGCTATGTGCCTGACCTGAAACGGAAATAGAGCGCAGGGAGATGGTCTAATGCTTTGGAACGCCAGGCAGATGATGGCCGTGGCCCTGGCCCGGCAGGTGGAAGACGGCAAAACGTATATTATTGGAACAGGGTTGCCTCTTATCGGGGCAGTGCTGGCCAAAAACACCCACGCGCCTCGCGCGAAGCTTGTGTTCGAAACGGGCCTGGTGGACGGCAGCCCGCAGGAACTGCCGACCAGCGTCGCTGATTTGCGCTTGAATTACGCCGCGTCAGTTCTCTGGCCGCAGTACCGATATTTTGGGCTCCAGGCGCTGCTCGCCCGTTCCGGCAAGATTGCTGTCGGTTTCCTTGGCGGCGCGCAAATCGACCCCTACGGCAACCTCAATTCCACGAGCATCGGGGATTACCGCAAACCGGAGGCCCGTTTCAGCGGCTCCGGCGGTGCTAACGGCATAGCCACATACTGCGACACCATAATCACAATGAAACACGAAAAACGCCGTTTTGTGGAGAGAGTCGACTATATCACCAGCCCCGGCTGGATCGACGGGCCGTACGGCCGGGAAAGGGCCGGGTTGCCGCCGGACAAAGGGCCGCGTGCGCTCATAACGGAGCTTGGCGTCATGCGCTTTGACACGGGCACCATGCGCATGTACCTGGCGGAATATTTTCCGGGGGGCAAGGCATCCGACGTGCAGAACAATACCGGTTTTGACCTGGATGCTTCCCGGGCGACGGAAAGTGCGCCGCCGGAGCGCGAGGTGCTGGAAGTGCTTAGCCGGAAAATCGATCCGCAAAGAATTATGACCTGAAAAGTTACGAAGAACATACGTACCGTTGCAAGAAAAAGGCTTTGGGAAATCCCGAAACCCTTTTCTTCTGCGATCTGGCCGGGCGCGGAAGGGAAGATAACGCGGCAGATGCATTTCCCTTCGTTCGCGCGTATATTCCCCCGGCAACAGTAAAAAGCAACAGAGGATTTTGTCATGACGCAAGCAAATTCCGGCGAGCAGTATCCCAGCTCCGTCCTTATTGTTTTCTGCTTTATCCTTCGGGGAGACGAAGTGCTGCTGGTGGAGCGCGCCCTGCCGCCGTACCAGGGCATGCGCACCATTCCCGGCGGGCACAAGCGCTATGGAGAAGAAGTCACCGCAGCCTGCCTGCGCGAGATGAAGGAAGAAACCGGCCTTACACTGCTTGATTGCCACTATGCCGGGTACATGCAGGTGCACCGCGAAGGCCGTATCGGGCCGGAAGCGCTCTGCCTCTATTACGCCGCCAAGGAATTTTTCGGTAAACCGACGCCCAGCCTTGAAGGAAACCTGGCCTGGACCAAGGTAGCGGACGCACTCAAAGACAAAGGCACGCACCCCGCCCTGCGCGCCCTGCTGCCGCACATCGCAAACGGAAACTACCCCTTCACGGCGGAAGCGTATGTGGATGAAAACGGCAAAGGGGACTATAGCGTCACCGGCCCCGGCGGGCACGGCATAACCGTGGCCGGACGGCACGAGTGAGCGAAGGGATCGCGCAATGAAAAAAGCGTTACTCCTGATTTTGACCATTGCCGCGCTGATTTCCGGGTGTGGCGGCGCGGCAAGAATGCCCGCCAATGAACCGGTAACCGGCTCTTTCGCCTATGTGACCGGTAAATACGGCGTATTCGGCCAAGAGATACTGTTCCAGCGCGTCGGCGAGCGGAACGGTTCCGACGAGGTCAGAATCACCAGCAGCGACGGCTACCCGATCTTCAAGGTGCAACCCGGAAGGTATATGTGCACGGCCACCTTCAAAAACGGCGGCCGCGTTACCGGCAGGCTGGCCGAATTTACCGCGGAAGCCGGTAAAATTACGTACGTGGGCGACTTTGAACTGGAGATCACTTCGTACAAAATGCCCACAATGGCGAAGATAGGCAAAGCCCGAGCCGGCGGCGCCAGCCCGGAACCGTTGCGGATTCAAACAGTCATTTCCAACGCGGACAATTCCGGAAAAGCCAAGGCGGCCATACGGCAAAATTATCCGGCCCTGGCCGGGAATCTGGACGCCCTGTTCGTCTACAGGCCTGTTACGCCGTCGAAATAGGACGTTCCGCTCATTCTGCCTTTTGGCCGCTTTCCGCCGCAAAGGCTTCTACGGCCCTGGCCACCTTGTTTCTGTCTTCCAAAACGCCGGATCCGCCCGCGCAGCCGCCTTCGCAGGCCATGACCTCCACCAGGTTGCCGGGGCATTGGCCGGTCGCGAAGCCGCGCAGCTGGCGCAAACCTTTCAGCGACAGCCCGCCCACCTGCACGGCATTGACGGCAACCCGCCCGGCAACCGCCGCATGCACGGCGGCAGCCACGCCCCCGGCCACGGCATAGCGCCGGGCCGCGCTTGTGGCGCCCCAGCCCAGAGAGTCTTCGGGGCATTCCGTGGGGTTGATGCCCGCCGCGGCGAACAGGGCCCCCACTTCTTCAAAGGTCAAAACAAGGTCCACGGCCTCATCTTCCATGCCTTCCACACGCTTGGCCACGCAAGGGCCGATAAACACGGTTTTTGTGCCCGGCCAGGCTTTCGCGGCAAGTTCCGCCGTGTAATGCATGGGCGTGCGCGTGCTTGAAACAAAGGGCGCCACCTCGGGCATATGCTTGCGCACGGCCTGAATATAGCCGGGGCAGCACGAGGTGGTCATGAACCGCTCGCCCTTTTCCATGCGCTCTATGAATTCTTCGGATTCATGCTCGCTGGTCACGTCCGCGCCGGAAGCTACCTCAAGCACTTCGGTAAAGCCCAGATTCTTTAGGGCGCTGAATAATTTGTGCAGCGACACGGGAAATTGGCCGGAAATGGCCGGAGCCACCAGAGCCGTCACATGGGCCTTTTCCGCGAAAAGCCGCAGCACGTCCACAATCTGGCTGCGCTCAAGCACCGCGCCGAAGGGGCAGGCCCGCATGCAGCGGCCGCAGCTGATGCATTTGTCAAAATTGATCTCGGCCCGGCCGTTTTCGCTCTTTTTGATGGCCCCCACCGGGCAGGAACGCTCACAGGGCACGGTCAGCCGCACGATGGCGCAGTAAGGGCAAGCCTCCATGCACTTGCCGCAGTTGCGGCATTTGGCGGTATCGATCTGCGAGCGGCCGTTGACGATGTGCACGGCGCCGAAGCGGCAGGCCCCCACGCAGGGGTGCGCGATGCAGCCCTGGCAGACGTTGGTCACGAAAAACCGCGCCTGCACGCAGCCGTGACAGGCGATATCGCACGAAGAAAGCACGAAGGAAGCGCTCTTTTGCCGCGCGGCCGCAAGCGATGCGTATTCCGCAAGCGGCGTTGCGTCGTCGCCTTCGTCTTCCGGCAAAAAGCCCATGGCCGCCATGCAGCGGTAGCGCAGAATGGCTCTATCCTTGTAAATGCAGCAGCGGTCACTGGCGGAATTTTTGGGACGCAGGGCAAAGGGAATTTTCTCGATGGCGCGCCCGGTGTCTTCGCCGGAAAGAAAAGCCTGGGCCACACGGCGCAAAACGTCGCGCCGCAACTCGTTCACATGATTCTGCTCTTGCATGACAACCCATAGAAATAAAAAATTTCGCGCCGCCACTCCAGGACGGCGCGATCACGAACAGGCTTTTGGCCCCTTTTCAGCGATTTGGCAAGCTGAAAATCACGCGCTCAGGGTTCTTCCAGCTCCGCCAGCGTCAACTCGCTCAACAGCCGTATGCCCGCCGCATGCAGCAAGGCCGCGGTGACGCCCCGGCCGGGAATGCGCCTGCCGCTGAAAGTTCCGTCATAAATCATCGCGCTGCCGCAGGAAGGGCTGTTCTCTTTGAGCACGGCGGTGCGGATGCAGTGTTTTCGCGCCAGTTCCAAGGTGCGGGCGGCTCCTGCTTCAAACGCGGCCGTCTGGTCCTGCCCTTCGCGGGTAAAAACCCGCCCTTCCCGCAACTCGCAGGGGGAACGCGGGGCGGCAAGGCCGCCTTCAAGTTCCGGGCAGACGGCCAGGGCCAGGCCTTGCTCGCGCAGTTTCGCCAGGCGCTCCACGGTATAGGGCTTGCCGTCGTAGCGGCAGGGCTCGCCGCACAGGCAGGCGCTGACCAGATACAACGGGGCTGTTTTCTCGGGTTTCATAGCAGCAACCATCAGGCCGTGTGGCGCGTGCCGTCATACCGGCCAGGTTTCCAGCTTCCAGGCGCTGTCCCAGAACATCCATTCCATCTTGGTGCACAGCACGTAGGCTTCGGTCATGGCCCGGCGCTGTTCCGGCGTGCAGGCGGCGGCAGCTTCGTCACACAGGGCGAGGGCCCTTTCCACCGCGCCCGAGAATTCGTCGCCGCCGTAGGTGTCTATCCAGGCCTGGTAGGGGTTGTTGTTTTTGTTCTGGTTGGCGACGATATGGTCGCCCACTTCCTTGTAAACCCAGAAGCAGGGCAGCACGGCGGCCATGGCCACTTCAAGCGGCGCATCGTGCAGTTGCTTGAGAATGTATGAGGTGTACAAAAGGCAGGTCGGCGTGGGTTCGATGCGGCCGGGCAGCTTCTCTTTGCCCAAATAGACTTCGTGCAAGGCGCGTTCCACGGCCATGCATTCACCGGCGAAAGCCAGAAAGGCCTGGCTGTGCTCCACATTCTCCAGCTTGGCCGCGATACCCGCCAGGGCCTTGCCGAAACCCACCAGATACAGGGCGTCCTGCCGGATATAAAACAGAAAGCGCTCGCGGCTCAACGTTCCCGCCATCAACTCGCGCACAAAATCCAGTTCCAGAATGCGGGTATAGGCGGGCTTTGCCGCCTTCCAGGCTTCTTCGCTCCATTTCATGTGTTCCTCCCGCGCTGCCGCGCGCTATACGGAAAGCCGCGCCTTCCGTTTCCCGTTAGGTAAAAATTCCTTCCGCCAGCAGGGTTTTCACGCTTTCCGCCATGCAGGCGGCCAGCACCAAATGCCCTTTGGCGTTGAAATGCAAGCCGTCGAAAAAATAGTTTCCCGGCGCAGCGCCGCACTGCCGCAGATCCGCTTCGAACCGGGCGCGAAAATCCACGGCCCGCGTGCCGGCCGAGGCGCAAAAATCGCACAGCCAGGCGGCGTATTCGTCATATTCGCAGGCGGCTTTCATCAGATCTTCAAAGCTGCCCCACTCTTCATTGGGCGTGGGAACAAACGGCAGGGGTATGCCGATCAGGGGCACGGCCCCGCTTGCCGCGATCCGGCGGACCATCTCGGGCATATTGAACCGCGCCGGGACAGAAGATCCCTCAAAGGCAATGTCGTTGGCCCCGCCCATCAGCAGCACCGCATCCGGCCGGCCGGGCAGCACGTCGGCCGCCAGCCGTTCCAGCATGCCCGCCGTGGTGTCGCCGTTCAGCCCGTGGTTGCGTAAAATCACGCCGGGGGCCAGTTCCAGCCCGGCCAGAGCGACCCAGCCCGCTTCCGGGCGCACGCCGTAGCCGTATGTCAGACTGTCGCCCAAGCAGGCGATGTGCACCTGTTTCATGCCGCTTTGCATACCGGAGGATGCCGTTCGCGTCCAGAGTAGCGGGCCGGTTTGGCCCGCTACCCGACGTATATGTGGAAAACGTTTTGCGTTTCCGCGACTCTCGGGTATATTTGTGCTAACTCCAAAAAAAGGAGTGGTTATGAACGGCTATCCCTTTTTTCCCGCCAATCCCATCTCTTCCCTGCCTATCGGTGTTTTTGATTCCGGCGTGGGCGGCCTTACCGTGCTGGCGGCCATGCGCCGCCGCCTGCCGGGCGAAAATCTGCTCTATCTCGCCGACACCGCCCGCGTGCCTTACGGAACCAGAAGCGACGAGACCATTACCCGCTACTCCATCCAGGCCACGGAAGCGCTCGTGAACCGGGGCATCCGCATGCTGGTCGTGGCCTGCAATACGGTCACGGCCGCCGCCCTGCCCGCCATGCGCGAGGCGTATCCCCATCTACCCATGATCGGCGTGGTTGAACCGGGGGTCAAAGCCGCCGCCCAGGTATCGCGCAGCGGGCGCATCGCGGTTCTGGCCACGGAATCCACCGTCCGCAACGCCGCGTATACCAAAGGTATATGCGCCCTGCGGCCGGATGCCCAAGTGCGGGGCATCGCCTGCTCGCTTTTCGTGGCCCTGGCGGAAGAAGGCTGGATGACCGGCCCGGTGGCCGAAGGCATCGCCGCCCGCTATCTGGCGCCGCTTTTGGCCGACCCGCCGGAACAGAGGATCGACTGCCTGGTGCTGGGCTGCACACATTTTCCGCCCCTGGCGCCCGCCATACGCGCCGTGATGGGGAACAGCGTCGCGCTTGTGGACCCCGCCGCCGCCACCGCCGAAACCGTGGCCGAAATGCTGGAACGCATGGGGCCGGAATCCGCGCGGCATGCACAAGGCGCGCAAGCCCCCGTCCCGCGCTTTCTGGTCACGGATGCGCCCGAACGTTTCGCCCGCGTGGGGAGCCTGCTTCTGGAAGAAACCATCACTACAGCAATGGTGGAAGTGGTAAACCTGCAACCGGCAGATACCCCTTAAAGCTCGACAGGCTTATTTAACAGTCCTTGCCGCGGCCCGCTAACCGGCCGCCGACGAAACCCGCTACGATTTTCGTTTCACCATTCCCCTGACGACCGCCTTCGTCACCAAAGATTTCGGTACGTGTAGCGCTCATCCGTAACCGCAACGGCGCCTGGAAGCTGCCAAGCAGTGCAGAACCGAGCAGGTCCGATTCTATGCCGTCTGATGCGGGCAGAAATCCACAATGACCCGAATCCCTCAGGGAGGTAAAACATCGCATCCGCGCAAGGCGAAAGATACTCGCAACAAATCGTATGTGGTTCTGACTGTACGCCCATCTGTAACAAAGGGAGGACAGCCATGGGCACGATGATCATCAAAAACGGAACAGTTGTAGACGGCACGGGCGGTGCGCCGCAAAAGCTTGACGTGGCCGTGACCGACGGACGCATCAGCGAGATCGGAGCCGGTCTGCCGGCCGGCGATGCGACGATCGACGCCGAGGGGTTGGTTGTCAGCCCCGGGTTTATCGATCTGCACACGCACACCGATGCGACGATTTTCTCTTACCCTCTTGCCGAAAGCAAGCTGCTGCAGGGCGTGACCACAGACACGACGGGGCACTGCGGCATAGGCTGCTTTCCCGTCAGCTTTGATGCGGCGAAAAAAGAGGAACTGCTGCAGTTCCTCAGACTGCTGACAAAGCCCGAATTTGGCACAGACCAAATTCGGGCTTTGTGTCTTTCGACAGAGTTCAGGCTTGTTGAGGATTTCGAGTTTGCCCGGAGTGCACAGGTGCAAAAATATTCAGTAAAATATGCCAGATG
>JAVBNL010000021.1:0-26326 GCA_031551515.1 Desulfovibrionaceae bacterium
GGCCCCCCGCCCCGTTGGGGGGGCTGGCCACGACCCCCGGGGTTGCCATAGGGAGCTGCCATGATTCCCTGCCATATCTGCGGCATTGACGCGGGCACCGGATGGGTGACCGGGTACCCGCCCGCGCCGGACAGCCAGAAAATGGCTCTTTGTCCCGCGCACGACACGCCCGATAACCGCAAACAGGTGCGCATCGCCTGGCATGTGGCCATGATCAAAGCCATTCAGACTGCGGAAAAAAACACCGCGTACTTTGCAGCACGCGGCGCGATGAACCTGCTGACTATTTATTTTTCCGCGGGGGGAAGCCTCTCCATGCCGTGCGCCGCGGCTTCCGTCACTGAACACAACACGCTGAAGGTGCAGGCTCCGGACGGCGCGGTCAGTTTTTTTCCCCTGCAGCACATCCGCCGCTATGAACTAACGCCCTTGCGGGCGGAAGATCTGGCTACGCAAAGCAAAGCATAGCGCGTATTACGCACCGCCTGCCGCCCCCGGCTCTTCCAGGGAATTTGGGAAATCTGGGGAATCAGGGGGCCTGGTCTTCCACCGGCGGTGCATCCACAACCACTGCTCCGGCGCTTCGCGCACCTGTTTTTCCACCGCTTTGGTATAAAAAGCGGCCACCTGGCGTACGCGATCAGACAAAGGGCCTTCAAGCATCGTCGTATCTAGCGGCGCATGCAGGCACAGCGTATATTGTTTCAATCCGTCGCGGCGTAGAAACACCGGGTAAACCAGCGCCTTGGCACGCACGGCCAGCAAAGCGGGCCCCACGTTCACGGCAGCCGTGTCGTTGAAAAAGGGTAAAAAAACCGCTTCCTTGCGCTTTGTATTGTGATCCACCAGAAAGCCGGCCAGCCCTTGCTGGCGCATGCACTCCAGAGCCGGGCCGGAGGCAGCCCTGTGGTCCACGGCCCGCAGTTTCGACTCCGCCCGCAGATCTCTGATCAAATCCGAAACCACCGGGTCTTTCTGCTTTCTGGCCACGGTCATGGTCGGGCGGGTGGCGTTCTGGCTGATAAGGGCGCCCATCAGTTCCCAAGATCCGAAATGCGCTGTCGCCAGAATGCCGCACTGGCCGGGGCGCATCATGGCCTCGAACAGTTCGGGATCACGCACCGTGACTGAACGCATGTCCAGACGGTCGTTAAGAAAGATTTCCATGAATGATGCGGCGGTGCTATAAAAACTGGCTTTGGCGATTCTTCTGGCCGCCTCTTCCGGCAGGTCCAGGTGCCGCCGTATTCTGGCGATGGTATCCCGGCGGCGGCGCCACAGCAGCGCCCACATGAGAAAACCGAAAAAGGCCGCCACGCGGCGGTTGTCCGCGAAATCAAGTTTGCGCATGAGACGCGCAAAGCCAAACAAAATTGCCCGTTTCACGAGTATGCCTCCGTACCCGCACCGGCTTCAATTGTTGGGCGTATCTCCATTCTCTGGCTGCGTTTTCCAGCGCCTGTGCATCCAGAACCACTGCTCCGGCGCTTCGCGCACCTGTTTTTCCATCGCTTGGGTATAAAAAGCGGCTGCGTCGCGCATGCGGTCGGCCAAGGGGCCTTCAAGGGTCATGGTATCCAGAGGTTCTTCCATACGCAAGAGATACTTGCCGTCTTTTTCCCGCCGTAAAAAAATGGGAAAAATCAGCGCCTTGGCCCGCAAAGCAAGCATGGCCGGGCCGATGTTCACGGCTGCGGCTTCACCCAGAAAGGGTAAAAAGGTCGCCTCCTTGCGACTGCTGTTGTGGTCCACCAGAAAACAGGCGATGCCGCCTTTGCGCAGGCAGGCAAGCAAGGCGCCGGACGATTCCCGGTGGTCGATGCTGAGCAAATTCCCTTCCGCCCGCAGTTCGTGGATAATCTCTGAAATGACCGGATCTTTCTGTTTGCGGGCCACCGTCACCATCGGTTGCCCGGTCGCCCTGCCCACCAGTGAGCCCAAAAGCTCCCACGCGCCGAAGTGGCCGGAAATGAACACCATGGGGCGTTCGTTATTGACCATGGCGTGAAACAATTTCCAGTCATCATCATGCGCCACGCGCACGCGCTCCGCAGTGAAGCGGTCGTTGTAAAAAATTTCCATGAAGGAGCGGGCGATATTATAAAAGCTGGCTTTGGCCACGGCGCGGGCTTTATCTTCCGGCAGGCCCATGCGCGCCATGACCCGTTCCGTCGCTTCGCTGCGGCGGCGGGGCAAAAAGGTCCACATGACAAAACCGAGAAATTCGGCAACACGGTGGATGCTCGGCAAACTCAAATGGCGCAGCCCCCGGACCAGCGCCATATAAAACGCTCGTTTCATGAGAAAGCACCTGCAGGCAGCGTAAGCCTTTCAAGTTTTTCTTTCAATATTTGCCGTTCCCGTTCCAGAACTTCCGCTGTCAGCTCCCCTTCCGCCACGCGATACGGGTCGCCGTACTGTATATGCACCCGGCTGAACGGCCAGGGTAACTGAAACTTATCCCAGGATCGGAAAACCTTGGCTTTTGCGTAATACACCCGCGCCGGCACGATGTACGAAGAAACCCGGTGCGCCAGGAAAATTGCCCCGTCCTTGACCTCATGGCGCGGGCCGCGCGGGCCGTCGATCGTGATGCAGGCGTGCTGCCGCTCTTCTTGCATTAATTTGGCCGCCCGCAAGAGGGCCGCAAGCCCGCCCCGCGAACTGGAGCCTCTGACCGTGCCCAAGCCTTGGCTGGCCAGCACGCGCGAAAGGTATTCACCGTCGCGGCTGCGGCTGACGATGGTGAAAATGGGCCAGCCGTTCCGCTTATACGGCACGGCGAAAAGCTCGTCATGCCACAACGCGAAAACCAGGGGCGTTTCTGCCTGTATGCGCGCGGCCGCTTCGCGGTTGACCTCGGTATACCGCAAGGTCGCGCACCACAATGAATACAGGCCGCCGATAAAAGGCCCGACCAGGTTCGGAGAAATGTTCATACCGCCTCTTCCCCTTCGCCGTCTCGCCCATGCTTGAACTGCATGTCGTACAGTTTGGCATAAAGGGGGCAGCTTTGCAGCAGCGCTTCATGGCGGCCCTCGGCGATGATCCTGCCTTTTTCCACAACCAGAATCCTGTCCGCGTGCAGTACCGTGGAAAGCCGGTGGGCGATCACAATGCTGGTGCGGTTTTGCATGAGATTTTCCAGGGCTTTTTGCACGATGCCCTCAGATTCGGAATCAAGCGCGCTGGTGGCTTCGTCAAGAATAAGCAGGGGCGCGTCTTTGACGATGGCCCTTGCGATGGTCAGGCGCTGTTTCTGCCCGCCCGACAACTTGGCCCCGCGTTCGCCGACCATAGTCTCATAGCCTTCCGGCAGGGTCGCGATAAAGTTGTCGGCATAGGCGGCGCGGGCAGCCGCTTCCAAAGCGCCTTCGGGCACGTCGACGCGGCCGTAAGTTATATTTTCACGCACTGTCAGGTTGAACAGGAAACTGTCTTGCGAAACCATGGCTATGGCCGCGCGCAGGCTCTTTAACGTATAGTCCTGAAGCGGCTTGCCGTTCAGGGTGATCCGGCCGGACAGCGGCTCATAAAACCGGGGGATCATGTTCACAAAAGTGGTTTTGCCCCCGCCGGAAGGGCCCACCAGCGCGATCCGCTCGCCCTTTTTCACGCGCAGGCTGACGTTGTCCAGCGCCTTGGTGCCATCCTGGTAGGCGAAGCTGACGTTTTCAAAGGCCAGTTCCTCAAAAGGCTGGTCAAGCGTCGTTGTTCCGTCTTTTTCCACCCGGATATCGGGAGAATCCAGAATTTCAAAAACCCGTTCCGCCCCGGCCAGGGCTTTCTGGATCTCGTTGTTGGAATTGGACATCTTTTTAATCGGGTCATACAGCATGATGATGGAGGTCAAAAAAGAGAAGAACGTGCCCGGCGTCGAGCGGCCCTCAATAACCTCCATGCCGCCGAACCAGATGACCAAAGCCGCCGCCACCGCGCCCATGAACTCCATGACCGACGATGAAAGTTCGCTGGCCATGGCCTGCTTCAGCGAGAACGAAAGCAGGCGGCGGTTTTCCTTGTCGAAGCGCACGCCTTCGCTCTGCTCAGTGGAAAAAGCCTTTACCACTCGGATGCCGCTGAAAATTTCCTGCAGCAGGACGGAGATATCCGCCAGCTTGGCCTGGCCCTTGCGGCTGAGTTTGCGCATGCGCCGTCCGAAATAGACGAACGGAAACAGCGCGGCGGGCAGCACGATGACGGCCCAGAACGCCAGAAACGCGTTCTGGTAAAAGGCGACGCAGACAAGAAAAATTATGGTGAAGACCTGCCGTATCAGCATGATGAGGGCAGGCAGGCTGGCGCGTATCAGCAGCACGTCGTTGATGACGCGGCTCATCAGCATGCCGACTTGCGCCTCTTCATAAAACTTCATGGGCAGGAAAATGATCTTGCGGTACAGTTCTTCACGCAGCCGTTCCAGCACTTTGAGGCCGCAAGCCTGCATGACGTAGTTCTGGATGACCCTGAAGCCCGCCTTGGCAAACTCCAGTATCAAAAACGCCGCCGGAATGAGCAGCAGAAAATGCTTGTCTTTGTCGATAAAAATTTTATCCAGAGTGGGCTTCACCAGATAGGCCACAGCGGGCTGACTGCCCGCAACGATCATCATGGCGATGGTGGCCAGCGTAATGCGCCCCCAGTATGGGGCGAAATACCCTATGCAGCGTTTGAACAGAGCGATGCTGCCGGTTCTGCGTTCAGGAATGGGTTGCGAAAGGGAAGTAGACATAAGGGCAGGACTATGCCAGAAAACATGCGGAACTGCCAGAGGGCAATATCGCTATGAAAGAAAACGATCCGGCGTTGCGTCTGAACAAAGCCCTGGCCCTGGCCGGGGTCGCTTCCCGCCGTGGAGCCGACGCGCTTATTCAAGCGGGTCGGGTCGCCGTCAACGGTGCGCCGGTAACGGAACCGGGCACCCGCATCGACCCCGCAGCCGACCGCATCAGTGTGGACGGCAAGGCGATAACCGTTCCCGGTTCTTCGGGTGCAGCCCCGGGCTTTACCTATCTTTTGCTGCACAAGCCCATTCAGGTTGTATCCACAGCCAAAGACCCCCAGGGCAGAACCACGGTGCTGGACCTGGTGCCGCCCGCGTACCGGGGCAAACGCCTCTTTCCCGTGGGGCGGCTTGATTACTTTTCCGAAGGGATGCTGCTTTTGACGGATGACGGCGAGTTGACCCTGCGCCTGACCCACCCGCGCTATCACCTGCCCAAGGTGTACCACGTGCGCGTCAAAGAACGCCCCGGCCCGGAAACGCTGGATATCATGCGGCGCGGCATGCGCCTGACCGAAGGTGAAGAGCTTGCCCCGGTGGAAGTTCGCATGCTGCCGGGCTTTGACCCGACCATGGAAATCACGCTGCACCAGGGCATCAACCGCCAGATACGCCGCATGTGTCGCGACCTGCGCCTGACCATCCTGAACCTGCGCCGGGTGCGCTCCGGCCCCATCGCCCTGGGCGATTTGCCCAAAGGAAAAGCCCGCGAACTCAGTGCCGATGAAATCGCCGCTCTGCGCGGTGCCGTGGGGTTATAAGACGGGCCGCTTGACGCAGTATTTGGACAAAGGATTTATTTTGCCTAACGCATCAGCGGTTTCTGCACCACGCCGCTGTTGGTCCTGTCTTCCACTTTCATCTTGGCCGGAGGGGTGAAGGCGAACAGCGTCTTCGGCAGGTCCGTGTCGACCTTCTGGCTGGTGAAGCTGATGTCGTTCTGGTTGTTGTAAAAATCAATCAGCAGCACCCGTTTGATCAGGCCGGTGCTCTGCTCCACCCAAATCGCCGCTTCCGTCAAAGCCTGCGTGGGTTCTTTAGGATACAGGCGCAGTTTGACCAGCCCTTTTTCCGTGCCCGCCCGCTCAATGGTGAAATCTTGGGTCAGCTTGGTCTGGCCGGTGACCACGCGCACGATGCTGCGCGAATCGTTGGCCAGGGACGCGGGGTATTTGTAGGCCATATCCTCGTCGGGGAACACGTTCCAAATAACCTCAGGCGTTACGATCAGGAGTTCGGGAGCCGGAGTTTTGGTCTCCCACCGCACTTGCAGGGGTTTTGTGAAATACAAAACGCCGGTCCGTTCGTCTTTGGTGCCGCTTTCTTTGTGCAGCAGGGTTTGCGTGAAGGTCGCTTCCATGCTCTTCATCTTGTCATAACGCGCCTGCACGGCGTTGACGATGGCGTCCACGGCTCCGGCGGCAAAAGCGGCGGAGCAAAATACCTGCAGGCAAATTAAAGAAAAAACCAAGATCTTAAAGCGACGCATAGCATCTCCTATCTCACAGTTCTGGGCTTGCTGCCATCCGGCGGCCCGATAATGCCGTCCTGCTCCATTTGTTCGACAAAGCGGGCGGCGCGGTTGAACCCGATACGGAAACGGCGCTGAATAAGCGAGATGGAAGCTTTGCCCTGTTCGCGCACAAAAGCCACTGCATCGGCATATATGGGGTCGGAAGCCACGTCGTCGCCCCCGCCGCCTGATACGCCGTTGCCGCCGGAAGCGCTTTCCGTTCCCCAGTCCGAAAAATCGATTTGGTACGAGGGCTGCTGGCGCGACCGCCAATAATCGGTCACGGCGACCACGTCGTCGTCGCTGACAAAGGCCCCGTGCAAGCGCTGAAATCTGCCACCGGCCGGTTTGTACAGCATGTCCCCCTTGCCCAGCAGATGTTCCGCCCCGACTGCGTCCAAAATTGTGCGCGAATCGTGCTTTGAGGTCACCTGAAACGAGATGCGGCAAGGAAAGTTGGCTTTGATCAGGCCCGTCACCACGTCCACGCTGGGCCGCTGGGTGGCGAGAATCATATGGATGCCCGCGGCCCGCGCCAGTTGGGCCAGGCGCATGATATACCCTTCAACCTCTTTGGCGGCGGTCATCATCAGGTCGGCCAGCTCGTCGATTATGATAACCAGGTAAGGCATGAATTCCAGATCAGCAAGGTCCGGCGATTTCGTCTTGTCCAAACTGACAAGCTTTTCGTTGTAGGCCGCAATGTTGCGCACGCCCAGGCGGGCAAGGTCCGTATAGCGGCGCGACATTTCGGAAACCGCCCAGTTGAGCGCGTTTTTGGCCAGCTCCATTTCCGTAACCACCGGGTGCACCAGGTGCGGCAAATCGGCATACACGGCCATTTCCACACGTTTTGGGTCAACCAGCAGAAGCTTCACTTCTTCAGGCCGCGCCTTATAGAGGAACGACAGGATAATGGAGTTCAGGCACACGCTTTTGCCCGCGCCCGTCGCCCCTGCCACCAGCAGGTGGGGCATGCGGGCAAGGTCGGCCATGGCGGGCGCGCCCTGTATGTCTTTACCGAGCGCCATGCTCAGCAGCGACTCTGAACGGGCGAACGCGGCGGAACTGAACAACTCTTTCAGGCAGACGATCTCGCGCACATCGTTGGGTATTTCAATGCCCACGGTATCCGTACCGGGAATAGGCGCCTGAATGCGCACGGCAATGGCTTTGAGTGCTAGGGCCAGGTCGTCGCTGAGGTTTTCAATGCGCGCGACGCGCACCCCGGCGGCCGGGCGCACTTCAAACATGGTGACCACCGGTCCCGGCGCGATGCCCACCAGCTCGCCGTTTATGCCGAAATCCGACAGGCAGGTCATCAGAGTTTTACCCTTGGCTTCCAGCACTTCGCGGGGGGTCTTGTCTTTGGCGGAAGCCACCGTGTGCAGCAAATCCAAAGGCGGCGGCGGAATGCGCCTGTCTTTGGGTTTCGTTTGTTCCGGCGCAGGGGGAATGACTCCCACCGCTTCGGTTATTACAATGGACGAAGGCTGTGCGCCGGCCTGTACGACAGGCGCGGCCTGTGCGGCAGGAGGCGGCGTTGCGACGGTGGTCACTGCCGAGGCGCTTTGTATAACCTGTGCGGCAGGCGCAGCGGAAGAAAGCGCGCCTTTCCTGTCGCGCACGGCCCGTTCCTCGATGTTATCCATCTCAAGGTCTCGCACCCAGGGCGGATCCGTGTTGTCCAGCGCGGGCGGCTCCAGAAAACCAAGGTCCGTCCCCGGCAACGCGCTACCCTCGGCGCCGGGCAAAATATCCGAAGCGGGCACTGGCGCGTCGGCCCGGGGTGTGAACACAACGAGGTTGGAAGGAGCGGCAGATGGCGGTTCCGGCCGGACCGGTTCGGCGCGGGGTATGGTCTGAACGACCAGGGGCCGGGTTCCCGCGTCAGGAGCGGACGCGCCCTTCTCTTCAGCCAGAGTCAGAGGCGGCCCGCTTTGTTCCGCCTGTTTTTTCGCGGCCAATGAACGGGACAACGAAGCGATCAGGTCCAGAATGCCGCGCCGGGCAAGGGCCAACCATGAAAAGCCCAGCAATATCTGCACGGCCAGCAGGAACAGAAAACCCCAGACCAGTACGGTGCCCACCCTGCCGAAAGAGCCGTTGGAAAACCCGTAGAGCGCATTGCCCAGCAGCCCCCCGCCCTGAATGCCGAAAATGCCCATGCCCCAGGCTTGCCCGGTCACCGTCAGGCAGCAGCCCAAAAAAAAGAAACCGCACCAGCGCCACCAGGGCCATTCTTCGGCCCCAAGCACCCGCCTGCCCCCGATGAACAAAAAAAACAAGGGAATAAGATAGGCGGCGATGCCTAACAGATCGACGAAAAAGCCGCTGCAATAGGCGCCGAACAACCCGGCCTTGTTGCGCACGGAAACGGCGGAACTGACCACATGATTCAAACTGGGGTCGCGGGGGTCGTATGTTCCGAAGCTGAGCAGCAAAAGCAGTCCTACAAAAAGCAGAAAAAGCCCAAGCAGCTCACGGGAAAGTTTCGTATTATCCGTGTCCCTATCCTCAACTGTTTGTCTTGCTATAGTAGAAAGCGTTCCCGGCCGCAAGCGCGAGGGATCGAAGCCGCCCGCCGGAAATATACTTTGTGAATGCGCCGTGCTAGGATGCCGAAAAACGGCCCCACGGCCCTGCAAGGCGGTTGTATGGAAAAAAGACTGTTCGGTAAAACCGGCGATTCGCTTTCTCTACTCGGCTTCGGCTGCATGCGCCTGCCGCTGGCCGGCCCGGACGCTTCCTGTATCGATGAGGCGCAGGCTGTCAGCATGATCCGCACCGCCGTCAAGCGCGGCGTCAACTATGTGGACACAGCCTGGCCCTATCACGGCACCGGTGGCTTTCACGAGCCGGGCGCCAGCGAACCCCTTGTGGGCAAGGCTTTGCGCGACGGTTACCGGGCCAAAGTCAAACTTGCCACAAAACTGCCCACCTGGGCGGTCGGCAGCCGTTCCGACATGGAACGCATTCTGGATACCCAGCTGCGCCGCCTTGAGACCGACCACATCGACTATTATCTCGCCCACAACCTGAACAGCGCCATCTGGCCGGCCATGCAGAAACTGAACATGCTCGAGTTTCTGGAGGCGGCGAAAAAAGACGGCCGCATCCGCCACATCGGCTTTTCTTTTCACGACCGGTTCGGCGTGTTCAAAGAGATCATGGATGCGTACGCCTGGGATTTCATCCAGATTCAATACAATTACCTGGACCAGCAGTACCAGGCCGGGCGGCGGGGCCTCAAGCTGGCGGCCGAACGCGGTATGGGCGTTGTTATTATGGAGCCGTTGCGCGGTGGATTTCTGGTCAACCAGATGCCACAGGAGATGAAAACCGCCTTGGCCGCCGTACGCCCTGGCTGGTCGCTGGCCGACTGGGCGCTGCGCTGGCTCTGGAACCAGCCCGAAATTCATGTGGTGCTCAGCGGCATGAGCGCCATGGCGCAGGTTGAAGAAAACCTGAACATCGCCGACGACTCGCGCGCGAACGTTCTGACCGCCGCCGACCTTGAAGTTCTGGATACCGTGCGCAGCTATTTCACAAGCCGCCTGAAAGTGCACTGCACCGCTTGCGGCTATTGCCTGCCCTGCCCCGCCGGGGTCAATATTCCCAGAAACTTCATGTTCTACAACGATTATTACCTGACCAGCGACGAAAAGGCGCGGGCTTTTCTTAAGGTTATTTACAACGCGCAGGTGCCGCCCGCCGAACAGGCGGATAAATGTGTGAAATGCAAAGAGTGCATGATTAAGTGCCCGCAGGCTCTGCCCATTGACGAAATGATGGACGAGGTTGCAGCCCTGTTTCGCGCCTGACGCTTTTCGCTTGCGCTAAAAAAACGACCGCCCCGGCATATCACATGCCGGGGCGGTCGTTTTCATTCTTTTCAGGATTCACGGCCCAGATATTCGTTGGACCGGGTATCTATTTTAATCTTGTCGCCCTTGTTCACAAAGAGAGGCACCTGCACCACCGCGCCGGTTTCAACCGTGGCGGGCTTGGTCACGTTGGAAACGGTATCGCCCTTGGCGCCGGGTTCGGTATCCGTCACTTCCAGCACCAGGGAAATGGGCAGTTCAAGGTCAAGGGGCGTGCCCCGATAGAGCAGCACCTGCACGATCTGGCTTTCTTTCAGATAGCCGCCCTTGCCGCCCACCACATCTTCGGCAAGGTGAAGCTGCTCGTATGTGGAAAGATCCATGAACACGAGGTCAGTGCCTTCGCGATACAAAAACTGCATTTCACGCGTTTCCAGGTCGGGGCGCTCAACTTTTTCGCCCGCGCGGAAGGTGATGTCCTGCATGCGGCCGGTCAGGATGTTGCGCAGTTTGCTGCGCACCATGGCCCCGCCCTTGCCGGGTTTGAAATGCTGATAGTCGACAATTTCGTAAGGGGTGTTGTCAACTTCGATCTTCAGGCCTTTCCTGAAGTCCGTGGTCGAATACATGAAGCCTCCTGCTGTGAATATAACGGTAAGAAAATTCGTTTACCGGGTTAGATCGTGTTGTCGCAGTGTTCCAACAGCGCCTGCACGGCCAGCGCGTAACTCATGATGCCGAAGCCCGCAATGCAGCCGATGGCCTTTTCACCAAGATAGCTCTGCCGCCGTATGGCTTCCGGCCGGGCCAGCACGTTGCTGATATGCACCTCAATCACGGGAACGCCTATCCAAGCCAGACAATCGGCCAAGGCAAGGCTGGTGTGGGTGTATGCGCCGGCGTTAAAGGCGATGCCGTGCGTCCCTTCCGCCCTGGCCTGTTCCAGGCGGTCGATCAACGCGCCTTCGCCGTTGCTTTGAAAAAAGGCCAGTTTGACCCGCCCGGCCCTTTCGCCCAGCAGCCGCGACACCAGACCGGGAACGGCATCCATACCCGCGCTGCCGTAAATTTCCGGCTGGCGGACGCCAAGAGCGCCCAAGTTGGGGCCATTCAGCACCAGGATATCGTATACGGCGGACATCACTTTCCTTCCGTTCGGCTATGGGGTATACAACATGAACCCGTTATTTTTTGCCAAGCGGGCCATCTTGTCAAGCGGCTAATACATGAACCCTACACTAAGCCTTGAAACCACCGCCTACACCCTGGACCAGCTGCAACGCGAAAGCAGGCCCCAGATCGCGCTCGCCGGGCGTTCCAACGTCGGCAAATCGTCCTTGCTCAACGCGCTTGCGGGCAGAAAGCAACTGGCGAAAACCAGCGCCACCCCCGGCAAGACCCGCAGCGTCAACTATTACCGGGTCGACCCGGACAATTTTCTGCTGGTCGACCTGCCCGGTTACGGCTATGCCAAGGCGCCCAAAACGGAAAGAGAAAGCTGGGGCAAGCTGATCGAGCGTTACCTCGTCTCCGCCAAATCATTGCGGGCGCTGGTGCTGCTGCTTGACTGCCGCTTGCCGCCGCAGGCTTCCGACCTGGCCTTGCTGGCCTTTGCCACTGCCAACGCCATTCCTTTGCTGCCTGTTCTGACCAAGGCGGACAAATGTTCCCGCCAGGAACAGGAAGTTCGCAAACGCGAATGGAACGTCCATCTGCCCCGCGCCCCGATAGTCACTTCCAGCGCGAAACGCACGGGAATGGATGAGCTGTGGCAAGCATTGCGCGACATCATGGTATAAATGATCACGCAAAAAATCCGGCGCAAGAGGATTACTCTTAAACGCCGGATATAAAGGCAGCATGTCAGTCCATCTGCCAGTTATTCTTCAGGATCGCCACGTCTCATAACAGACTCCTTCACGTATTTTCCGTCTTTGTGACAGGGGAAAATTCTTTCCCGTCTACGTGATTGCGTGTTTCATGTCAGTATTTCAGTTCAAACCATACTCATTTACGTTGCGATCTTAAAATAAG
This sequence comes from Desulfovibrionaceae bacterium, assembly GCA_031551515.1. Classification (GTDB taxonomy): domain Bacteria; phylum Desulfobacterota; class Desulfovibrionia; order Desulfovibrionales; family Desulfovibrionaceae; genus FLUQ01. The sequence continues at coordinate 12,158 of JAVBNL010000021.1, forward strand.
TACATCCTTGACGTTGTCTAGATGAAAAATAAATTTTTTAAAAATAATGAAATAAAAAGCACAAAACATAGCAAATGCGTTACGCAAAAAAACCGACGCAAGAAAGTATACTCTCAAGCGTCGGCTATAAAGGCGGCAAGGCAATCTATCCGCCGGTTATTCTTCAGGATCGTCGCGTCTCATAACAGACTCCCTCACGTATTTTCCGCCCTTACGACAGGGGAAAATTCTTTCCCGTCTACGTGATTGCGTGTTGTGGTTCAGTGGCTCCGTTCAAACTATGCACTTTTACGTTGCGATCTAAAAATAAGTATAGTCTAAGCGTTGTCCAGATGCGAAACAAACTATTTTTTTCGCCTACGGAACCAACACAGTGGAGCCCGTCAGGCCGCGCGACTCGATGGCCTTGTGCGCGTTGGCCGCGTCAGCCAGGGCAAAACGGTTCGCGGGAGCGGCCTGTATTTTTCCGCTGCCAAGCATTTCAAACAATTCCGCGCTCATGGACAAAAGCTCGTCCCGGGTCGCGCGTAGGCCGACAAATTGGGACGGGTGGCGAAAAGCGATCCTTTTTGCATGAGCAAAGTCATGGGAAACGGCGGCACCGGGCCCGACGCGTTGCCGAAACTGACCCACAACCCGCGCGGCGATATGCAGTCAAGGGTTGCGGGAAAGGTATCTTTGCCCACGGAATCGTACGCCACGGCAACCCCTTTGCCGCCGGTCAGTTCGCGCACCCGTTCCACGAAATTTTCCGTGCGGTAATTGATGACGTGCGCGCAGCCGTGGGCTTTGGCCACAGCCGCCTTTTCCGGGCTGCTCACCGTGCCGATCATGACCGCGCCCAAAGCTCGGGCCCACTGGCAGGCGATATGCCCGACTCCGCCGGCGGCGGCGTGGAATAAAAACACCTCGCCCGGCTGCAGCGGATGAATGCGGCGAAACAGGTACTGAACCGTCAGCCCTTTGAGCATGCAGGAAGCCGCCGTGGCTTCATCCAGAAAATCCGGCAAGGGAACCAGTTCTGAAACGGGCATGATCCGTTCGTCGCTGTAGGCGCCCAACGGGCCGCCGCAATAGGCCACCCTGTCGCCCACGGCAAGACCGGTCACCCCCGGGCCCAGCTCTTCCACCACTCCGGCCCCTTCCCGGCCGATAAAGCCCGGCATGGGCTGTTCATACAGCCCGTTTCTGAAATACACGTCGATGAAGTTCACGCCGATGGCCGTCTGGCGCAGGCGCGCTTGCCCGGGGCCGGGCCTGCCGATATCCACGGTTTCCAGGCGCATGACTTCCGGACCGCCTGTGGCGGCTATTCTGATGACTTTTGCCATAGTTCCCTCCTGCTCGGCGCGCGCCGCACCGGTGCAGCACACTGTATCTATTCCGGCATATGCCGCATACGATACACCGCCTTTGCGAAAAAGTCTTCCGCTTCGGCTAAAAACATGGACAACAGAAAAAAATTACGAAGATTTCTTTAGAAGTAACGTGAAACGCGGTTTGATCTGCCTGATGACCGCCACAAGGCCCAGCGTGAAAAACAGGACCACAGCCAGCCAGCCTGCCACGGCCGGAGGTAGAAAACCCTTTTCTCCCAAGCTGTTGCACACCGTGGATACAGCGTAAAAGGCGAACGTGGCAAGCAGCCCCAGGCCGATGCCCTGGTAAATGTTGTTGCGCCAAAGCGCGATGGCAAGTGCCATCACCCCCATGACCACAAGAGACAGGGCGTATGCAAAGCGGGCGTGCATGGCCGTGCGCAAGAGCTCCACGTTGGAGCCGGCGCGCTCCAGGCTGCGGATGGCGTCGCGCAGCTCCCACAGCGGCAGCTGCGAAGGACGGGCGCCGGGCTCCACCGCCAGAAAAGCGGAAAGATCCTGCCGCAAGCCGATGGTATATTCCGGCACCACCTCATACCCGTAACGCTGCGGCGTAATGACGGTCGCGTTGCGCAAAGTCCACTGCCGGGGTTTGGCGACGAACGAATCCGCCCGGACCATCTGCTCCAGGTTGTTCCCGTCCGGCGACAGGCGATAGGATAGAAAATTCGACCCCACGCCCGTGACCAGATCAACGTAGCCTAAGTGCACCACATACGAACGGTCCATAAACCAGACGCCGCGCAACCGTGCTTTTTCAGCGCCTTTGCCGCGCACCTGCTCTCTCCAGATGCGGCCGGCCATGCGCTCGCCCTGCACCCCGATAAACTGAGAAAAAGCTAGCTGCGCCGCCGCCCAGATTAGGCCGTACACCAAAATGAAACGCAAAAAGGCGAGCGGCGAAACCCCGCCCGACTGTAAGGCGATCATCTCTCTGGCCTTGGCCATCAGGCTGAACTGCGCGATGGCCGCTATCAGAAACACGGCGGGCAGGATCTGGGAGATTATCAACGGCGTTTTCACCGCGTAATAGCCGAGTATGCCGAGCAAGCCCAACCCGGAGTCAAGAAAGTTGTCCAGCCGGTCAAACAGGTCCGTCAATAAATACAACCCGGTGCCGATCAGCAAAATGCTGAACAACAAGAACAAGTTATTGCGGATAAGATAGCGGGTCAGCAAGCTCACGGGCAACCTCCCGCACGGTGGTTACCCGGTCCGTTCTGAGCGTTGCGGGCCGCCAGTTGCGCCTCTTCCCTGCGCCGGTAAAACGGAATACGCAGCAGCAAAGAGCGCAACGTGGGCACCTGTTCGTTCACGGCCAAATAAAATCCGACACAACCCAAAAGCAAGAACAGCAAATTGGGAAACCACAGCGCGATGACAGGCGAGAGTTTGCCCGACTCCCCAATGGTAAGCCCAAAGGACAGCAAGCTGTAGTAAACCAAAAACATGACCAGCGATAAAATTATGCCCATCTGCCGCCGCACCCCCTCGAAGGCGCAAGCCAGGGGCATGGAAAAAAAGCCCAGCACCAGGCAGGCCGCGGGCAGGGCCAAACGCTTTTGTATCTCCACGGCCACCTTCAATTGAAAGCGGGCGCTTGGCGCGCTTTTATCCTGCGCTATCTTCTCAAGGTCGGCCCAGGCCATTTCCTTCGGCCGCACATCGCCCAGGTCGACGCCGGAAAAAACTTTGGAAAGGTCCAGCCGGATGATGTATTCGCCAAAGCCCAAAATGCCGAACTGTTCACCGTCCGCCCGGTAAATATGCCCGTTTTGCAACTTGAAAAGGATGCTGCCCGTGGAGCTTTCAGTGGTGATTGACCCCGTGGGCGCGAGAATGGTCACGCGGTTTTTCTTGTCGCGGGTTCTGTCTTCAAAAATGATGTGCTTCATCTCGCCGCTGTCGGGGTCGACCTGCCGGGCGAACAGGGTCAGCCCGAAAATATCCTGGTTGAAGACGCCCGGCTGCACCACCACGCGGGCCCGGGTGTTGGCTATTTCCAGAATGGTCGTGCGGAACTGGTTCATGCCCCAGGAAACGCCGAACAGCGAGATGTATACGTTCATCAGCCCACACAGCGCGCAAAAGATGACGGGCGCCGCCAGCATTTGCCATAGGCTGACGCCCCCGGCCTTCAGCGCGATCAGTTCCCGGTCGGTGCTCATGCGCAAAAAGGTCAGAAACACGCTGAGCATACATGAAAGCGGCACCACGATCAGCATGAACAGGGGCACCATATAGAGGAAGAGCAGAACCATGTCCCAGGCCCCCAGCTCGAGGCCCAGAAACAGGTCGCGCAGTTGCAGGCCCCGGCCGATCAGGATCAGGGTCAGCATCGAAACAGTGCACAAAAGAAAACTTTGGGCAAGTTCGCGAGTGATATACCGCTGCAAAAGCGGGATGCGCAAAAAACTCAGTCAGGCCTCCCGGCGTCGCCCGAGGTGGAAGGGTCTGTGGACACGGCAAAAAGATCCGCCAGCATTCGGCATTCCTTAGGACTGAGATTAAACCGCATTCCCGCTTCGTCAAGCAGCTTTGCCTGCAAAACATGCGGTTTGGCGGCCAGCTCAGCGCTGATCCAGGCCGCCGCGCGGCGAACAAGCTCGCCGGGGGGCATAATTGCCGACATAGCGCACTCCTCCTGCCGGGACGGATTTTTACACCAAGCTTACGCGGCTGGCAACAAGGATGAAAAAACCCTTGCCAAGAAATGCGCTCTTGGGTAAACAAACGTCTCCGAACGGCAAGGTAGCTCAGATGGTTAGAGCATGCGGTTCATACCCGCAGTGTCGGGGGTTCAATTCCCTCCCTTGCTACCATTGACAATAAATTCAGTATGTTAGCTGAATTTTAATGGTTCTGCCCCTCAAAGAAGTCCAATGTACACAATAGCTGTACATAATGCCATCAACGGCGGGGCTTCTTTGAGGGGCAGACATGTTTTCTACGCCAGCCTATGCGCCGAGAGGAAAATGGCAGGCAACCTGCCTGTCGTTCCCCAGGCCGCGCAAGGGCGGGCTCTCTTCTCTGCACACAGCCTGACGGTATCGGCAACGCGGATGAAACGCGCAACCGGGCGGAGGATTGAGGGGTGAAGGCACATCGCCGGTCATGGCGGCCCATTCGCGCTGCCTGCCCGGCATCGGTTCCGGCACCGCTTCCATAAGCGTACGGGTATACGGATGCGCCTGATGGCTGAAAAGTTGCTCCGCCGAGGCCAGCTCCACTATCCTGCCCAGGTACATGACGGCTACCAAGTCACACATGTGGCGCACGACGCTGAGGTTGTGGCTGATGAACAGATATGTCAGGCCGAGCTTGTTTTGAAGCTCCACCATCAGGTTGAGAATCTGGGCCTGAATAGACACGTCCAGGGCGGACACGGGCTCGTCCGCGATGATCATGCGCGGCCGCAGGGCAATAGCCCGCGCGATACAGATACGCTGGCGTTGTCCTCCGGAAAATTCATGCGGGTAACGCGCGGCCTGGTCCGGCCGCAACCCGACCATGTCCATGATTTCCGCCGTCCATTCCCGCTGTTCAGCCTTTGTGCCCAGACCGTGGATGATAAAGTTCTCGCCGATAATGTCAGCCGCGGTCATGCGCGGGTTGAGCGAGGAAAAAGGGTCTTGAAAGATCACCTGCAGGTTGCGGCGCACGGTTTTGAAGTCCCGCTCGCCAAGCGTGGCCAGATCTCGGCCGTCAAACATCACGGAGCCGCCGCTAGGCGCTTCCAGACGCACCACACACCTGCCCACTGTGGTCTTGCCGCAGCCTGATTCACCCACCAGCCCCATTGTTCTGCCTGCCGGCACGGCGAAGCTCACCCCGTCAACAGCGCGCACAAAGCTTTTCGGCCGCCGAAAAAGTCCGCCGCCCAGCGGGAAATATTTCTTCAGGTCCGTTACTTGCAATAGGGTTTGATCAGGCATGGAGCAAACACCTCACAACGTGGCCGGGAAACTTTTCCACAAGTTGCGGCGCCTCACAACGGCACGCGTCAAAAGCTTTATCGCACCTGTCCGCAAAGGCGCAGCCTTCCCCGATATCCGACAAACGCGGCACCACGCCCCGGATAGCCGGCAGCGCCCTGCCCTCCGGCACCGGCGCGTCCAATCTGGGGATGGAGGCCAAGAGGCCGCTGGTATACGGGTGCAAGGGGTTCGCGAACAAGGACGCGGCCGATGCCTTTTCAATAATCTTGCCGGCGTACATGACAGCCACGGTGTCCGCCATTTCCGCCACGACGCCAAGATCGTGGGTGATGAGCATGATGGCTGTGCCCGTTTCTTTTTTCAGGCGGTTCATCAAGTACAGAATCTGGGCTTGAATGGTCACATCCAGGGCTGTCGTGGGTTCGTCCGCGATGAGCAGCTCGGGCTTGCAGGCCAGCGCCATGGCGATCATCACCCGCTGCCGCATGCCGCCACTCATTTCATGCGGATAACTTTCCAGCCGCTTGCCCGGATCAGGAATGCCGACCAGGGTCAGCATTTCCAGCGCTCTGTCCATGGCTTCGGACCAAGCCAGTCCCTGATGCAGGTGCACGCTTTCCGCCACCTGCCGACCCACGCGCAGCACCGGGTTCAGCGAGGTCATGGGCTCCTGAAAAATCATGGAGATGCGGTTGCCGCGAATGCTCCGCATCCTCTTTTCGCTGAAAGCGAGCAAATCCTCACCGTCGAAAAGAATTCCCCCGCGGCTGACAAAGGCCGGCGGCGAGGGCAAAAGCCGCATGGTCCACATGGCCGTTACGCTCTTGCCGCACCCTGATTCGCCCACAATACCCAAGGTTTCTCCGGGCGAGAGCGCCAAATCTATGCCGCCCAGAACGCGGACATCGCCGAAGTCCGTACGGAATCCGGCGGAAAGCTCTTGTATGCGCAACAGACTTTCAGCCATGCTAATACATTCTCGGGTTCAATTCCCGCCTGAGCCAGTCGCCCAGAAGGTTTATGGCCAGGACCAGCAGAGCCAGAACCAGAGCCGGACAAAACACCACCCACCAAACCCCCGCGTACAGGTACTGGTAGCCGGAGGAAATCATCATGCCGAGCGAAGGCGTTGTCAGCGGCAGGCCCACGCCGAGAAAGCTCAAGGTGGCTTCAAGCACGATGACCATGCCCAGATCCACAGCCGCGATGACGAACAGGGTCGACACGCTGTTGGGCAGCAGGTGGCGGAAAATAATCCGCATCCGGCTCGCCCCCATGGATCGTACAGCGTCTATGTATTCGCGTTTCGCCTCACGCAGCACGTTGCCGCGCATGACCCGCGAATAGCGGACCCAAAATGTGGCGGCAATGGCCAGGATGACCGGCACGGCGCCGCGCTGCCTGGCGATGCCCAAAAGCAGCAAGGCAATAAGAAAGGCGGGGAAAGACAGCATTACGTCCGCCGCCCTGCCGATGACCGCATCAAGCCAGCCGCGGAAAAACCCGGCCAGCAGGCCGAGCACCGCGCCGATGGTCAGGGCGAGGGCCACCGCCCCGAAACCGACCAGAAACGAAGTACGCAGGCCATAGAGAATGGTCGAGAGAATCCCCCTGCCCTGATCGTCCGTGCCGAGAGGAAAAGACGCCGAGCCGCCTTCGAGCCACATGGGCGGCTTGAGCCGGTCCATCAACTGCAGGCTCGTCAGATCGTACGGGTTGTGCGGAGCCAAAACAGGCGCGAAAATCGCGGCCAGGAGGCAAAGCAGGATGACCGCTGCGCCAGCTGCGGCCAAGGGGGTGCGCACAATGCGGCGGAAAAGACGGGAACGGTCAAGCATAGGTTATCCTGGGATTGAGGAAGAAATAGAGAATATCCACGCATAAATTGATCAGCACAAATAACACCGCCACCAGCATGATGTAGGTGACCACCACGGGCTGATCGTTCTGGCCGATGGAGGTGATGAGAAGCGAGCCCATACCCGGCCACTGAAACACGGACTCCGTGACGATGGAAAAGGCGATAAGCTGGCCGAGTTGCAGGCCCGCGATGGTCACAAAGGGAATCAGCGCATTTTTCAAGGCATGACTCCAAGTGACGGCCGCCAGCGAAAGCCCCTTGGCCCTGGCCGTGCGAATGTAATCTTCCAGCACGACCTCCATCATCTCGCCCCGCAGGACCCGCGCGCTCATGGAAAGCTGGAACAGGCCAAGAGTGGTCATGGGCAAAATAAGATGTTGCCAGCCGCTGGCTGTGAGCAGGCCCGTATCCCAGAAGCCGACCGACACCACGTCTCCCCGGCCGAAAGGCGGCAACCAGCCGAGAACGATGCAGAAAACATAAATACCGAGAATGCCTATAAGGAAAGTAGGCAGGGAAATGCCGGCCAGGGAAAAAACCATCAGCCCCCGGCTTAGGTACGAGTCAGGCAGCACGGCCGCAAGCACGCCGATGCAGCCGCCGATGCCCGTGGCCACAATCATGGCCATGACGGCCAGCTCAAGGGTGGCGGGCATGCGTTTCAGCACCAGGGGCAAGGCCGGGGTTTTGGTGAGATAGGATATGCCGAAATCGCCCTGGATGACACGGCCGATAAAAGAAAGAAACTGCTCGTACCAGGGCTTATCCAGACCAAGGCGGGCCGTGGCTTCGGCTATCTGAGCCGGGGTGGCGTCCATGCCCACCAGAGCCAGCACGGGGTCCCCCATGTACTGAAAAATAAGAAAACACAGCAACGACACTCCGACGAGCACGAGCACGCCCTGAGCGAGCCTTTTGACGATATACTGCAGCATATGATCGGCACCGAAACGTCGCCACGGCGAAAAAAACGCCGCGGCGACGCCAAGTCACATACGGTTATTCCAAAGACAACTCACGCAGGGTGAGCACTTTTTTCACGTTGGGCACAAAACCCTTTACCCTTTTAGACACTCCATAAATATCCATGGGGTAATGCAGAGGCAGGGCCAGCACCTGATCCATAGAGTAGGCGTTGATTTCCCGCAGTTTCGCGGCGCGCTGGTTCTGGTCCTCAATGGTGTCGGCTTCGTCGAGCATGGCGTCGAGTTTGGGGTCGGACACGCCGCCGCCATTCCATACGCCGTTGGTCTTCAAAAATTCCCCCAGGAAACGCGAGGTGTCAAAGGTAGTTTCGTTCCAGCCCATGATCATGAAATCATATTTCTGCTGGCGTATTTCCTTGAAGTGCACCGCATGCGGCTGGGTGACCAGGTTAACCTTGATGCCCGCCTTGCTCAGCTGCTGGGTCACGGCCAGGCACAGCTCTTTATCCATGATGTATCTGTCCTGCGTGCTGTACAGGGTAATTTCAAAGCCATTGGGATACCCGGCGCCGGACAGAAGCTTTTTGGCCTTTTCCAAATTGTACTCGGGCCGCTTGATGTCCGGGTTGAACCCCCGGAAGAAGGGCGTGGGCAGTTGTGTGGCTGCCTGGCTCTGGCCGGAGAGGATGGTCTTGGCGATTTCGTCCATGTTGATGGCGTGCATCATGGCCAGACGCACGTCGCGTTTGGCGGTGGGCAGCTCCGGCTTGTTCGTGCGCACCAGGAAGAAGATGCTGAGAGCGCTGGGCCGGGTGATGACGGTCAGGTTCTTGTTGGCTTTGACCATGGCTATATTCTGGATGGGCACTTCCGTGGTCAGGTCGATGGCTCCGGACATGAGCCCGGCCAGGCGCGTGGCGTCATTATTGATGGGCTTGAAAGAAATTTTCTTGATGGGTGGGGCGCCGCGCCAGTGGCCTTCAAAGGCCGCGAGGTTCAGGTGGCTGCCGCGCACCCATTCCACAAACTTGTAGGGGCCTGTGCCCATGGGGTTTTCGGCGATATACGCCTCGGATTTATCCGAGAAAGACTTGGGCATGATGACGATGGTCTGGTACAGGGCGTCGGCCAGAAGCGCCCAGGGCTGCTTGGTCTCGATTTCAACGGTATAATCGTCGATCTTGCGCACGGCCGCGATTTTTTCGTTGATGAACTTGTAGCGGTTGATGGGCGTTTCCGACAATTTAAACGTATACATGACGTCGTCGGCGTTGAACGTGTCACCGTTGTGCCACTTCACGCCTTTGCGCAGGTTGAAACGCCATACCTTGCCTTCGCGTTTCCAGTCCGTGGCCAGAGAGGGCACCAGCTTGCCGTCATGATCGCGGTCCACAAGGCCGTCATAAATATTACAGGCAATGCTCTGCTCAGGAGTCATGGCCAGAGCCAGGGGATGCATGGTTGAGGCCGCGGTGTTCTGGGACACGACCAGCGTATCCTTGGCCGCCCATGCCGGCTGCGCGCCGATGCACAGAAGCAAAGCCACTATCGTCAGGCTGATTTTGCGGAACATGTAGCCTCCTCCTCTTTCTTTCGGTTGCTCGGTCCTTTCTGCCAAGAAAACTACGCATCACCTCAAAAGCTGCTTCAAAAAAGCTTCAGCAAAATTTTGCCGCTGTCAGGTCCAACTACGTGTAATGGATTAGATACGTTGCTATGCGCGATATCGTCAACCGCTCTGGAGGCGCATGAACCCCCTTTTACGCCATGCTCTGGTTTGGCGCTGCAATGGGCGGCCTGACCGGGGGAACGCAAAAGCACATTTCGGCGTGCAAAAATCCCATCAATCTAGTATGCATTTTGACATGCCTGCTATTGCCGGGCTGCCGCGCTCATGCCGCCTGAGCCTGCGGTATTTGGGGTTACGAAAAGGGAGAGAATCGGATGAGTTTTGAAATTATCGGGACCGGCAGCCAACTGCCGACAAAAATCATGACAAACCAGGATTTCGAAAAAATCATCGATACCTCGGACGAATGGATTTTGCAGCGAACCGGCATCAGGCAGAGATATTTTGCCGGTGAAGGCGAGGGGAACGCGGACATGTGCGCGGAGGCGTCGCGCAAGGCCATGGACATGGCCGGCATAACCGCAAACGACATTGACGCCATAATAGCCGGAACATGCACGAACGAGACGGCCATTCCGTCGCTGGCCTGCCAGATTCAACGGGCTTTGGGCATTGAGCGCTGCTTCGCTTTTGACGTCAACGCGGCTTGCTCGGGATTTATTTTCGCGCTCAAGACGGCGGAACGCTTCCTTGCGGAGACGAGCAACACCATTCTGGTTGTCGGCAGTGATACAATCTCGCGCTTTTTGAACATGGAAGACAGGAACAGCTGCATTCTGTTCGGCGACGGGGCCGGGGCCGCAGTTATCAAGAACGGCTCACGTTGCAAGCATTTCAAAATAAATTCACGACCGGACGCGAACGACACTCTCATCATGCCGGGAGCGAACGCGCAGCGGGACACTCAGGCAGTTCCCTCTTTCATCTCGCTCAAAGGCCGCGAAGTATATGCCTTCGCAACCAGGGAAATGGAAACCATGATCCGCAACGGTCTGCACGCATGCGGCCTCGCGGCCGGCGATGTCTCGCTGTTCATCCTTCATCAGGCCAATTTGCGGATTATCCAGGCCGTGGCCCAACGACTCGGCCTTGCAATGGACGCATTCTATACGAACGTGGAAAATGTTGCGAACACCACCGCCGCCTGCATCCCAATCGCTTTGGATCAGGCCAATCGGGCGGGCAAACTGCGTTCCGGCGATATCGTGGTGATGGCAAGCGTGGGCGGGGGGCTGACTTCCGGCTGCGCCATATACGAGTGGTAACGCCGGGAACTGTGCCCCTCAAAAGAACAGTTTTATTCCGCCGGCAAGCACCATGACCCGCATCATTTTTTCAAACATGGGGCCGGAAATTTTGCGCATCAGGCGCACGCCCAGAACGCTTCCCAAAATGACGCACGGCAGCAGCATCAGGTTGACGCTGAAAGAGGCTGCCGTCATCAGGCCCAAAGAAACGCTAAAAGGCACCTTGAAAATGTTGATGGCAAGATAGATCCAGGCGCCGGTGCCCACGAACTGCTCCTTGGAAATATTCATGGCCAGCAGATACAGCATCATAGCCGGGCCCGCCGCATTGGCCAGCATGGTCATGACCCCGGCCAAAAAGCCCATGCCCCAGGCAAAAAGGCGGCTGTTTTCCGGTATGCGTATCTTCAGGCGGCGGCAGACGGCGTCCAAAACAAGCAGTAAAATCACGATGCTGCCCAACACCTTGCCGTATACGGCGTCGGGGATGCGGTCCATAAGAAAGAAGCCCACGATGATGCCCGTGAACATGGCCGGCAGCAGCGCGACGATATAGCGCACGATCACGGCCCTGCGCCAGTAGCTGACGGCAATGATATCCGCGAAAAGCAGAAAAGGCAGAACATAGCCCGTGGACACCTTGGCGGACATCACCAGCGGCACGAAAACCGTGCCCAGCATGCCCATGCCCGGCACTCCCGACTTGGAAATACCCGACATCAACGCGCTGAAAGCCAGCACCGCGTAAAAACCGACGGATTGATCCATAACGGCGCCGTTCCCCTTTCGCTTTGCATGATAGCGATTTCGCTTCTTTCATACGCGGCGCGGCCGCCATCCGCAACCGGTGCGGCCTTTGCGTTTTTTGCCGCGAACGCAGGCCGTTGCCTGGACTTTTTTTCCCCCTCAGGCTGGCACCAAACTTGCTTTAATCCCGGCAAGTGGGAAACAGGGAAATATCTGCACGCGCAAGGAGCCTACCGTGAACATATCCTCCATAGATCAAAGTCTGCCCGGCAGCATCGACAAATCCGGCGGCTTGCCCTTAACGGAGGTACGGGATAGCGCCCGGCAGGAAAACGGCGTGCGCGCCGATCTCAGGCAAATTACCGACGGCGCGGGCTTGTCCGCTCTTGCGCCGCGCATACAGGCGGTGCTGAACGAGATCGCCGGGCCGGAAGACAACGTGCTGGACGCGCTGGGCAACAACGTGAACAAGCTGCAAGACGGCTTTATCGAAACCCTGTACACCTCCCTCTCTTCGCGTGATATCGACCTGTCGCAAAAGCTCACCCTGCGTCTGGACGGCGAAGGGCTTCTCTCCGTCGCCGGCGACCACCCGCAAAAAGAAGCGGTGGACGAGCTTTTGCGCGAGCAGCCCGCCCTTTCCGCCGCGTTTGACGAAATCGCATCCCAGTCGGAGCTGTTGCGCGACATCCGCAACATCAGCAAGGTCGTCAGCCGCAAAAGCGGCGTGGACCAATACGCGGCGCTGGGCAATGCCGGGTCCGCCGTGTACCAGATGAGCCTGAAAGGCGACATGAGCCATTTCTATTTCAGCCGCAGCTGATCCAGCGAGTTGACTCCGCCGGATCGTATCTGCCTTCGCCGTATCAGCCGGATCATATTCAACCGGGCAGGATTTCACCTTTTCCGGCCCTTGCTTTTTACCCAAAATGCCGTATTTATTTCGCAACCCGCATAGCGTGGCGGGTGCCCTTACCGGGGGCGCACTGGTTTCGACGGGGACGTGGAAGCCGGGACTGCAGGCCGAGGCGCCGCTGGCCTCGTAAAAAGCGGCACAATAGTAATTGGCAACGATTACGAATACGCTTACGCGGCTTAATTAAGCCGCCCGTGACGGATGGCCGACGCCCGATAGGCCGCCTGAACGGACAAAAATCATCGGGCTGGCGCCCTGCGATGTCTGCCGCAAGGGGCGTGAGAACCTAAGGCGGGCTGGCCGCGAGAAGCCCTTGTCAGGGGCCAGACTGGCGGTAAGATGCAAACCTGACATAAGCCTGTAGATGTTTCGCGTGAAAACTTCTCGGACGCGGGTTCGATTCCCGCCGCCTCCACCAAGATTTGGTCTAAAGGTGGAAAGAAAGGCCAAAATCTTAAAGGTTTTGGCCTTTTTGCTTTATTGTAAACCAACCGGCACGGCCCTAACCTCCAAAACTCGCGGCTGCCGTTGGAAAGAAATTCTTCTGTGTCGGTAAAAATAGTTGGCGGAGAACCCAAAGTGGATAAACGGCTTTTTGAATCACCTCTCGGCTTTTCCTGGGAGCCAACAGCCATTCCGTTGCCGCATGAAAACAGGCCGGATTTGGCCCTTTTCATGTTTAAAAAGAACATGGCCGGTATTGTCTGGAACTCTTTGGGCGTCTTTGAAAACAACCCCTCCACCTTGCCGCAGACGGAAACCATTCTTCAGGGGCAGGCTGTGGGCGGCATCAGCATCGGCCAGTTGAGTCAGGTGAAGCGCTTCGGTGATGTGGCAAACTTCCTCATTGACTCTGTGAAGAATGCGACCTTTCGCCTTGATATGGACTTCGCCAAGCAGCTTCACGCCATTGTCGGCAAGGAAGAGGCTCTGGAATGGGGAGTGCTGAGGAGCCAACAAGTTCATATCCACGGGGTATCGCACGTCCCACCGGCAGCGGATGAGCTTCCCTCGCTTGCTGAAAAAGGATTTTCTTTTTTACGCGAGCAAATAGAAAATCCCATTGAGCGGGCAATTGCCGCTTTCCTGTTTATGTCCCGGACGCAATTTTTCTTTGATTGCAACAAGCGGACCGCCTCACTGATGATGAACGGAGTGCTTTTGTCGGCTGGCTATTACCCAATTACTGTTCTGCGAGAAACGACAGAAGAATTTAACGAAAAGCTGAGAGCGTTTTATAACTCTGGCGACGCGACTGAGATGTTCCGCTATTTCAGTGAGGTTTGTTCTAGGTTGTATCCTTCGTGAATTGATAAGCACCGCCCTTTAAACAAGCCTTTTTGAATAAAAGGCTTGTCCATTTACCATAAAGGGCAATATGCTATTTAGAACTTATCCGTAAATAACACCAATTTTTCTTAAGGCTATGATAGCAGCAGCCAAGTGCATGAGGGCCATATATGTCGAATGCAGTTTTTCGTAACGAACCAGCAGCTTGCGAAACTTGTTAAACCATGCATGACAT
>JAVBNL010000004.1:0-77008 GCA_031551515.1 Desulfovibrionaceae bacterium
TCCAATGGAAACCGGCCTTCGCTTATTCGGGTTCCAAGGGGCGCGCCCCTTGGCGGTGGGGCCGGGGAGGCAGAGCCTCCCCGGGTGTTCCCGCTTACAGTTGCGGTTCGGGGCCCTGGCCGACCCACTTGTTTTCTTTCCAGACCTGCGGAGCTTCCGGGAACTTGGGCAGGTACTTCAGCCAGGGGTGGGAAGCCAGGTGATCCGCGCTTTGCTGGAGCTTACGCGAATGCTTGCGGATGGGCGGCACCAAGTCTTTGATGTTGCCTTCCAGACTGGCGGCAATGCCGTAGTTGGTGGCCTGCATGGCGAAAGCAACGGCCTGGTTGCTGGCTTCTATGGACAGCAGCAGGGTTTCCAGCGCCTTGGAGGGGTTGTGGAAGCCAACGCTGTTCTCGGCGGAGACGAAATCCCAGAAGAACTGGCCCTTGCGCACGTTTTCTTTGGCCTTGATGATCAGGGCTTCGTAGTCGGGGTTCTTCTGGCCGGTGAATTCGTTGGCCAGGCGCACGGCTTCGTGGGCACGCACGGAGGCTTCCTGGGCGAGCAGCAGCTGCCCGAAGACCTTATCTTGCGTGTAGATCACCCGTTCTTTCAGGTACTCGGCGGTCTTGTCCGCGTGGCACTGGCGGCAGGAGTTGTCGATATCGTTGAGCGGCGACTGCCAGTGGTGGTTCGAGATCTTCTTTTTGCCGGACAGGCGGGTGTAGGGCATGTGGCAGTCGGCGCAGGTCACGCCGGCCGCGCCGTGGGTGCCGTTGAACCAGGTTTCATATTCGGGGTGCTGCACCTTGATCATAGGTGTTTTGGAAACCGGGTGCACCCAGTCGACGAACTTGCCTTCAAAGCCCTTGGTTGTCGTGTCGCCGTGGGCATTGTAATATTCATATATCTGCACGGGGTCCATGCCGCCATCCCAGGGGAACACAGGCTTCTTGTTGGCGCCCTGTTTGGGGTCGGTGAAATAGTATTCCACATGGCATTGGGCGCAAACCAGGGCGCGCATTTCGTTGCGGCTCATCTTGGTCGCGTCTTTGCCCTGGCGGGCCAGCGCTTCTTTAAGCGGGAAGCTGGTGATGGTCAGCTCCATGTTCGTGGGGTTGTGGCAGTTGGCGCAGCCGATGGTTTCATCGTCCATGCTGATGGACTTGGCGGTGCGGAAGGCGTTGAAGTCTTTGCTCCAGAACTTGTCGTCGCCGTATTCCTTCACCCACTTGGGAATGTTGGGCGTTTTGCAGTTCCAGCAGGTGGCGGGCAGGCCCGCTTTGCCGTCGCCGTAGCGGTTGATGCGGTCGATGTGCAAAATGTCGCGAACGGCCCAGGTGTGGCCGCGCGCCTTACGGTATTCATAGCTGAACGGATAGCCCAGCCAC
Organism: Desulfovibrionaceae bacterium; assembly: GCA_031551515.1. Classification (GTDB taxonomy): domain Bacteria; phylum Desulfobacterota; class Desulfovibrionia; order Desulfovibrionales; family Desulfovibrionaceae; genus FLUQ01. The sequence continues at coordinate 1,374 of JAVBNL010000004.1, forward strand.
AGATTTTTCAAGTAAGGCTGCGCGTATTTGTACCCTTCGGGCAAGGGGTCTTGGTCGTCTTCTTTATTGAAGTTCACGGCGCCGCCATATTTGGTGATGGTGCCGACGTCCGTTTTATTGTTCTGCGCGTACGTCTGGAATTGGTCGGGGAACTGCGCGGCAAAAGCGGAGTTTTTGGTTTCCTGCTCAGAAAGTTTGGTGGTGTATTTGGGGGTGACCAGTTCCGGCACTTCGGAACAGGCGACCAGCGCCGATACGCCCAGCAAAAGAACAAAAAAGACATATGTGGTCGCGCGCTTAGACATCGGCAGCCCTCCTCTCAGAAATAGGCCGCTTGTTCATATGCGGCACGGCTTTGTGGCAATCGGTGCAATACTGCTTCACGTTCATGTTGACCTTGCTGACCGTCGCGCTGTGGCAGCGGATGCAGTTGTCGTTGATGATGGCCTTCATAGAGGTGGTGGCCTGCACGTTCGAGGGCACGTTGTTCGTCAGCGTGACATACACGTCGTGAAAGCCGACGGCGGCTTTCTTGGGCATGCGTGAGGTCACCGCGTAAGGCAGGTGGCAGGAGTTGCAGTCTTCTTTGGCGTGAACAGATTGCTTGTGCGTCAGCGCGGCTTCCGCCATTGCGTGGCAACTGCCGCAGAAAGATGCCTGGTCGGTTGCTTTCGTCACTCCGGCGACGGCGGCCGCGGCCACCATGCCCAAAACGAAAACAGCCAAGAGCGGCACCCATCTACATCGCTTTTTACCTTGCGATTCACCGGGCATAGGGCCTCCTGATAGCTAGAGAAACAGTAAAAGGCCAATTATGTGAGATCAGATAGCAGACTTAGTCGGTATACTATAAAAACTATTTCCCTATGGCAAGCACAAGCTGGATGCAAGATGGGCAATTCGTTTCAGAAGACGTAAAAACATGGTGGGCAGGAGGTGTAGGGCCGGAAAAAAATTCCAAAGATAATTGTGGATAGATTATGGACTTTTTTTTGAATAAAGCTACTATGTATCCTAAATAACTAGATGAAAACAGATTCAGCAGCAATATGATGACACAAATTGATTGAAAATTTATTTCTTTATTATGGCATTTTTATAAGTGATACGTGACAATAGTGAAGAGTAAAAATGTTTATTTGCGCTGTAAAAAATATGGGAATTTTATATCATAACCGTATATGCAAAAGTTTTTTCGTCTTTGCTGAAGAGATAGAGACTGTATCTATAAAATTGCAGAGAAAGAGTGCGTAATTGTGATTTTTTGAACATAAAAAAATGAAAAAAACCGTCACCATCGTGTGTGGGAATTTTGTTCGAAAAACGCCTTGATCGCGATTGCGAAGGCATGTGGGCGGCCGCGCGGCTGCCGTTGAAAAAACAGCGCCGGAACGGCGCATACGGAGGTCATAATGGCTGTGAAGAAGGTAGCTGCCGGATATCGTATGGAGCACGATTTTCTTGGCGACAAGCAGGTCCCCGCGGATGCGTATTATGGCGTGCAGAGCCTGAGGGGCAAAGAAAACTTCCCCATCACCGGCGACCGCGCTCACCCCAGCCTGATCAAGGCCATCGCCATGGTGAAAAAGGCCGCGGCAATGGCCAACATGGACGTGGGCCTGCTGGATAAAGACAGAGGCAAGGCCATCGTCAAAGCGGCGGACGAAATCATTGCCGGCAAGCATATTGACCAATTCATAGTCGACCCCATTCAGGGCGGCGCGGGCACGTCGTTCAACATGAACGCCAACGAAGTCATCGCCAACCGCGCGCTGGAAGTTCTGGGCCAGCCCAAGGGCCATTATGACATCCTTTCCGCCAACAACCATGTGAACATGGGCCAGTCGACCAACGACGCCTTTCCCACCGCCATTCACGTGGCCACGCTGATGGAAGTGGAAACGCTGCTGGCGGAAATGAAACGCCTGCACAAAGGATTTCAGGACAAAGCGAAAAAGTTTGACGGCATGATCAAAATGGGCCGCACGCACCTGCAGGATGCCGTGCCCATCCGCCTGGGCCAGGAGTTCGACGCCTACGCCAGAGTCACGGCCCGCGACATCAAGCGCATCAGCAACTGCGGCCAGCACCTGTACGAAGTGAACCTGGGCGCCACCGCCGTGGGCACGGGCCTTAACGCCGACCCCAAATATATCAAGCTGGCGGTGAAGCATTTGGCGCAGATATCGGGCTTCCCCATGGAAGGAGCCGAAAGCCTGGTGGACGGCACGCAGAACACCGACTGCTACACCGAAGTTTCCGCGGCGCTGAAAGTGTGCATGATGAACATGTCGAAAATCGCCAATGACTTGCGCCTGATGGCCTCGGGCCCGCGCTGCGGCCTGAACGAGTTGAACCTGCCCCCGCGTCAGCCGGGCAGCTCCATCATGCCCGGAAAGGTCAACCCGGTTATGGCCGAAGTGGTCAACCAGGTGGCCTTCCAGGTTATCGGCAACGACAACACCATCTGCCTTGCCTCGCAGGCGGGCCAGTTCGAACTGAACGTCATGGAGCCGGTGCTGGTGTATAACCTGCTGCAAAGCATCAGCATCATGCGCAACGTGTTCCGCGTGTTCCGCGAATTCCTGCTCGAAGGCCTGACCGCCAACGAAAAGCGCATGCGTGAATATGTGGAAAACAGCGTCGGCATCATCACCGCCGTGTCTCCGCACATCGGCTATGAAGCTTCCGCCAACATCGCCAAAGAAGCCATCACCACCGGCAAGCCCGTGCGTGACCTCTTGCTGCGCGACAAGCTGCTGACGGCCAAAGAGTTGGATATTATTCTGCATCCGCTGGAAATGACCAAACCCGGCATCGCGGGTTTTGACATGCTGAAAGCGAAGAAAAAGGCTGCCGGGTACGAAGGCCGTCTGGCCAAGAACCTGCAAGTGAAGCCCGCCTCTTCGGACGCCGTCAACGGCGCTGCCAAGAAGGCGATTGATGCGGCCAGGGCGAAAAAGGCCGCCCAAAAGGCAAAGCCTGCGGCTAAAGCGGCTAAACCGGCTGCTAAGGCAGCGAAAGCGTCCAAGCCCGCGGCGAAAGCCAAAAAGAAATAAGCATAGAGGGTAGATCCGCCATCCCCTCCGTCGCACAGCGACGGAGGGGATTTTTTTCATTTCCAGGCAGTGACTTCGGCGCTGAACGCTTCAAGGTCGTTTTTCTGCCCTTCCTTATAATCTTCAGGATAGAGCAGGGCGGACATGAAAAAAACGGAGCCGATGGATAACGATGTTTCGGCGCTTCTGCTGAATCGCTCCAGGCGTTGACGGGCCTGAGACGCTGTATCCGGCGGCAGGCAATCGAGGTATGGCTCGGCTTCGTCGGCAATGGCCGCAAGAAACATGGCCTTTTGGCGCATCAATTCTTTGTAGCGGTCGGGGTTGTTTTTCTCGTGCAGCGCGCGGCCAGCTTCGGCTTCCAGGTTGCGCAGAAAGGCGCAGCGTTCGGCCAGCCATGCGGCCAAAGGGGCGGCGGAAGAGGTGGACATACAAGAACCTCCAAATGTTTTATGCACAGTATCGCGGAACGGGTTTTCAGGCTATACTTATAATAACATGATTTAATTAATAAAAAAAGTTTTTTTGCGGAAAAGTATATTTTTTTGCCTCCCCCCCCTTTTCAAACGAACAACTCGACTTATTTTGCCTTTGTCTGTAAGAGAGGATTCCTTTCCTCTCGTCACATGTTTTAGTGCTTCCCTATGGTGCCGTGCTGTAGCGGCTCGGCGGCGGGGGAAGGTTTTGCCCAGGCTTGGCACTCTTTTACCGAGAGTGCTAAAAAACAAACGCTTAGCTAATTATGTTGGAGGTTTGTGCACCATGAATCTTATCCCTCTGAATGACCGGGTCCTGGTCAAGCGTCTGGAGTCGGAAGAAAAGACCGCCGGCGGTCTGTACATTCCCGACACCGCCAAAGAAAAACCCTCCAAGGGTGAAGTGGTCGCCGCTGGCCCCGGCAAAGTCGCCGAAGACGGCAAGCGCGTTGCCATGGCCGTCAAAAAGGGCGATCAAGTGCTGTTCAACAAATATGCCGGCACCGAAGTGAAGCTGGACGGCGTTGAGCACCTGGTCATGCGCGAAGACGATATTCTTGCGATCATTAAGTAACTAACCATTCTTAGGAGATATGGATATGCCCGCTAAGGAAATTCTTTTTGACACCAAAGCCCGCGAACTGCTTTCCCGCGGCGTGGACAAGCTTGCCAATGCCGTTAAAGTGACCCTGGGCCCCAAGGGCCGCAACGTGGTCATCGAAAAATCTTTCGGCTCGCCGATCATCACCAAAGACGGTGTGACCGTGGCCAAAGAAATCGAGCTGGAAGACAAATTTGAAAACATGGGCGCGCAGATGGTCAAAGAAGTCGCTTCCAAAACCAGCGACGTCGCCGGCGACGGCACCACCACCGCCACCATTCTGGCCCAGGCCATCTATCACGAAGGCGTGAAGCTTGTCGCCGCCGGCCGCAACCCCATGGCCGTGAAACGCGGCATCGACAAAGCTGTCGCCGCCCTGGTCAAAGAACTCGGGACGCTGGCGAAACCCACCCGCGACCAGAAAGAAATCGCTCAGGTCGGCACCATTTCCGCCAACGCTGACACCACCATCGGCAACATCATCGCCGAAGCCATGAGCAAGGTGGGCAAAGAAGGCGTCATCACCGTTGAAGAAGCCAAAGGCCTTGAAACCACTCTGGAAGTGGTCGAAGGCATGCAGTTCGACCGCGGGTACCTTTCTCCCTATTTCGTGACCAACCCCGACAAAATGGTCTGCGAAATGGACGAGCCCTACATCCTGATCAACGAAAAGAAGATCTCCAACATGAAGGAGATGCTGCCCATTCTTGAGCAGGTCGTGAAACTGAACCGCCCGCTGGTCATCATCGCCGAAGACGTTGACGGCGAAGCCCTGGCCACCCTGGTGGTCAACAAGCTGCGCGGCGCTCTGCAGGTTGTGGCCGTCAAAGCCCCCGGCTTCGGCGACCGCCGCAAAGCCATGCTGCAGGATATCGCCGTTCTGACCGGCGGCAACGTCGTGTCCGAAGACATGGGCGTGAAGCTCGAAGGCGTGAGCGTTGCCGATCTGGGCACCGCCAAGCGCGTGGTCATCGACAAAGAAAACACCACCATCGTTGACGGCGCCGGCAAGTCCGACGACATCAAGGCCCGGGTCAAGCAGATCCGCGCGCAGATCGAAGAAACCACCTCCGACTATGACCGTGAAAAGCTGCAGGAACGCCTGGCCAAGATCGTCGGCGGCGTTGCCGTCATTCATGTCGGCGCGGCCACTGAAACGGAAATGAAAGAAAAGAAAGACCGCGTGGAAGACGCCCTGAACGCCACCCGCGCGGCCGTCGAAGAAGGCATCGTTCCCGGCGGCGGCACCGCGTACCTGCGCGTTGCCAAAGTGCTGGACGACATCAAGCCCGCCGACGACGACGAAGCTTCCGGCGTGGCCGTTGTGCGCCGCGCCATTGAAGAACCCCTGCGCCAGATCGCGTTCAACGCGGGCTTTGAAGGTTCCGTTGTGGCTGAAAAAGTGCGTGACGGCAAAGACGGATTCGGCTTCAACGCCGCTTCCGGCGAATCCGAAGACCTGGTGAAAGCCGGCGTTATCGATCCCAAAAAGGTTACCCGCATCGCGCTGCAGAACGCCGCTTCCGTGGCTTCCCTGCTGCTGACCACCGAATGCGCCGTTGCTGAAAAGCCCAAAGCTGAAAAAGAAGCCGGCATGCCCGGCGGCGGCATGGGCGGCATGGGCGGCATGGGCGGAATGTACTAAGACCGGACGGGAGTGGGGTCCGCCCCACGCCCCGCCAGAGGCCTGAGCCCCCTGGACCCCGCATTGCAAATAGAGAAGGCCGCGAAAGCGGCCTTCTCTATTTGCGCGTTTTTGTTGCGGTAAGGTAAAAAATCTCGTTTTTCAGTCACTCGCCCAGGCCGTCGAGTAAAAACACAATCGATGAGTGTTTATTATTATATTTCATGGTGTTAGATGATACACGCGATTATTCTGCAACGTTAGGCTATTTGCCTTCCAATAAGATATCGTACATAATCCGTCAACTTTATATGCTTCCATGCAAAAAGAACAAAAATTACGGCCGCCCGACCTTCGTCGGAGAGGCGTATTGTAACTTCGGCCTCCCGGAAATCATTCGCGTTGGTTTTTTCCTGGGGGGCGTGCTCTGGGTTCGGAAAACTTGGTCATGAAGCTTGACGCTGACGTACGAGAAATAACACGCGGAATGCTCATTTCCGCCAGTACTAAAGTTTTTGCTGTTGCGTGCAGCTACCTGCTCAACATTGTGCTGGCGCGGATGCTGGGCAGTGAAAAGCTTGGCTTTTTTTCTTTAGCCTTCACCATCGTCGTGTCCCTCGCTTTTATGGGAAGATTCGGACTGGATTATGTCATGCTGCGGCATTCTGCCATATTCTGGACCACGAACCAAAAAGCGACGCTTGCCGCCTGGTTTCGAAAAGCTCTCGGACTCACGGGGATAACAACGGCCATAATGACCGTTTGTTTGCTCTTTTGGGGAGCATCTTTGAGTGCTTCGATCTTTTCCATGCCTGGGCTTGCTTCTCCCCTGTTCGCTTTGGCGTTCGCCATCATCCCGCAAACGTTGCTTTTCATCCAGGCGGAAACGCTGAAAGGCGCCGGCTTCATCAAGACGTCACAAGTACTGCAGGGTGATGGAGGAGGCGTCGCCGTCTACGGTCCCGCACTCTGTCTTTGCCTGCCGCTCGCCTATTTGGGGGGAGTAGTCGGGGCATGTTGGGGATTCACTCTGGCCAGTTGGGCCGCCTTTTTCATGGGATGGGCTGCAACGGTTAGGACCTTCGAACGAAAGAAGGCTGAAAATCCGCCCGCGGCACTTTTTCTTCTCCGGCTCGGCCTGCCGCTCTTCATTGCGTCCGTCATGTCCCTTGTTGTCGCCAGAGCGGCCGTGGTCATGCTTGGCATCTGGAGCACAGCCTCTGTCGTGGGCATCTTTGCCATATCGCAGCGGCTGGCATTGTTGGGGTCAAACGTACAGACCGCGTGTTGCACGGTCATGGGGCCAAAAATCGCCACAATGTACGCCTCTGGAGATACGGAGTCGCTGGCCGGCTACTATCGGCGCAGCACGCGCCTCGTATGGATCCTCGCGTTCTGCGTGCTGGGTTGTGTCATTGCGGCCGCGCCATGGATCATGGCCCTGCTGGGCGATGACTTCTCTTCCGGAACTAACCTGCTTCGGCTCCTGGCTTTGGGGGAATTATGCGCGTTGTTGTTCGGCCCCGTCAGCCTGACATTGATAGTGACGGGACACGGTTCGCAACACTGCAAATCTGTCATGACCGCAGCGGCAGTGATGCTCGTTTCCGGGGGATGCCTCATCCCTGCTTGCGGCGCTTTTGGGGCGGCCTTGGCAGTCATTTTGGGCACGGTCGTTCAGTCAATAACGCAAGCCTTCTATATCCGGCGTCTTTTGGGATTCTTCCCCTGGGCTTTTGGCCGAAGCGCGCGGCACCTCCTCTGAAGGGGAGTGGGGCAGGACCCCGCATTCCGGCTAGAACGGAAATATCCGCGGCAGCAAAAAGGTCATGACCACGCCGAACAGTATTTGCAGCGGCAGGCCGACTTTTACATAGTCCATGAACGTGTAGCGCCCGGCGGACATGACCAGGGCATTGGGCGCCGTGGAAAAAGGGCTGGCGAAACACATGCTGGCGGCGACGGTCACCGCGAACAAAAAGGGGTGGGGATTCAGCTTCAAACTGAGCGCCGCCTGCATGGCTATGGGCGCGAACAGCACGGCGGTGGCCGTGTTGCTGATGAACAGCGTAAGGAGCGAAGTCGCGAAATAGATCGCGCCAAGCACCACAAAAGGCCCGAACGCGCCCAGTTGCTGGGCGATGGTTTGCGAGATAAGGCTTGAGATGCCCGTCTTTTCAACCGCAATGGACATGGGCAGCATGGCGGCGACCAGAACGATGCTCTCCCAGTTGATGACTTTATAGGCTTCTTCCGCGTTGCGGAAACACCCGCTGAAGACCATGGCCAACGCCGCCAGCAGCACGGCGATGGCGGCAGAGACCATGTTGAAGGCCATTGTGGCGACCATGGCGATCAAAATGGCGGCGGCCAGCGGCGCTTTGCGGTCCAGAGTCAGCTTTGAAGCCTCTACCAGCGGCTGCCCCACGACCACCCAGTCGTTGCGCTCTTCGCTCAGGCGGGCGATATCCGTCCATTTGCCTTGCACCAGCAGCAAATCGCCGGCTCGCAGTTTTTCTTCCGCAATGCCCTGCAAGACGTACTTGTTCTCTCGTTGCAGCCCGAGGACGCTGCAGTTGTATTTTTCTCTGAAGCGTGAATCGCGCACGCTGGCGTTGACCAGGCGCGACGTGGAAAGCAAAACGACCTCGGCAATGCCGATGGTGTCAAAGCGCAGCAGGTCCCGGCTTGCGGTCTTGCTTTGCGGGGCGTCTTCGGCCTCAAGCAGCGTCGCGCCGTTTTCTTCCGCAAAGCGTCGGGCCATGTCGAATGAGCCCACAACATGAAGAATATCGCCGGGTTTGATCAGCGTATTATGTTCAGCAAGATTTTGTTGTTCCGCCGATTTCAAAAACCCGTGTTCCTCTTCGCGGCGGATTTCCGAAACGGAAAGGGCATAGCGCTGGGGCAGTTCCAATTCCAGCAGCGTTTTTGCCGCCAGGGGAGAGGAAATAGGAACGCGCACCCGGAATATGTGCTGCGTAAGCTGATATTCCCGCGCCAGATCCCGCAGGGATTTGTTGGCGCGTTCTTTAGTTTCCTTTTTGCCCGCGCTGGCTGCGACCAGCAGTTTTCCCAGAGGGTACATGGCCGCAATGCCGAGAAGCACGCAAGCCACGCCCACCGGAAAGAACGAAAAGAAGGAGAGCGCCCCAAACCCGCCTTCTTGCAATGTATTGCTGATGACCAGGTTGGGGGCCGTGCCGATCAGGGTCAGCATGCCGCCCATGCTGCTCATAAAGGCGAGCGGCATCAAGAGCTGCCTGGGGTTCGTTCCGGCTGCCGCGGCCATGCTGACCACGATGGGCAGCATGAGGGCGACGGTTCCGGTGTTGCTGACAAACGCGCCGATAAAGGCGGTGACCAGCATGACCAAAAGATACACGCGCAACTGGCTGGTACCCGCCAACACGAGGATTTTACGGCTGACGATTTCAGTGAGCCCGGTGCGGAATATGCCGCCGCTGACCACGAACACCCCAACCATCATAACGATGACGGGATTGGAAAAACCGCTGAACGCTTCTTGCGGGGTGATGACGGAGCAGAGGGTCAGCGCGACGAGAGAGCAGAGCGCCACCAGGTCGGGGCGGATGGTGCCGAGCACGAAAAGAACGAGAGAAGCGGCCAGTATAATAAGCGTTATGGTCATGTTCATCCTTACGGGAGCCGCCGTGGCAGGTATCGCGGTAGAGCACTTTAAACGTTAACTGTTCTGGAAGGCGCGCCAATAAACCCTATGCCATACCTGAAAGTGTAAGGCCAGTATGGAAGAAGCTTTTAAAACCGCGAAAAGAACGCGACGGCATGTCGCGTTCTTTTCGCGTATGAGGGGGATGCGGCGCGGCTACTGCAACTGCACCCGGCCGTAACCGGCCGCATCGCGCATTACGCGCACGCGGTCGCCCACGGTATAAATATCGTCTTCAGGCTGGGCGATGACAATGGTTTTGCCGTTATCCAGCTCTACAGTCAAAGCCAGGCCGTAGTCGGTTTTACGAAATCCCATTTCGCCGACGCCCCCGGCCACGGCGCCCAAGGCTCCACCGGCCAGAAGGCCGACCGTACCCGCGGTGCCGCTGCCGCCGATGGCGCCGCCTATCAGGGCGCCGGTGACGCCGCCCACCAGCGGACCGACAACGGTGGGTTCCGTGGTCACACTGGAAGCGCCCACATGGGTAACGGTGCCCGTCAGCACGCTTTGGGCGTGGATTTCACCCGGAATATACGGGTCGCCTTTGACGGTCGAACAACCGCCGAAAGCGAAAAGAAGACACAACAAAAGGGGAATGCCCGACATTGCCCGCATACAACCTCCGCAAGGAAAAAAATGCCGTACTACGTTCTGCTGGAATATATGCAGGTTTGGTGCCAGAATGGTTCCAGCCCCAGAAGACCATGGAGCTGCCTATGAAGATTCGATTTGCGACTCCCGGCGACAGCCCGGCGCTACTGAAAATATACGCCCAATACATAACGACGCCGATCACGTTTGAATGCGCGCTGCCCACCGAGCGTGAATTTGCGGAAAGGATCGCCGGCATAGCGGGGTTTTACCCATATCTGGTGTGTGAAGAGGGTGGCGCGATCATCGGCTATGCTTACGCTCACCGGTATAAGGAGCGGGAAGCGTATCAATGGGGCGCGGAACTGTCGGTGTATCTTGACGGAAATGCCACCTCAAAAGGCCTGGGTAAAAAATTATGTCGTATTTTGATGGAAATTTTGAAGTTACAGGGGATTAGAACGGTGTACGGGGCGGTTACGTCGCCCAACGCCAAAAGCGAGGGGCTGCACAGGTCGCTCGGTTTCGCCGTTCTCGGCACCTATCATAAAACGGGATATAAAGACGGCCGCTGGCACGACGTCATCTGGTTTGAAAAACAGATAGCGCCCTATGATGATGACCCGCGGCCGATCGTGTCCATCGGCGCGATTGCCCCGTCTACGTTGCAAGAGGTCATTTCCGGTTTTGAGTAGGTTTTGATAGAAAAAGCCCCCACAATGTGGGGGCTTTTTCTGAGAGAGAAGCCGTGGAATTAGTACCGGGGCTGGCGCGGCGCTTTGGGACGAGCCTCGTTCACGCGCAGAGTGCGGCCGCCGAAAGAGCTGTTGTCCAGCGCTTCCACTGCGGCGGTGGCGTCCGCATCTTCCATTTCGACAAAGCCGAAACCGCGGGCGCGGCCGGTTTCGCGGTCGGTCACCAGTTTTACGGAAAGAACGTTACCATGAGCGGCAAACAGGCTCTGAACTTCTTCTTCCGTGGCGGACCAGGGCAAATTTCCAACATAAATCGACTTGGCCATGAAACAAACCTCACAAAAAGATGATAAAGCGTCCGCGTTTACCGTTTTGCAACACGCATGCAAAACCACGCGGCCCCGTATAAAACCCCCTTGCCTTATCGGGCAAGAGTCGTCAATAGAAAAAAACTGTTTTTGCCTATATTTTCATGTATTTTTAAAAAAAATCCCTTTTATGCCTGGTACGGGGCAGTGCTAACCGGCCGGGCACATTCAGCTTCAGGCCCCGGCACGGCACGTCGCGCGGCCCGCTGATACTGGCAATGGGGTATCGCGAAGCCAAGTTCACCCTTTATTGCAAATGAGGCGTTTCGTACCAGCCTCAAAAAGGACGTCGACCTTGTCGGGAGGGATGCAGGCGATAACTTCACCAAGGCCGAATACGGGGTGTTGCAATAGGTCACCTTGCGCAAAAGAGACGGCGGGCGCGTACGCTATAGGCTCATCGCCCTTGCGGCGGTTCACCGTGGTTGCCCAACGTTCTCTTGATGCGGCTGCCGCGGCGGCTTCTTTGCGGGAAAGGGCGGTCGCGGCCTTTGAGCCGGGCGCTGCCGGGCGGCTTGTCCGGGGTTGCCGTTCTTTTGCGGGGGCCGTTTTGGCAAGCGGCGCGGATCTGCCGGCCGGGCGAAAACGGTGCACGCTGCCGCAGGCGCGGCATTCCACTTTGGCGACGGCATCACCAAGCATGACCACAACCGTATGCCCCATAACGTCGTTACATTTGCCGCACAGGGCCTCTACCATCGAACCGACCGTCACCTTTTGCATATGCACCTCAAAAAAAAGGCCGCCGGAGCGGCGGCCCGAGTCAAACCGGCGCGCCGCGCCGGGCTATTCAGTCTTGATCTCAATACGCCGGGGCTTCATGGTTTCAGCCTTGGGCAAAAAGAGGTCAAGGACGCCATCTTTGATCGTGGCCTTGATGCGCTCACGATCAACCATATCGGAAAGAGTAAAGACCCGCTCATAGATCTGGGCTTCAAACTCGGCCCGCATGCAGTGCTCTTGCTCTTGTCTTGAGGGAGCATATTCGCTCTCTCCCCTTATGGTCAATTCATTTTGCTCAAGATTGATGGAAAGCGATTCCGGCGCGACGCCGGGCAGGTCCATAAAGATATGAAAACCGTCCGTGTTTTCCAGAATGTCGGTGGAAGGCATGGTGGTTACGGCTTGTCTGGTAGTGGTCATGGTGGTCATAGTATCCTCCAGTACTTACTCGATGCTGATGCGGCGCGGCTTCACGTCTTCCGTCTTGGGCAAGGTGACGCGCAAGATGCCGTTGGCGCTCTTCGCGCTGACCCTGTCACGCGCGACGGGGACGTTCAGGTTGATGATGCGCTGAAAGGTCCCGCCGGTTCGTTCCTGACGAAAGTAACGGCCCTCGGGCGATTTACGCTCGCCTTTGATGACCAGGCTGCGCGCGGTCAGCGTGAGATCCACATCCTCTGCCGCGATGCCGGGCATGCAGGCGTCGACAATGTAGCTGTCTTCGTTTTCGTACACGTTGATCAGCGGGTACATGGATCTGCGTTGCAGCATGCTGGAGTTGCGAAACATCTCGAAAATGCGGTCCATGTCCTTGGGCATATCATACAAGCTGTTGAAATCGATAACCATAACGGTTCCTCCTCAGTATGCTTGCTTATCCTGAAACCCGCGCGGCCGTCCGCGCGAACGGGGGTCAGGTCTCTGGATATATAGATAATCCGGTCGATCGGGCTGTCAAGAATAGCTTTACGCTCTACAGGCAACATCGTACACTGCATAGCTGAAAATCGGGGTTCCTATGTTGCTTGATGTAGTTTTGGCGGTGTCGCCGTTCTTTTTACGGACAACCCCACGCCGGTGCATATCATTCCCGGCCAGCCGGAATTTTTGCGGTTTTTCGCGCAGCCGTGCTTGTGGCTGTTTCTCTCGACGCTGGCGTGCGTGCCTTTATTAAAAACCGGCCGCCACTTCATGCGTAACAGCCTGCGCAAATGGCTGTCCCGCATGATACGGCCTTTTCTGGCCGCGGGATTTATTTTTCCATCGCCTGTGCCTTTAACCACTCCGGCAAGAACGGCGCATGGAAATTGACACATGCGGACAACAACATGATCGCCGCGCTGGCTTCGGCCGCGGCCATTGACAGTTTCGGCACGGAAAACGCCATTTTCAGAGTGTTCCTCGGCCTGAGCGCCATGGTCACCCTCACTCTTTCTTTTGTTCGCGTGATTTTTGTTTTTTTGTTGGAGGCAGTATGAACCCGACCCTTTCTCTGCTTGAAAGCCACAGAAGCAGCCGCTCGTACACCACGGAACCCGTTTCCGACGAGATCCTTGATGCGGTCATCAGCGCCGGGCACCGCGCGCCCACATCCAGCAACGGACAGCATGTTTCCGTGGTTGTGGTGCGCGACGCGCGACAGCGCGCCCGCATAGCGGAACTGACCGGCAACCAGCCCTGGGTGGCAAAGGCCCCGGTGTTTCTGGCCCTGGTGCTGGATATGCACAAGCTGAACGCGGCTGTCACCGCCGCCGGGCGGACTTTAAGCGCGCAGAACCATGTGGAAGGCCTGATCATGGGCTGCCTTGACTGCGGCATCGCTCTCGAAGCCATGGCGCTGGCTGCGCGCGCCCAGGGGCTGGGCATGGTGCCCATCGGCGGCATACGCAACAACCCGCAGGAAATGATTGACCTGCTCGGCCTGCCGCCGCTTTGTTTCGCACCGGTGGGGCTTGCGTTGGGCCATGTGAAGCGCGAGGCCGCGCAGCGTCCGCGCTTGCCTCTTTCCACCTTCCGGCATGACGAGATGTATGACCCCACACGCATCGCCGGGGCGGTGGCGGGCTATGACGAAACGCTGCTGGCGTTCTGGAAAGAGCAGGGAAGGGCGGAAGGGCTCAGCTGGTCGGCGGCCATGGCCCCGCGTTTTGACCATAACGAGAGGCCGAAACTGCGGCCGGTCATGACAAAACAGGGAATGAAGTTTGAGGATTGATCAATAATCCACGCGCATCAGGGCCAGGCCTTCGGCCGGGGCCGTGGGGCTGGGCAGGGCGGCGCGGTCTTTGGCGGCGAGAATGCCGGGCACGGCGTCTGCCGTGATTTTGCCGTTACCCACCTGGACCAGAAGGCCCATCAGGTTGCGCACCATCTGTTTCAAAAAACCGTCGCCATAGAAAAACCAGGTGGTCACGGGCCACTCGGGCGGGCAGAGAAAATTTGCCGCGCGGCCTTCTTCTTCGGTTATGGATATGAGCGTGCGCACGGTCGTTTTTTCCGGGTCCGTTCCCGCGTTGCGAAAGGATGCGAAATCATGTCTGCCTTGCAGCAGGGCGGCCGCTTCGCGCATGGCGGCGCGGTTTAACACCGGCACGGGCCAGACAAAACCGCGCAGCCGGGGGGAAATGGCGGAACGCTCCATCAGCAGGGTATAGGCGTACAGCTTAGCCTTGGCGCTTTTGCGGGCGTGAAAGTCGGAAGAAACCGGCGTTGCGGCAAGCACCCTGATGTCGCGGGGCAGATGGGCGTTGAACGCACGAACCCAATCCTGCACGCGGGCCGCTTCCGGTACGTCCAGGTGCGCGACCTGCCCTTCCGCATGCACGCCGGAATCAGTGCGGCCCGCTCCGTGCACCCGGATGGGGCGCCCGGCGATGCGCGCGGCAACGGCCTCCAGCTCGCCCTGTACCGTGCTTTGGCGCAAATCCGGAGCTTGCAGCTGCCACCCGGCGTAGCGCTCGCCGCTATAGGCCAGAGTCAGTTTCAGCCTGATCATGCCACTACTTTCCAATACGTGCCTCTTTCGCGCGTTTCGCTTCTTTCGTGCGTCTTTTGCTTACACAGGTCCTGCCCAAAAGTCGAATGAGCATACAACCGTCTTTCCTGACTCCCCCTAAATAGGCCGCTAACCAAAAAGTTCCGCCCGGTTCACGCCGGGCGGACTATTGCGTGGTCAAGGGGGCTCAGCCCCCTTGCGGGGGGTGCGGGGGACAGCGTCCCCCGCCTGCTATTCGAAAGGCAGCTGCATGCGGGCCAGCGATTCCGACAGACGGGCCGCTTTGGGCGCTTTGACAAAGGTCAGGATTTCTCCGGCCTGGCGGCCGCGCATGCCCGACAGAACTTTGACGGCGATTTTTTCGTCCAGGGTTTCGAGCACTTCGGCAGCCTGTTTGGCTTTCATGTTAGAGAGCACGTCAACCAGGTGGCGGTACTTGGCGCTTTTGACCTCTTCCGCTTCCTTGAGCATCATTTGCAGACGCGATTCCAGCAGTTGCAGGCGCTCCAGGCGAGAATCCAGCTCTTTTTCAAGAGTGCGCAGGTCTTGTTCTTTGCGGGCGATTTCTTCCTGGCGGCGTTGCAGCCCTTCTCTGGAAAGGTCGGTTTGCCCGGCCGCGGGCTGTTGATTTGCGGGGTCGCTTGCCGGGGCCGCCTGGGCGGTGGCGGGGCTGAGAAGATATCTGCCGGAATTCGCGGCAGGACGGGGTTCCGCAACTTTTACCGCGGGCTGGGCCTGCGGGGTGGTGGCCGCCTGGGCGACGGGGCGGGCCGCTTCGCGTTTGGCATCCAGCGTGGACCAGATCGGTTCCGCAAGCATGGTGCCCAGCAGGCAGAGCTTGAGCAACACGGCGCAGGCCAGGTAGCGGCAGAGCCTAGAGGGTCGAAGGGACGAAGCGGATCGTTGCGATGTCGTCATAGCTTTTTTGGTCCCGGTATGTTTCTGTCTGCGCATGGCGTTTCGCCTGGCGGTCCTTGAGTTTTTCCAGCAGCTTCTTGTCTTGCGAGCGTTGGGTCAGGGCCTGGCGGCAGCGGTCCATTTCTTCTTCAAGAACGATGAGGTCAATCCTGGCCTGCTCCAGATCCTGCGTCAAACCGGCTATGTACCCGGTGATCAGCCAGCGTTCTTCCGCCGGCAGCGTTGCCGCGGAGGCGAGTTTAACGCGCTGTTCGGCCAGGGCGGCGACGCACTCGTCGCGTTCCCGCCGCCGCTTGTCGCGGGCGGCGCGGGCTTCGGCCAGAGCCAGCATGGCTTGTTCTTCAAGCTGCTGGCGGTAGCGCAGAACCTGTTCCAGTGAAAAATGAAATGGGGCCATATTTCCTTCCGCCGGCGCCGTCATAATCTCGCCGGTCAGGAGGGGAATAGCAAAGAGCGGGCCAAAGCAAAAAGCCGGAGGCTAGCCCCCGGCTTTTTGCCGTCAATCTTTCGGTGCGGGGTACAGAACGGAACCGACAACCCCGGCGATAAGCAGGCCCAGCACGATGGCCAGGCTGACCAGCGGCGGCACATGGATGATGTTTACGACATCCAGCAGCATTTTGATGCCGATGAAGGCCAGAACCGCGATGACCGATTTTTCCAGGTGGCACAAAAAGCGGTTGGCCGCGGCCAGCAGAAAGTAGAGCGAGCGCAGGCCCAGAATGGCGAAAATGTTCGAGGTATACACCAGGAAGGGGTCGCGGGTGATGGCGATAACGGCGGGCACGCTGTCAAAAGCGAACATCACGTCGGCGATCTCGATGACCACCAGGCAGAGAAAGAGCGGCGTGCAGTGCAGCAGGCCGTTGATCTTGACGAAAAAGTTGTGCCCGACGAGCTGCGGGTGCACCAGAAAAAACTTGCGGGTCAGGCGCACGCTCCAGTGGTCGCTGTAGTCGGTGATGACCTTGCACTCTTCTTTGCTGTTCTGCCACATTTTCCAGGCGGACCACAGTACGAAGAGCCCGAAGGCGGTCAGCGCCCATTTGCCGAACAGCAGTAAAAACGAGGTACCCGCGGCCACAAAAATGACGCGCATGATCAGCGCGCCGAGAATGCCGTAATACAGCACCCGGTGCTGCAATTCGTCGCGGATGGAAAAGGAGGAGAAAATGGCGATGAAGACGAAAAGGTTGTCCACGGACAGGGATTTTTCAAGGAAATACCCGGCCAGAAAGAGCGAGCTGTCTTCCACGCCGTGGGTCGCGCCCACATACCAGGCGAACCCTAGTGAAAGGGCTACCCAAAAAATGCTCCACAGCGCCGCGTCGCGCATGGAGATGGCTTTGTCGGATTTGTGCGCATAAAGGTCGACAATCAGCGCGACGACGACGAGAGCGCTGAAAGCCAGCACGTTCCACCAGGAATAATGGCCGATCATGTTGTTCCTGTTTTTTCAGTATACAAGGTTACGCAGAGGGTCCCCAGTTTAAACCATCCGCTCTCATATCAGATCCTGAATCCGAGGGCAAAAGATTTATCAACATATGCGCTTGCCCGTTATACCTATGCGTTTTCAAATAGTGCGGAAAGCAAGAAGGGTCATTCCGCCGTTTTTTTTCTGAATACGCCGTGCTCCAAAGCGATGACCGCGATGGTGCCCATGACGAACCCGTTGCCGATCACGGGACGCAAAAATTCCGGAAAGCCGTTCAGTGCGGCGGGCGGGGCAAAGGAAATCAGCAGCCCGATCATCAGCGGCAGGCCCACGGTGGTGCCGCTGGTAAAGTCCGTGATGCCTTTATCGCGCACCAGCAGGGTCAGCCCGCTGGCAAGCTGCGTGGCCATCAGATACAGCAGAAGCGCGCCCATGACAGGCCCGGGGATGCACGAGAGCAGCAGAACAAAGCGGGGAAAAAAGCCGCAGAGCGCCAGCGCGATGCCGGCGGGCACCAGCGTGTAGCGCGAAGCGCAGCCCGTGGCCGTGATCAGGCCAGCGCTGAGAGAAAAATCCACCGGCCCGATAACGCCCAACGCCCCGGCCGCCATGCCCGCGACCCCTTGCAGGCCCGCGCCCCGCCTGATGCGCCCATCCATGCCGCCCGCTTCCAGCATATGCCCGACGGCTTCTATGGAGCCCAGCTCGTTGATGGTCAGGGCCAGAAAGCAAAAGAAAAAAGACAGGATGGCGCCGGGATGAAATTCGAGGGCGGTTATGAACAGCCGCATGCCTTCGTCCGTTGCCGAAAGAGCGGGCAGGGCCGGAAAGCCGAAGGCCAGAAAATGGGCGAGGCTCCCCGCGCCGACGCCGAGAAAGACGGTCAGGGATTTCCAGGCGCCGGGCAGGCGGGCGTTGCAGAGCACCAGCACGAAGACCATAACCAGGGCGAAGCAAAGATTGAAAGAAGCGTGCGGGAAATCTCCCAGCAGCAGGCGCAAAATGGTAGGGCTCAGGGTAAAGGCGATAAGCGCCAGAATGACCGCGACGATGCGCGGTGTGAAAAACACGCGCAGCTTTGAAAGAGCGCCGGTGGCGGCCGCAATGGCGAGCAGCGCCCCGCCGAGCAAAATGGCCGTGTACATGGCGTTGATGCCCGCCGAAGCCGAGGCCACCAAGCCCACAAGCAAGGTGGATGCCGGGCCAACGACCAGGGGCAGGCGGTGGCCCCAAAGCACCTGCACCACGGTTACGGCGCCGAGCAGCCAGAACAGCTTTTGCATGTAGGCCACCTGTTCCGCGAGAAGGCCGGGAAAATGCAGCCGGACCACGACCATGCCCATGATGATAAGGGACGGCAAGGTGGCGACCCACCATTGCAAGCCATACAGCAGCAGGGGCAGCAAGCCGGGTTTTTCATCCAGTCCGTATTTCATGCGGTCCTCCTTCAGCGCAGGAAGATCATGGCCGTGCCGGAAAAGGCGATCAGAGTGCCGATGATGGCTCTTGCCGTAGGGGGTTTGCGGTCCACGAAAGACGTCAGAAAAATAATCAGAACCGGTTGCAGTCCGATAAGAGTCGCCGCGATGCCCGTCTGCGTCAGCTGCATGGCGTAAGGGGCGAGGAAATTGCCCACCGTGCTGACGGAGCACCCCAGTATCATCAAGCGGACGATGCTCCACGATGTCCAGGCGCTGCGCAGAAATTCAAGCAATTTGCCGCGCAAGAGCGAGCCGCTCCAGATGAATATCCCGCCGAAGCCGATGCGCAAAAAGGCGGCCCAGGTGGGCTGAATGCCCAAAAGCAGAGCTTGTTTCAGCAGCAGGAAACCGGCGGCCAAAGCCAGGGCTGCGATAAAGGCCAGCGTGACCCCCTGCCGGAATTGCCTCGGGCTGCAACCGGATGTGTCAGCACCTTTGAACCCCCCTTCCATCAAGACGAAAGCCACGCCGAAGCTGGCGGTGACGATGCCCGCCGCGCCCAGCAGGCCGACGGTTTCGCCCAGGAAAAAATACCCCAGTATGGCGGTAAGGCAGGCGGAAAGCGATTGCACCAGCAGGGCAAGGCGCGGTCCGATCATGACCGCGGCGGTATACAGCAGCGGGTCGCTGATGGCAAACCCGGCGAGAGCGGAAACGGCCAGCAGCGTCAATGCGCCGGGAGACCAGCTCGTATCGACGCCCATAATCAGGCAGACCGTGCCCATGGCGGCAAGAAACAGCGGGATGCGGGCCGCTGTAAGGGCGACCGCGCCTATCCTGCGCCCGATCATGGTGTGGACCTGGCAAGAGCCCGCCCAACTGGCCGCTGTGATCAGGGCCGCTATTTCACCCAGGCCAAAATAGGGCATGGCGTCCTCATGACGGCGTTTGGGCGGAGTTTTTCCCGCGTTTGCGCAAACTGTCCGCCGTGTACAGCGTCAGCGCCGTCCAGATGGCGGCAAAGGCCACCATTAGCGCCGGCGTGAGCGGTTCTTCAAAAACAAAAACTCCGAGCAGCAACGAGCAACTGGGCGAAATATACTGCAAAATGCCCAAGGTTGTGAACGGTAAATGCCGCGCGCCATACGCATATAAAATGAGCGGGACGGAGGTGATAACCCCGGTGCCCGCCAGCAGCAGGCTTTCCGCCATGTTTGCGCCCCAGGCGGGCAAGGGCGATGTGGCCCCGGTCCACAGTACATAGGCCAGCGCGAGTGGCGCCAGCACGGCGGTTTCAAGGGCAAGACCGGGGAGCGATTCTACCAGCGCCAGTTTGCGCAGCAAAGCATAGACGGAAAAGAGCGAAGCCAGCCCAAGGCCTACCCAAGGGAAAGCCCCCGTCATGACGATCTGGGCGGTCACGCCGGCCACGGCGATGCTTATGGCGGCCAGGCGCACCGCGCCCGGTTTGTCGCCGAACAGGGCGATGCCCATGGCAATGGTCATCAGCGGATTGATGTAATAGCCCAGGCTCGTTTCCAGCACCCTGCCGTTGTTGACCGCCCAGATGAAAAGCAGCCAGTTGCAACCCAGCAGAAGGCTGCTGCAGCAAAGCCCGCGCATGACCTTGGGGTTACGCGCCGCTTTGACTAATTCGCCGAAACGGCCGGTGGCGATGACCAGCGGCAGCAAAAAGACGCAGGACCAGAGAATGCGGTGGCAGAGAATCAGGGGAGGAGAAACGTCGCGCAGCAGATACCAGTAAAGCGGCAAGGTCCCCCAGAGGCAGGAGGAACCGAGAGCGGCCCAGAAACCGAGGTCGGCTTTGAACGTTTCCGGGGCGGGAAGAAAAACGCGCATGACAGTGCACCTCAGGAAAAAACCCTGCCCGGCGCGGATTTCGCGCCGGGCAGGGCATGCAGTCGCGAGGGATTTTCGGGTTAGTTTTTGGAGAAGGAACGGGCGAACAGCGCTTCAACGGCGCCGCGGCCGTTCTTTTCCATAAACCGGGTGCCGGTGGCGGTGAACTGGCGGTGGCCGACAACCGGTTCGGAAACAGGCGCCCAGACTTCGTTTTCCCAGTGGAACCAGCCGTTCTGGTTCTGGTCGAACACGTACAGGGGCTTGTTGCAAATTTTGGCGAATTCCGCGCCCCAGCCGGTGCCGCCGCGTACGGTGCCGTCTTCGAGAATGGAGCCCACGACGTAGACTTCATACCCGCTGCTGACTTGCCAGCAGATGGATTGCAGCACTTTGCGGAAAATGGGCGCGCGGGTGTATTCGCGGCGCAGCAGTTTGGAAACGTAGCCCAAACTGACGTCTTTGAGCGCCAATTCGTCATTGGTCAGAACTCTGAGGCCGCGCGTGCGTTCGCTCTGGTGGCCGTCAAAGCTGAAGTTGACTTCTTGAATGCCGTATTTTTCGGCCAGGCCGCCGAAAAAGGCTTCGGTTCCAGCCGCGCCGCCGCTGAACAGGGTGCAGTCACGAGAAGAAAGCATGATTCCTCCGAGTCGCCTTGAGTATTACGGATGATGCTGAATATTGCGGCACCATAGCTAAGTCGCCGGTCAAGGTCAATCAGCTGTGATGCGGCAGATGGAACCGGCCGTCAGAGAAAGCCGCGCGGCGGCGCTGGCCCGGTCGCAGGCCAGCTCGTAAAAGCCCTGGCTGCCGGGCACAAGGCCGATTTCTCCTGCCGTTATGGCGGCATAGTGCGTTGCGCAGCACAGGGGCAACGCTTCGCCGTTTTCGCCGGGCGACAGCAGGAGCGCGCCCCCGGAACCGGGCAAAGGGTGATCAAGGGGAATATTCAGAATGCAGTTGCCGAAACGGTCGACGTGCAGCACCGTGCAGCAAAATCCGCCCGCTATGTCGGCCGGGTGCGCCCAATCGGGGCTAAGGCGCATGCCCGTGTCATCCGGGTCAAGCGCTGTGCCCAGGGTTTCCGGCTTCGCGCCCAAGGCCAGCTTTGCCGCCAGGGGCGCAAGGAAGTCGCGGCCGTGAAATGTGCCGCCGCTCGGCGCACAGAGGCGCCAGGCCTGGGCCGGACCGTTTTTCCGCATGGTCTGATAGGCAAGAGAGAGCAGGCCGTTATCCGGCCCCAGCAGCGTATGGTTGCCATCCGCCAAGCACAGAAAATCGCGTTCCGAACCCACGCCGGGGTCCACGACGCAAACGAAAATCATTCCCGCCGCGTGATACGGCAGCGCGGCTGCCAGAAAAAAAGCGCCGGTCATGACGGAAAAAGGCGGAACGCCGTGAGAGAGGTCAAAGCAGGGCACGCCCGGAGCCAGGCGGTGCAAAACGGCACGCAATTCACCGGCATACGGGTCGGCGTACCCGAAATCGGTCAGCAAAGAAAAAGCTGGGGCGCCTCCCGGGCGGCTCATCGGCTGTTGTTCGAAGCGGTAATGTTGAAAGACAGGGCGTACAGGTGGTGGAAAAAGTCCACGTATTCCAAAAACACGTTGTCGGGCACAAAAATACGGGCGGGCACGAAGTTGAGAATGCCGCGAATGCCGGCTTCCACCAGTTGGTCGGCCACTTGCTGGGCCCAGGCCGGGGGGGTGGTGATTATGCCGATTTTGGCGTCGAGGGCTTCCGTGCACTCCTTAAGGCAATGAACGTTTTGCACGGTGATGCCGTCGATCTGCTCGCCAATTTTTTCCGGGTCGGAGTCGAACGCGCCGATAATGTGGTAGCTGCGCAGCGAAAAATCGCGGTGGTTCAAAAGCGCGCGCCCCAGCTTGCCGGTGCCGACGATAACGCAGTTCCAGGGTTTGTTGGCGCCGAGCGCTTCGGCGATGGAGGCCATAAGGTTGGCAATGTTGTACCCGACTCCGCGCACGCCGAACTCGCCGAAGTAGGTGAGGTCTTTGCGAATTTGCGAGGCGTTGACCGCGCAGGCTTTGGCCAGCGGTTCGGAGGAAATGACGTTGATGCCGTCGCCGTGCAGTTTTTCCAGAACCTCAAGATAAATCGCCAGCCGCTGAATAGTGGCGCGAGGGATATGCGCGGTTTTGGGGGGTGCCATAATTCGCTCCGTATTGCCGATGCCTGAGGCGGTTATTGAAGCAGAGCACAGCGGGCGCCGTGATTCGACGCCCGCTGCCGGTTCGGATCAACCGAAAGGACGCACAAACAGCAAAATCATGCAGATAACCAGGGCGTAAATGGCCAGCGATTCAATGAAGGCCAGGCCCAGCAGCAAAATGGTGGTCAGCTTGTTGCTGGCTTCGGGGTTGCGGGCAACGCCTTCGCAGGCGGCTTTCAGGCCCATGCCCTGGCCGATGCCGCAGCCGGCGGCGGCGATCGCCATGCCGATGGCGGCGGCGAAAGCGGCCAGGCCCAGGCCGTCGGCATTGAGGGAGGCCCTAGCGGCAGGGGCGGCGGCTTCGGCCGCGGCGGCGACGCCGGCCATGACCAATACGGTGAGAACGCTGCAAACAGCGGTGAACAATTTACGCATGTAAGGCTCCTTATACGATTATATAGTTGTGGCTTTCGCCATTCCCCACAAATTTATTTCTAATGCGCGTGCTCTATGGCGCCTTGCAGATAGATCATGGTCAGCATGAAGAAAATGAACGCCTGCAACACTTTGGCCAGCAGGAACAGGAAGTAGACAGGAAAGGTGCTGATGACGGGCAGCAGGAAGAAGAACAGCACCAGCACGATTTCTTCGCCCCGGATGTTGCCGAAAAGTCGCAGGGTCAGCGAAAGAGGCCGGGCCAGATGGCTGATAAGCTCGATGGGCAGCATCAAGGGCGCCAGCAGCGGCATGGGGCCCATGAAGTGATGAATATAGCCGAACTTCCAGCGTTTGATGCCCTGATAGTTGTAGTAAAAGAAGACGAACAGCGCCATGGCGGCGTTGGTGTTGACGTTGGCCGTGGGCGCGTCGCAGCCGGGCAGCAGACCGAACAGGTTCTGCACCAGAATGAACAGGAAAAGGCCGCACAGCAACGGGAAGAACTTGCGTCCTTCTTCGCCTATGCTGCTGACCGTCACCTGCTCAAGGCCGTCGACAACGGTTTCAAGCACGTTCTGCAGTTTGCCCGGCACCAGCGTCAGGCGGGTGCGGGCGATGGCGCCCGTGATGAACAGTACGCCCATGGCCAGCCAGGTGTAGACAACATGCTTGAACTCAACGGTCTTGCCCGCGATGGTCACGTGGTCAAGCCCGAGAAAGGTCGTAATAAGTACCGGTTCCGGCAAACCGCCGCCAGCCATGGCTATGCCTCCTTCAGAGAATTACCCGCGATCCGGGCCGCGCCACGGAACGCCAAGGCCGCCACCACCGTTGAAAGCCCCGCCAAAAGCGGGATCAGGGGCGTGTTCAGCCGTACAATAAGCACATATAAAGCGCCGCCCGCACAAGCGAAGCGCGCCAAAAAACCGCACAGGTGCATGAAAGCCAGGGCCGGGGTGTAGGGCTGCCCCACAGCCCGCACAACCGAGCGCGCCAGCCACCACAAGTTCAGGGCTGCCAGAACGGAACCCAGGGCAAAGGCCAGCGGCCACGTTGAAAAATGCGCCAGCGCCAGTCCGATAACCAGAGCGGATGCGGCGAACAAAAGCTGCCCGCTGAGAATACGCCGCATGTCGGGAGAGGCAATGCCCCCGGCGCGCAAGCGTTTTTCAATCGCGAGGCGGATTTTTTTCAGCATCGATCACATCCTGATCCCGCAACAGCTTTTTTACGTCGCGGTACATGTTCAGGCAGCCGGCCGCAAAGCCGAAGGCCAGAAAAATCCAGAAACACCAGGGGGCGTCAAACCAGTGCCACAACCAGTAACCGATAAAGCCGCCCGCAAGCATGCCGGAGACAAGGTGCAGCCCGATGACGCTGGCGCGGGCGATAGGCCCGCTGAGCAGAGGCTTTTCCGGGGGCTTTTTCTTAGGAAAAATCATATCCTTCTCCGCCGCCCGGCCTGTAACCGATATGCACAATCGGCACGAATAACACAGAAATCAGCGGCGCGTCAATAAAAGCGCCGTTTCGTGCCGGGCTTTACCGCTTCACCGCCGGTTTGGGTTTCAGCTGTTTGCCGGGCGAATCCTGGTAATCGTCACGATCGCCGTTTTCAACGCTCACGCTTTTCGCCGCCTTGCCGGTCAGGCGGTTTGCTATCTGCTCCGCCATGGCGGCAAAGGCTTTGTGGGCCAGCTCATCCTTGACGGAAGCGTCTTTTTCGGCCGCCGCTCTGGCGCCTGCGCCTTTGGCCGTGCCGGAAAGCACGGCCGTGCCCGTTTCCGTGTCGATCAGCCGGTACACGCAGGCGGTTTCCAGCCCGGCGCGGGGGCGGTAGTCGCCGGTCGCCCTGGCCGGCGGGCTGGCCCTGGCCCATGCGTGGTAGGTGGTGATGCGGCCTTCCAGCACATAGCGGGGGGCATCGGGTTTTTCTTCAGTAGGTGTTTTTTCCGCCGTTTTCGCGGGTTCGGCCTGTTCGATCTGTCCGGCCGCGTCGTCGCCCGCAGCAGCTTTTTCATCATCCGCCGTCAGGGGCGCAACGTTCAGCCCTGTGGCGGGCGCTGCGGCGGGGACGGCGGCATCCTCGGCATGCAGCCCCGCGTCGTGCAAGGCAAAGACAAGCTGATCGTGGAACAGTGTGGGCAAATCTTCGCTGCCGCCTTTCGCGGAAGCGGGCGCCGTGAACAGGCGCAGGGCGACAGCCGTGCCTTTTTCAAGGCTGAAGGCTTTTTCGGCTTTGGGCGCGGGCTCGGCCGTGGCGCCCGGGTCTTTGGTGCCGCAGGCGGTGGTCAGGCACAGCAGGATGGCCAGTGCGCCCAGGCTGCAATAACGTTTCATTGTCTACCACCCGAGTTTCGGATTCGTCGTTGTCTTGCGGATTTCTTTCTCGTCGGCCCAGAGCACTTCGCCGCTTTGCGGGTCCGTCAGCTCCAGGGTGATCTGATAGAACGCGTCGCCCACGGTTTTGGTTCGCTTTTTAATGGAGCGCACCGCGCCAGTAATGATGTAGTCCGTTTCCAGCAGCGGCTTGTTGTCCTTTTTCCGGGTGGCCGTTTCGGTCAGATCCCGTTCGGCCATCACGTCCCCAAGGTTGCCTTCGTCGGCCAGAAAACGCACCTGCCCCGACTGCAGCAGCTTGATGCGGATTTTATCCGTGATGCCTTTGGCATCGATGTGCTCGTCCGTGTAGTTTTTCACGTCACGCAGGCGGATTCTGGGCGGGCTGGCGGCCTGGGCCACCCATTTGGTGGCCAGCAGCGATTGGGTCATGCTTTCCGCCGTGTTCTGCAAATCGGTGGAGCCCCATTTGGCCGTCACGGTTTCAACGGCGTGGGGGTCTTCGTAATGCACTTCGCCGTCGCCCGAAACACGGCCCGTTTTGGGGCCGCCGCAGGCGGCCAGAGCCGCGCAGGTCAGGACAAGAACGAGAAGGGAAAGAAGTTTTCGGGTATGCATGGCTCAACTCGCATCGTTGGAGATGATGAGGGTGTATTCTGTGGCGCCCGGAACGGTGGACCGTTCTTTGACATGGATGGGCACCTCGCCTTTGATGATGATAGGGCGCCAGGCGGATTGCTCGAGCAAGGCCCCGGAAGCGTCGAACCACTGCATGCGGTACACGCTGTGCCGCACGGAAGAGCCGCTATTTTTCAACACGGCGGAAACGACCAGAAAGTCGCCGTCAACCGTGTGGCTGATGCTGTCGACTTTCACGTCTTTGGTATCCACATAATGGTGGGTGGGCCGCCCGCCGCAGGACGCCAGCAGCAGAGCGAGACAGAGAACAATGCAGAAGGATGCGCTAATACGCCACATAATCTACTCTCAGGTTTGCGTTGGATAGTTGCGTCGCCATAATGATAACCCCCCTGGCTTCTTGCGGCAAGGAAACCGTGCGTTCGCCGCCGCCCGCGCCTACAGTGACGCTGCTGCCCCGGGCCACGCGGGTCAGGGCGATATAGCCGCTGTTGGGCAGGGTTTCCCAGTTACGCACCGAGGCGGAAAAGGGGGTGGTAAACAGATCGGTAAGCGCGGTCACAAACAGGCCCGCCAGGGGCGCGAAATTGCGCGTATCTTCGTGCGATGCGGCAACCGCAGTGGCTGCGACCGCCGCCCCGGCCCGGATCATGGCCCGGCTGACGGCGGAGGCGATCTCCATGCGCACTTCGTCGTGCAAGGTGCGGTAAGCCAAGAGATCCGTGCGCAGCAGGGGGTACAGGGCAAATTCGTTCCCGGCGGAGCAGCGCGCTTGCGGCGTCGCGCCGCGCACAGCCCCGGCGTAAGACGGCAGGTCAAGCAGCAGATAGCCCACAACGGGAAAACGGATGCGTATATGCTCCACCCGCAAAGCCGGGGCAAGGCCGGTAAAGGCGATGACGGTCACTTCCTGATCCGGCGGCATGGCGCCTTCATCCGGAACGGGCGGCGGCAGGGCCGGTATGCGCGGCTCGAAATGCGCGGGCATCGGAGCGGCAGGGGCTTCGTTCTCAACGGGGGGCGATTTCAAATGCGTATGTTTGAGGTTGCCGGCGGCAGAGGCGGCGGCGCCTCGTGTTTTTGCGGGCTGTTTTCGTCCTTTATTTTGGGGGGACGGCGCTGCGGCCGCTTTCATCACCGGATCGTTCGTTCCCCAGGCCTGGCTGAACATAACTTTTGCCCCGTCATCCAGGGCCGCGGCGCGGCGCAGGCTGACCTCGGCGTATTGCGTATCCCCGGCCAGGCGGCAGAGGATGGAGCTCAGCGCGTAAGAAAATGAATCCTGGTAACTGTTGACCAGATTGCGCACGGCAGGGTCGCTCAGCGTTGCGCGCATGGAATACTGCAAGGGCAGGTTGTCGGCGGAGGCGATGGAAGACCCCCGGCTTGCCCGTATCTTTTCCAGGTTCTGTTCCAGGCGGACCTGTGACTCGTGCAGCCACATCTCCTGACGCAGCTCCATCCTGCGCATTTCAACGGCCGCGCCGGAAAAATCGCCCAGCATCATATAATTGAGAGCATTGAAGGTATGCAGAAGCGAGCGTTCGTACCCCGTGCCATAATAGCCTTGCGAGCCTCTGGCCAGCAAAATGGTTCCCACGCCGGAAAACATGCCGCGCACGTTGATCACGGCGCGGCCTTCGTACTCCTCCAGCAGAACGAGGGCTTCTTCAAAAGCGGCGATGGACAGGCGCCACTGTCCTTCAAGCTGGTAGATACGGGCCAGGTTGAGGGCGGTAACCAACTCCCTGTAATTGTCATGGTTTTTCCGCATTTTTTCGAGCAAAGGGGAGGTCTCGCCCGTGGCTATGGACGTGCGGATCGTCTCCGTGCCCACCCGGCTGGAACAGGCGGAAAGCAGCAGCGCGAAGCAGAGCGTCGCGGCAAGTGGTAAAAGGGAAAGGGCAGGACGGGGGCACATACCCGCTCTGTACGCCAAGGGAATGCCCCTGGCAAGGATGCCGGGTAAAAGCTAGTCCCGCAAGGTAAGGAGGGCCACGCTTTCCACATGCGGCGTGCGCGGGAAGAGGTCCACGGCCCGAACCCGTTTGACCGCATACCGCGCGGCAAGGCGCGCGATATCCCTGGCCATGGTCGCGGGGGCGCACCCCACCAGGATGATGCGGCGGGGGGCCAGGCGCAGCAGTTCGCGCGTCACGGCCTCATCCAGCCCGGCTCTCGGCGGGTCGGTAATGACAAGGTCGGGTGCGGCGCGTTCTTTGCGCAACAGAGCGGTCACATCCCCGGCGATGAACGAGGCGTTGGCCGCGCCCTGTTGCTGGGCGTTGCGTTTGGCAAAGGCGACCGCCTCCGGCGCGCTTTCAAAGCCGCGCAGGGAAAGGGCCTGCCCGGCCAGGGTCAGGGCGATGCCGCCGACGCCGGAATATAAGTCCCATACGCTCTCGCTGCCCGTCAGCGCGGAGTACTCTTTGACCGTCGCATACAGCAGCGCGGCCGCGGCCGTATTGACCTGCAAGAACGCGGCAGCCGGGGCTTCAAGCAGCAGAGGGCCGGTCTGTTCCCAGAGCCGGTCCGGCCCCAGGCAGGTTCTGATCTTTTCGCCGTAGGCTACGGGAGAGGGGCTTTTGCGCTCGGTATGCAAGAACGTAGTGAGTTCCGGGCAGTCGCGCAAGAGCGCCTGGCCGAAGGAGCGCACGGCTTCGACAGCCGCCTTGTCCGCCGGGGCGGTGATCAGTTCCGCCAGGCATTGGGCGTTGCCCTCCGGCGTATGATCCGGTCGGCGCAACACCAGAAAGCGCAGAAAGCCCTCTTTGCCGTTCCAGGCGCTAAAGCCCGCTTCGCGCACCCGTGCGCGGGCATGCTCAAGAATGCGCCCGAAGGGGGCGGCGGCCAGGGGACACTCTTCGATCTCCACAATCTCGTGGGACGCGCGGCGTTTCAGGCCCAGCAGAACTCCCTTTTCCGGGGAGTGTCCAAACGCGAACTCCAGCTTGTTGCGATAGCCCAAGTTCCGGGGCGAGGCGATGATGGGGTCGTAAACCGCCCCGTCCTCGTTGCCGTCTTCTTTAAACGCGACTTTGCCCAGACGGCGAAAGCTTTCCATAACCTGTTTTTCTTTCCAGGCCAGTTCCACGCCATAGGGCAGGCCGGGCCAGGGGCAGCCGCCGCAGTCGCCGGCATGGGGGCAGTGGGGCGGTTCGGCCGGCAGGGCGGGGGCCAGCGTTTCAAGAACCTCCGCCTCGGCAAAGCGCGATTTGAGCTTGGTGACCCTGGCGCTCAGGGTTTCGCCGGGCAGGCCTTTGTTCAGAAAAATCACCAGTTCGCCGTGCCTGGCGACAGCCCCCCCGTCAACGCTGAGGTCGTGGGGGGTCAAAGTCAGAATATCGCCAATGGATGTCATGACGGGTCCGTTGTCTTTTCGGGTGAGTCGGGCCGGTTGAGTATCTTTACCAAAAGGTCGGAACCTTCAACGCCCGTGACGGTGACCTGGGTGCCGGCGGGGCAATCTTCGCCGCGCACCCGCCAGAGGGTGTCGCCCAGGTGCACGCGTCCCTGGCCGTTGACGATGGCTTGCGTCACTTCGGCGTTGCGGCCCACGTAAATGGCCAGCCGCCGGTTCAGGGTGCCGTCTTCAGCCGGGGTGGCCCAGCGGATGAAACGGCGGCCCAGAAGCAGCGCAATGAATGAAAGCGGCACGAAGATCAGGCTTTGCACCTGCCAGTCCACAATGCCGAAAATACCCACAAGGCCGCCGGTGACCAGCGCGCCGATGCCTATCCACAGCAGAAACACGCCGGGCACCAGCATCTCGAGCAGCACCAGCAAGAGGCCGAAGAGGCACCAATGCCACCAGAGAAAGGGCAGAAGACCGCTCATGTCAGCTCCGCGTCGCTTTGCCGCCGTCTTTGCGCTGGGCGGTTTCTTTGAACAGTTCGGCTATGCCCGCGACGGATCCCATAACGCCTGTGGCTTCAAGGGGCAGCATCAGCAGTTTCTGGTTGTTGGATTCGGCGAACTGGCCCAGCGCGCCGATGTATTTTTGAGCCACGAAGTATTGAATGGCGGCCATGTCGCCTTTGGCGATGGCTTCCGAAACCATGTTGGTGGCTTCCGCTTCGGCTTTGGCTTCGCGTTCGCGGGCTTCGGCCGCGCGGAAGGCGGCTTCGCGCTGGCCTTCGGCTTTCAGAATGGCGCTTTGCTTTTCACCTTCCGCCCGCAAGATTTCGCTCTGCTTGATGCCTTCCGATTCCAGAATGGCGGCGCGCTTTTCGCGTTCGGCCTTCATCTGGCGGGCCATGGCGTCAACCAGGTCCATGGGCGGGCGAATGTCTTTGATTTCCACGCGGGTCAGCTTGACGCCCCAGGGGTGGGTGGCTTCGTCCAGTACCGTCAGCAGGCGGGCGTTGATGTCGTCGCGTTTGGAGAGCAACTCGTCCAGGTCCATGGAGCCCATGACCGTACGAATGTTGGTCATGGTCAGGTTCAAAATGGCGTATTGCAGATTGGTGACTTCATACGCCGCTTTTTGCGCTTCAAGCACCTGAAAGAAGACCACCCCGTCCACCTTGACCATGGCGTTGTCGCGGGTGATGACTTCTTGCGAAGGCACATCGAGCACGTTTTCCATCATGTTGATTTTACGGCCGATTCTGTCCATCAGCGGAATGATGACGCTGAGGCCGGGCCGCAAGGTGTGGGTGTAGCGGCCAAAGCGCTCCACCGTGTATTCATAGCCCTGAGGCACGGATTTGACGCCAAGCGCGAGAATGATAAAGGCTACGGCGATGAGAGCCGGAATAAGATAGGTCATGGTGTCTCCTGCGGAAAAATGGGCGGGCATGCTGCCCTGTAATAATAAGATGACTTATGTATACCACCCTTTCTGCGTGCGCAACAGCGTCTTTTTCTTGATTTGACTTCGCGAAGGCGGTAGGTCTTTGGGCACGCAAGGGAGGGACTGTGAGCGAACGCGGCAGCATCGTGAAACGCAAGCTTGATTTCTGGTTGGGGGTGCCGCTGGCTGCCGCCGCCGGAGCTTGCCGCCGCATGGCCCGTCCCGCGCCGGGACCGCTTGACCCCGCCGCCGTGCACAGCGTCGGCGTGCTTTGCCTTGGGGCCATCGGCGATCTCTTGCTTGCATCCGGCCTGGTGGCGGCGCTTGCCGCAAAGCTGCTTCAAGCGAACGTGACCGTCATCGCCTCCCGCGCCAACGCGCCCGCCCTGGACCTGATGCCGCCCGCCTGCGGCCGCGCCGTGTTCGGGGTGACGGACCTGCCCGGCCTGGTCCGCCATTTACGGCAATCGCGTTATGATCTTTTGTTTGATACCAGCCAGTGGCCGCGCCTGGGCGCGGTGGCAAGCGCCTGTTCCGGCGCGGGGCTGACCGTGGGCTTTGCGACGTCGGGGCAGCACCGGCATTTCGCTTATGACCTCGCCGTGCCGCACAGTAACGAGCGGCACGAGGCAGAAAAT
Source organism: Desulfovibrionaceae bacterium (assembly GCA_031551515.1). Classification (GTDB taxonomy): domain Bacteria; phylum Desulfobacterota; class Desulfovibrionia; order Desulfovibrionales; family Desulfovibrionaceae; genus FLUQ01. The sequence goes on from JAVBNL010000004.1 coordinate 32,860, forward strand.
TTTATGGAATTGGGGCGGGCTGTCTTGCCCGGCCTGGCGGGCGAACCGCGCCTGTATTTGCCTGAAAGACCGGTCACGGCCCTGGCTTTGCCTGGTGCGCCTCTCGTTTTTTGCCATCTGTGGCCTTCGGGCCTGCGCGCCCATTTGAAAGAATGGCCCGCTGAACAGTGGGCGGCGCTTGCCGCGCGTCTGCTGGGCGCCGGGTACGGCCTGGTTTTTACCGGCGGCCCGGGCGATGCCGCGCCCACGCGGGCGTTTATGGAGCGGTATCTGCCGGAAGACGCGCTACGTGCGGGCCGGGCGATATCGTTGGCCGGGGCGGTGTCTCTGATTGATCTGGCCTGTCTGTTGCGCGATGCGGCGGCCGTGGTTTCCGTCAACACGGGCGTCATGCACCTGGCCGCGCTCACGGGCGCGCCCACAGTCGCCTTGAACGGCCCGACAAACCCTCTTCGCTGGGGGCCCGTCGGACCGCGAACCCGCTCGCTCCTGCCGGGAAAAGGCCGCTACGCCTATCTGAACCTGGGCTTTGAATACCCGCAGGACGCGGATACGGTGCTGCGCCATCTGCCGGTATCCGCCGTCATCACGGCGCTTAAGGAACTGGGCCTTTCGCTTTAGACAGATACGCTTTGACTCGGCGCATTCTGTGCCCTGCCTTTCGGGCGTAAGTCGACGCTTTTTCCCAAATGCCATCAAAATAGACGGAAGGAAACTAGCTATATGAAATCGTCGGCAAAGAGCAATGCATCGGCGTCAATCCATACTATTTTGGCACAGTTAGCGGAGAGTGCAACGACAACTACAGATAAAGGTAAAAAATTAGAGCTGTTATCAGTTGAGTATTTTAAGGCATCACCATTATACAGCAGAAAATTCAGCGACATCTGGCTTTGGAATGATTGGCCTGGGCGCGGATCATCGCCGGATGTCGGCATAGATATAGTTGCTAAGCTGCGTGACGAAGACGGGGTTTGTGCAATACAATGTAAATTTTATAATCCAGATTATGTAATTCAAAAGTCAGATATTGATTCATTTTTTACAGCATCAGGAAAAAAACATTTTAAAAACAGAATTATTGTCTGCACTTCTGACAAATGGGGTAAACACGCGGAAGATGCGCTCAAAGACCAAACAATTCCCGTCATTAGAATCAGGCCGCAAGAGTGGGACGACATTGATTGGAGCAACTTCGACCTGAACAGACCAAGTAAGCTCGAGAGAAGAGAACGGAAAACGCTTCTTCCTCATCAGAAGGAGGCATTATTTGACGTTCTGCACGGCTTTAGCAAATTTGATCGCGGAAAATTGATTATGGCTTGTGGGACGGGAAAAACATTCACATCCCTTAACATTATGGAGCAACTAGTCGGGGAAAAGGGATTGGTGCTCTTTCTTGTCCCTTCTATTGCCCTGTTATCACAAACAATAAAAGAATGGTCATCAGAAGCTAGCCTTGACTTTCGTTGTTATGCTGTGTGTTCAGATGAAACTGTCGGAAGAGTAAAAGATAAAGAAGACAGTAAAGCCTATGACTTGGCTATCCCGGCATGTACCAGCGCGATTTCGCTTGTTCAAAATTTCAAGAATACTCTTCGAGAGCAAGAACTAACAGTGATATTCTCAACATATCATTCTCTAAAAGCTATTTCTGAAGCTCAAGATATTGGACTGCCGATTATTGATGTTATCATATGCGACGAAGCTCATAGGACAACTGGTGTAGTCAATAAAAATTTGAATGATACGGATTCAATATTTGTTCAAGTGCATAACCAAGAATTCATCCGTGCCAAAAAACGTTTATACATGACGGCAACGCCAAGGATATATGCTGAGAACACGAAAAATATAATAAGTAAAAAGGATGACGTTATTTTATGTTCTATGGATGATTCTGAAATATATGGTGAAGTATTTCATCGTCTGGGATTTTCAGATGCTGTAGATCAAGGGCTTCTTTCTGATTATAATGTTTTAATTCTAGCTGTTGATGAATCGTTTATATCAAGCTGGATGCATGATCTTATAGAGTCATCTGAGGATGAGCTTACTTTTTTAAATGATGTTGTTAAAATTATTGGATGCTACGATGGATTGTCTCGATATGGTAGATCGAGCGCCGAATGCAACCATATGCGTAAAGCTGTTGCTTTTTCAAGCTCAATTCAAAATTCAAAACGCATAACGGATATGTTCCGTACAGTTATACATGAGCATACTGCACATTCCACTCACAAGAAGCTTGTATGCGAAATTGACCATGTGGATGGCACTTTTAACTCTTTATCTCGAAATGAAAAAATCGCATGGCTGAAGGAAGATACGGAGGATGGAATCTGCCGTATTCTGTCAAACGTCCGCTGCCTATCTGAAGGTGTTGACGTTCCGGCATTAGATGCGGCTATTTTCTTCAACCCTCGTAACTCTATCATTGACGTTATACAGTCTATTGGAAGAGTAATGCGGACGTCGAAAGGGAAGAAATATGGATATATTCTTTTGCCGGTTGGTGTGTCGAGTCAAGCCTCCATTGATGACGCGCTGAGTGATAATAAATATTCTGTTATCTGGGGCGTGCTGCAGGCACTTAGGGCGCATGATGATAGATTGCGATCCGTTATAGCTGATTTTTCTTTGAAAAAAACTAAAGACGATCGAATTAAAATCATTGGTGTCAGCAATGGACATTATAACAATAATGATAAATTTAATGATGCCGATGCATTTGTTTTTGACGATTTAAAAACTGCAATATATGCAAAAATTGTCGATAAATGCGGAGAACGACTTTATAATGAAGACGAGCGTAGAGAGTTTTTTGAATTACTCAGACAGAGTATGATACATAATAATATTTATTCCTCCCCACAGCAGCCCAAAACGGGAGCATACACACTTGACCTTGTAACATGGGGAGTCCATGGCGTTTTTTTGACAAACAAAATTGACTCATGCGGAAACTATTTGGAGCATATGGTTTTTCTCAAACATCTTCAATGTTATCCTTCTCCATTAGTTTTTTTCAATGAGATATATAAATATAAAAATGAGTTGGAGTTAAAACTTGGTGTGGGAAATCTTGATTGGAATAATAAACAAGAATCAAAAAATAAAATAATATCGTTAAAATATGAATTTGACTTTCGTAGGCGGGAGAATTGGCCTGAAGGCATACAATGGTTAACCGACATGATGGTAAAATTTGAAAGTGTATTTCGCCCTTACGTTCACAAAGTAAAAGATGAGTTGCGAAAATATTGAAAGCTGGCGAGCATCGTAAAATTGATCTGCCCTAGTTTTCGCACTTTTCGTCAGCGTTGCCTTTATTGCCCGGCCTCGCCGCGCAGGCTTTGCAGCAGCAAACTGATGGGGTGAACGGCGGGCAGGCTGGATCCGTGGCGCATCTGCACCCGGCAGGTGCCGCATTCGGAGGCGGAAAGAGGAGCGCCGCTTTCTTTCAAGGCCTTGAACAGCGGCGCGCCCACGTCCATGCCGATTTCGTATTTGCCTTTCTTGAAGCCATAGCTGCCGGAAATGCCGCAGCAGCCCGCGTCCATGTCCGTCACCGCAAGGCCGGGCAGCAGACGCAACAGGTCCAGGCCGGTGCGGCCGATGCCCAGCGCCCGCAAATGGCAGGGCGCGTGATAGGCCAGGCTTTGTACCGGAGAGGTGGCGTTTGTCAGGTTCAGCTCTCCGGCAGAAATGCGTTCCATAATGAATTCGCAAGCTTCGGATACGGCACCCGCGTGTTCGCCCAGGCCCTGCTCCTGCGGAAAAAGCTCGCGGTATTCGCGCGTAAGCATCAGCGCGCAGCTGGGGCAAGCCGTGACCACGGGAATGCCCGCTTTGGCCCAGCGGGCCAGCTCCATGCTGTTGGCCCGGGCGCGGTCCATGGCGTCTTCGGCATACCCCCCGGCCACCAGGGGCAGGCCGCAGCAGACGAAATTCTGCGGCACCACGACGTCGTAACCGGCAAGGCCGAGCAGTTCGATCAGGTCCAGGCCCACTTTGGGCTCGTAATAACTGATGAAACAGCCGGGAAACAGGGCTGCGGTTTTATTGCCGTTTTTCTTCGGGCGGCGGCGCAGCGCCCGCCGTTCCCGCAGCGGCGCGAAAGGCGGCAGCGGCGCGCTCTTTTCAATGCCGAACCAGTCCATGAGCAGGCGGGATACGGGGTTATTCATGCCGAAATTGAGCAGAGAAGCGGGCAGAGAAGAGGCTAGGTAACCCAACGCGCCGGAGTGGGCCAGAACCCAGTCGCGCGGCGGCGGCGTGTGCGTGCGGCAATAGGCCGCGCGGGCCAGCATGTTGAACGTGGCGACCGGCACGCCGGAAGGGCAGGAGATGTCGCAGTTTTTGCAGTTGGAGCAATATTCCAGCGAGGCCTCATCCCCGAAACCCAGCAGGCGGAAACGCTCATACGCCGGGCCCGTCAGCTTCGGGCCGCGAAATTTCATGGTGGCTGCCGCCACGGGGCAGTGCGCCACGCAAATGGTGCAGGCGGTGCACTGGTCGGGGTTGTGCATGCTGTGGGTGCTCATGGCGTGGCCTTATTCCTCCGTGCCGCCGGAAAAGGCTTCGGCCGTTTTCGCGTATGTCTTTGCGGGAAACGCTTCGCTCCACTCCCTGCGTATGGCTGTAACGGCGGCCAGCATGGCGGTTGCGTCGGCATATATAAGGCGCAGCTCGTCTTTCAGGGGCAGCGCCACGGTATCGGTATCGATTATGCCGCGCAGTTGCCTGTCGTTCAGGCGTCCGTGGCGGGCGCGAAAGCGGATGAAGCGGTCCAGGGCGGCGATATCGGCAAGAATAAAGCCGAGTTCCGATGCGGTTTCATGCGTGGCCGCGTGCAACATTTCTTCCAGGCGGCCGCAGAGGCCCGCAAGGGCGGGGGAAGTCGCGGCGGCCAGTTCTTCCGCGTACTTTTCCCCTTCCCGGTTCAGGGCTTCCAGTTCGCCGGCCAGGGCGGCGAGTTTATGCATCAGTACGTTCTGTTTCATAGCTCTGCCTTTCGACAAAAACGCCGCCCGGCGCTGTAGGGTCCTATTTCTTGATCTTGCCGTAGTTTTTCAAAATTTCAAGGGTCTTATCCACCGGCAGTTCTTGAACCGTTCTGCCGTTGCCTGTGGTAGTGGTCGCCGCGAACAGCGAGTTGATGACCGCTTCTTCCGTGGCTTCTATGGCGGCCATGAACAGCGGCGACATTTCATCGTTGCGCAGCACAGTGAGTTTGTCGAATTTTTCTTTGGTGCTGTGCGGAATGCGCAGTTCGCTTGCGGTGGAGAAAGCGATCATATAATCGCCGCTGCCGTTGGAGATGATGCTGCCCGTCTTGCCCAGGCCGATAAAGGCTCTTTTGGCCAGGCGTTCCAGGTTTCTGCTGTCCAGCGGGGCATCGGTGGCAATGACGATCATGATGGACCCGTCAGCGCTCTCAATATTGCCTTTGAAAGAGTATTGTTTCAGTTCAACGCCCACGGGCGCGCCGTTCACTTCCAGCACGCCGCCGAAGTTGGATTGAACCAGCACGCCGACAGTGTAGCCGCCCAGCGATTTGGGCAGCACGCGCGAAGATGTGCCGATGCCGCCCTTGAAGCCGAAAGCGACTGTGCCCGTGCCCGCGCCCACGCACCCTTCGGCCACGGGGCCGTCTTTGGCTCCGGTGATGGCGTCGAGCACGTGTTTTTTGGTCACCACGCGCGCCCGGATGTCGTTAAGGCCGGAGTCGTTGGTTTCGCCCACAACGCCGTTCACGCTGCGCACGGTATTGTTTTCAGGAAAAGACAGGGTGTAGTCGATGATGCCGTCCAGCCCGGCCGCTATGCTCATGGTGTTGGTGAGAACGATGGGCGTTTCGATGTTGCCCAGCTCCGCTATTTGCGTGCCTCCGGCCATCTTGCCGAAGCCGTTGCCCACAAAAAAGGCGCCCGGAACTTTATTCTGGAAAATGTTGCCCTTGTAGGGAACAACCGCCGTCACGCCGGTACGGGTTTTGTCGCCCTCATTCAAAGTCACGTGACCGACGAGCACGCCCGCAACATCGGTTATGGCGTTGTTTTTGCCCGGTTTCATCACGCCGATGGTGATGCCGTAGTCGCGCGGGCGTTTTTTTCCCGCGGCCTGAGCAGGCGCGGCGGTAAAAGCGCACAAAACCGCAAGCAGGATAAAGTTGCGTGAAATACGGAACATGGCGAATCCTTCTTCAGGGGTTATGCCAGAGACCCGGCGAACCAGCCCGTGGCCAGCGCTACGCCGCTGCCGGATTTTTCGGTCGCGAAATCATAGCCCGCCAGAGAGCGTCCGGTGAACAGCACATTGTCGAACAGTGTTTTTTCGTCCGGGCCGACGGGGTGCAGGCCGCTGTTGACGGCGACCCCGGCGGAGGCGAACGCATGCGGCGAATTGTCGAAAAAGCGTTTGCACGACCAGGCGTCCTGGCTTTCGGGCATGGGCACGGGCAGGCCGAAAATGGCCTCTTTCGCGCTGCCCGGGCCGGTCAGCACGCCTTCGCTGAACAGGCCGCCCGTGGCGATGATGAACGAATCGGCATGATAGACGCGCTCTTTATCGGGCTGCCCCGTGATAAGGGCTTCGCAGCGGCCGTTTGCCGTGAGCGCGCGCGTAACGGCAGCGCCTTCGATAAACGAAACCTGCAAAGAGCGCAGATAGGCCATCAAGAGCGCCTGTATGCGCAGCCCGGTGACCGAGGGCGGCGGAGAGAACAGCTCGAGTATGGTCAGCCCTGCGGCCTTTTCCAGTTCCTTGTGCAGTGTCGAATCCGGCTTTGTGCCGAGAATGGAGGGAATAAGCACGGCATCCGCGCCGTTTGCCGCCTTTTTGAGCGCGTCCCGCAGCCAGGCGAAGCCCGCCGGGCTGTCCATGAACCGGGCCAGGTCCAGGGCGTTGCCGTCGCGTACGGGCGCGTGCCCGTCAGCCGCGCCTCGCGCATTCACCGAAACGAGAGGCGAAGGCATGGATGCGTATTCCACACGTTTGCCCGCGAACTGCGGGCAGCGGGCCAGGCCGGATGCCGCCATGTGCGGCGAAAAATCTTTCATGCCGGTCACCCCGGCCACCATAATGCGTTTAGCCTTTGCCAAAACAGCCGGGTCCATGCCGGGGCCGGTCAGCCAAACAGGTTTCATGGTTCCGGCGGCCGTGGGCAGCCAGGCGTTGCCGTGTTTTTCGGAACCGGCCTGCAGCAAGGGGTAGCCTCCGGATGCGGCAAGGCCGGCCATGAAGCGCAGCGATTCGCGTACAACTTCCGGCCCCAGCAAGCGGTAGGGGTGGTTTGGCGGCAGTGAAGCCATGGCCGCGAAAGGGTCACCGGTCACGATGGAGCCGCCCGCATAGCCCAAAAGGTCCACGGTGCCGCCGCCTATGCTCAGCGCGCCCGCGCCTTTGCTGATAAGCAGCGTCTTGCGGCCCCGCCCGGCGCTGGTCGCCGCCGCCACGAGCCCGGAAAGCCCGGAACCCACGACGATGACGTCATATGCTTTGGAGGAAGAGGATTGCGGGATCGGGGCTTCGCCCCGCGCCCTATCACGGGATATGGGGGGCTCAGCCCCCTTGACCCCGTTATGAGAGGGAGAGGGAAGGGGGGAGGCCTCGGCAGGGGGCGCACTCAGTTCCGTAAAGCATGCGCCTTCGCCGCAGGCGCCGTCAATGTTGAGGGTCGCGCCGTAAATGCCGCGTTCCAGCTCGATTTCCCGCAGCTGATTGCCCCAGAGCAGAGGGCGTATGCCGTGCCAGCGCTCTTCCAGAAACTGGCGGAACAGGTCCTGGGGCGGGGTGTCGGCAAGCAGGCCGCCTTCAACCAGCGCGCCGGTGGCGCGCAAAGCGCAAAAGCTGCCCTGGCAGGTGCCCATGCCCAGGCGCGTGCGGCGGCGAATGTCGCCCAGCGAATGGCTGGTGGGTTCGGAAGCCACGCTTTCAAATTCCGCCATGGTCACCAGCTCGCACTCGCAGAGCAGCAGCTTTTTCCAGGGATTTTTTTCCGCCACGGTCACGGCGTTTTGCAAATCGTCACCCAGGCGGGAGACGGCCTGTTCCAGCCCGCCCGAAGGGAAAAATGCGGCCGCCCGGCGCACAAGGCCGGGGTCGGGCGTGGGGATGATGGGTTCTGCCGCCGTGCGGCAGGGCGCGGATATGCCCAGCGCTGCAGCCGCCCGGTCGCAGGTTTTTTCCGCCATCAGCCGGAAGGAGGTGAACTTGCCGCCGGTGACGGAAAGCATGCCCGAAAGTCCTTCTTCCGCATGGTCGATGATCACGAAGTTGCGCGTGGCGGAACGGCCCGTGGAGGCGTCGGGCGAATACAGCGGCCGGGTGCCTGCAAAAGCGCGCAAAATGCGGTAATCGCGCAGGCGGGGAAAAAGGGCCTCGCCCATGCCGAGCAGGTCTTGCACCTCTTTGCCGCTGGGGGTGGTGTCGTCGGGCCTGTCTGTCGGCACCGAGGTGGTGCCGAAAATGGTGATGGAGCCGTGCGGCACGAAAATGTCGCCGTCCGTGGATTTGCGCAGGCGGTTGACCACCCGGTCGGTAAAGCGGTGGTTGAAGGCGAGCAGGGTGCCTTTGTCAGGCACGACGTTGACGGCCATGCCCGCCAGCTTCGCCACGCCGCCCACCCAGGAGCCGGTGGCGTTGATGATATAGTCGCAGGGAAAATATTCTTTTTGCCCGCTGCGGGTGTGCAGCAGCCATGCCCCCTTGATCTTGCCGCCAGGGGCGTCGATGCCGGTCACCCGGCAATAGGTGCGCACGGCCCCGCCGTGCCGGCGGGCGGCCATGGTGTTGTGCCAGACCAGGCGAAAACCGTCCACGGCCGCATCGGGCACGCGATACACAGCGCGGGCCTCACGGGTCAGGTTGGGTTCGCGGCGGCGGGCCTCGTCAAGCGAAACGGGGGTTACGCTTATGCCGCACGCCTCGCAGGCGGCGGCCCAGCGTTCTTCAAAAGCCGGATCGTCGGCCGGGGTGCGCACGAACCACCCTTCCGTATCTTCCACGCAAAAGCCGCCTATGCGGCGCAAAATGGCATTTTCCGTAATGCATTCGCGGGCCGCGTCCGGGTCGCCCACGGCATAGCGCGCGCCGCTGTGCAAAAGGCCGTGAAAGCGCGAACTGGTGCCGGAAGCCAAATCCCCCTGTTCCACCAGCACGGCGCGGATGCCGCGCAGGCAAAGATCGCGCAATATGCCCGTGCCTGTCGCGCCGCCGCCGATGACCAGAACCGTCGCTTCACTCATGCCGTGCTCCTCACAACGTTGCCTTTTCGGTGTACCCTACAGGGCAGGCTGCCGCAAGCATCAGGAGAATAACCTCGCCTTCGCCTGGTTGCGATTTTTTCATAGCGGGTATAGGAGGTGCCGGATGAGCGACGAAAACGCACCGGGCGTGTCCGATGCACCCTCTGAACCCGGTGGCAGCGGGGATACCTCAACGGGCTTATGGGCCGCCGTGGCGGCTTTCGGTCTTTGGGGTATTATGCCGCTGTACTGGAAACAGCTCGGCGCCGTTGCTCCTCTGGAGATTATTTTTCACCGCGGGGTGTGGTCTTTTGTTTTCGTGGTGCCTTTCGCCATCCTGACCGGGCGCATGGGCGAGGTTCGGCGGGCCCTTTCCCGGCAAAGTGTGGGGTTGCTTTTCTGCTCCGGCTCCGTTCTGGCCGCCAACTGGCTTATTTTTATCTGGGCCATCAATAACGGCCTGATTCTGGAAACGAGCCTGGGCAACTATATTAACCCGCTTTTCAACATGCTCTGCGGGGTGCTGTTGTTTCGAGACCGGCCCAGCCGCCTGCAGTGGTGCGCCATCACGCTGGCCGCGGTGGGCGTGGGCATCCGCGTCATATCGTTGGGCAGCCTGCCTTGGGTGGCGCTCAGTTTGCCTCTTACCTTCAGCATGTACGGCCTGCTGCGCAAAATCATCAAAGTGGAAGCCGTGCCCGGCATGCTGGTGGAAACTGGCCTGCTGCTGCCCTTCACCTTGGGCGGCATGATTTTTTATATGTCCGCGGGGCTTTCTTCCTTCAGTTTTACCTATCCCGTTGAAATGGCCCTGCTTATGGGCGCGGGGGTGGCGACATCCATTCCCATGTCGCTTTTCGCATACGGTGCACGGCATTTGCAGCTAACCACCCTGGGGGTTCTGCACTACATCGTTCCCTCCTCTTCTTTTCTTATCGGCGTATTTATTTATGACGAGCCCCTCACGAAGGCCTACGCCATGACCTTCGGCTGCATCTGGCTGGCGTTGTGCATGTATACTGTCGACATCTGGCGCAAGTTCCACGCCGTTAAAAGGTAGGCGCAGCAGGGGGTTGAAGCCTGCCGGAAAAATAAAAAGAAGGCTTTCGTATTGTAAATGAAGGCGGAATCAGGCAAGGTGACCTTGGAGCGCCGGGAGCGCGCCGGCGGCCTGGCCGCCGTCGGATTTTGCTGGGGAATGCCTAAGGGCGCTTGTGCCGATACACTACAGATGAGGTAAGCAACAGTGAAAACAAATCTGACTGCGAAGAAGACGACCAACAAAAAATTGATCGCTTGGGTCGATGAAATCGCGGCTTTGTGCCAACCTGACGCTGTTTATTGGTGCGATGGTTCGGAGCGCGAGAAGAAGTCCTTGAACGAGCTTTTGGTCAAAAGCGGCACCTTCACGCCTTTGAACCCCAAAAAACGCCCCGGTTCTTTTCTGGCGCGGTCCAACCCGGCGGACGTCGCCCGTATGGAGCACCGCACCTTTATTTGCTCCGCGAAAGAGAGCGACGCGGGTCCCAACAACAACTGGGCTGACCCCAAAGACATGCGAAAGAAGCTGACCGGCCTGTTCAAAGGCTGCATGCGCGGCCGCACCATGTATGTGGTGCCTTACAGCATGGGGCCGGTGGGTTCGAACATCGCGCAGATCGGCGTTGAAATCACCGACTCCCCCTATGTCGTGGTCAGCATGCGCATCACGACCCGCATCGGTCAGAAAGTACTGAATACTTTGGGCCCCAAGGGCTTTTTCGTTCCCTGCATCCATTCCGTGGGCCAGCCCGTGCTGCCCGGCGAGAAAGACGTGCCTTGGCCCTGCGACCCGGAAAACGTGCACGTGGTGCACTTTCCCGAAACCCGCGAAATCTGGTCTTACGGCAGCGGTTACGGCGGCAACGCTCTGCTCGGCAAAAAGTGCCTTGCTTTGCGCATCGCTTCCGTCATGGCCCGTGACGAAGGCTGGCTGGCGGAGCACATGCTCATCGTGGGCATTGAAAACCCCGAAGGCGAAAAGACTTATGTGGCGGCCGCGTTCCCCAGCGCCTGCGGCAAGACCAACCTGGCCATGCTTATTCCGCCCAAGGGCTTTAAAGGCTGGAAGATTTACACCGTGGGCGACGACATCGCCTGGATCAAACCCGGCAAAGACGGCCGCCTGTACGCCATTAACGCGGAAGCGGGCTTTTTCGGCGTGGCCCCCGGCACCTCTGACAAAACCAACAAAAACGCCTTGGCCTCTTGCCGTGCCAACACCATCTTCACCAACGTGGCCTTGACCGTCGTCGGTGACGTGTGGTGGGATGGCATGACCAAAGAAGCGCCCAAACCCCTGATCGACTGGTAAGGGCAAGATGGGAAGCCCGGCTGCGGTCGGGACGCGGCGCACCCCAACTCTCGCTTTACCGCGCCCGCTTCCCAGTGCCCCAGCATCGACCCTGACTGGGAAAACACCAAGGGCGTGCCCATCAGCGCCTTTATCTTCGGCGGGCGGCTGAGCAAAAACGCGCCTCTGGTTTATCAGGCCTTCAACTGGTCCCACGGCGTGTACATGGGCGCCACCGCCGGTTCTGAAAAGACCGCCGCGGCCGACGGGCAGGCTGACATCCGCTATGACCCCATGGCCATGCTGCCGTTCTGCGGGTACAACATGGGCGATTATTTCGCCCACTGGCTGAAGATCGGCCGCACCACGCCCAAGCCCCCGGCCATTTTCCGGGTGAACTGGTTCCGTAAAGACGAGAAGGGTCGTTTCATTTGGCCCGGCTTCGGCGACAACCTGCGCGTGTTGAAATGGATCGTGGACCGCGCGCGCGGCCGCGCCCAGGCCATTGAAAGCCCGCTGGGCATGATGCCGTATTACGAAGACCTGCACTGGAAGGGCCTGGAATTTTCGAAAGAGGATTTCGACAAAGTCTCCGCCATTGACAGAGCCGCCGGGCTGAAAGAAGCCGAAGGCCAGAAAGCGCACCTGGAGCAGTTCGCCAAGATCGGCAAATTGCCCGAAGAGTTCGTGCACGAGCAGCGCCTTTTGGCCATGCGCCTGGAAAGATCGGAAAAAGTCTGGAAGCTGCCCGCGAAGACCAAAAAATAAGACGAACTATACTCCAATATGGAAAGGGGGGGGGGCGTATGCCCTCCCTTTTTCGTTTCCGGCACGGCTGTTTCGGCTCGTGATATTTTTTACACATACTGGACAATGATTGTGATTTTTTATACTATCTGTGCGAGATCCGGTAAGAGGTTTCAGATAACGCCGTGAACGCGCTCTTTCGGGTTTCACCGGTCCTTGCGGACTTTCGCCTGAACCAGCACGTTGCCTCCTTCTCTCCTCCTTCTTTGCTTTTTTGATCCGCCGCAGGGACGACAGCCCGCGCATTCCAGCGCGCAATAAGTCTTGCCGCGCGTTCAGCTTATGAAGGAGGAAAAAGCATGAATACGCCCGCGCACGCATACGAAAGCAGTGCCATTCCGGATGAGGACGTCCGGATTTACGAGCAGATAGGTAATGCCATCGACCTGTACCGGGGCAAGGAGGGCAGCCTGATCCAGGTGCTGCATATCGCGCAGCAACTGTATGGGCACCTGCCCCTGGAACTGCAGCGGTACATCGCTTCGTCCATGGGCATTCCTCTGTCCGAGGTCTCCGGCGTGATATCCTTTTACAGCTTTTTTTCCACCGAACCGAGAGGAGAGCACACCATCCGGGTCTGTCTCGGCACGGCCTGCTACGTGCGGGGCGGAAAAAAGGTCGTGGAGCACCTGCAGAAACGCCTGGGCGTGGATCTGGGCGGCACGACGGAAGACGGCAAGTTCACTTTTGAGGTGGCCCGCTGTATAGGCGCCTGCGGCCTGGCCCCGGCCATGATGATCGATGATATCGTCTACAAGCAGGTCAATATCAACAGGCTGGAGAAAATACTGGCCCAATATTGAGCCCGGTATCAAGAGAGGAGAGGCGATGATGAACGCCAAAATCATACGCGGCACGGCTGATTTGCTGTTCCGCAAAGACGGCTACCTGAACCGGATGGCAGCCTATGCCTTTCGTATCCTGATCTGCGGCGGGGCCGGGTGCATTTCTTCCGGCTGCGCGGCGATACGCCGAAGCGTTGAAGAAGCCCTGGCCGAACACGGCCTGGCAGACAAGACGCTGGTTCAGGAGACAGGCTGCATAGGCACCTGCGCCGTGGGGCCGGTGATGCTCATTTTGCCCCAACGGGTTTTTTACACCGACCTGACCCCGGAAAAGGTCGGCAAAATCATTCCCGCGCACCTGATGCGGGGCGAGATTCTGCAAGAATATACCTTTTATGACCGCAGTTTCGGCAAAAACGTTCCGGTCATCGATGCAATCGATTTTTTCCGCCAGCAGGTCAAAATCGCGCTGCGCAACTGCGGCGAGATGGAATACGGCAGCATTGACGCCTATATCGCGCGTGACGGCTACATGGCCGCCGCCCGGTGGCTAACGGAAAAAAGCCCGGAAGAGGTCATTGCCGAGGTCAAAGCCTCCGGGCTGATGGGCCGGGGCGGCGCGGGCTTTCCCACTGGCGTCAAGTGGGAGGCGGGCCGCAACGCGCCGGGAGAGCTGAAATACATCATTTGCAACGCGGATGAAGGCGACCCCGGGGCCTTCATGGACCGCAGCCTGATCGAAGGCGACCCCCATTCGATTATCGAGGGCATGATTCTGGGCGGGTATGCCATCGGGGCTTCCAAGGGTTATGTGTACGTGCGGGCCGAATATCCGCTGGCCATAGAGCGCCTGCGGGCCGCGATGAACCAGGCCCGCGAATGCGGCCTGCTGGGCGAAAATATTTTCGGCAGCGCCTTCTCTTTTGACCTGGAAATCCGTATCGGCGCAGGTGCATTCGTCTGCGGTGAAGAAACGGCGCTGATGAATTCCATTGAAGGCAAACGGGGCGAACCGCGGCAAAAGCCGCCTTTCCCCTTCCAGAAAGGGCTTTTTGACTGCCCGACCATTATCAACAACGTGGAGACCTTTGCCAACGTGCCGGTGATTCTGCACAAGGGCGCCGCGTGGTACGCCGGGTTCGGCACGGAAAAAAGCAAGGGTACCAAAGTGTTCGCCCTGGCGGGCAACATCACCAACACGGGCATTATCGAAGTGCCCATCGGCACGCCGCTGGGCAACATCCTGTTTGATATCGGCGGCGGCATCCTGAACAAAAAGGAATTCAAGGCAGCCCAGATCGGCGGTCCATCCGGCGGCTGCGTTACCCGCAAAGACCTGAACACGCCGACGGATTACGAGTCGCTGAAAAATCTGGGGGCCATCATGGGTTCCGGCGGCCTGATCGTGATGGATGAAGACACCTGCATGGTGGATACGGCCCGTTTTTTCATGGACTTCATTCAGGATGAATCCTGCGGCAAATGCGTGGCCTGCCGCATCGGCAGCAAGCGGATGCTGGAAATTCTGGAGCGCATCTGTTCCGGCCAAGGCCGGGAGGGGGATATCGAACTGCTGCAGGAACTGGGCGCCACCATGCAGAAAAGCGCCATGTGCGGCCTGGGCCAGACAGCGCCCAACCCTGTGCTCAGCGCCATCAGCAACTTCCGTGAGGAATTTGAAGAGCACATCCGCCACAAGCGCTGCCTTGCCGGGGCTTGCGGCGACCTGTTCATCTCGCCTTGTGAAAACAGCTGCCCGGCGGGCATCAACATCCCCGGCTACACCATGCTCATCGCGCAGGGCCGCTTTATGGATGCTTACCGCCTGATCCGGCAGGAGAACCCCTTCCCCGCCATCTGCGGCCGTATCTGCACCCGCCCTTGCGAAAGCAAGTGCCGCCGCTCGGCTCTGGACCAGCCCGTGGCCATCTGCGAGCTGAAGCGTTTTGTGGCCGACTATGCCTTGAAGCGGGAAGAGCCGTTCACGGGCGACCTGGTCTTTCCGAAAAACGGCAAGAAGGTGGCCATTCTGGGGGCGGGCATTTCCGGCTTGACCTGCGGCCATTACCTGGTGCGCATCGGCTATGACGTGGATATTTACGAGGCGGAAAGCGTGGCCGGGGGCGTGCTGGCTTACGGCATACCCGAATACCGGCTGCCCATGGACGTGCTGCAGCACGAGATCGGCCTTATCGAGCGCGAAGGTGTGAACATTCACCTGAACACCCTGGTTGGCCGCGACATATCGTTCGAAACGCTGCGAGAGAACAGCGACGCCATCTACGTGGCGGTGGGCACATCCTTTCCGCAGCGCATCGGCATTCCCGGCGAAGACCTGAAAGACGTGCACCTGGGCGTGGATTTTTTGAAAAAAGCCAATTTCAAGCAGAACATACCCATCGGCAAACGGGTGGCGGTCATCGGCGGCGGCAACACGGCCATCGATTCGGCCCGCACGGCTTTGCGCATGGGGGCGGAGTCGGTGACCATCCTCTACCGCCGCAGCGTGGACATGATGCCCGCCTACGAATCCGAACGCCACGAAGCCCAGGAGGAGGGTGTGGAGATCATGCCGCTGGTGCAGCCGCTGCGTTTTGTCGGCGATGAAGAGGGCAGGGTGACGCAGATCGAATGCGTGCGCATGCGCCTGGCGGAATTCGACGCCGGCGGCCGCCGCAGGTCCGTGCCCATAGAAGGTTCCAACTTCTTCATCGACGTGGACATGGTCATTCCGGCTGTCAGCCAGTATGCGGACCTGCCCTTTATCCCGGTCGACTCCATCGGCCGAACCCCTTGGGGCACCTTCACCGTGGAAGATAACACCATGATGACCACCATGCGGGGCGTGTTCGCCGGCGGCGACGTGGTGCACGGGCCGGACAGCGTCATTCAGGCCATAGCCGACGGCAAGAAGGCGGCCGTGGCCATTGATCGCTACCTCGGCGGCCAGGGCATCCTGAACAAGGGGCCGGAAATCGCCATCGACGCCAAGTATGACGACGACGAAGTCACCGAACTGCCGCGCTACCCTCTGGATATGCTGGATCTGGAAAAGCGGCGGGCGTCTTTTGACGAGGTGGTGTGCGGCTACCACAAGCTGACCGCCATGGCCGAGGCCATGCGCTGCCTGCACTGCGAGAGGAGGTAGGGGATATGATCAGGCTGAGCATCAACAACAAACATATAGAAGTGGAGAACGGCATCAGCATTATCGAGGCCGCGCGGCAGCATCAGATATACATTCCCAGTCTTTGTTACCTGCGCGGCATGCACCGCGAAGGCGGCTGCCGCATTTGCGTGGTGGAAGTTGAAGGGGCGAAAACCCTGCAGCCCGCCTGTATGGTTTCCGTTCAGGAGGGCATGGCAGTACAGACCAACACCGAAGAGGTGCGCCGCACCCGCCGGGTGCTCTATGAACTTATGCTGTCAGACCACTCACAGGATTGTCTCAGCTGCGCCCGCAACCAAAGCTGCGAATTCCAGCGTTTGGGCAAGGTGCTCGGGGTAAGCCAATCGCGCTTCGAAGGCGAGCGCTCTCCTTTTCATCACGATATTTCGGTCTCGGTCACGCGGGACATGTCCAAATGTATTCTTTGCCGCCGCTGCCTGACCGTGTGCAACAAGACCCAGCATGCCTGCGTGCTGAACGCCCAGAACAGGGGCTTTGACACCGAAATCGCTCCGGCCATGAATTTGCAGCTTGGCGATGTGGATTGCGCTTTCTGCGGCCAGTGCACGGTCGTCTGCCCTGTGGGCGCGCTCAAAGAGACCAGCGCCGTGCAAAAGGTCTGGGATGCGATAGCGGACCCCGCAAGGCGCGTGGCCGTACAGATCGCGCCGGCCGTGCGCGTGGCCATAGGAGAAGAGTTCGGCTATCCGGCTGGTTCGCGGGTTACGGGCAAGCTGGCCGCCGCCCTGCGCCGTCTGGAGTTTGACGATATATTCGATACCAACTTCGCGGCCGACCTGACCATTATCGAAGAAGGCACGGAGTTGCTGGGCCGCCTGACAGCCGCCCTCACGGGCGAAAGCGCGGTGCTGCCCATGATCACCAGTTGCAGCCCCGGCTGGATCAAGCACATCGAGCACGCCTATCCGAACCATCTGGCTCATCTTTCGACCTGCAAATCGCCCCACACCATGCTGGGCGCCCTGGTCAAAAGCTTTTACGCGGAAAAGATCGGGCGCGCGCCCAAAGATCTGTTCGTGGTTTCGGTCATGCCCTGTACGGCCAAAAAGTTCGAAGTCTCTCGCGCGGAGATGGCCAATGACGGCCTCTTCAACGTGGACGCCGTGCTGACCACCAGGGAACTGGCGGATATGATCACCACCGCCGGCATTGATTTCGCCAGCTTGCCGGATGAAGGTTTTGACGACCCGCTCGGCATGTCCACGGGCGCGGCGGATATTTTCGGCCTGACCGGCGGGGTGATGGAAGCTGCCCTGCGCACGGTCTACGAACTGGTCACCGGCCGCCCCCTGCCTTTTGACGGCCTGCACGTCACGCCCATCATGGGGCTGGACCAGATCAAAGAGGCCGCCCTGACCATTGAGGACCCCAAGCCGGAATATGGCTTCCTGGACGGCGTGACCGTGCGCATCGCCGTAACCAGCGGCCTGGCCGGAGCGGATACGCTTATGGACCAGATCGTTGCCGGTGAATCCCCGTATCACTTCATCGAGGTCATGGGCTGCCCCGGCGGCTGCATCATGGGCGGCGGGCAGCCGCGTTCACAAGATCCGGACGTGCGCACGAAACGCCTGCAAGCGTTGTATACGGAAGATGAAAGTAAAACCTTGCGCAAGTCGCATGAGAACCCGGCCGTACAGGCCTTGTACGCAGAATACCTTGGTGCGCCTAACGGGCATTTGGCCCATGAACTGCTGCATACGCACTATGTGCGCCGGGGCTGTTTCAATCAGTATGTGGGAGAAAGGCCAGAGGAACCCGCGCATCCCGATGCGGTATGAGAAAAGGGGGAGGCCTGGGCCTCCCCCTTTCCCGTAGTCACGAATCGTACTTGACCGCGCTGATCTGCATCAGCTTATTCCAGTTATGGTGCGCTTCAATATAGCGCAAGGTGCCCGTCTTGCCCCTGATGACCAGGGAATACGTTGTGGCGCCCGTGCCGTCGTAAGTGACGCCGCGCAGGAAGGTGCCGCCGGATATGCCCGTTGCGGCGAAGAACACTTCATCGGTTTTGACCAGGGTTTCAACCGAAAGGATTTCAGTCAGCGAGATGCCTGCGTCGAGAATCGAGTTTTTTTCTTTTTCAGACTGTGGGTCCAGCCGGGCCAGCATCTGGCCGTTCATGCCGCGAATGGCGCAGGCCGCGATGACCCCTTCGGGGGTGCCGCCGGTACCCATCATCACGTCGATTTCAGAGCGAGGGTCAACGGCCATCAGCGCGCCGGAAACGTCCCCGTCGGTATGCAGCTGAATGCGCGCCCCGGCGCGGCGTATGTCGGCGATCAGCTCTTTATGGCGGGGCTTGTCCAGCACGAAGACGATAAGGTCGTTGACGTCCTTGCCCAGTGCCTTGGCCACGGCGTGCAGGTTCGCGCCCACCGGGGCGTCAAGGTCGATGACCCGGGCGGCGGGGCCGGGTACGACCAGTTTTTTCATGTAAAAGCTGGGGCCGGGGTCGTACATGGCCCCGGCAGGCGCCGCGCCTACAACGGAAATGGCGTTGGGCCGCCCGGTGGCGAGCAGATTGGTGCCCTCAACCGGGTCAACGGCGATATCTAGAGCCAGCCCGCTGCCCGTGCCCACGGCTTCGCCGTTGTAGAGCATGGGAGCTTCATCTTTTTCGCCTTCGCCGATGACGACGCGGCCGTTGATATCAAGGGCGTTGAACCCCAGGCGCATGGCGTCTACGGCGGCGGCGTCCCCGTCTTCTTTCGCGCCTTTGCCCAGCCAGCGGGCGGATGCCAGCGCCGCCGCCTCCGTCACGCGCACCAGATCCATGGCCAAGTTGCGGACGGGAGCTTCACGAAGAGTGGTTTGAGCGAGCATGATTTTCCCTCCTGCGCCTTCAGCGGTCAGGCCCGGGCCCGGGCTCTGGCTTGCGCTTTCTTTTCGGCTTCCAGCTTGGCGCGCTGTTCGTCGTCGGCTTTCGCCAGCACGGTGTCGCCGAAGACCAGCAGAATGGGACTGGCCACGAACATGCTCGAGGCCGTGCCCACAAAGACGCCGATAAACATGACCAGGGCGAAATCGTGAATGATGCCGCCGCCGAAAAAGAGCAGCGAGGAAATCACTATGAGCGTGGTGCCGCTGGTCAAGACAGTGCGCGACAGGGTCTGGTTGATGCTCTTGTTGATGACGACCGAAAGACGTTCGCCGTGGCGGTGTTGCAGGTTTTCGCGGATACGGTCGTACACGATGATGGTGTCGTTCAGCGAATAGCCCACGATGGTGAGCAGCGCGGCGATGATCGTCAGGTCGAACTCTTTGTCCATGATGGAAAAGAGCCCGACCGTTATCAGCACGTCATGCAAGATGGAAACGATGGCCCCCATGGCGAAGATCAGCCGGAGCCGCCAGCAAAGAACGATGGTCATCACGGTTGCGGCGAGCACCAAAAGCGCTTTGCCCACGCCGATCATTTCCAAGAGGTACATGCCCCCGGCAAGGCCGCCCGCCATAAGCGCGGCCACCACCCAGCGGTGCTCGAAGCGGCCGGAGATGTAAATGGCAATCAGAAGGGTCGCGAAATACATGGCTTCCACGGCTTTGGACCGCAGATCGGCGCCCACTTTGGGGCCAACGGATTCAAGACGCTGAATGTCGACGGGGTTGTCGGACAGCTTTTCAGCCAGAACCGTGGTGACCTTGTCGCGCAAGACGGTGCCGGAAATATCGGTGTTGGAGACGCGCACCAGATACGAGTGCCCGCCGTCGTCGCCGTAGCTTTGCACCACAAGGCCGGGCAGTTGGAGGCTGTCGAGAATGTCTTTCAGTTTTTCGTCGGCGATCGGCTTTTCAAACTTGACCTGGGCGATGGTGCCGCCGGCAAAGTCGATGCCGTAGCGCGGGCCGCCCTTGACGGCCAGCGAGATGACCCCGGCCAGAATCAGCAATATGGACAGGGCGTAGGCTATCTTGCGAACGCCTACGAAATCTATGTTCAGGTTGTTTGGTACCAAATGCAGGCCCATCACAGGCTCCTTTTACGGCTAAATGCTCAGGGGACGGCCTTTTTTGCCCATCCACAGGTCATAGACGATGTGCGAAACAAAGATCGCGGTGAACATGGAAACCACGATGCCCAGCGTCAGGGTCACGGCAAAACCTCGGATGGGGCCCGTGCCGAATTGATACAAAATGACGGCGGCGATAACCGTGGTCAGGTTGGAGTCGGTGATGGTCAGCGTGGCCCGTGAAAAGCCCATGCGAATGGCCGCGATGGGTGTCAGGCCTTTGGCCAGTTCCTCTCGTATTCGTTCAAATATCAGCACGTTGGCGTCAACGGCCATGCCCAGCGTCAGCACAATGCCCGCAATGCCCGGCAGGGTCATGGTGGCGCCGAAAGCGGCCATGCCCGCCAGAATAAAGACGATGTCGAGCAGCAGCATCAGGTCGGCCACAATGCCGGACAAGCCGTAATACACGGCCATGAACACGATGACGATGGCCCCGCCGATCAGTGCGGCCATAACGCCTTTGTCGATGGATTCCTGCCCCAAAGAGGGGCCCACGGTGCGTTCTTCAAGAACGGAAACAGGGGCGGGCAAAGAACCCGCGCGCAGCACCAGGGCGAGGTCCTGCGCTTCTTGCGTGGTGAAGCGGCCGGTGATGCTGGCGGTCCCGCCGCCGATTTTCTGCTGAATCACGGGTGCGGAGCGGACCTTGCCGTCCAACACGATGGCCATGCGTTTGCCTATGTTGTCGCCGGTGATGCGTTCAAACAACGCCGCGCCCCTGTTGTTGAAGCTGAGGCGCACGTACGTCTGGTTTTGCATCTGGTCGAAAGCGGGGGTGGCGTCGGTGATATATTCGCCGGTCAGGGCGGCGTCTTTGTCTACCAGAACGGGTTCGCCGGGGGTGCCGTCTTTGGTCAGCATGGGCAAAAGTTCCGTGCCCGGAGGGAGCAGGCCTCTCGCAATGCGTGACGGGTCTTCGCCGTCGCGCACGATGCGGAATTCAAGGTGGGCTGTCTGCCCCACGATTTGAATGGCGCGGTCGGCGTCTTTGATGCCGGGCAGCTGGATGATGATGCGGTTCTCATCTGGCTGCTCGCGGATATCCGGCTCGGAAACGCCGAACTGGTCAATACGGTTACGGATGGTGGTCAGGGCCTGGTTCAGGGCCATGCGGGCCATGGCAGCGCGCTCGGCGGGCTTCAAGCTGCCGACATAGCGCAGGCGGCCTTCTTCCGCCGTCTGCGGGGTTGCGAATTCAAGCTGGGCGAACTGCTTGGCCAGCAACTCTTCAAAAGCGGCCTTCTGGTCGGCCTTGGCCAGGGTTATTTCCAGTTTGTCGCCCGGCAGCGGGCGGGGGCGTAGAGTCAGTATGCCCTTGTCGCGGGCCAGAGCGCGAATATCCGTGCCCATTTGGGCGACGGAGTTCTCGATGGCTTTGTCCACCTCAACCCCAAGGGTCAGGTGAATGCCGCCCACCAGGTCAAGCCCGAGGTTGATGCGCGCATCCGGCAAAAAGCGGCGCAACGAAGAATTGGACATGCCGGGCATGCCCGGCAGCAGATAGACGATGGAAAGAACCACCGCCAAAGCGACGACGGCAAGTCTCCATTGCAGGCCTTGTCTCATAATAACTCCTGAACACTATCCGTAAAATGCGGAATCCCGCGCCGGGTTGGAAGAACGGGCGACACACATGCCCCTGGCGTCAGGGAGCATGTGTGCCCGTAAAAACCATAACCGGCTTACTGCACGGCGGGTTTGTCTTTGTCGTTGTCGCCGCTGCCCACTTCCACCGCGGGGGCTTCGGGAGCCTTAGGAGCTTCCGCCGGGGCCGCCTCGGCCTGGGGAGCTTCGGCCGTCGTCTCGATGACTTCAGCGGCCTTTTCCTCGCCCTTGCCTTTGGTCTTTTTGGGTTCTTTCTTCTGCGGGGGGGCGGCCTGCGTTTTTTGCGGCACGGCGGTGATGTAGCCCCGGCCCATGGTCACCTTGGTGTCGCCCAGGTCAATGACGGCTGTTTCGTTGTTAATGTCAACGATACGGCCGTACATGCCGCCGGCGGTGATGACCGCGTCGCCTTTTTTCAGCGCGGCAATCATTTCCCTGTGTTCTTTGGCTTTCTTCTGTTGCGGGCGAATGAGCAGAAAGTAGAAAACCACGAAAATAAGAGCGAACGGCGCAAGAGAGGTCAATAGGTTGCCTTCCTGCCCGGCTTGCTGCCCGGCGCCCATGGCATAGGCGTTGCTGATCCAGAACATGCTTCCTCCGGTAAGTAAATCATGATGTCACGTAAAAACGTAGTTTTTTACCTTGCGGGTGAGAAAAACTCAACGCTTTTATTTGGCTTCGCCGCCAGTATCCGGTCCGTCTCCTTCAAGGGTCAGGGCGATGCGGTGGCGACGATACAGGCTGTAGCCCAAGGCGGTTGAAAGGGCGAACAGCACCGCTGAAAGCGCCACGCGCCAAAAAGGGTCGACGCGCATGCCGCTGCCCAGAACGGCGAAGATCAGGTTTTGCGGTATGTAACCCACGCAGGAACCCGCAATAAACGCCGCTGCCGGTATGGACGACACCCCGGCCAGCGCGGTGGTCACGGCGTTGTTGCCCACCGGCAAACAGCGCACGATAAGGGTCATGGTAAAGGGCGCGCGGGAAAGAAAGGCGTTCAGCTTTTCCATGCGCCGCCCGAACAGGCGGGTGATGGATGAACGGCCCAGCAGCCGCGCGTAAAAAAATCCCCCGGCGCAGCCCAGAGTGGTCGAAAGTGTGGCGAGAAAGGTTCCCATGACCGCGCCGAACGCATAGCCGCCCAAAAAACTCACCGCCTGGCGCGGCACGCCGGCGGCGGAAGCGAGCGCGCCTGCCCCGATATACACGATGATGCCGGCGATGCCTTGCTGTCTGATGTGGGCGTCGACCCAGCGGGCGTCCATGTGCGGCAAATCAAGGGCGTCCGCCAGCAGAATGAGCCCGGCCAAGGTCAGAAACAAAAAGACCCCTTTGGCCAGCGCGCGAAGCGTACGGCGGGAAGAGGGACTCATGCCGGTTTCCGGGGGGCCGCGCCGAGTGCAACCAGCGCCGTGCAGGCGATTTGACCCGCCAACAGCAAAAAGTGCCGCTCGTAAAGGGCGAAGAGGATCATGGCCAGGCAGCCACCGCCGTACAAAGCGGAACCGATCCAGCCGCCGGGCCGAGCAAAGGGCTTTTGCGGTCTGCCCGGCGCGAAAAGACCTGAATGCCGGAGCAAAAGCAGCCCGGCCGTCTGAAAGGCGCAGGCGGCATAGAACACGGGGTAGCGGGTCATCCGTCTTTGCGTTCCTTAATGCTGTAATTCACGTGGCGGCTTTGCATCCAGCGAACGGCCAGAAGGTCAAAAAAAGTTTTCCGCGCTCTGTCCCATATGCCGTATTTGGAAACGCCATGCAGGCGCGGCCTGTGGTTGACCGCCACCTCCGCGACCTTCGCCCCCTGCATCTTCATCAGCGTGGGCAGAAAACGGTGCATGCCGGTGAACATGGGCAGGCGCTTGGCCATGGCCGAGCGCAGCACTTTCAGCGAGCAGCCGGTATCTTTGATGTTTTCGCGCGTCAGCGCGTTGCGCACCCGGTTGCCCAGTTTCGAGGCCCAACGTTTGGCCGTGCTGTCCTGGCGCTTTTGCCGCCAGCCCACGACCATGTCGATGCCGTCTTTATCGTATAAAGCCAGCATGGCCGGAATGTCGGCGGGGTCGTTTTGCAAATCGGCGTCCAGGGTGATGATGGCGCATCCTTTGGCTTCGGCGAAGCCGGCGCTGAACGCGGCGGACTGGCCGCAGTTGGCGGCGAAGGCGATATAGCGCAGTTCCGGCTGTTTTGCCGCCAGGTCCCGCATGACGGGCAAACTGGTATCGGTGCTGCCGTCGTCAATCAGAATCAGCTCCCAGCTTTTGCCCGCGGCGGTCATGGCGGCGGTGATTTCCCGCACCAAAACGGGCAGGTTGCCCTCTTCATTATAGACAGGGACAACCAGAGATATTTCAGGAGAGGAGGGGGTCGTCATGCGCCAAGCATTCCTTTCGCCATTCGTAGGGCAACCGTATACGGGCTTTAGCAGGGGCTGTAAAGGCTGGGCGGGCTCTTTTGCCGTGATGCTAGGGCTGTGCCTTTTTGAAGATGATCTGCGGACAGTTCTTGCACACGTCGCTTCCGGGGAAGGGTTCGCCCGGTTTGCCCAGAGCGGCGCTTCCCGCGTTTTCGATACGGGCCAGCAGGCGGTTTACCAGACCCTCGATGTGGTTCCCGGGAATAAAGACGTTGATCTCGCCGCGTTCCAGTTTGCCTGAGTTGTAATTGCCCGCGCAGCCGGGGCACATGTTGAACGTCTGTTCCTGCCAGCAAAAAACCGAACCGCCGCACGAGGCGGAGGTGCCCGTCAAAAACGGCCGCAGGACCGGGGTATCCGTTGCCGCCATATAGTCGACGGACAGATGATAGGCCTGCTTGGTGTCGCAGCAGAACTGGACCACATGCGGTTTGACTTTGGCCTGCCCCAGGGGGCCGACCGCCACGGCTTTAAGCGCTTCCGGTTCCATATGCGGCTTTACCTGAATGAAACGCGCAAGCTGGGCATCGTCCGCGCAATAGCGGGTCAAGGTTTTGATGTAGGCCGGATCTATCCCTTCCTTCCAGCCGAAGCTGACCAGCCCGCCGAGGCAGCTCAAATCCTTTTTTTCGCCCAACACCGTTTTGCCCTGCATTCGCGCCGCGATTTCCCACTGGCAGAAAGACAGGGGCTTGACCGGCGTATGGTAGGGCGTCTGCCGGGCAAAATCCGCTATTTCTTTATCGGTAAACAGAAACGTGACGGCCACGGGGTGATGATACAAGCGAAGCTCTTTCATCAGTACCGTTTCCATATCAAGATAGCTGAGCGCCATTGCTTTCTCCCGGATGTTGGGGTTGTACCCGATACCCGCCTTATAGTGGCGGCTCCATTGCCGGTCAACCAAAGAACGGAAAACAAAAAAGCCCTGGTTTCATGCCAGGGCAGTGTCGCATTGGGGGGAAAGGCCGTTCAGGGCAACGTGGTGGCCACGGTGGGCTCTATGCCGAAGTGGCCGCTTGTGCCGCTGCCGCCCAAAAGCGCCCGCAGTTCGGAGGTGACGGGCACGCTGATGGTGGCCATGCCCAGCACTTCACGCCCTGCGGTCTGGATGATCCGGATATTGAAGCGCACGTTCTTGTTGGTCACGGTATAGGTGCCGACCAGAACGGCCGCGCTGGTCACGGTGTCGTTGTCCACAAGTTCCGAGCGCCGGGTCAGCAGTTTTTCGCCGTTGCGGGGTTCGAACAGCACGACGCCGCCTTTGCGTATTTCCTGCACGGAGTAGCCCGCCTGCACAAACCAGCGGGCCAGGTCCTCGGCCATCTGGCGGGCCAGCGGGTTGGATTCGTCCAGGTCATTGACGTTCACGGGCACGGTCACGGCCAGCGATACGCCCTGGGCCGGCGTTTCCGGCTGTTGCAGCCGGGCGGCGATCTGGCGGTCTATCTGCCGCGCCAGGGCGGAAGCGGCCTGAGGCACGGCGCCTTCAAGCGACTTGGCCGATTTCGCCGGAACGGGCCAGGCGATAAAGGCCAGGGCCAGAACGGGCAGCACAAAAATACGGTGTATGGCGGTGAAACGCATGGGGCGCTCCTTTTTCTCTTTTTTCTACCGTAACGTTTTGATCATCAAATCCACGGCGTGCAGCTCTTTTTGCAGCGCGTCGCGCATTACCGGATCGCCGCCCGCCGCGGCATAGGCCAAGAGATAGTGCTCGCGCGCCAGCTCAAAGCGGCCTTGCGAAGAGTATTCCCGGGCGGCGCGATAATTCCAGATGCTGACGGGGTTGTGTTCCGTGGTGGCAATATCCGCTTCCGGCGGAGCGCCGGTGGCCGCGTTCATGGCGTTCTTCATTTTCGAACAGCCGGGCAGCAAGGTCAGCGGGATGGCGCAAAGCGCCGCGAAAAATACAGTGCGGTAACGCATCCGGCTTCCTCCTAGTGAATATCCTCACCCCGGTCGATGGGGGTGAGGTTCGTGGGCTGGGTTGTGGTTTTGAAGTCTTGTATCTTCAGGCTGCCGGCCTTCAGCACCTTGCCCGTTCCGGCCATCATGCGCCGGGTCAGCGTGTTGCTTGGCAGCACGAGCTGCGCCGTGCGCAGAACGCGGCCGTCCGTGCCGCGTATAAGCCGGGCGTTAACGAACACGGCCTGGCGGTCGGCGTAATAGGTGCCCGCCACCACGACCACGCCGGGGGCTTTGACCGATACGGGGGCCAATGCGCGTGTCAGCAGAAATTCGCCATCCTCTTTCATGGTCACGCTATCCGCCATGCGGTATTCGCGCACGGGAAAGCCGCGCTGGTTGAATTCGTAAAAAAGCTGCTCGGCCATGAACCTGCCCAAAGGGGAGGTCTGGGTAAAATCGTCCTGGTTGACGAAAGAGACTGGCAAAGCCACGCTGCCGCGCAAGGAAGGATCCATGCCCGCGATAAGCTGGGCGGCCAGTTCGCGCATTTTCAGTTTGAGCTCGCGCGCGTCGGTGTATCCGGCAGGCGGGGCCTGCGCGGGCGCGGGGGTCCAGACGACGCCGCCTGCGCCATCGGGTATGGCAAAACCGACATCGTCATTTTTTGATTGGCGCAAAGCGGTCCGTTTGCCTCTGTAGGTGGCGGATCCGTTCTCGAACACATTTTGCGTTCCGAGAATTTCATCCTGCTGCCGCGCGGCATCCGGGCCCCGCAGCGTCGGGGCCTTGTTGACGTTGCGGAAGGTCACGCCGGGGGCGTTTGTGGGCGTTGACTCATCGGCCGACGCCGGGCGCGCTTCTCCCATCATCAGGACCAGCGCCAGCAGCGCCAAAAGATATTTATGCATATTTCCTCCACCTCATGAGTCTGCAAGGCTTATCGGCCGATTCGTTTCCCGGCTTAAGCACAGGGAAAAGATTGCCGCCCGAACGGCCTGGGCAGGACTTACCCGGAAATATGCAAAATGCTTGCCAGGAATTTGGCGCGGATCAGGCGGAGCGGCGCAGGGCCAAATACCCCGTTTGCAGGGCATAGGCGGTCACGGCCACGGCAATAATTACCGCGCCGGATGAAAGGTCGAAAACATAGGCGAGCGCCAGCCCGCCCAGGCAGAAGGCAAAGCAGAGCAGGGCGGCGACGGTCATCATGCCGGCCAGGCTGCGCGTCAGTTGCCGGGCCATGTGCGGCGGGATGGTCAAAAGCGCGATGACCAGAATCAAGCCCACGATTTGCAGCAGCATGACCACGGCCAGGGATGCCATGCCCACCAGCAGGTAGAAAAGTTCACGCACGGGCAGGCCCCGGGCGCGGGCGAAATCGGGGTCAAGCGTGACGGCGGCAAGCCCCTGGCGAAAGCGCAGTAACATAAGCAGCAAAAGCGCGTCCAGGCCCGCCATCAGCAGCAGATTGCGCGCGGGCACGGCCAGAATGCTGCCGAAGAGAAACCCCATCAGGTCCCCGGCATAGCCGGGGGAAAGCTCGATCAGGATAATGCCGAAAGCCATGCCCGCTGCCCACAAAATGCCGATGGCCGTATCCGGGCTGTTATCGGAAGGGATGCCCCCGTCTTTGAGCATGACGCGCGCCATGACCAGTGAAGATGCCAGAGAAAAACCCGCCGTGCAGGGCAGAACGGGCAGCGAGAACAAGAAGGCGATGCCTATGCCGCCGTATGCGGCGTGGGCCACGGCCCCGGCCAGGTATGAAAGGCGGTTGAGCACCACTAAGGAACCGATAATGCCGCAGGCAATGCTGCAAAGCAGGGCCGCCAAAAGCGCGTGTTGCATGAAGGGGTAGGCGAAAATGCTCACTCCCCCTCCCTTTTGCCGCAGCCGCAGTCCGGGCTGTGGCGCAACGACTGGCCCAGGGGGCAGTCCGGCGCGTGTGAGCCGATGAAGCCCTGCATGATTTCGGAAGCCGGGCAGCCCGCGGGGGCAAGGGTAAGCGTGCGGTTGACCAGGGCCACGCGGCTGAAAAAGGGTGAGGCTATGGCCAGTTCGTGGCTGACCACCACAATGGTGATGGTGCCCCGAAGCGACCCCAAAAATTCATAAAAGCACCATTTGCCGTGCGGATCGATGCTGGCCGTGGGTTCATCGAGCAGCAGCAGAAAGGGGGCGTCTTCACTTTTTCCCATCAATGCCCGGGCCACCAGCAGGCGCTGGCGCTGGCCGCCGGAAAGGGCGTTCAAGGGGCTTTTGGCGATGTCGGCTATGCCCAAAAGCTCAAGGGTCTGCATGGCTTTTTGCTTGGCCGTATTGTCGCCGGGCCAGAGGGAAGCGCCGCGAAAAAGGCTGAAAGCGCCCGTGCGCGGGGGGTGCGCGGCGCCCATCAAGGCCATGTCCAGAACCGTGGCTGGAAATTCCTGCCGGATGGAAGAAAATTGCGGCACATAGCCGATGCGGGTGCGCATCGCTTCCGGCGCCGCGCCGAACACGCGGACAGAACCGCTGCCCGGCTGCAAAAAACCCAGAATAATGCGCAGCAGCGTGGTTTTACCCCCGCCGTTGGGGCCGAGCACCGCCAGAAAGTCCCCTTGTTCCACCCGCAAATTTACGTTTTCAAGCACGGTTTCGCCCTGACGGGAAAAACTCATGCCCTCCAGTTCAATGGCGGGTTGGGATATGAATTGCAAGGAAGACATGGGTGCTTTCAATTT
This sequence comes from Desulfovibrionaceae bacterium, assembly GCA_031551515.1. Classification (GTDB taxonomy): domain Bacteria; phylum Desulfobacterota; class Desulfovibrionia; order Desulfovibrionales; family Desulfovibrionaceae; genus FLUQ01. The sequence continues at coordinate 61,889 of JAVBNL010000004.1, forward strand.
CGTCTGAAAAAAGGGTTGGGTTGGCGGCCGCGTCACTTGGCCAGGGCGGATGACAGCGTCGAGGAAAAGCGCAGCATTTCTGCCGGCCAGTCCTGATCAAGGGGCGATGCGGGCACAATGCGGGCCTTGATGTTGGCGGCGATGGCTTCCACCGTGCTCTTGTTGGCCATGGGGTCGGCCACGATGACGGTGATTTTTTCTTTGCCCGCGAAGCCCAGCAGGGCGGCCATTCCTTTGGGGCCGGGTTCTTTGCCCTGCAGCTCGACGCTGGCCTCGCGCAGGCCGTAATTGTTGGCGAAATAGGCCCAGCCCTGGTGAAAGGTCAGGAAGGTGCGTTTGTTCGGCGGCAAGGAAGCGAAAAGGGCGGTTATGCGCTGGTCCAGGGCGGTCGTTTCCGCGGCGAACGCGGCGGCGCGCGCTTGAAATTCGGCGGCTTTTTCCGGCCGCGCTTTGGCCAGGGCCTGCGCTATCTGCGGTATGATCTGCAACACGGCGCGCGGCGAAAGCCACAGGTGCGGGTCGTCGCCTTCCAGCCCGTGATCGTGCCCGTGATCGTGGTCGTGCCCCCCGCCGGCCGAACGCAGAGCCAGGTCGGGCTTGCCGTGCAGCCGGGTGACCGCGTCGGTGTGGCGCACCACGGTCATGTTTTTGTTCAGGGATTGAAACCGGGGCAGCCATTGGCTTTCAAAGGGCACGCCGATGGCGAAGTACAAAACGGCGTTGCTGATATGGGCCATCTGGGCGGCTGTGGGCTCATAGGCGTGGGGGTCGCGGCCTTTGTCCACCAGAACCTCGACGGCCACATCCGGGCCGCCGATTTTTTCCAGAAAATAGCGTTGCGGGGGAATGCTGACGGCAACCGTCAGGGGGGCGGTTCCCTTGGCGGCGGGCCCGGCCGCGAAAGCCGGCAGGGCGGAAAGGGTGAAGGCGGCGCAAAGCAGCAAAACCGTCAAGGCCGTCTTCGAAATCCGGTGATGGCACATGTTACAGCCCCAGGTCGGCCAGCAGGCTGTCCACATCGCTTTGCGACGTGCCTTTGCTGGGGCCTTTCAGCTCCGACCCTTTGATTTCCTTTATTTCTTCAAGGCGGCGGCGGCTTTCGCGAGTGATTTCCTCAAGGTCTTTTTCCGGCATTTCCTCGTGGGTTTTCAGCATAAGCCCGCTGGAAACGTACATTTCGAAAATGGAAGATTGAATGTCGCCCAGGGCGCTGACCACTTTTTTCAGTCGCTGGCCGGTCAGGTCCTGAAAGCTGAGCGAGGTCAGAATGCCGGTCAGCGCTTCTTCAGTGGCGGTGGAGTGGGCGGCGAGCTTTTCCGCCGCGCCTTGCGGCACGCTATCTTGTATGGCAACCAACAGTTCGGCTATTTCCTGTTGCCTGTCGAGCAGGCCTTCAGTGGCCGTCATGATCGATTCCGTGGCTTCGAACGTGGTGGCCATGACTTCGTTCAACTGATCCGTGGCTTCAGAGAACAGCTTGCCCGTGGCTTCCTTGTCGGGTATCTGCTGCGCGGGACCCGATGCGGCGGAGGCGAGTTCTTTATACATGCTCTGCAAACCCTGGCGCATCTCGTCGTTCATGTGGCGGTAAAATTCCCCTTCAGCCAAAGCCGCGCCGACGGAAGAAGCCAGAGAGATGCGTACGGCGGCGAGAAGAGAATCCCGCGACGCCGGGTCAAGGGTTTTCGCGGGGGCCTGCTCCACCAGTCCGGCGGACACGCCGGCCATGATTCTGTCGACAATCTGCGTATGTGAGGCCATGAGTTTTCCTTGCAGAGCAGATGCGCTTTTTCAGAGTTAACCCGCTCTAATCCAGACGTTTTTCGCGCAACACTTTTCGTTCTTCGCTGAAGACGAAGCGGATGATTTTTTCCCGTTCTTCCTCGGTCAGTCGGGTAAACACAAATGAAAACACAGGATCCCGGCCGGCGGTCATCGCCGTGACCCGGCCGATGCCGGAGGCGGTAAAAACGCCGCCCTGCCCAAGCGTCAACACCACTTCCAGCCAGTCGCCGGGCGCCACGGGAACGGACGTGGTGAAGGTCAGGTCGGACGCGCTGATGCGGCTGACCGTGAGCGCGTGCGGAAAATCCTGCTCCAGGCCGGCGCTGCGCATGTCGGCCAAAATGGCGTCCAACTTTATATCCAGCTGGCATAAAAAACGGCTGACCGGCTCCGGCAGATTCGACGCGGCCATGAATTCTTCACGCGCGGCAGCGCCGCTCAGCGTGCCGAGCGGCGAATGCGCGGGGTCATCCGGCCCTTCAAGAGGACGAAAGCGCCCCTTGAGGTAGGTGTCTATGCCGGCATAGGCCGGTTTTTCCGTCATCAAAGGCATCCGCTATTTTTTGTTGTCCTGCAGGAACTTCTTGGCGCGGCCCGCTTCCGGGCTGGAAGGGTACTTTTTGATCAGCTCTTCCAGGCGCACGCGGGCGGCATCTTTTTTGTTCGCAGCGTAAAGGGCCATACCCTGCTTGAGCATGGCGGACTGAAATTTGCTGCTGCCGGGGAATTTCATAATGACCTGCTGGTAGGCAAGCGCCGCCGCCGCGTAGTCTTTCAGCTGATAATACGATTCGCCCAGCCAGAAATGCGCGTTGCTGGCCAGCTTGTGCTGGGGAAAGGTTGTGGAGAAATCGCCGAAGGCCTTGACGGCGTCTTTGTAGCGGCGGTTGCCGAAGGCCTGCATGCCCGAATCATACAGCGCGGTGGCCGTATCCACGGTTTGGCCGCCGGGCGCGGTCGTGGCGGCCGCCGTGGGCGCGGCGCCGCTGGTCGCACCCATGGTCGAGCTGGTGGAGGGCACGCCGCCGGGGGTGGTGGGGCTCATGCCGGTATAGCCGCCGCCATCGGCGGGAGCGTTCAGCGCCTCTATGTTCATGCCCAGCTCAGAGGCCATCTGGCGCAGGGCCACTTCCAACCTGTTCGTGGTGTCGCGCAGGCGGCCCATTTCAGACTGGGCGTCGGCCGCGCCTTTGGCGTTCATTTCATCAAGCTGGCCGCGCACGGTATTCAGCTCCTGCCGCATGGCCTGCATTTGAGCCCACATGTCGGCCTGGCCGGGCAGCACCTGCTCCACGTTGCCGACTTTTGAAGAAAGGCTGCGCATTTGCTGTTCGTTCTGGTTGACCCGCGCGGTCAGGTTGTCCATGTCGCTCTGCTTGACGCAAGAGGTCAGGACGGGCAGGGCCAGAAGGCAGACAGCGCAAAGAATCAAACGCGTATTCATGAATGGACTCCGGTATGGTTATTCCTGGGGGGAGCGCTCGTCCCTCGAGGGGGGCGTTCCTTGCGGGCCTTGTATGGGCCTTGCCCGCCGGCGGCCGATAAACAAATACAAAAGCCCTCCCAGCACAGGGACAAAGGTCCCCACCCTGATCCATAGCGTCTGCTCGCCCGGACCGGGGAACTCGTGCCGAAAGGCGTGCCAAATACACCACAAATTCGGCGCGATGGGAAGACTGAGAATGCAGATCCAGAAAATGGTCTCCACGCTTAATCCTTCTCGCGGACCCGGGCGCGTTGCCAGGAAACCACTATGGCCAGGGCCGCGCCGCAACAGATGGCGATGTCGGCGACGTTAAATGCGGGCCAGTGCCAGTCGCCCCAGTAAAAATCCAAGAAATCGATGACCGCCCGGTAGCGGATTCTGTCGATCAGGTTGCCCACCGCGCCGCCGAAAATGAAACCCAGAGATGCAAAAAAGGCGTATTCTTTCGGCCGCGCGTTGCGGGCAAGGGCGACGATGACGACCGCCGCGATGAGCGTGGCCGCAAGAAAAAGCCAGAACTGCCAGGAAATGTCGTGACGGTTCAAAAAGCCGAAGGCCGCGCCCCTGTTGCGCACGTGAACCAGGCTGAACAGGCCGGAAATAACGGGTATTTCGGTATGCAGCGGAATGGTGGTGAACACCAGGGCCTTGGTGATCTGGTCAATGGTGACGGTGACCCCGGCGATAAGAGAGATAATGGCGTATCGATTCAGCATGCTATTGTTCTATGGTTGAATATCCTGCGCGGAAGATGCGGTCAGCGCCCTACTACCCGGTTGCGGCCCGCTTCTTTCGCCGCGTATAAATTGCGGTCCACCTTGAGGAGCTGCTCTTCCAGCGTCTGCCCGGTGTCGCCGACATATACGCCTATACTGACAGTATAAGCAATGTGGATGTTGCGATCAAGGCAGGGGGCGTTTTCAATGCTGCGGCGCAGGCGCTCAAGCACCACGGTGGCTTCGCTGGCGTCCGTTTCGGGCATCAGCAGCAAAAATTCGTCGCCGCCCCAGCGGAACAGCTTGTCGGTGGTTCGCTGGTTGGCCAGAAGAATCCGCACGCAATGGCGCAAAACCGCATCGCCCGCCTGGTGCCCGTGTACATCGTTTATGTATTTGAAGTTGTCAATGTCAATCAGGGCCAGGGCGTACGGGCGTTGTTCACGCTTGGCCCGCGACTCCACCCAGTTGAAAAAGAGCATGAAACTGCGCCGGTTGCCCAGGCCCGTCAGCGGGTCAAGGAGCGAGTCGCGCTTGAGCCTGCGCATGGCGCCGGTCAGCGCGCAGTGCGTATTGTGGCGGATGTATTCGGTCAGCCAGGAAAACAGCATGGTGCCGAACATGGCCACAAGAAAACGGACCTTGAGCATGGGGGCCACATCCGGCGCCAGGCCCAGCGCGGGCGGGGCCAGCAGAAAAACGAACAGCTGGATGAAAAAAATGGCCAGCAGCAGCGTTCCCCAGCGCAGCCCCGCGCAGAACATGACCAGCGGGGGGAAAAGCATGTACCAGACGAGGTTTCCCACATCGGCGATATTATACCGTGCAATCAGAATGGAGCTGAGAATTATCAGGCTGAAGCAAGTACACAGTATGGGCGCAAGGCCGTTTCCTTTGCGGCGCAGCCAGATGAGACCGACAAAAGGAACGATGGCGGTGACGCACAGAGGGGTGACTATGTGGTAACTGTCGTCATACAGGTTGATGGACGCGGCGAACAGCATCAGAAACGTAGTGACAAGACATAGAAAGGCGGCCTTTGAACGCAGTATGGCGGCTTCATCAACGGTTGCCGCCGCCTTGTCCATGGGCTGCGGAATAAGCAGGCGTTTCAGATGACCATATACTCTTTTCATAAAGAGTGCGCCGCATATGCCCGTGCGGTCTGCGGAGATACGAATACTTCTCTTTATTCTTATCTAACGCAAAACTTTACAAAGCGCACGGAAAATATACATGACTTTCCGTGCGCTTTTATGTCGTTACTCTTCGTGCCAGCCCAGAAAGAGCCGGTAGGCGGGGTTGGCGGTTTCATCGATATACGGATACCCGGCCTGGCCCAAAAAGGCGTGAAACGCCGGCAGGTCCGCGTCCGGCACCTGAATGCCGAGCAGAACGCGGCCGTGGTCCGCGCCGTGATACCGGTATTGAACCAGGCTGAAGCTCCAGTCCATGCGCATGGCTTCCATAAAGCCGAGCAGGGCGCCGGGCCGTTCGGGAAACGTGAAGCGCAGCAGACGTTCGTTTTTAACGGAAGGGGCGTTGCCGCCCACAAGATACCGCAGATGAAGTTTCGCCAGTTCGTTGTCGGCCAGGTCCAGCCCGGCGAAACCGTTGGCGCGCAGATCTTCCAGCAGGTTCGCCGCATCGTCCGGCCCCTCGATTTGAATGCCAACCAAAACTTGGGCATTGATGGGGTCGGCGAAACGCGAGCTGAGTTCGGTAATGGTGTACCGGCTCAGGGTGGAGCAGAACTTGCGGAAACTTCCCGCTTTTTCCGGAATGGTGACCGCCAGCAGGGCTTCGCGCTGACCACCCAGGGCGGAGCGTTCCGCCACGTAGCGCAGGCGGTCGAAGTTCATGTTCGCGCCGCTGGTGACGGCGATCATGGTTTCACCCGCCAGGGCGTTGGACGTGATATAGGCCTTGGCGCCGGCAACCGCCAGCGCGCCTGCCGGTTCCATGACCACGCGGGTATCTTCGAACACGTCTTTGATGGCCCCGCAAATGGCGTCGGTGGAAACGGTGATGCAGTCGTCCAAAAGGTCGCGGCACAGCGCGAAGGTTTCGTTGCCGACCAGCTTGACGGCCACACCGTCCGCAAAAAGGCCGACTTCGTCCAGTGCCACCGGTCTTCCGGCTTCGATAGAACGGCGCATGTCGTCGGAGTCCACAGGTTCGACGCCGATGATCTTGATTTTCGGGCGCAGGTTTTTGACGTAGGCGGCAATGCCCGCGGCCAGGCCCCCCCCGCCTATGGGCACGAAAATACTGTGGATGGGGTCGGGGTGCTGGCGCAGTATCTCCATGCCGATGGTGCCCTGCCCGGCTATGACGTCGGGGTCGTCAAAGGGGTGGATGAAGGTGGCGCCCGTTTGATCCGCCATTTCCAAGGCGCGCCTTCCCGCATCGCTGTACGATTCGCCATACAGCAGCACCCGGGCGCCCAGGCGCTCCACCGCGTCCACCTTGATTTTAGGCGCGGTGACCGGCATGACGATGGTCGCTTTGCAGCCCAAATGCCGGGCTGAAAGGGCCACGCCCTGGGCGTGGTTGCCGGCGGATGCGGCAATGACGCCCTTGGGCAAAACATAATGCGAGAGGCTGGCCATTTTGTTGTAGGCCCCGCGCAGTTTAAAAGAAAAAACAGGCTGCAGGTCCTCACGTTTGAGCAGGATGCGGTTGCCGGTGCGCCGTGACAAGCCGGGCGCGACCTCAAGCGGGGTCTCCTCGGCGAGGTCATAGACGCGGGCCAGAAGAATGCGTTCCAAATAATGCCTGTGAGCGTCAATCATGGTATAAATCCTCAGTTGTTGGCTGCGCGTTCGTTACGCTCCACGGAAGTAAAAAGCTTTGTATACCACGCCGGATTTCGTTTGCCTATCCATGCCGGGGGGTACTTGCCGACCCGTCTTGACTTCACGCGCTTCTTCCTCCATTTTGTACGTTTCCGCACCGCATGTATGAGTTTTGGGAGAAACCATGCCTGATTATAAGAAAACCCTTTGTTTGCCCGACACATCTTTTCCCATGAAAGCCAACCTGACGCAGCGCGAGCCTGAAACTCTGCGCTTCTGGGAAAACATCGACGTTTACGCAGCCATGACGCAAACCGGCGGAGAGCGCGGAACATACGTGCTGCACGACGGCCCGCCCTATGCCAACGGCAACATTCACCTGGGCACGGCGCTGAACAAAATATTGAAGGATATGATCGTCAAATCCCGCAACATGCAGGGGTTTAAAGCCGAATATGTGCCCGGCTGGGACTGCCACGGCCTGCCCATCGAGCTGAAGGTGGAGCATGAGCTGGGCGAGAAAAAGAAAGAACTGCCCCCGCATGCCGTGCGCAAACGCTGCCGCGCCTATGCTGAAAAATACATCAACATCCAGCGCAAAGAATTCAAGCGTCTGGGTGTGCTGGGCGTGTGGGACGATCCCTATCTTTCCATGAACCCTGCCTATGAGGCGGCGACCGCCCGTGAACTGGCAAACTTCATGTCTTCGGGCGCGGTGATGCGCAGCAAGAAGCCCGTGCACTGGTGCTGCTCTTGCCAGACCGCGTTGGCCGAAGCCGAAGTGGAGTACGAAGACCACACCTCGCCCTCCATTTACGTGCGCTTTCCCCTGACCGACCCGAAAGTGAAAACGGTCTTTCCGGAAGCGGACCCGGCGAAAACCTACGTGGTCATCTGGACCACCACGCCCTGGACCATTCCGGACAACATGGCCGTGGCTCTGCACCCCGAATTCGACTACGTCCTGGTGGCGGTGGACGGCGCCTTCTATCTGCTGGCCGAAGCTCTGCTGGAGTCTTGCGCCAAAGCTTTCAAATGGAGCGGCCACGCCATAGCCGGCCGCTGCAAAGGCGCGGCCCTGGAAGGGCTGGTGGCCCGGCATCCTTTCTACGACCGGCCTTCAACGTTGATTCTGGGCGACCACGTCACCCTTGAAGCGGGCACCGGCTGCGTGCACACCGCCCCGGGCCACGGCCGCGAAGACTATGACATGGGCCTGAAATATCAGCTTGAAATCTACGCGCCCATGGATGATGCCGGGCGTTTTCTGCCCAGCGTGGAATTATTCGCCGGGCTGAACGTCTTTGAAGCCAACCCGAAAGTCATTGAAAAGCTGCGCGAAGTCGGCAATCTGCTGGCGGAAGCGAAAATAACCCACTCATACCCCCATTGCTGGCGCTGCAAAGAGCCGGTGATTTTTCGCGCGACCACGCAGTGGTTCATTTCCATGGAAGCCAACGGGCTGCGTTCTAAGACGCTGGAAGCCATCAAGAACAAGGTGGAGTGGATTCCCGCCTGGGGCGAGGCCCGCATCTACAGCATGATCGAAAACCGGCCCGACTGGTGCATTTCGCGCCAGCGCACCTGGGGCGTGCCGATTATCGCGCTGCTTTGCGAAGGCTGCAACGAAGCCTGGCACGACGCGGCCTGGGCCAAAGACATTGCGGACCGCTTCGCCAAACACCCCACGGGCTGCGACTACTGGTTCGAGACGGATATCGCCGATATCGCGCCCAAGGGCCTGGTTTGCCCCTCGTGCGGCGGCAAGGCCTGGAAAAAGGAAACCGACATTCTGGACGTGTGGTTCGATTCCGGTACCAGCTTCGCCGCCGTGGTGGAGCAGCGGCCGGAGTGCTCTTTCCCCGCGGACATGTACCTTGAGGGTTCGGACCAGCATCGCGGCTGGTTCCACAGCTCGCTCCTCGCTTCCATGGGCACGCGCGGCGTGCCGCCGTACAAGGCCGTTTTGACGCACGGCTATGTGGTGGACGGCGAAGGTAAAAAAATGTCCAAATCCATCGGCAACGTCATCGTGCCGCAGGAAGTCATAGACAAGCACGGGGCCGAGATTCTGCGCATGTGGGTGGCCTCGGTGGATTACCGTGAAGACATCCGCATTTCCGACGAGATTTTGAACCGCCAGGTGGACGCGTACCGCCGCCTGCGCAATACCTGCCGCTACATTCTGGGCAACCTCGGCGACTTCACGCCCGCCGACGCCGTGGCTGAAAAAGATATGGACCCCCTGGACCGTTTTGCTTTGGATCTGGCCAGCCGCGCGCACGCCAGGGTGCAAGAGGCGTTCAGCTCTTACGAATTCCACAAGGTGTTCCACACCCTGCACAACCTGTGTTCCACGGATCTGTCGGCCTTCTACCTCGATGTGCTCAAAGACCGCCTGTACGCCTCGGCCCCGGCCAGCCGCGATCGCCGCTCCGCCCAGACCGCGCTGTGGCGCATTCTGCTGCTGCTGGTGCGCGATATGGCCCCGGTGCTGTCGTTTACCGCCGAAGAGGTGTTGCAGCACCTGCCGGAAGCGCTGAGACCGGCCGTGAAAACCGTGTTCGCCCTGCGCGAGGAGCATACGCCTGGTTTCATCATGGACGAGGCAGAACGCGTCGCGTGGGAAACGCTGCTGACGGTGCGCGCGGAAGTCAGCCGGGCCATAGAGCCTTTGCGCACGGCCAAAGAAATAGGGCACGGCCTTGATTGCCGTGTGACCCTGTACTGCGACCCCGCCCTGCGCAAAACTCTGGAAGGGTTGGGCACGGACTTGCGTGCGCTGTTCATCGTTTCGCAACTGGTGCTGGCCGACCTGGCCGCCGCCCCGGCGGACGCCGTGAAAGCTGAAGAGGCGGAAGGCCTTGCCGTGGGCGTTGCCAAGGCTGCCGGCGCGAAATGCGAGCGCTGCTGGATTTATAGCGAAGAGCTGAATACCGACCCGGCCCACCCCGGCACCTGCCCGCGCTGCGCTGCTGTGTTGCGAAGCCTGCCGCCGCAAGGATAGGAGATTTTTATGCACGGTTTCACCTACTACAGCCCGACAAAGGTCATTTTCGGGCAGGGGACCGTTTCCCGGATCATTCCGGAACTTCAAGCCGCAAACGTGTGCCGGGTGCTGCTGCTGACCGGCGGTAATTCCGTGCACGCTTCCGGCCTGTACGGCACGGTGACCGGCCTTTTGGACGAGGCGAAAATAACCTGGACGGGGATCGGCGGCGTGCAGCCCAATCCCCGCCTGTCCAAAGTACGCGAAGCCGTCGCGGCCGGGCGCGAAATGCAGGCCCAGGCTATTCTTGCCGTTGGTGGCGGCAGCGTGTTTGATTCCGCCAAGGCCGTCGCTTTCGGCGCGGTTTCCGATCAGGACGTCTGGGACGTGTTCGCGAAAAGGCTGCCGGTTACGAAAGCCTTGCCCATATATGGCGTCGTGACGCTTTCGGGCACATCCAGCGAAGTGAACGAAACCACCGTCATATCAAACGAAGAGACGCACGAGAAATTGGCCGTGGCCCACGCCCCGCTGTTTCCGCGCGCGGTGATCGTAGACCCCGAGCTGCAATACAGCGTTCCCCTGGCACAGATACGCCATTGCGGGGTGGACGCGCTCAGCCATATTCTTGAAACCTGCTTTCTCGGGCTGGATACCGCGACCACCATTACGGAACATTGCGAAGCGTATTGCCGGGGCATTATCCGTTGCCTGGGCCTTTTGCCCGGCGCCTTGCACGACTATGGCGTTCGCTCCGAGCTGGCTTTTTGCAGCACATATACCCATAGCGGCTGGGCCAGCGTGGGGCGCAGCAAGCGCGGGGATTTCTCCTCCCACCGCATCGGCCACGCGCTGGGCGGCCTGTATGATACGCCGCACGGCGTGACGCTGGGCATCATCATGCCCGCCTGGATGCGCTATGCGTATGACCAGAATGTTTCGCGCGACGCTTTCGCCCGTTTGGCCACGCACGTTTTCGGCCTGGCCGAAGCCCCCGGCGGCGATTTTGCCCTGGCCGCCATCACGGCGCTGAAAGATTTCGTGCGCTCTCTCGATATGCCGGTCAGCATGCGCGAGTTGGGCGTCACCGAAGCGGATATTCCGGCTCTGGCCGCGAACGCCGCAGCCAGTCTGCCTTTCGGCGGGGCCATTCCCATGAATCTTGAGCGCATTACGGCCGTTTTGAAGCTGGCGCTTTAGCCCGCCCGAGACACAAATAAAAAACGGCGCGTTACGCGCCGTTTTTTATTTGTCCGGTAGAAGCGGCGATGCGCCGCTTACGGATTATACGCCGTTTTCAGCAAGGTCGATTTCGCTCAGGATCTGCTGCACGCCAGGGACATTACTGGCGCTGTCCAGCACTTCCTGTTTTTCTTGTTGCGATTCGATCAGGCCGCTGATTGTGACCACACCGTTAACGGTTCTGACAAAAAAGTCACTCTTATACGGTCCCAAAGCCGCGGTCACCTCTTTGGTGATCCTCGCGTCTGTGGTGCTGGAGGCGCTCGCAACGGCAGGAGATAAAGCAAGCAGCAAAGCCAAGGCCGTAGAGGCGCCGGCGAAAGTGGTAAGTCTTTTGAACATGACACGTACTCCTCTGTGAAAAAAATATGGTGCAGGCCCCGTAAGGAGGCTACACCGGCTGTGCAGGTCAACAGGGCGCTGCATCCAACAAGACAAGTAGGCATCATGGGGCGGATGGCAAGAGTAATACAAAAAAAAAGCGCCGGGAGGTCCCGGCGCTTTGCTTTGAGGTGAAAGTCCCGTCTACAGGCCGTATGCTTTGAGCAGGCCTTCGTTGCGCTCGCGGGAGGCGGCCAATCGCTTGCCCAGGCTCTTGCGGTACGCGGCCATGTCGCTGATGATGTTTTTCGCAACGCCTTCTTTGATGGCCGCCTCGGCCACCGCGCCGGCGACCCATTCGATAAGGCGCATGTCAAAAGCCTTCGGAATCATGTAATCCAGGCCCAGTTTCAGTTCTTTGACGCCAAAGGCTTCCAGCACATAGTCGGGCACGGGTTCTTTGGCCAGATCGGCAATGGCTTTGGCAGCGGCGATTTTCATGCCTTCGGTGATGGCTGTGGCCCGCACGTCCAGCGCTCCCCGGAAGATAAAGGGGAAGCCCAGCACGTTGTTGACCTGGTTGGGGAAGTCGGAGCGGCCTGTGCCCATGATGGCGTCGGGTCGGGCTTCTTTGGCGTCGGCATAGGGTATTTCGGGGTTGGGGTTGGCGCAGGCGAAAATGATCGGGCAGTTGGGCGTCATGCTCTTGACCATGTCTTTGGTCAGAACCCCGGCGGCGGACACGCCCAGAAAAGCGTCCGCGCCTTTCATGGCTTCAGCCAGAGAAGAGTACACTTTTTGGGTGGCAAATTCCTGTTTTTCTTTATTCAGGTCTTTTCTGCCCAAATGCACATGCCCTTTTGAGTCGAACATGGCGATTTTTTCTGGATCTGCGCCCATGCTCTTGTACAGGCGGCCGCAGGCCACTGCGGCTGCGCCAGCGCCGGAGATGACGATGCGGCAGTCCGCCATTTTTTTGTTGGCGATTTCCAGGGCGTTGATCATGCCTGCAGCGGAAATGATGGCCGTGCCGTGCTGATCGTCATGGAACACCGGAATGTTCATTTCTTTTTTCAGTTTGTCTTCAATATAAAAGCATTCGGGGGCTTTGATGTCCTCAAGGTTGATGCCGCCGAAGGTGGGCTCCATGGCTTTTACCGCAGCGCAGAGTTCGTCGGGGTCTTTGGTGTTGAGTTCGATATCGTAAACATCCACGTCGGCGAAAATCTTGAACAAAAGACCCTTGCCTTCCATAACCGGCTTGCCGGCTTCAGGACCGATGTCGCCCAAGCCCAGCACCGCCGTGCCGTTTGACACGACCGCCACCAGGTTGCCTTTGCCCGTGTATTTATAAACATCTTCAACATTGGCGTGAATGGCCATGCAGGAGTCGGCGACGCCGGGGCTGTAGGCCATGGAGAGGTCTTTTTGGTTGCGATACGGTTTGACGGGCACTACTTCGAGTTTACCGGGACGGACTTGGGAATGATAATCAAGCGCTTCTTGTTTTGTATACAGAGCCATATGAGCCTCCTCGCCGGGTTTCAGGAGGCGAGAATGAGGCCTCCTGGCTGGTTATGCTAAGTATGTAGCAGACATGAAGAAAAAAGAGCAACGATTACTTACGCCTGTGACAAAATGCACAATAAGAGTGACCTGTTAAATCACTATAGCCTTGTGTCGCGAAGAATGACACTGAAAATTGATCGCCACGGGCATGCTGCCGATATGGCAGGGGGATATGGCGATTTTGACCGCAAGGCAGGTGGTTTTGCCGCCCAGGCCCATGGGGCCGATGCCCAGTTTGTTGACTTCTTCCAGCAATTCTTTTTCTTTGGCGGCCAGGTCCGGGTCCGGGTTCACGTCGTCCAGCGGGCGGAGCGTGGCTTTTTTCGCCAGCAAGATGGAGTGGTCAAGGGTGCCCCCGATGCCGACGCCCATGATGGTGGGCGGGCAGGCGTTGGACCCGGCCTGCGCGGTCAGACGCAAAGCGGTTTCCTTGACGCCCTGCCACCCGGCGGAAGGGGGAATGGTCAGGGCCTGCGACATATTTTCGGCCCCAAAGCCTTTGGCGACCAGGTGAATGCGCACGGCATCCCCCGGCACTATGTCGAAGTAAATGATCGCCGGGGTGTTGTCCCCGGTGTTTTTGCGGGTGAAAGGGTGGTTGGCCGATTTACGCAAAAAGCCGTCGGCATAGCCCTGGCGCACGCCTTCGGTGATGGCTTCGCGCAGATCGCCGCCAACGACGCTGACTTCTTGGCCCAGGTCCACAAAGACCAGCGCGAGGCCCGTATCCTGGCACAGCGGCAGAGCGGTGGAAGCGGCCAGCTTCGCGTTTTCAAGAATATGGCGAAAAACTTCTTTGGGCACGGGGTCTTCTTCCCGCGCGGCGCAGTCGGTGAGGCGCTGTAACACGTCCTGCGGCAAGTCGTGGTTGCTTTCAATGCACAAGAGGCGGACGGCTGTGGTGAATTCACTTGCATCTATACTGCGCATGAAAACTCCGGCGGGAATTCCCGCCGGGAGAGGTTTCTCCCGGCGGAAGGTTAAGCAAAGAGAGCGTCAGGCCAGGCCGACGGCTTTCAGATCGGGCTGCACGTACAATTCACCGCCCACACAATCGTTGATTACAAGAAGCGGCAGGTTTTCAATGCGCAGTTCGCGCAGGGCTTCGGGGCCCATTTCAGGAAACGCGACCACTTTCGCTTCTTTGATGCAGGTGGAAAGCAGGGCGCCGGCCCCGCCGGTGGCGCCGAAATACACGGCGCCGTTATCTTTGAGGGCCTGTTTCACTTCGGCGTTGCGAATGCCTTTGCCGATGCTGGCTTTCACGCCCAGCGAGTGCAGCCGGGGCGCGAAAGCGTCCATGCGGTAGCTGGTTGTGGGCCCGGCGGAGCCGATGATATAGCCCGGCGGCGGCGGCGTGGGGCCGACGTAATAGATGACCGCGCCTTTGAGGTCGATGGGCAGGGGCGCGCCTTCGTTGAGCAGGTCGTTCAGTTTTTTATGCGCGGCGTCGCGGCCGGTGTAGATGATGCCCGAAAGCAGCACCACATCGCCGGCGCGCAGCATGCGCGCGTCCGCATCGGACAGGGGAGCGTTCAGTTTGTATTCAGCCATTAGAGTTCCACCTCCTCGTGCCGGGCGGAATGGCACTGAATGTTCACGGCCAGCGGCAAACTGGCAATATGGCAGGGGCTGGTCATGATTTTCACCGCAAGACAGGTTGTCTTGCCGCCCAGGCCCATGGGGCCGATACCCAGTTTGTTGACCAGATCCAGCAGTTCCGCTTCTTTGGCGGCCAGATCCGGGTCGGGGTTCACGTCGTCGAGTTTGCGCAGCAAAGCCTTTTTGGCCAGGATGGCGGAATACTCAAAGGTGCCGCCGATCCCGATGCCCAGAATGATGGGCGGGCAGGGGTTGGAGCGCGATTCGGCCACGCGGGTGAGAATGAACTTTTTCGCGCCCTCCCAACCGTCGGAAGGGGCCAGCATCATGACCCGCGACATGTTTTCAGCGCCGCCGCCCTTGCTCATAAGGGCGATGTGCAGTTTGTCGCCGGGCACGATGTTATAATGGATGACGGCCGGGGTGTTGTCACCCGTATTCTTGCGGGTAAAGGGATCGTTGGCCGATTTGCGCAAAAAACCGTCGGCATAGCCCTGGCGCACGCCTTCGTTTATGGCGTCGTTCAGGTCGCCGGCGATATGCACATCCTGGCCTATGTCGACGAAAAGCACCGCCAGACCCGTATCCTGGCACAGCGCCAGGCCCGTTTCC
>JAVBNL010000081.1:0-13032 GCA_031551515.1 Desulfovibrionaceae bacterium
CGGGAATAAGATCATCAAGACAGACAAATTCCATTTTCAATTGGCGTTGTTGATTCTTTTTTATCATACTTTCACATAACATAAGAATAAAAAAAAGCAAAGTCCCTGCTCTTGCAAACAGGGACTTTGTCAGCAGTCTGAGGGGGCGTTAGCCCCCTTCTTATTTCACGCCGGGGTACACAAAAATAGAAAAACAGAGCGCATACCCTGCCGCTCTAATCACTTGTCGCTTCCGCCGTGACGGGGTATGACCGGGATACCGTTTCAATTCCGCTCGCTTGCACCACATCACATCCACGAAAAAGGAAGCGCAATGGTTCTGGACCCCAAAACGCACGCGGACTGGCAAATCGCCGAAGACGCCGAAAAAAGCATGAAGACCATCCAGCAAGTCGGCAAAGAACTGGGTCTCTTGGACAAAGAACTGCTGCCCTACGGGCACTATATGGGCAAAATCGACTTCCGTGCGGTGCTTGCGCGCACGGAAAACCGCCCCAACGGCAAATACGTGGATGTCACCGCCATCACGCCCACACCGCTGGGGGAAGGCAAATCCACCACCACCATCGGCCTGGTGCAGGGTTTGGGCAAGCGGGGTTTTCGCGCTTCCGCCGCCATACGCCAGCCTTCCGGCGGGCCCACCATGGGGGCCAAAGGTTCCGCCGCGGGCGGCGGCAGATCGCAATGCATACCCCTGACCCAGTATTCCCTTGGCTTTACCGGCGACATCAACGCGGTGGTCAACGCCCACAACCTGGGCATGACCGCGCTCACCGCGCGCATGCAGCATGAGCGCAACTACGACGACGCGAAAATTCTGGCCCTTTCCGGCTATCCCAAGCTGCATATCGACCCTACCCGCGTCTCTTCCGGCTGGGTTCTGGATTTCTGCTGTCAGGCCCTGCGCAACATCGTCATCGGCCTGGATGCCGGCGGCGGCAAGAGCGACGGCTACATGATGCACTCGCGCTTTGATATCGCGGTTTCTTCCGAGGTCATGGCCATTCTTTCCGTGGCCAAAGACCTGAAAGACATGCGGGAACGCATCGGCAAAATCATTCTGGCCTATACCCGCGAAGGCAAACCCGTGACCACCGAAGACCTCAAGGTGGCCGGGGCCATGACCGCCTGGATGGTGGAAGCGCTCAACCCCAACCTCATCCAGACCATCGAAGGCCAGCCCGTGCTGGTGCACGCCGGGCCTTTCGCCAACATCGCCATCGGCCAGAGTTCGGTCATCGCGGACAAGGTGGGGTTGAAGCTCAGCGAATACCACGTCACGGAATCGGGCTTTGCCGCTGACATCGGCTATGAAAAGTTCTGCAACCTGAAATGCCGGTACAGCAACCTCGCGCCGGACGCGGCCGTGGTGGTCGCAACAGTGCGCGCGCTGAAAAACCACGGCGGCGCGCCCGCGCCGCGCCTGGGCCAGCCCCTGCCCGAAGCATACGCAAAGGAAAACGTTGGCTTTGTGGAAAAGGGCTGCGAAAACCTGCTGCACCACATCGGTATCGTCAAAAAGTTCGGCGTATCCCCTGTGGTGTGCATCAACGCATTCGTCACCGACACCAAGGCGGAAATCGCGAAAATACGCGAGCTGTGCGAAAAGGCCGGGGCCCGCGTCGCCCTCTCAAGGCACTGGGAACTCGGCGGCGAAGGCGCGCTGGAACTGGCGGACGCGGTAGCCGACGCCTGCAGCGAACCCTCGGCCTTCAAGCCTCTGTACCCCTGGAGCACGCCGTACAAAGAACGCATCGAGCTGGTGGCCAAAGAAATCTACGGAGCCGACGGCGCGGATTTCGCGCCCAAGGCGCTCGCCGCCCTGAAAATCCTGGAAGAGCAAGGCAAGCATGAAGAAATGGGCCTGTGCATGGTCAAGACCCAATATTCCCTTTCCGACAAGCCGGAACTGAAAGGCGCGCCCAAGAACTGGCGTTTGCAGGTGCGCGACGTGCTGGTTTACGGCGGGGCGGGGTTCGTCGTGCCGCTGGCCGGCGGCATCACGCTGATGCCCGGCACGGGGTCGAAACCCAACTTCCAGGCGGTGGACGTGGACGTGGAAACGGGCAAGGTGCACGGAATATTCTGATCACTGCAAGGAGGTTCCATGAATCCGTCAGCGATAAAAATCCTGAACAACGGCGTTGCCATGCCCATGCTGGGCCTGGGCGTGTGGCGGGCCAAAGACGATGTCTGCGCGCGGGCCGTGGCCCAAGCGTTGAAAGACGGCTACCGCCATATCGACACGGCTGCCATTTACGGCAACGAAGCCGCCGTGGGCCGGGGCATCAAAGACAGCGGCGTGCCGCGCAACGAAATCTTCATCACCACCACGCTGTGGAACGAAGACATGCGTTCCGGCAGCCAGATGCAAGCCTTTGAAAAAAGTCTGGAAAAGCTCGATACGGATTACGTGGACCTTTACCTGCTGCACTGGCCGGTGGACAAGGTTTTTGTCGCCTCCTGGAAAATTCTGGAAACCATTTATACATCAGGCCGGGCGAAAGCCATCGGCATATCCAACTTCCACGAGCACCATCTGAAGCCTCTGCTGGCAACGGCCAGCGTCATCCCCGCCGTAAACCAGTTCGAATGCCACCCCTATCTTGCGCAAGAACCGCTCATGGCCCTGTGCGCCAAACACGGCATCGCCTGCGCCGCATACAGCCCCCTGGGCGGCAAAGGCTCTCCGGTGCTGGAAGACCCGGCCCTTGCGGCGGTTGCCGCCAAGCACGGCAAAAGCCCGGCCCAGATCGTGCTGCGCTGGAACCTGCAGCGCGGCGTCATCGTGCTGCCCAAATCCGTGCAGCCCGAACGCATCGCCGCCAATGGGCAGCTGTTCGATTTCAGCCTGGACGACGCGGACATGGCCGCCGTAAACGCCATGAACCAGAACAAGCGCCTAGGATTCGACCCGGACAACTTCGATTTTTAACCGAGCGGAGGCCGTCATGGGCAACGTGCTTATCATCAACAGCAGCTATAGAAAAAAGAGCAACTCCAGCCTGCTTTCCGCAGCTGTGGCCAAAGGCGCGCAAGAAAAAGGGCACAGTGTTCAAACCATCGACATCAGCCATTTGCGCATCGACCCCTGCCGGGGTTGCGAAGCCTGCTGGCTGCCCAATGCCGATTTCTGCGTGAACAAAAAAGACGACATGCACCAGTTTTATCCGGCCGTGCGTGACGCGGACGCGCTTATTTTCGTCTCTCCCATCTACTGGTTCACGCTGGGCGGGCAGATCAAACAGTTCATCGACCGCTGTTTCGCCGTGGCCACTTCGCCCAACTACGAAGGGCCCAGTCCTTTTGCCGGCAAGAAGATCGGGGGTGTGCTGGTTTACGGCGATACGGACCCCTTCAATTCCGGCTGCGTCAACGCCTTGCGCACCTTGCAGGATATCTGCCTGCACACCGGCGCAGCGTGGATGCCCGCCATTTACGGCTCCGCCCTGAACCAGGGAGAAATCGCGGGCAACGCGGAACTGATGGCCAGGGCCAGAGAATACGGGGCGTCATTTTAGGAAACCCCGTATGCTCAACTCCTGCTTCATCCACCTGCCGGGCGTGGGCCCGGCTTTTGAGGCCCGGCTGCGTGAAGCGGGCATATGCACCTGGGAAGACGCGCTCTGCCTGCCCCTGCCCTGCGGCGGGGAACGGGCCGAGACGCTGCGGGAGGGGGTCCAAGAATCCATGCGCCGCCTTGCGGCCGAAGACGCGCTGTGGTTCGGATCAAAGCTGCCGCCCGCCGGGCAGTGGCGCTTATACCCGCATTTCAAAGACCGCGCGGCCTATGTGGATATCGAAACCACCGGTTTCGAAGGGCATATCACGACCATTGCCCTGTACGACGGGCACACGGTGCGCACCTATGTGCAGGGCGTCAACCTTGAGGCTTTTGCCGACGATATTCTTGAATATACGCTGCTGGTGACCTGGAACGGGCGCGGCTTTGACGCCCCCCTGCTGCGGCGCGAACTGCGCATTCCTCTGGACATGGCCCACCTTGACCTGCTGCCGGTTTTTCGGGCCTTGGGTCTGAAAGGCGGGCTGAAACGAGTGGAGCAGGCTTTGGGCCTGGACCGCGAAGAGCTGAGCGGCGTGGACGGCTGGGCCGCGGTCAAGTTGTGGTGGGCGTATCAGCGTTACAACGATGCGGACGTGCTGGAGACCCTGCTGGCCTATAACGCCGCCGACGTGCTCAGCCTGGAATACCTGGCCGCCTATGCTCTGGCCCGCCACGGGCAGGGAACGCCGGATGCCCTGCCCCCGCCTGCGCTGGAAAAGAATCCCTTCAGCCCCAGCCCCAGGGTGCTGCGCGAAGTGTTGGGCATTTACTGACAAATAGCCGTAACTGTGGTTATTGAAAAACCATGAACCACGATACGCCGCACAAACGCCTGTTCGTGGCCTTGGAGCTGCCCGCAAGCGTCCGTGAACTGCTGGAAGCCCTGCAACGGCAAGCGCCGGGCATCCGGCCGACCCCTTTGGCTAACGCGCACCTGACCTTGCGCTTTCTCGGCGACGTGCCGCTTGCGGCTGTTCCGGCCCTGCAAAACGCCCTGCGAGCCGTGCGGGCGGAGCCCTTCGATTTGCGGTTGCAAGGCCTGGGCCTGTTCGCCCGCGCCGGGCGCGGCGTTTTCTGGGCCGGACTGGAAGAATCGCCGGATCTTGTGCAGCTCAAGCGGCGGGTGGATGCGGCTCTGGCTGAGGCGAACATTCCGCCCGACAGCGGCCGCTTCTCGCCGCATATCACCCTGAGCAGGCTGAAAAGCCCGCCCTCGCCTGCCTTGCGCGCCTATGTCGCGGCCCGCGCCAACGAAAGCGCGGGATCGTTCCGCGCGGAACGGTTCATGTTGTTCAGCAGCCGCCTGAACCCCGGCGGGGCCGTGCACACGCCGGAAGAGGCCTATCCCTTGCGGCAGGGAGTTTGAACGGCGGCGGAAAAACGTTGTAAAACAAGATGAAAAACCATGACGCAGATGAAGCTTCTTGAACTGATCGTGGGGCCTGCGCCGGACGCTGAGCGCGAAAAAGGCGCGAAAATCCCCTGGAACGACCCGGAGTTCAGCCGCAGAATGCTGGAATGCCACCTGGACCAGAACCACGATTGGGCCAGCAGACGCAAAGAGACTATCGCCGCGCACACGGCCTGGATTGCGGCACAATTGAATCGCGCGCCTTCGTCCATACTGGACATGGGCTGCGGGCCGGGCCTGTATACCCAGTCTTTGGCGGCAATGGGCCATCACTGTACCGGCGTGGATTTCAGCCCCGCCTCCATTGCCTACGCCAGGCAACTGGCAGCCAGAGGGCCGGAAATCGAATATGCCCTGCGCGACATCCGCGAATACCGAAGCGAACGGCAATTCGACTGCGTCCTCATGACCTTCGGCGAGTTCAACGTCTTCACCCGGCAAGACGCCACGGCCATTCTCGGCAACTGCTCCGGCATGCTGCGGACAGGCGGCCTGTTTGTTCTCGAAGCCCATGCCTATGAAGCCATCCGGGCAATCGGGTCGGCCCCTGCCTCATGGCAGCGCCATACACGCGGGGTATTTTCAGAAACGCCATACCTGTGCTTGCAGGAAAACAGCTGGGATGCATCCAGCGCCAGCGCGCTTTCGCGCTATTTCATTATAGACGCCGTGAGCGCGACCGTGCGGCGATACGCCTCGTTCATGCAGGCCTATACAGCAACGGAATATTACGCGATACTGCGCGAGGCGAAGCTGCCCGTCCAGCGGATTCTTGATGCGGATGCATGGCCGCCCGGAGCTGATTTTAGCGGAGCGCTGCAAGTCTTCGCCTGCCGGAAAGGCGCATGACGCCGCAGGACGCGGCCCGGTCCGTATCCGCGCGGAAAAGGCCTGCCCGCCAAGGTCGCGAGCCGGGTTTCTCCGCCCCCACATTCACCGTAGCCGAAGGGAAACAGCATGCCCCTTGTCAACAGTCTCCCGGACAGCGTCATCGAAGCTTTTCACCTGATGTGGGGCAACTTTCCCGAACCGGCGTCCCTGGTGCATAAAAGCCGTGAGGTGATGGCGGTCAACAAGGCCCACCGGGTCCTGGGGCGCCTTGCGCCCGGCATGAACTGCGCCCGCACGGGGTCGCCCGAGGCGCACAAGGGCTGTCTGGGCAACCAGGCTCTGGCTTCGGGCCAAGCCGCGTACAGCACAGGCGTTTACAACGGCAAAGAAATCATCGCTTACTGGCTGCCCCTGGACGGACACCCAGAGTACTTCATTCACTTCGGCGTGGGCACGACCATCGAGTACAAGTCCTCACCCTCCGAAGCTCACCAGACGAAAGGCAGCAATCTGTAGCGCGCCTTTTCGCAATATTCCGTATAACCGGGAAGATTGGCCCGCAAATAGCGCTCTTCACGCAGCAGGCGAAAGGCAATGGCCGCGCAAATGAGCGGAGAGGCGGCAAAACCCCAGACGGAAGCCAGGGCCGGGGGCGTGACCAGAAAAAAGAAGACGGCCCAGCTGTACATGGGGTGGCGAATATACGCATACGGACCGGTGCTGATAACCCGCTGGCCGCTTTGAATTCTGATGGTGGAAGCGGCATAGCCGTTCTCTTTGAGCACCAGGTACAACGGATAGCCGCCCAAGCCCAGAGCCGCGACGGCCAGCACGGAAGCCACGGCGGAAAAGCGCGGCCCGTTCGCGCTATAATCAGCGCCGCACAGGATAAGCAGGGCCATGAACAGCACAGCTGCGGCGCACTGGATGAGTTTCTGAGCCGGGTCCGGCTCGCTCAGCGGGCCGAAGGTCATTCTGCTGGCCAAAAGAGCCGGATCATCGCGCAGCAAAATGAGCGAGACCACCAGGCCGAGCCCCAGAAACACGGCGATATACAGCCAGCCCTGCCAATAGGCCAGGGTGCCCGCCGGCCAGAACAGCAGCAGGCAGAAGCCGAGAAAGCTCATCAAGTAGGTAATCAGCAATTTGCCGCGCAGCGCGCGTTTGTCCATAAGCGCTCCTTCCTATCCCGGCCCTATCCCGGCCCTATCCCGGAATGAAATCCAGCAAATTGACGGCAAGCGGCGCGACGGCGGCGGTAAACAGGCCCGCCAGGATCATGGCCAGCCCGGCCATGGCGCCCTGCGCCTCTCCTTCCTGCAAGGCTATGGCCGTGCCCTGGGCGTGCGACGCCGTGCCCAGCGCCAGCCCGCGCGAAAGCGGGTCGGTGATGCCGCAACGCGTCAGGCTCCAACTGCCCACAAAAGTGCCCATGGTGCCGGTTGCCACCACAAACGCCGCGGCCAGGGCGGGTATGCCGCCGTGCTGCGCGGCGACTTCCACGGCAAAGGGAATGGAGATGCCTTTGGGCAAAATAGACATGACCACTTCGCGCGGCAGACCGCCCAGGCGCGCGATGAGCGCGGCGGAAAGCATGGCGGAGGCCGCGCCCAAGGCAACTCCGCACAAAATGGGCAGGGCTTGAAGCCGCAAAAGCTTGCGGTGGCGATACAGGGGCAGGGCCAGGCTGACCGTGGCCGGGGGCAGCAAAACGGTCATCAGGTCTTTCGCCGGTTCATAGGCTGTATACGGCGGGCCCCAGGCCGTCAGCACGGCGATGATCAGGGCGGGGATCACGATGACCGGGTGCAAAAACGGGTTGGGGTACTTCAGGTATAGCGGTTTGCTCACGGCATACCCGGCCAGGGTGAAGGCGACCCAGAACGCGGTTATCATACGTCCTTCCCCTCCGTATCTTTACGCAGCAGCCGCACAAAATACCCTACGCACAACAATGCCAGCATGGTGCTAACGGCCACGGCCGCCCCCAGCGTCAGGGCGTGCCGTGCGAATACGCCGCCCCAGTCCATCAACCCGGCGGCTATGGGGATGAAGAAAAACATCATGTGCCGCAGCAGAAAGGAAGCGCCCTCCTCAATGTGTTTCTCTTTGACGACGCCGCAGCAGAGCAACGCGACCAGCACCACGATGCCCAGTATGTTGGCGGGAACGGGAAGCTTCGCAAAGACCGCGAACCAGGCGCAGGCCTTGCAAAAAAGCGCCAGAGCGGCGATTTGCGCGAGCAGTTTGAGCGTCTGTTTCACGAACCGGTCCTTTTAGGGTATGCTCACTTTGCGATTGCCGCGTAACGGCGAGCAAGCACAGCGCCTGTGTCCGCGACCCGCCTGCGCCGATCCGGTCCAGCTCTTGAATTCAGGGGCTGCCGTCAGGGCGCAGGGTCAAGGTAGCCCGCGCGGGCTAAAAGTCAACCAAGGAGCGCAGCATGGATTTCGCGGATACGGTATGCGTTGTCACCGGCGGGGCGAACGGCATCGGCCGCTGCATTGTTGAAGCGTTCGCGGCCAAAGGCGCGCGCGTCGCCTTCATTGACCTGGCTGAACGCGCGGGCGTGAGCCTGGCCAAACGCCTCGGCCCCGATACTCTGTTCATGCCCGGCGATATCGCCGACGAAAGCACGCTGAACGCGTTCGCATCCGGCGTAACCGCCCGCTTCGGCCGCGTGGACTGCCTTGTCAACAACGCCTGCCTGAGCAGGCGGGGCATCCTCTCCGGCTGCGGCTATGATGATTTCAACTATGTGCTGCGAGTGGGCGTGGCCGCGCCCTATCACCTGACCCGGCTGCTGCTTCCCGCTTTCGCGCCCGGCGCCTCGGTGGTCAACATCGCCTCTACCCGCGCCTTCATGTCGCAGGCGGATACGGAAAGCTATTCCGCCGCCAAGGGCGGCATCAGCGCCTTGACCCATGCGCTTGCCGCCAGCCTGGCCGGGCGGGCGCGGGTCAACGCCGTCAGCCCCGGCTGGATAGAAACCGCCGCCTTTCACGGCGAAGGCGGTTCCGCGCCGGAGCATTCGGAAGCGGACAAGCGGCAGCACCCGGCCGGGCGCGTGGGCAGGCCCGGGGATATCGCCGCCGCCGTTCTTTTTCTGTGCTCGAAAGAAGCGGACTTTATCACCGGCCAGAACATCGTGGTGGACGGCGGCATGACGCGGCAGATGATCTATCACAATGACCAGGGCTGGCGCTTCGCCCCGCAGGCTTGAGCACCCCCGAAGGGCGTTCAGCCCGCGAGTTTCGCGCCCAAAGCAAAGGCCCGCTCCAGGTCTTGGGGAAAGACCTCTTCATGGCGTTTGATCTTGGCGGCGGCATCCCAGACGTCGGTGTCGTATTTAGCATAATCTTTGAACTGCATGGTGTCGCAGCACAAGAACACTTCGCAGGAGCCGAACAGCCGCTCCATCACGCCCTTGGCGATCCCCAGTACCGTGGTCTTGCCGTAATCGGCCATTTTCTCTTCCGGCACGTTCATGGTGTACACCAGGGCTGTGGCCTTCTTGCGCGGCGACAGGGGCGGCTTGACCGCGCTGTACAGATAATATTGAAACCACAGCCGTTCCATAAACGCCCGCATATGCGCGGTCTCCATGCTGAAATAGAACGGAGAGCCCAGCACCAGCACGTCGGCTTCGTGCGCCTTATCCAGCAGCGGGCGCAGGTCGTCCTTCAAAATACAACGGCCGTATGAGCTGCCCTTGGGGTCTTTGCAGTGAAAACAACTGATGCAGCCCCGGCAGGCGTAATCGCGCAAGTGAGCCAATTCCGCTTCCGCGCCCGCGCTCATGGCGCCCGCGACGATTTTTTCAAGCAGTTGCGCGGTGTTCCAGCTTTTACGGGGACTGCCGTTAACGGCGAGTACTTTCATGGCGTCTTTCCTCTGTGTTTCGTCGATGGCAGCGCGTTTCAGCGCCATTGCCAGGGGCCGGGCCGGTACAGGTCGCGCGAGGCGACCGCCAGGGCCATGTCCCAGGTCTGGGAGCTCAAAATCCGCAAGGCCGCCAAAGCCAGCAAGGCAAGGCGGCGGTGCAGGGGCAGGTGCGGCGCGCGAAGGCGCAAAGTCCGGCGCAGGCCGGAAAGCGTTTCAAACGCGCGCGGGAAAAAGGCCATCATCAAGGCCAGCGCCAGACCCGCCCGCCAGGCGAGCTCGGTAAGGCGCGGCCGCACTTTGCCCCGGAGCGGGCCGGAACAGGCAGCCGCTTCCAGCCGGGCGGGGCCGCTCAATATCCAGGCCAGAACCCGGCCCAAGGTCAGCGGCGTTACGACCAGCGGCACGGCCAGGGCGAGACCCAGCAGCGTGAAAAGGCGGCAACCCAGCAGAGCCGCCCCTGCGAGCGCCGGACTGAAAGCGCCGGGGTGCTCCAGCAGGTACAAGCAAAAGCGGGAACCAGCCCAGATCAGAATGAAAAAACCGTATGCGGCCAATACCGCCCGGCCGCGCGGCATAAGCTGCACGGCGGCGCAGGCCAGGGCGCAGGCGGGAAGGAGCAGACAGAGCAGCACCGGCCAGGGGGCCAACCAAGCCGTGAGGCTGAGCGCCGCGACGCACAAAACCAGCAGGCGCGCGTCACGAGCGGCCAGAAAGGCGCGCAGCCCGAGGGCGCTATTGCGGAAAAAAGCGGCGGCACCGTTCATGCACGTTTGCATACGGCAGTTCCCAGCTTTGGTCCAGACCGCTGCCGCATTTGACATTCGACGGCGCCGATTATACTTTCCGCGCCAGTATTGGAGACCTTGATGAGTCAAACGCCTTCTTTGAACAGCATCCACCGCCTGGTCTGGATCGCCCTGATGGCCGCCCTGACCGCCGTGGGGGGCATAATTTCCGTCCCCATTCCCTTCAGCCCCGTGCCTGTTACGCTGCAAACCATGTTTGTTCTGCTGGCGGGCCTTATTCTGGGGCCGCGCGGCGGGATGGCGGCCGTGCTGCTGTACATGGCCGCCGGATGCCTGGGCCTGCCCATATTTGCCGGAGGCAAAGCCGGGCTGGCCGTTTTTCTGGGGCCCACGGGCGGCTTTCTGCTGGGCTTTTTGCCCGGCGCGGCGCTCTGCGGCCTGGCCGCCGCATCGCCGCCCAGGCCATTTGCGCTGGTTCTGGCCATTTGCGCCGCCTCCACCGCGCTGACGCTGCTGCTCGGCTCGATGCAGCTTTCCATGCTCATGGATATTTCTTTCGCCAAAGCCCTGGCCCTTGGCGCCTTACCCTTTCTGCCCGGCGGCGCGGCAAAATGCCTGGCGGCGGCGGCCGTTCACCGTTTTCTGACCGCGCGCAGGCTGGCGCCCGCATGCTGATCGAAGCTTCCGCCCTCTTTTTCCGCCACCCCGGCGCGGAAACGGACACCCTGAGCGATTGCGGCTTCACCGTTGCCAAAGGGCAGCTTTGCACGCTGGCCGGGGTCAACGGCAGCGGCAAATCAACGCTGCTGACGCTCCTGGCAGGCCTTTTCCCGCCCTCTTCCGGCTTCTTGCGCGTGGCCGGGCATGCGTTGCCCGCCGGGGCCGCCCAACTTCGCGGCAAAGTGGCCCTTGTGCCGCAGGACCCGGATCTGTACATCCTGGGATCTTTGGTGGAAGAAGACCTGCTGCTGGGCCTTGACCCGGCGGATGCCGCGGGCCGCGAAAGGGCTCTGGATATCGCCCGTACCTTCGGCCTTGGCGATTCGCTCCACCGGCCGGTGCACACGCTCTCTTACGGGCAAAAGCGCAAGCTCTGCCTGGCTTCCGCCCTGGCCATGCAGCCGGAACTGCTGCTGCTTGACGAGCCCTTTGCCGGGCTGGATCACCCGGCGGCCACGGCCGTGCACGAAATTTTGCTGCGCAACAAGGCGGCGGGGCTGACGCAACTGGTGGCAAGCCACGACCTGGAACTGACAACCGACATCACCGACAGCTTCATTTTGCTTGCCGCCGGGCGCGTCATTTGCGCCGGAGACGCCGCCACGGTTTTTCCGCGCCTATTGGATTTCGGAGTACGGCCTCCTTTACTTTACAGCCCCGGACTTCAGCGGTAGACAATACGGATTCTTCAGCGACAAAAAAAGGACCTCCTCATGGCCAGCCTTGCCCTGTATCTCTTTTTCGGCGCCATCGTCGGCATTTTCGCCGGGTTGCTGGGTGTCGGCGGCGGCACCATTCTGGTGCCCGTTCTCGACTTCACCCTGTCTTTGCAGAATGTCGACACCAACGTGGCGCACCACATGGCGCTTGCCACGTCCATGGCCAGCATCATTTTCACTTCCCTTTCCAGCGCGCACTCGCACAACAAGCGCGGCACCATCCGCTGGGACCTCGTGAAAATCATGACCCCCGGCGTTCTTGCGGGCACCTTTCTGGGCAGTTTCGTGGTTTCCGAAGTGCCCACCAAACCGCTGAAAATCATTTTTGCGGTCTTCCTGCTCTATGTCGCCATGCAGATGTTTCTGGATTTCAAACCCAAAGCTTCGCGTCAGTTGCCCGGTAAAGTCACGCTGCTGGCCTTCGCCGTGCTGGTGGGCGTTGTTTCCAGCTTTATCGGCATCGGCGGCGGCTCGCTGATCATTCCCTTCCTGACCATGTGCAACGTGCCCATGATCAACGTCATCGGCGTGTCGGCGGCCATGGGCTTTCCCATTGCCGTGGCGGGCAGCGTCGGGTTTGTGGTCAACGGCCTTTCCGTGCCCAACCTGCCTGAGTATTCGTTGGGTTTCATCTATCTGCCCGCTCTTGCCGGGCTGGTCGTGGCCAGCATGCTGACCGCGCCCATCGGCGTGAAGCTTTCGCACACACTGCCCGTGAAAACCCTGAAACGCGTTTTCGGCTGTGTACTCGCCGCCATCGCCTTGCGCATGGCCTGGGGCATTTTGTAGGAACGCATACGAGCTTGGCCGTCAAAGGCACCGGCGGAGGGCCGGCCGGAACCCGTACAGGAAAAGGCCTGATGGGCTGAATTTCCATATCATATTTGCTGCGAAAATTACAAAATTGATACGCTTTTGCTTTTCCGGGCGGCCCTTGCCCGCCCGGATCTTTTTGCTGCGCGATTTTTTCCACAATAAATGAGCATCTTATCCGGAACTGTTTTCCGCGCTCCACCCGCCGCACCGCTGGTACATGTCTTGCAATTCTGGGGATATTGTACACAAAAAAGGGAGTACTCTGATGAGTGATAAAAACTGCTGCGCAATTCCTAAAAAAATCCGGGTCGTGGACATCACCGGCCGTGACGGCTTTCA
>JAVBNL010000065.1:0-19951 GCA_031551515.1 Desulfovibrionaceae bacterium
GGCATTCTGGCCGGGCTGCTCGGCATCGGCGGCGGGGTCATTCTTGTGCCCATCCTCGACTTCACCCTGCCCTTCGAGAATATCAACACGACCATCATTCACCACATGGCGCTCGCCACTTCCATGTCCAGCATCATGTTCACCTCCATATCCAGCACGCGCTCGCACAACAAACGCGGCACCGTGCGCTGGGACATCGTCAAGGACATGGCTCCCGGCCTGCTTATCGGCACGCTCGCGGGAACCTTCGTGGTTTCCGGCATCCCCACCAAACCGCTGAAGGTCATTTTCGCGGTCTTTCTGCTCTATGTTGCCGTGCAGATGTTTCTGGATTTCAAGCCCAAAGCCACGCGCCATTTGCCCGGCAAAATCGGGCTGCTGGCCTTTGCCGTCCTTGTGGGGGTCGTTTCCAGCTTCATCGGCATCGGCGGCGGCTCTCTGATCATTCCGTTCCTGACCATGTGCAACGTGCCCATGATCAACGTCATCGGCGTGTCGGCGGCCATGGGCTTTCCCATTGCCGTGGCGGGCAGCCTCGGGTTTGTGGTCAACGGCCTTTCCGTTCCCAACCTGCCTGAATATTCGCTGGGTTTCGTCTATCTGCCCGCCCTGGCCGGGCTGGTCGTGGCCAGCATGCTGACCGCGCCCATCGGGGTGAAGCTTTCGCACTCGCTCCCCGTGAAGACCCTGAAACGCGTTTTCGGCTGCGTGCTCGGCGCCATCGCCCTGCGCATGGCCTGGGGCATTTTGTAGGCAAAAAGCGCGGCTGATGCGCCAAGCGCGCCGCCCATATCACATTTGCTGCGAGCATTACAAAATTGATACGCTTTTGTTTTTCCGGGCGGCCGACGGCCGCCCGCTTTTTTTACTTCGCTGCTTTTTCCACAATAAATAAGCAGCTTATCCGGACCTGTTTTCCGCCTTCCGCTTGCCGTGCCCCTGGTACATGTCTTGCAATTCCAGGAGCATTGTATTCAAAAAAGGGAGTAACCTGATGAGCGAAAAAAACTGTTGCGCCTTTCCCCAAAAAATCCGGGTTGTGGACATCACCGGCCGGGACGGCTTTCAGAATGTGAAAGAGTGGATCCCCACGGAAATGAAGAAAAAGGTGCTGGACCAGCTCGCCGCCGCCGGGGTGGACAAGATGGAAGCCACCAGCTTTGTCAGCCCCAAAGCCATTCCCCAGATGGCGGACGCCGCCGAAATCGTCGCCCACATGCGGGAAAAGCACCCCAAGGTGGATCTCGTGGTTCTTGCGCCCAACCTCAAGGGTGTGCAAAAAGCCGCCGAGTGCGGGGTGACGGAAGTAAGCTATGTGATATCCGTCAGCGCCGCCCACAACAAAGCCAACATCAACCGCACCCACGACGAATCGCTGGCGGACCTCGCCGCCATTGTCGAAGCCTGCCCCACGGTTTCCATCAACCTGTCCATGTCCACGGTGTTCGGCTGCCCCTTTAACGGCGAAACGCCCATTGACCGCGTGTTGTGGCTGATCGGCGAAAGCGTGAAGCGCGGCGCCAAAACGGTCACGCTCTGCGACACAATCGGGGTCGCCAACCCCATGCAGGTACGCGACGTGGTCACCTCGGTGCAGAAAGCTTTCCCCACGCTGGATTTCGCCCTGCACCTGCACGACACCCACGGCATGGGTCTGGCCAACACCTATTCCGCCCTGCAGTGCGGCGTGAAACGCTTTGAAACCGCCGCCGGCGGGCTTGGCGGCTGCCCCTTCGCGCCGGGCGCGGCGGGCAACACCTCTACCGAAGACATGCTGAACATGCTGCACCGCATGGGCATCGCCACCGGCATCAATATCGACAAATACCTGGAAGCGGTCGCAACCGTGCGCGAACACGTCAACCCCGGCATTCCCGGCCGCCTGGCCGCCGCCCGCACGTACGGGGAATTCTGTTTCTACTCCCTGCCGCACGCCTAAGAGCGCTTTTCAATAAACCTGTGTCCCAAATACAGCGTCAAGCGGCCCTTTTTTGCTCCGACCGAGCGTAAAAAGGGCCGCCTTCTTCTTGATGCGATCGCGCATCAGCCGAACGGCATTGCCATCCGTGCCGGAACCGCGTACTTGTTGCCGCATAACCAACCGGGCCGGAGTATGTATGGTCACAGCACTGGGCATCTATATCTTTTTCGGCGCCATCGTCGGTGTGCTGGCGGGCCTTCTGGGCGTGGGCGGCGGGGTCATTCTCGTGCCCATTCTCGATTTCACCCTGCCCCTGCAGGGCATCAATACGGCCTTCAACCACCACATGGCCATCGCCACATCGCTGGCCAACATCCTCTTCACCTCCGCCGTCAGCGCGTATTCGCACAACAAGCACGGCACCATACCCTGGAACATCGTGCGCTGCATGACCCCCGGCATTCTGGCGGGATCGTTCGGCAGCACCTTTATCATCCGTTTCATTCCCGCGGCGCCGCTGAAAATCTTTTTTGCCTGCTTTTTGGCCTACGCCGCCGCGCAAATGCTGATCAACATCAAGCCCAAAGCTTCGCGCACCCTGCCGGGAACGCCGGGCCTGATTCTGGCCGGCGCGGTCATCGGCCTTCTTTCCGGATTTCTGGGCATCGGCGGCGCCATGCTGAGCATAACCTTCCTGCTTATGTGCAACGTGCCGCTTATCGCGAGCATCAGCGCTTCCGCCGCGTTCGGCTTCCCCATAGCCGCCGCGGCCGTCATCGGTTTTGCCCTGAACGGGCAGGCCGTGCCGGATCTGCCGCCGCACACCCTGGGCTTTATTTATCTGCCCGCGCTGGTCGGCCTGATTCTGGCCAGCACGCTGACCACGCCGCTGGGGACGAAATTGGCGCACACCCTGCCCGTAAAGACCATCAGGCGCTTTTTCGGCGTCTTTCTGGTCTGCATGGCCGTGCGGATGATTTACACCTGTTTCGCCTGAATTTGTTTTCTTATGGCCTTCCACCCGGCGATGAGATAAAGAGACCCAATGAACGACCCTTCCGTCACCGTGCTTCTGACCGTCTGGAACGGCATGCCCTATCTGCGGCAGGCTGTTGAAAGCGTTTTGCGCCAGACCGAGAAAAATTTCACCTTTCTGATTCTCAACAACGGGTCTGAAGACGGCACGAAGGAATATCTGGATTCTTTGAACGACCCTCGCCTGGCCATAGAGCACCTGCCCGGAAATATCGGCAGAACGCCCGTATTGAACAAAGCGCTGGGCATGGTGCGCACCGAATATACCGCCGTGCTGGATGCCGACGACGTGGCGGAACCCGACCGGCTGCAAAAACAGCTGGCCTATCTTGCGGCCAACCCTGACGTGGCCCTGGTGGGGAGCGATGTGCTGTATATCGACCGCACCGGCGCGGTGGTGGGTGAAGACAAATTTCCCACGACCCACGAGGCGCTGCGCGACGCCCTGCCCTTGCACAACCAGTTCGCCCACGCCGCCTGCACATACAAAACAGCCGCCGCGCTTGAAGCGGGCGGCTATCCCTCAAAATTTCCGTATGCTCAGGATCTTGCCCTGTGGCTGGCTATGATGGTCAAGGGGCACAAAGTCGCCAGCATAGGCGAATTTCTGGCCCGCATCCGGGTGCACCCCGGCCAGGCCACCCGCAACCTGCAACTTTTGATGACCCGGCGGGCGGATAACCACCACCTGGCCCGGCTGATGCTTTCCGTTCCCGGCCTTGCGCTTTCTTCGCAGCAGGCGGCGCTGATGCGCAGCGCCGGAGCATTGTGGGGGCTGGGGCACAGAAAAGAAGCGCTCAGCGCGTGCCGTAAAGCGTTTTGCCTCTCGCCCCTGGGTCTTGCCGTCAATCCCATTCTCTGGCGGCGGCTGCTCTTGGCCATGCGGCGCAGGCTGTTCCCCATACGCGCCTGAGCGCGTCCGTTAAATAAAGTTTTCGCCGTCGTGCGAAACCAACGACGAATGCAGCACGCCGTGCACCTGCGACACTCCGTCCATCAATGCCTTTTCTTTATTGGTACGCAGCTCGACGATCATATCGAGCTTGCTTTTCGTTAGGTTGCGCGACTTCACTTTGTAGTAACTGGCATTGGCCTTAACCAGGTCGATAATCTCGTTTTCGCTCTCCAGGCTCTCCGTATTGACGATGAAGAGGTACGAAGCTTTCTTGATGGGCATCAAGTCCAGAACGATGATCGCCACCGTCGCGAAAAGCGAGGTAAACAGGCCGACTTCGTACAGGCCGGTTCCGCACACGATGCCGATATGCGTGGACCAAAGCAGATACACCATGTCAATGGGATCTTTGATGGCCGTACGGAAACGGATGATGGCCAAAGCGCCGATGGTGCCCAGGGTTATGACCAGGTTCGACTGCAGGGCCATGATGATGGTCGCGATAAAATACGGCAGCAGCGCGAGAGAAATGTTGAACTGTT
This sequence comes from Desulfovibrionaceae bacterium, assembly GCA_031551515.1. Classification (GTDB taxonomy): domain Bacteria; phylum Desulfobacterota; class Desulfovibrionia; order Desulfovibrionales; family Desulfovibrionaceae; genus FLUQ01. The sequence continues at coordinate 4,394 of JAVBNL010000065.1, forward strand.
TGGAATAGAAACTGCGCTTTGATATGTACCGGTAAACAAGAAACTCGTACAGGGCCAGAACCGTAACCATGAGCAACACGGCCACGATATCGTGCGCCACGACCTGTTTGTTGTGAAAGCCGGCTTTGATATTGGCTAAAATCAGTTCAATGTCGTTCATACAATTCCCCCGCCGTATTGGCGTGCGGCTTTTCTGCCTATATAATATTTTGAAAATGTCACCCGTTGCAGGGTGTTCATCTGGACAGCCTGATAAATATAGTGCGGTAATACATCGTTATATTTCAGCTCCAGCAGGTGCAGGCCGTGATCCAAAACGGGAAAGGTCCGCATGCCGCCCGCCGGGTTCAAAAAATCGCCGGTCTGAAGCGAAGCGCCGATATTTCTGTCCATCGTGACCCGCACGTCGCCTTGCGGAAAAACGAAGGCCTTGCGCTCATAGCGTATGACCACCTTGGGCTGGAAACACCGCGCGCGGATCTGAATTCCCAGTTCGCGGGGAAGCGGCGCGTTATCTTCGAACAAAAGCGTATCCACGTCGCCGTCGTGCAGTTTTCGGTACGTCTCCCGGTCGATCCTGCTCGACTTTTTGTTGCATTTCCCGTCCTGCTTTATCTTCTTCTCCAGCCGGATATACGCCGGGTCGTCGTTATAAATCCGGATGCGGTACTTGTGCCGTTCGCTGATGCCCGCTTCGTTCTCAAGGCAGCAGCTGTCGAGATGGTCGTCGAAATAAACGCTGCTGACGGTATAACTGCCGCTCACCGAATAGGAATCAAGTTGCATGACGGGCGCGAGGCGGTGCTCCAGTACCTCGAGCATGCCCGAGCTGCATAGGAACTTGAGCTCGTTTCTGAAAAGCGGTCGGTCGTTCATGCACTATCCCGGCAGATTGCGAGTATCTCGCGGCAAAGGCGCATCTCAGCGCCCGTCCTTCGCGGCAGCCTGACCGCGCAACGCGGCGACGGCCTCATCCATAAAGGCCAGCCGCTGTTTCACAAATTTCGAAAACGCGTCCATATTTTCGGCATACCGCGCCGTGGGCCAGCGTTCGCGATTGCGCAGCATGGCCCCCGACCCGAAGATCTCCGCGTCATACGCGGCGATTCGCCGGGCGAAGCTTTCATCGGAAAGCGTGCCGTTGCGCAATGCGACGTACCGCTCCAGCGCCCTGGCCCGGGCGTTGAAAAAGTCGCGCTCCACCGCGCGGCCGGCGGGCATCTCCGCATCAAAACGCAGCGGTTGCGTGGGCGGTTCGCTGAGTTCCGTCAGATACGGGCTGTCTTCTTTCCACAAAAGACCCCAAGTCTGGTCCATATCCCAAGGCGAAAACGCCATGACATAGCGCGAACCGGTCCATTTTGCAATGTAGCTCATGCCCTTGAGTATATTATCGTAGCCCAGCGTAAGGTTGACGAACAGCCAGACGTTGATGGCGTTATCCATATCCGCCAGCGCGGCGAACCGCTTCGCGTACACATCGTCAGGGGCACCGAGAACGCCGAGATACGTTTCAAGCGGCGCCCATTTGGCGTACGTGGCCCGCGTGTGTTTGGGGTAGAGGATGGAAAAACCGTTGACCTCGTCCCTGTGGATTCTGTTCTTGAATACAGCGGAAACAGCGGGCGTGCTGCGGTCCTTGCGGTACAGATAATCGGTTTTCGCCGGGTCGCCCGTGGTTTCAAGCCGCAGCTGCTTGGCGTCCACCGGCGGCATCAAGGCGTAAATGCCCTGATACCTGCGGTTGATGAACAGCTCCACAAACTTGGCCTGCGTGCCGTTCATAGCCCCAAGGGTGTTGCCGGCCGCGCCCATGTCCCACCACAGGTTGTTCGACAAAACGTTGCGTATCTTTTCCGGGTCGTTGTACGGCGCGTATAAAATCCAGTCTTCATCCTTGCGCATGCCCAAGAGCGAAGTCGGGCTGATGCGTTTGTGGCGGCCAAGGGAAAGATATTTCAGCGACAAGCGGTACGACTTTTGCGGATAGTGCCTGCTGCTGGCCCCTCGCGTGTGGATGCTCAGCTCGCTTTCAATGACCCGGTGCGACGAGGCGGCGGCATTATTGTCGAACAGCGTCATGTGGGCGGAAAATTTATTCCTGGAAAAGGACGTATCGCTCAAAATTTCCGGGTGCGGGGTTTCCACGGCGATCAGCGGCAGGGTCGTCACCACGAAGGCGTATTCGGCGTAATGCCGGTCGGTATAGATCATGAACCGGTGTTTGCTGTTCTGCGCGATGGAGGTTTCGGATATGGGCGACGCGGCAAAGGCCACGCCGTACCCGCCGTGAACGGCGACCCAGGGGTCGAAAGCCGCGTTCCCCTTGCCCACGGCGGAATAAAAGTATACGCCCGCCGGCTGGTCGTAAAACAGGCTGTAGTCGTTGAACGTCACGTCTTGCGGCGTCAGAGAGGCCGGGCTGCGGTCCACCTTTAATTTCGCATACGCCGCGGCGTCCAGAGAAAGGGCGCTGAGCGACCCGGCGCTCTTCCAGGGCGAAAGCGCCGCGGAAGGAAGCGACGCGAAAAAGTACGCAGCCCCTGCCATGCAGAGGCTGAGCGCCAAAATCAAAACTTTAACGCTTCTGACTGATCGCGGCATGAATTTTTCTATGAATATACCAGCGGACATCACGGTACCGGTGTAAAAAAATAGTGTTCTATCACCCCGTAATTCAGGCTGCGCAACCGGTTGCGCAGCAAGATGACAAGCGGCTTGAACGCTACGGAATTCATATTTTTTCGTCAATGAGGAATTCAACATGGCCCTAATTATCTTGCGCCCGCGCGGCGGGGGATATAAGGATTGATCCATGCGCCTCACACCCAATTCTTTACAAAACCGTTTTCGGTCATGAGCGAACCTCTCTTTAAATTAAACGCGAAAAGCCGCAAGGCCTTTGCCCGAACGCTGCTGGCCTGGTTCGAAAAAAACGCCCGGCCACTGCCTTGGCGAACGGATTACGCCCCCTATGCCGTCTGGATATCTGAAATCATGCTGCAGCAGACCCAGATGGAACGGGGCGTGGCCTATTTTGAGCGCTGGATGCGCGCCTTTCCCACTGTGGCCCATGTGGCGGAGGCTTCGGAAGAAGCCGTGCTCAAAGCCTGGGAGGGGCTGGGCTATTACAGCCGGGCGCGCAACCTGCACGCGGCAGCCAAACGGATCATATCCACGCACGGCGGCGAATTCCCCGCGGATATCGAGTCCATCCGCGCGCTGCCCGGCGTCGGGGAGTACACGGCCGGGGCCATAGCCTCCATCGCCTTCAACCGGCCGGAAGCGGCCGTCGACGCCAACGTGCTGCGTCTTTTCTCCCGCCTGTGCGACATTGACGTGCCCTTGGACCAGGCCGGGGTCAAAGACTTCGTGCGCGCAACCGTAAGCGGCCTCATGCCCGAGGGCAAAGCCAGGGAATTCACCCAGGCGTTGATGGAATTCGGCGCGCTGGCCTGCTCCAAAACGCCCCGCTGCGCCGATTGCCCGCTGGTTCCCTATTGCGAAGCGTACCGCCTGGGCACCGTGGCCAAGCGCCCCAAAAAGAAACGGCCCGTCAGCTACAGCAACCTTGATGTAGCCACCGGCATCTTGTGGCGCGGCGGTCGCGTGTTTATTCAGAAACGCCCGCCTTACGGGGTGTGGGCCGGGCTGTGGGAGTTCCCCGGCGGCTGCCTTGAAGACGGCGAAACACCCGAAGAAGCGCTGGTGCGCGAATTTCTGGAAGAGACCGAGATCGCCGTGGCCATTCGCAGCAAGGTGGCGGTGGTACGCCACAGCTACACCACCTGCCGGGTGGTGATGCACGGCTATTTTTGCGATACGGATACGGCCAAAACGCCCGCTGACGCCTCCCCCGTGCTGCACGCGGCAACGGAAGGGCTGTGGGTGACCCCGCCGGAACTTGCCGCCTTCACCTTTCCCGCCGGGCACCGCAAGCTGATTGAGCTTCTGCGCAAGCAGGGCGGCGAAGGGTTCGCATGATTCCCGTCATTCTTGCCCGTTGCGATGCCTACGACCAGGCAGCGCTTGTCCCCTTGGCCGAGCGGCTGCTTGCCGCCGCGAACTTCGCCCCCAAAGCCGGAACGCGCGTGCTGGTCAAACCCAACCTGCTGCGTTCCGACGCCAAAGGGCTTATCTGCACCAACGCCCGACTTGTCGCCGCCGTCTGCCGCTATTTACTCGCCTGCGGCTGCCGCGTCAGCATAGGCGATTCGCCCGGCTTCGGCAGCGCGCCGGGGGTCGCGCGCTCCATCGGGCTGCAGGAAGCGCTGGCCCATACCTTGGGCGCCATGCCCGGCGGCAAAGACATTCCCATCCTCACCCTGGATTCCCCGGTCACCAGGCCGCTCGGGCTGGGCGGTTCTATCGCCCTTTCCCGCCACGCTCTGGAGGCGGACCACATCCTGAACCTGCCGAAAATGAAGGCACACAGCCAGATGCGCATGACGGGCGCGGTGAAAAACCTGTTCGGCTGCGTGCCCGGCGTGCGCAAGGCGGTGCTGCACGCCCGCCACGGCGACAAAACGAAAGGGGACGCGGCGCGCTTTCCCGCGTTGATAGCGGACATCATGGCCCATTTGCCGCCCGTGACCTCGCTGCTGGACGGCATTGTCGCCATGCACGTCACCGGGCCGTCAAACGGCAAACCATACCCCGCGAACCTGCTGGCCGCATCCGCCTCGCCCGTGGCCCTTGATACGGCCGTGTACACCCTGATGGGCGTCTCGCCCGACCAAATCCCCCTTTGGCATGAGCTGCAACGCAGAAAGGCCCCCGGCGCGTTCGTTCAACACATCACGCTGACCGGGGACCCTGTGAAGTCGTTCGATTTTTCCGGCTTCACTTTGCCGGCCACCCTGATGGACGAAAGTTTCAATCCCCTCCGGCTGCTTAAAAGCACCATCCGCCGGTTGTGGGCGCGCGCCCGGGGGTGACCGGGCGCGCGGCTATCCTTACCCCCCGATCAGCAGGAAGTTGCAAAGCAGCGCGACCACAATGGCCACCGCCATAGGCAGCAGGGTGCGGCGCACCACCGCCATGGGGCTTATGCCCACAGCGCCCGCGCAGGCGATGACCACGCCGGAAACCGGCGAAAACGCGCGGAACAGGCCCCCCGCGAACTGCATGGGGGTCAGCAGCACCGCTATGGACCCGCCCATGCCCTTGGCCACTTCGGGCGCCAAGGACGCGAAGCTGGAAAAGGCCCCCACGCCGCTGCCGGTCAGGAAGGTCACCAGACCGACGACGCCCATCAGAACGACGGCCATCAGGCCGACGCTGAGCCCCAGGCCCTGGGCGCTGCCCACCAGCAGGCTGATCAGTTTCGTGGCCCGCAAACCGGCGGCGAACATTTCAGCGGCGATAATCAGCGCCACGATGGAACCGAACATGGTGCCCATGCTTTTGAGCATGCTCATTGCGTCGCCGAGCACCTTGCGCGGGTCGCGCCAGCGAACCAGCTCGACAATGACCGCCACCAGCCAGACCAGCATCAGGGCGGCCACGGTATCAAGCTTGACGGCTTTATAGACCAGCGGGCTGAAAATCACCAAGAGCGCCACGGGCAGCACGGGAAAAAGCGCATACAGGGCCGGGGCGTCTTTGATCTCTTTCTTTTTGGCGCCGTTGGCCGTTTCATACACATCGTCGTTTTTGCCGTCATAATAGCGCTGCACAAAAAAGTGCGTCACGGCCGCCGCGGCTATGGCCGGCACGGCCACGGGCAACTGACACTGCACGAAATACATGACCGGCTCCATGCCCGCCGTCTTGGCCGCCAGAATGGCGGTGCCGGTGGCCGGGCCCATGGGCAGGCCGCTGCAGGTGGCGATCACGGCCACAGCCGCCGCCGGCGAGATGCCCACACTGACCAGAATGGGATAGAGCAGCACCAGAAGGAGCATGGCCAGCCCGGCGGCGCTGGGTATGACCATGAACAGGATCTGGCCCAGAACGTAGGCCAGGCACATCACCAAATAAGGTTGCTTCACATATTTCAACGGGTGTGAAGCGAGGCGCACCAAGGCGTTGGCCGCGCCGATGTTCTCCATATAGGTGGCGAAGCCCCCGGCGGTCATAATGATGAACCCCACGCCTGAAAGTTGGCGGGACGAAATATTCTGCAACAGGGCGAACACGTCGAACAGGGCGAAACCCGAGGACGTGACGCCTTTGGGCAGAAAAGAAACCCCGCAGGCCATGGCCGCCAGCAGCATGGCGATGCCCGCGAAAAGCAGCACCATGACGGTCTGATAGCCTTTGACCAAAAAATACCCGGCGCAGATGGTAAGCAGAATGCCTATGTACGGAAGCATGGCCGACATCGTATTCTCCTTGAAGGGGTTGTCCGCCGGTTAAACCTTGGCGGCGGGAAAGGTTCTGACGATCTCTTTGAATACTTCAAAGCGTGGTTCAAGTTGCGCCATATCCAAAAATTCTTTTTCCGTATGCATGCCGCCGCCAACGGGACCGAGGCCGCACAGCGTCGGCTTGCCCATGCCGCTGGCGAAAGAGGCGTCTGACCCGCCCCCGGCGAAAGCCCAGGTAACAGCGATGCCGTGCTTTTTGCCGATCTCTTCGGCAAGACCGCACAGCACATCGGTTTTTTCATTGGGCACCATGGGCGGCCGGGTAATGCCGCCGGTCATGCTGACGCCCGCTTTGGGGTTGAACGGCCCCTGCGCGCGCACGCGCGCATCCACTTCCAGCGAATCGGCCTGGGTTGCGGTGCGAATATCAACGCGCAACTCCGCGCTGTCGGGAATGGCGTTCACGCTGATCCCGCCCTTGATCATGCCGGGGTTGACGGTGATGCCTTTTTCCGGCGCTTCGAGCGATTTGAAGAACAGAACCCAGTTGGCCAGTTCGGTGACGGCGCAAACCCCGTCTTGCGGGTTGTTGCCCGCATGGGCCGCAACGCCGGTAAACTTCACGGTGTACCGCAAAATGCCCTTGCGCTGGCGAATGAACGCCCCGTTCGCCCTGGCCGGTTCGGAAGAAAACACGACCTTGCTCTGGGCGGAAAGGCCTTCGATGACCGAACGGGTGTTGGGGCAGCTTATCTCGTGCTCTCCGTTAAAAAACACGCCCACGTTGCCGGTGAGAGCTTTTTCAGCCACAAGCTGTTCCAGCGCGTAGAGCGTAAAAAGACAGCCCGATTTCATATCGGCCACGCCAGGCCCGCGCAGGCGGTCGCCTTCAATGGTGAAAGGACGCTTTGCCGCCTCCCCCGCGGGAAAAACAGTATCCACATGGCACAAGATCAGCAGGTCAAAGTTATGGTCCGCGCTCTGCGCGCAAAGCACGCTTTTGCCCAGCGTTTCCGGAGCGGGATCATACCAGGTGCTTTGAAAGCCCAGTTTGGCGAAACGCTCGGCAAACCATTCCGCTACGAAAGTAACACCATCTTTGACGTATGAACCGCTGTCAATATTGACTAAGCATTCAAGATCACTTAAAAAACGTTGTTTGTCGAACATACGGCCTCCTGCCATAAGTAACAAATGTTCGTCCAATATGTTATAAAAGTAACATGATAGAATTTTTATGTCAACTAAAGTAACATTACTATCGAACCACCGTTGCGGCGCATTGCCGTACCGGGTATGGTGCGCGCAGGCAACGAGGTGCCTCAGATGGAAAAGGACGGGACACTGCTTTACAGGCTCGCGCGATTGCGGGACCTGACCGCCAGCGAAAGCACGCTGGCGTTGTATCTTGAGGGCAATTTCCCCCAGGTGGCCTTTGCCAACCTGGAGGAAATGAGCAACCGCAACAATGTCAGCAAAGCTACGGTAACGCGCTTCGCCCGCCGCCTGGGCTATGCCGATTTTCGTGATTTCAGCAGGGCGCTGAAAGAAGAGGTGACGCAGAACTTTGACCTGCCCTTCGACCGCACGGCCATGAGTATGGAACAAGAGCCCTCGGCCACGCCGGGAGATATTCTGCGGCAGCATCTGGAAGTGGGCAAAGTCAACTTGCAGCGCACGCTTGAGCAGATAGACACAGCCACCTTCGCCAGCGTTCTGGGCCTGATCAGCGACCCGAAACGCAAGCTGTATCTTATGTCTGTGGCCACGGGCCGCACCCTGCTCAATTATTTCTACCTGCTGGCCAAATACCATCGCGGCAACATCAGTATGCTGGAAGGCCCGGACAGGCTCGCCCACGAAATCATCGACGCGACGCCCTCATCCGTGCTTTTGGCGACGGCCTTTGACCGCCACCCCACGGTTACCCTCTCCGTACTGCGGCATTTCCACGCCATGGGCTGCGAAACTATTTTGCTCAGCAACCGCCGCAGCAGTCCCCTTTTGAAATACGCCCGGCACACCCTGTTCGTGCACACCGAAGCCGAAACCATTTTCAAAAGCCGGGGATCCATGCTGGTTCTGCTTGAAGCGCTGATCTCCGGCATGGGCGCACGGCTGCAATCGGGCAAGGGGCCGCGGTTTCGCGAGATGGAACGCCTGCGGGACGAATTCAGCTATATCAAGGGATAACGAAACTCCTCATGACTGACCACGCCGCCGCATCCCTTTTGCTTCGCCTTCGGGCCGTCTTTTCGCCGCGAATCGACGCGGAAAGCTTCAGCGACCCCGCGCAGGGCCAGTCTTTCGTCACCAACTCTACGGTGCTTTCTTGCTGCGCGCTTTCCATGCTGCTCTTGATGATCGTCGTGAACATCCTCGAAAAACGCTACGGCATGTGCCTGCCCTTGGGGCTTACCGCCGGAGTGTGCCTGTTCAGCCTTGTTTTCGGCCGCACCCCGCGCCTGAGCCTGACGGGGCTGGTGGGCATGTCGTTCGCCTTCATGGGGCTTGCCGCCTATCTACTTTTCAGCTACCCGCTCAGCAGCCATTCCAAGCTGTTCTGGATACTGCTCTTCCCTCCCATGCTCATGCTCTGTCTGGGGCTGCGCTACGGCACGCTGCTATTTTGCATCCTGCTCACGTTCATGTGCATGAGCCTGTTCGGGCCCTTCAGCCCCTATCTGACCTATGACTACCCCTTTGGCCTGCGCGTGCGATTCGTCGCGGCGCTGTGCGGCACCTGGCTTTTTTCCGCCCTGGCGGAATATTCGCGCCACCGCACGCAAACCTTGCTCAAGCAGCTTCTGGAACGGCTGGAACGCGATTCGCTGACCGACCCGCTCACGGGCCTGGGCAACCGCCGGGATTTTCAAATGTTTTTTGACTGGGCCCAAGCAAAGTCGGCTCGCGAAGGCAACGCTTTTTCTCTGGTTATGATCGACATTGACCACTTCAAGGCTATCAATGACCGTTACGGCCACGATGTAGGGGATGCGGTTCTCAGGCACACCGCCAAGACCATGGCCGCCCGCATGCGTGGCGGCGACAGGCTCTTTCGCTGGGGCGGCGAAGAATTCATTGCGCTTATGCCCGAAACGTATTCCGCCGAAGCCCACGCCGCCGCCGAACGGCTGCGCTGCGGCATAGAAGAAAGCACGTTCACGCAAGGCGCCCTGAGCCTGACCTATACCATCAGCCTGGGCGTTTACTGCGGCCATGAAAAAGAAGCGATCAAAGAGCAGCTTGAACAGGTGGACGCCCTGCTTTACAAGGCCAAGCGCAAAGGGCGCAACCAGGTGCAAAGCCTTTTGACCACGGGCAAAGAGCGCATATTGCCTCTGGACGGCCTGAGTCGCCCGGCAACGCGGAGCCATGCCTCAGAGGATTAGACGCTCTGACCCCGCGCAAACAGAAGGCCCGCCGCGCATTGCGCGGCGGGCCTTCTCCTTTTCGGTACAAATCCGGCTATTCCACGGTCACGCTTTTCGCCAGGTTTTTGGGCTTATCCACGTCGCACCCCCGCGCCACGGCGGCGTGATAGGCCAAGAGCTGCAGGGGCACGGAACACAGAAGCGAGTTCATGACCCCGCAGTCGTCGTGAATGCGGAACACGTCATCCGCATACTGGTGAATCTCTTCGTCATCCTGGCTGATGATGGCCAGAATGCGCCCTTTCCGGGCCTTGACCTCGTTCATGTTGGCCAGCAGGCGGTCGTAACGCTCGCCCTTCAGGGTGATAAAAAGCACGGGCATCTTTTCATCCACCAGGGCCAGGGGGCCGTGCTTGATTTCCGAAGAATTCATGCCCTCCGCGTGGATGTACGATATTTCCTTCAGTTTCAGCGCGCCTTCCAAAGCCAGCGGCCAGCCCGCCCCCCGGCCCAGAAACATGAAATGTTCCTGGTCGGCGTACTTCAGGGCCATCTCTTTCACGCTGTCGCTTTTCAGCAGAACCTCGTGCATGCGGGCGGATACGCGCAACAGATCTCCGGCCCGGCGGCGCATATTTTCCATATTTTCCGTGCCCCGGCGCATGCCGAAACGCAGAGCCAAAATATACAGGGCCGCGATCATGCTGGTGAAAGCTTTGGTGGAAGCGACGCCTATTTCCGGCCCGGCCATCAACGGAGATACATAGGAAGCTTCGCGGGCGATGGTTGAACTGGGCACGTTGACCAGCGCCAGCGTCGGGTGCCCGCTCTCTTTGACCAGGCGCAGGGCGGAAAGCGTATCAATGGTCTCACCCGACTGGGTGACCACCACGTACAGGGTTCCCGCTTCCATGATCGGGTTGCGGTAGCGAAAATCAGAGGCGTATTCCGGGTAGCAGGGAATGCGCGCCACCCGCTCAATCAAAAGCCGCCCGACCATGGCCGCGTGATAGGCCGTGCCGTGCGCCAAAAGCACGATGCGCTGCACCTTGTCCAATGCGCTGTCGGGGATGTCGCCTTCGGGCACGGATATTTCCGGCCAGCCCTCCTCCGGCAGGCTTACGCGCGACCCGATCAAGGTTTTCAAGGCTTTGGGCTGCTCGTGGATTTCCTTGAGCATATAGTGGTCATAGCCCTCTTTGCTGGCGTCTTCCGCCGTCCACTCGATGGTGGTTATCTTGGGCTGCACGACTTTGCCGTTTTGCCGCACTTCACATGAATCAGGGGTAAGCACCGCAAGCTGTCCGTCGTCAAGATACATGGCCTTGCGGGTGTAAGCCAGAAAAGGCACCACGTCGGAAGCGAGCATATGCATGCCCTCACCGAAACCGATGGTCAGGGGGCTGCCTTTGCGCGCGCCCACCAAAAGGCCCGGCCGGTCTTTAGCCATGACGCCCAGGGCGTAGACCCCTTCCAGCAGGGGCAGGGTTTTTTCCACGGCCGCCACCAGGTCGCCGTGGTAAACGCGGGCGATCAGGTGGGCCACGATTTCCGTATCCGTGTCAGAGGCGAAAAGCGCCCCTTCGCGTTCCAGTTCGGCCCGAAGTTCCGCGTAATTGTCAATGATGCCGTTGTGAACCACCGCAATGGTCTTTGTGGGGTCGCAATGCGGGTGCGCGTTATATTCCGTGGGCTCGCCGTGCGTGGCCCAGCGGGTATGCCCCAACGCTGCCGGCGCGCAGGCGTCTTTGGAAAGTTTTTTGTCCAGCGCATCCACCCGGCCCACAACGCGGGTAAGGCATAAGCCGCCCTTCTCTTGCCAGACGATGCCCACGGAGTCATAGCCCCGGTATTCCAAAGCCCGCAGCCCGGCGATAACCCCGGGAACGGCGTTATCACTGCCGGTGATGCCCATAATGCCACACATAACTGTACGCTCCTTGCAAAATTAACCCCGTGGAAGAAGCAATATACACCGTCCAGAGGCATTTTTGCAAATGCGCAGCGCAATAAGAATGTCTTATAGTGGAGGACCGGGGGGCGGCGCCCCCCGGTGCGGAAAACTAGAACTGACGAAGCAGGCTTTCGCCGCTCTCGACTTCAGAGGCTTGGCCCGTGGGTTCCGTGCCCTTGTAGAACGGCAGGGAGAAGGATTTTTCCGAGCCTTTCCCGGCCAGTTTGCCGGTCTGGGCATCCACGGTAGCGTAAACAATACCGTCTGGCCGGGCGAAATCGTCGGGCGGATAGAACTTTTCCACGGCCTGCCTATAATAAATGAATGCGGGCAAGGCCGTGCGGCCGCCGGTTTCAAGGCGGCCCAAAGAGCGCACCTGGTCGTAGCCGGTGTATACACTGGTCACGAGGTACGGGGTGAACCCGTCGAACCAGGTGTCGCGTTCGTCGTTGGTGGTGCCTGTTTTACCGCCCATGGGCTTGCCCAGAACCCTGGCCCTTGTCGCTGTGCCCGCGTTGACCACCTCTTTGAGCAAGGTGGCCATGATAAAGGCGTTTTGCGGGCTGATGACTTCGACCTTTTCAGGCTCGTTCACCCACAAATCCTGGCCCCAGGTGTCTTTGATGGCGGTGATCAGCCGGGGGGTCACGCGTTTGCCGCCGTCGGCGAAGGCGGAATAGACCTTGACCATGTTCAGGGGGCTGACTTCGTGCGCGCCCAGGCTGACGGCCAGTTCCGGCGGAATGTCGCCTTCAACGCCCAGCGCTTTGGCCCGTTCCACCACGGCCTGCATGCCTATGCGCTGCGCCACCTGCACCGTGCAGAGGTTGCGCGAAAGCGCCAGCGCCGTGCGCAGGATCATGGGGCCCTTGAAGGTGCCGTCATAGTTGCCGGGCCGCCAGAGTTTGGTCGATTCATCCCCCACGCTCACGTAGGGCGAATCAAGCAGCATGCTGCCCGCGGTAAAGCCGTTATCCAGCGCGGCGGAATAGACCACGGGCTTGAAGCTGGAGCCGGGCTGGCGTTTGGCCTGCGTGGCCCGGTTGTACTGGTTTTTCTGGCTGTATTCATAGCCGCCCACCAGCGCGACCACGTCGCCCTTGGCGGTTTCCATGGAGGCGAGGCCCCCTTCCACATCCGGCATCTGCTCAAGGCACAGTTGGATGGGGGTTTCCGCTTTAACGGCAGCCGCCGCATATTCGGGCACGCCGCCCTTGCCTTTGGCGTCGCCCTCTTTGGCCGGGGCGCCCACGGGATTGGCCGTGCCCTTGGCCCCGACGGCCGAAACCCAGACCACGTCGCCCACGGCCAGAATCTTGGTCGCATCGCGCATGTAAATATGGTCCGGAGCCTGCTTGATGTTGGGGGTGCGGGCCCAGTGCATGGTTTTCACGTCAATGAAGCCGCTGTATTTGCCCAGCCGCGCCGTGGCTCCGGCGGGTGTGACCGCCGTGACCAGGGCCTTTGCCCAGCCCGCGTTGGCAAGCTGTTCCGGCTTGAAGGGGTGCTTGTCCAGATATTTGGCCGTATCGGCCGCGGCCACCTGTTCCAGCGGGCCGCGCCAGCCCTGGCGTTTGGTCGTTTCAAGCAGGCTTTGGCGCAAGGCGACTTCCGCCGCCTGCTGGTGCACGGGGTCCATGGCCGTGTAAATCTGCAGGCCGCCGGTATACACGGCGTCTTCGCCGTAAATTTCAAGCTTGATGCCCTTTTCGCGCACGTTCTTTTCCGTCAGCATCTGCAAAAGCTGACGGCGCACTTCTTCCAGGTACCAGGCGCCCAGCTTCCATGACGGGTCGGGCATGCTCTTGTATTCCAGCTTTTGCGCGTAGGCCGCGTCGTACTGGGCCTGGGTTATCCATTTGTGCTTGAGCATCTGGTCCAGCACATAGGCCTGGCGGTGCTTGGTGGCCACCGGGTCGTTATAGGGGTTGTTGGTAGAGGGCGCCTGCGGCAGGGTGGCCAAAACGGCGGATTCCGCAAGGGTCAGATCCTGCACGTGCTTGCCGAAATAGGTGCGGGCGGCCGCTTCAACCCCGTGCGCGCCGCTGCCCAGATAAATCTGGTTCAGGTAAATGGTCAAGATCTCGTCTTTGGACAGGTGCTTTTCCAGACGATAAGCCAGAATGGCCTCTTTCAGCTTGCGGGTGTAGCTGCGTTCAGGCGTCAACAGCAGGCGCTTGATGACCTGCTGGGTAATGGTGCTGCCGCCCTGCGTTTTTTTGCCTGACTGCATGTTTCTGATAAACGCCCTGGCGATGGCCATAGGGTCGATGCCCGAATGGTCGTAAAAGCTGCCGTCTTCGGCCGCCACAAAAGCCATGCGCAGATGCTCCGGCATTTGCTCCAGGCTGACCAGAAAGCGCTTTTCTTCATACAGATAGCCCAGCACGCTTCCGTCACGGGCGTATACGGTGCTCACCACCGGCAGGCGGTAATCCGCGACTTTTGTGGACGGGGGCAGATCGCGCGACGCCCAATAAATCATGGCCGCCGCGGCACAGGCCCCGACGGCGCCCAGGCCGAAAAGCACAAGCAAGCCGTATAAAATAACGCGTTTCATCGTGTGTTCACAAACCCCAATCGCGGCACAGCGCGAGATATAATTGCTTCGCCTCTTCCGGGGCCAGCCCCACGGCGGCGAAGACGTCATTCATGGTGCGCGCTTCGGCCGCGATCAGGCACTCTGCCGCGGCGAAGCGGTCAAAACTTCCCTTCCGTATCCATATTGGGAACAGTTGGCAATACCACGGCCGAACCTCTCGGGGCAAAGCGCAGCCGTCGGAACGCAAAAAAACGCAGGCCCCTTCCGGCGTGGTTTCCAGACGGTAATGCGCCCCCCCGGCGGGAAATGCGCGGGCCAGCGCGTCAAGCCTGTCGGGAAACAGATTGCGCATGGATCTGATGAATTCGGACGTGTTCGCTTCTTCCGCCCGGCCCGCGACATTCTCTGCGGCGGCGAAGGCGGCTATACGTTCCCACTCCGCTGTTGAGAGCGGAAAGCACAGATGCGCGTAAGCCACATCCATGCGGCAACAGGTGGGGTATACGGCCGCGCAGCGGGCGCAGGCGCAAAGCTCTTCAATCATAATCGTATATATAATGACCGTTTCGCCGGTTGACCAGCGTCAATAAATGCCTTTGCTCATATGCGGCCATTTGCCGGTGAAACTTTGCAGCACCATCACCCCGAAGGTGCGCCCCGGGCCGCCCCGGTGTCTGCTTGCATACGCTTCCGGCTTGCCCAGACGCAAAAACATGGCCGGCAGCAAGGGGTCGGGTTTGGAAAAAGGCGTGCGCCGCACGTATACGGCATCCCAGCCTTCATACTCTTCCGGGCCGGGCCAAAAATCATACTGGCTGAGCCGCCGGCCAAAGTCCGCGCAATAGGCCCTGGGCTGCCCCGGCACGTAAAAGGCCAGCTGCGCGGTCACGTCGTACGAATCGGAAAAAAAGAAGACCTTGTCCGGGTTGGGCATGGCCCGGCGTATATCGTCCAGGTGGCGGCCCAGGTCGCTCCACCCTTTCAGGCGCGCGGTGGGGTTGTATTTGTCCGGAAAAAGGCCGGATAACGGCGCCTGCGCGTGGGCCATAAGCCACAGCACAAGGCCCAGGGCCGCCCAGACCGGCACCAGCCGCCGGGTCCAGGACTGCGCTGGTTTTTCGATGCCCCGGTATTTTTCCAAAAGATCCGACACCCCGCGCGCCGCCAGAATCAACCCGGCGGCATAGCACATGGCCGACCAGTTGGGGTAGATGCGGGTGTGCAGGCTCCAGACCAGAAAAAACAGGAACAGCGGCCAGAACCCCGCGCAGAGCAGAACGGATTCGCGGATGGTGGCATCGGAAACCGGGGGGGGGGCGGGCCCGGCCCCCCCCCCCCGGGCCGCCCCCCGCCCCCCCACGGCGGGGGGCGGTTGGT
>JAVBNL010000049.1:0-28269 GCA_031551515.1 Desulfovibrionaceae bacterium
GCGGGCCCGAAGACCTGGCCTGCTTTCTGGATACCCTTGAGAGCGGCATCCGCGAGACAGCGGCGCGGAACGGCCTGGTGCTGGCTTGCGGCCCCATGCCCTTTCTGCGCTCGGTGCAGAAATTCTCCCTGGCGTATAAGGCCCGCGCCCAGCTCTCGCTGGAAACGCGCATGGCCTGCGGGGTGGGGGTCTGCCTGGGCTGCGTGGTCAAGGCGTCCGTTTCGGGCGGCGAGCACGGCCATGCGGCGGGCGCTGCAGCGCCCGGGCAGTTCGGCTATGTGCAGACCTGCACCTGCGGGCCGGTGTTTTGGGCCAACCAGGTTGATCTTTCCGCCGAGTAGAGCCGTCACGTCCGAGGTGTCGCATACGGTCACGAAACTGCGTTAATTTTTTGGAGAAAACATGTCCAGTTTGTCCGTCACCCTGCCCGCCAGCCATGGCCCCCTGACCTTGAAGAACCCCATCCTGACCGCTTCGGGCACCTGCGGCTACGGCCTGGAGCTGACGCCCTACGGTGATTTGCGGTCCCTGGGGGGGCTGGTGCTCAAGGGCGTGTCGTTAAGACCCCGCGAAGGCAACGCCATGCCCCGCATCGCAGAA
The DNA here is from genome assembly GCA_031551515.1 of Desulfovibrionaceae bacterium. GTDB lineage: Bacteria > Desulfobacterota > Desulfovibrionia > Desulfovibrionales > Desulfovibrionaceae > FLUQ01. Next base: position 601 of record JAVBNL010000049.1, read on the forward strand.
ACTCCGGCGGGCATGCTCAATGCCATCGGCCTGCAAAACTGCGGGGTTGAAGCCTTTTTGCGCGAAAAGCTGCCGCGGCTGCCTTGGCGGGAAACGGCGATCTTTGCCAATTTGTATGCCACCAGCCTTGAGGAATATGCGGAATTGGCCGCGATTCTGGCGGCTGAGGAAGGCATAGCGGGGCTTGAAGTCAATATTTCCTGCCCCAACGTCAAGGCGGGCGGGGTGCTGTTCGGCCAGGACCCCAAGCTGGCGGAAGAGGTCACCCGTAGCGTGGAAAAGAACGCGGGCAAAAAGCCCGTGATGATCAAACTTTCGCCCAACGTAACGGATATTACGGAAATCGCCAAAGCCTGCGAAGCGGGCGGGGCGGATATGCTCAGCTGCATCAATACCTTGCAGGGCATGGCCGTGGACCTGGCGACGCGCAAACCCCGGCTGGCCAACGTCATCGGCGGCCTTTCCGGCCCGGCCGTGAAGCCGGTAGCCTTGCGCTGCGTGTGGCAGGTGTCGCGGGCGGTTTCCATCCCGGTTATCGGGCTGGGCGGCATCACTACCCCCGACGACGTGCTGGAATTCATCATGGCCGGGGCGTACGCCGTGCAGATCGGCACGGCCACCTTCACCCGGCCGGATACGGTTTTTCGTCTGGCGGCGGAACTGCCGCAGGCCATGCAGCGCTATGGCATCAAAGATCTGGCCTCGTTCCGGGGCAGCCTGGATTGCGGCGGGAAATAACGGCCTGCACAACGAAAAAACAGCCGGGAGGGCATGCGTCCTCCCGGCTGTTTTGGTTCGTTTTGTTAGCTTATTTGACCCGTGTAATATAATCCTGCTTGCGGGGAGCGGGCTCGCGAGCGGGCCCTTCGGGGTAGCCCAAAGACGCGGCGGCAACCCCCAGATAGTCGCCGGAGATACCCCATTTTTGCAGCAGGGCTTTGCCTTCCTCACTGTCGAACATCTGGCGTTCGCGGTTGATCCAGCAGGTTCCCAGGCCCAAGGACGCGGCGGCCACCGTCAGATAGGTGATGACGGCGCAGCCGTCTTCCACCGGGGTGGTGGAGCGGCTGCGGTCGGTCAGCACCAGCAAAATGGTGGGCGCGCCATAGTAAGGATCGCTGGTGACGCCCATGATGGCGGCGTTCATTTTACTTAAGAGCGCGATATCGTCCTTGTTCTGCACGGCGATGATGATGGGGCTTTGCGTGCCCTTGCCGGTGGGCGCGTAGGTGCCGGCTTCAAGCACCGCGTTCAGCTCTTCGTCGGTGATCTGCTGCGGTTTGAATTTGCGGATGCTTCTGCGGCTTTTCAGCACGCGGAGTGTTTCGTTCGTCATGATGGGCCTCCCGGGCGTTTGTGGCGAAAATATGCTTCGCATCCGGAAATAGTGCATAAGCACGCCCGTGGCAAGGCATGCCGAAAAAGCGGTCGGCAGAAGCGATTGAAGCGCCGCTCTACCGCCGCTGTTCGGACCCGAGTGCGCGCAGCCCGGCCAGAATGAAGCGGAAGAGGTCTTCGGGCATATTTGGGGCGTCGGCTGCGGTGGCGGGCAAGAGCCGCGTGCGCAAAGCCTCCGGCAGCAGAATCAGGCTGAGGCAGGGCAAGACGGAAAAGGCCAGCCCCCGCTGGGTCAGGAGGTGTTCGGCAGGCAGGCCCAGAATCTCCGCGATCAGGGCTCGCACTAAGGTCAACTTGGGCCGCACCGCCTGGGTGATTACGGCGGGCAGCTGGGGCGAAGGGGTGACCAGCTCGCGCATGAACACCGTGACTCCCCACAGGCCCGATGAACCCGAAGCCGTGCGCACGAAATGCGCCAGCAGCGCCCGCAGCCGTTCTTCGGCCGGGGCGGCGGCGCCGGTGATGGCCCGCAGGTCGTCCAGGCTGATGATCTGGCGGTGCCCCTCGACCATCACCTCTTCATACAGCTGTTCTTTACTGCCGAAATAGTAGTTCACCGCCGCCACGTTGGCCCCGGCCTTGGCGCAGATTTCTTTGCTGGTGGCGTCGGCGTAGCCGTGGCGGGCGAAAACTTCGCCCGCGATCTGCAACAGATGCGCCCGGGTGGCGAGGCCGTCCTGGCGTTTGCTTTTGCGGCGGGCGGAGCGGGGTTGGCCGTCTTTCGGCGTTGGTCTTTCGGCATACATAGCTGATAGGTAATTGATTTTTTCTTAAAAGTAAATTTAAAATTAAAATTTGACTTAAAAAATGTTTTTGATATTCTGGCCCCACGCATTACAAGCCAAGGGGTCCACATGAAGCGCGCGATACCGGTTCTTATATTGCTCGTTCTGGCGGGCGGCGTGGCCTGGTATTTGCTGCGCCCGGCGGGCGGCGACCCCGGGGCCGTCACCGTGTACGGTAACGTGGATCAGCGCAAGGTGGACCTGGCCTTTATCGATGCGGAGCGCATCGCCGAAGTGCTGGTTGAAGAAGGCGAAACCGTGAAACCCGGCCAGGTGCTGGCCCGGCTTGAAACCCGCCGCCTGCGCGACCGCGTGGCGGAGAGCGAAGCCGCCGTCGCCGCGGCGGCCGCCGCCTGGGAACGCCTGAAAAACGGCACCAGGCCGGAAGAAATCGACCAGGCCAAATCCGCCGTGGCGGCGGCGGAGGCGGAGGCCGCCTACGCCCAGCAACAATTTCAGCGTTACGACGGCATCTGGCGGAATTCCAAAGGCGTTGCGGTAAGCATTCAGGATGTGGATGCCGCCCGTTCGCAGCATAATGTGGCCCAGGCCAGGCTGGTGCAGGCGAAAAAGGCCTTGATTCTGGCGGAAATCGGCCCCCGGCGGGAAGATATCGCCGAAGCCGCCGCCCTGCTGCAAGAGCGGCAGCGCATGCTGGAGCTGTTGCGCAACCAGCTGGGCGACGCGGAACTGAAAAGCCCGGCCGCCGCCGTGGTGCGCGCCCGCCTGATGGAGCCGGGTGAAATGGCTTCGCCCCAGCGGCCGGTTTTTTCTCTTGCCGTGTTGTCGCCCAAATGGGTGCGGGCCTATATTTCTGAAAGCGACCTGGGCCTGGTCAAGCCCGGCATGGCGGCGGACGTGTTCACAGACGGCCGCCCCGGCCAGGCTGTGCCCGGTTTCGTCGGGTTCATTTCTTCCGTGGCCGAGTTCACCCCCAAAACCGTGCAGACGCCGGAGCTGCGCACGGCCCTGGTCTATGAGATCCGGGTGTACGTACAAGACCCGGAAGACAGGTTGCGTCTGGGCATGCCCGCCACCGTCACGCTGATGCCGGGGCGGCCTTTTACGCCGCTTGCCGCTGAAACTCCCGCTTCGCAGGCTCGGTCGGTTTCACCCGCCCCGGCAAACAAGGCGGATGGGCGGTGAACGCCGTGCTGGCCGCCGAGGGGGTCGGCAAGACCTTCATGCAGGCGAAAGAGCGCATTCAGGCCCTGTCCGGCATCACGCTCCGCGTGTCTTCCGGCGGCATAACCGCGCTGGTCGGGCCTGACGGTGCGGGCAAGACGACTCTGCTGCGCCTGATCGCGGGCCTGTTGCCGCGCGATGCGGGTTCTCTCTCCGTACTCGGCTTTGATGTGGGCCGCGATCCCCAGGCCGTGCAAGAGCGCATCGGCTACATGCCGCAAAAATTCGGTCTGTACGAAGACCTGAGCGTGCAGGAAAACCTGGACCTCTACGCCGACCTGCACGGCATATCGCTCACTGAACGCGAAACGCGGTATGCTGAACTGCTTACCATGACCGGGCTTGCCTCCTTTCGCGCGCGTCTTGCGGGCAAACTCTCCGGCGGCATGAAGCAAAAGCTGGGTCTGGCCTGCACCCTGGTGCGGTTGCCGGACCTGTTGCTGCTGGACGAGCCCACCGTGGGCGTTGACCCCCTGTCCCGGCGCGAGCTGTGGCACATTATCCGCCGTTTGACGGCGGAACGCGATCTGCCGGTTATCGTCAGCACGGCCTATATGGATGAAGCGGAGCAGGCGCAGCAAGTGCTGTTGCTCTACGCCGGGGAAACCCTGGCCCTGGGCGCTCCAACGGAAATACGCCGTTTGGCCGAAGGTATGAGTTACGCCGCAGCGCCCGTTCCCGGCGACAGCCCGCGCGCCTTGCAGGCGAGGCTCCTGGCGGTGCCGGGCATGGTCGACGCCGTGCCCCGGGGCGGACGGGTGCGTTTCGTGCTGCCCGGCGCGTCGGACCAGTCACCGGAATGGTTGCGTGATGCTTTGGGCGGCGCTTCTTTCGCGTCCGTTCCGGCGGATCTGGAAGACAGTTTCATGTTGCTGCTGCGCAGCCGTGACCAGGGCCGGGGCGCCGCTCAGGCGGAAGCCGCTGCCTCCGGCGGCCGGGGCGCTGCCCCGGACCCGGCAAGGGGCATGATGCCCCTTGACCCCGCATCAGGTCTGAATTTTTCTCGCACCACGGGAGTTGATTCCCCGACACCCCCCAATTGCGGGGTCCAGGGGGTTCAACCCCCTGGCGGGGATTCCAAAGGGGCGGAGCCCCTTTGGGGGGCTTCCGCAGCGACTGCAGGCGCGGGCGCGAACGGGGCCGGCCCCGTGGTCGAAGTCGCCGACGTGACGCGGCGCTTCGGCGATTTCACGGCTGTGGACCGGGTCAGTTTTTCCGTGAATCGGGGCGAGGTTTTCGGCCTCTTGGGCCCTAATGGGGCGGGCAAGACCACGACGTTTAGAATGCTGTGCGGCTTGCTTCCGGCCAGCTCGGGGGAGCTGCGGGTGGCGGGGGTGGACGTGCGCAAGGCGCGCCGGGCGGCGCGAAAGCGCGTGGGCTATGTGGCGCAGAAGTTTTCTCTTTACGGGCTGCTGACGGTGGAAGAGAACCTGGAATTTTTTGCCGGGGCTTACGGTTTGTGGGGGAAGGAGAAAGAGCGCCGCATTGCCGCGATGGCGCATGAATTCTCGCTGGAAGGCATGCTGCGCATGAACGCGGAGCAACTGCCCGGCGGGTACAAACAACGCCTGGCCATGGCCGTGGGGCTGCTGCACGGGCCGGACATCCTTTTTCTGGACGAACCCACCAGCGGCATCGACCCGCTGGCCCGGCGCGAATTCTGGCAGCGCATCACCGCACTGGCGGCCAAAGGCGCGACGATCATCGTGACCACACATTTTATGGAGGAGGCGGAATACTGCGACCGCATTCTGATTCAGGACCAGGGCCGCATGCTGGCCCTGGACGCGCCGGAAGCGGTGCGTGAAGCGGCGGCCATGCGGGCGGGCAGGGCGGATTTAAGCATGGATGAAGCGTTCATCTCCATTATTGAAGACGCGCGGAAGGAGAACGGAACATGAGCGGCAAAGCCATGAGACGAACCCGCCTTGCCGCGTTGATACGCAAAGAATCGCGGCAGATGGTGCGCGACAAAAGCACCCTGACTTTGGGGCTGCTGCTGCCGGCTGTGCTGCTCTTGATTTTCGGCTTCGGCCTTTCGCTGGACGTGCAACTGGTGCCTGTTGCCGTGGTGCAGGAAAACGCGTCGCCAGGCACGCGGGATTTTTACGGGTCGCTGAGCCTTTCGCGCTATTTTGCCCCGCGCTTGGTCCATTCGATGCACGAGGCGGAGCCGCTTTTGCGTTCCGGCACGGTGGACGCCATCGTGCGCCTTGAAAAACGGGAAGGCGCGGGCGGCGAAACCAGGGTTCAGACCATCGTCAACGGCCGGGATGCGAACAAAGCCCGCATCATGCAGCGGTATCTCGAAGGCGCTGTGGCCTTGTGGGATGCGCGTGAACACAAAAAACCGGACGCGAAAACGGCGCTGGCCGCGCCTTTTGCGCAGGCCACGGCCCAAACGCGCATCTGGTACAACCATGCCATGGAGAGCAGCTATTTTCTGGTGCCCGGCGTGGTTGTGCTGATCATGACCCTGATCGGCGCGCTGTTGACCGCCTTGGTAATGGCCAGAGAGTGGGAACGCGGCACCTTTGAGTCACTGTTCGCGACCCCGGTGCGGGCCGGGGAAATTTTGATCGGCAAGACCGTGCCCTATTTTTGCCTGGGCATGTGCGGGCTGGCGCTGTGCCTCTTGGCGGCGGTCTTTGTGTTCGGCGTGCCCCTGCGCGGTTCGCTCTTCGTGCTGGTGGGCTGTTCCGCCCTGTATCTGCTGGTGGGGCTGGGCATCGGCCTTTTGGTGTCGCAGACGGTCAAAAGCCAGTTCATGGCCAGCCAGATAGTGTTGCTGGGATGTTTTTTACCCACGGTCATGCTTTCTGGTTTCGCTTTCGACCTGCGCGGGGTCAGCCTTGCGGTGCGCGTGATCGCCCATATTTTTCCCGCCACCTGGTATGTGGACCTGTTGCAAACGCTTTTCCTGGTGGGAACCGTGCCCGCCATCATCCTGCGCGATACGCTGATCTTGGCGGGCTATGCCGTGTTCTTTCTGGGGCTGGCGACGCTTGCGACCCGCAAAAGGCTGGAATGAGATGCTGGCTGATTTTTTTTATCGCATAGCGGTGCTGTTCCGCAAAGAACTGCGGATCATTCTCAAAGATCAGCAAAGCCGCATCGTGTTGATCGTGCCCATCATTTTGCAGTCGATTCTGTTCGGCTATGTGGCAACCTATGACCTGAACAAGGTGCATTTCGCGTTGCTTGACGAAGACCGTTCCGCCGCGTCCCGCGATCTGGTCATGCGTTTTGAGGGCAGCGGTATTTTCGAACGCGTGCTGAACCTGGAAAATACCGCGCAGATAGCGCCCGTTGTGGACGGCAAAAAGGCGTTGGTCATTCTGCATATCGGGCCGCGTTTTTCGCGGGATCTGGAAGCGGGCCTGCCCGCGCCCGTGCAGGTGATCGTGGACGGCCGCAACGGCAACGTGGCGGGCATTGCGGCGGAATACGCATCGACGGTCATCGCGAATTTCAATCAAGCGAGAGCGCGTGAAGTTGGGGTAAGCCTGCCGGGCGCGCGGGTGGTTCCCCGCGCCTGGTACAACCCCAACCTGGAAACGCGCTGGAACGTTGTGTCCGGCCTGGTGGCGGCCATGGCCCTGGTGCAGGTGTTGATGATAACGGCCCTTTCGGTGGCGCGAGAGAAAGAGCAGGGCACCTTCGAGCAGCTCTTGGTGACGCCGCTGGGGCCGCTGGCCATCATGCTGGGCAAGGCCTTGCCCTCGGTGGTGATCGGGCTGGCGCAATCGGCCATAGTGCTGGCTATTGCCCTGTTCTGGTTCAAAATTCCTTTTGCCGGGTCGTTTACGCTGTTCTTTGCGGGGCTTTTGCTGTTCAACTTTGCGGTGGTGGGCATCGGGCTCGCTGTCTCCGCCCTGACCGCCACCATGCAGCAAGCCATGCTCTATGCTTTTTCGCTGATCATGCCCATGATACTGCTTTCCGGGCTGATGACCCCCATCAGCTCCATGCCCGCGGGCATGGAGTTCGCGACCCGCGCCAACCCCATGCGCTACGGCATCGACCTGGTGCAGCGCGTGTACCTTGAAGGGGCGCACGTTGGCGAGGTGGCGCACGATATCTGGCCGTTGGCGGTTATCAGCGTCATCACGCTGGGTCTGGCGACCCGGTTATTCAGAAGACATCTCAGCTAGTATGGATGTATAAGACAACCCGTGAACAAAATACTCATCTGGATTGAAGGGATGCGACCGCGCACGCTGCCTCTGGCGGCAGCCGCTGTTCTGCCCGGTTCCGCCCTGGCCTATAATTTGGGGGCCTTCAAATGGCCGGTGGCTGTTTTTTCTCTGCTGACCGCCGCGCTGCTGCAAATTTTGTCCAATCTGGCCAACGACTACGGCGACGGGATGAAGGGCACGGATAACGCGGAACGCGTGGGCCCGCGCCGCATTCTGCAAAGCGGCCTGGTCACCCCCAAAGAGATGCGCGCGGCCTTGGCGGCGGTCAGTTTCTTGTGCGCGCTTTCCGGCCTGGCGCTCTTGCTGACGGCGGGGCTGAGCCTGTATGAATTTTTGCATTACGCGTTGCTGGGCTTGTTTGCCATTGCGGCGGCCATCACCTACACCGTGGGCTGGCGGCCTTATGGGTATCTGGGCCTGGGCGACGCTTTCGTGCTGGTTTTTTTCGGCTGGGTGGGGGTGGGGCTGACTTACGACCTGCACGCCGGGCACCTCCGCCCCCTGAGCGTCATGCTGGCGGCCACGGCTTGCGGGCTGCTGATCGTGGGCGTGCTCAACATCAACAATCTGCGGGACCTGGAGGGCGACCGGGCGGCGGGCAAAAAGACCCTGGCCGTGCGCCTGGGGCTCCGGCGCGGTAAAACCTACCACTACCTGCTTTTGGCGGGAGCGCTCGCGCTTTTGACCGTGTACGCGCTGCTTTCCCGGCTGGGGCCTTTCGGCTGGCTTTTCCTTCTCGGCGTTCCGCTGCTTTACAGGCACGGCCGGGCCGTGGGGAACGCGCAAAACCCGGAGGCCCTGCGTCCTTTGCTGACGGACATGGTGCGGGCGGCTTTTGTCTGCAATTTGCTGTTTTCGCTGGGTTTGATTCTGGACCGGCTGCTGTAGCGGCCGGGATATGCCGGGGACAATACCTGAGGCGGCATTTGGTTTTTTCACTCTTTGGAAAGAGAGTCGAAATCTTTCTGCCACGCAGGGTATGCTTGGCGTGTTTTGTTTCCCATGGCAATGATGTGGGAGAGAGAAAAGCCTTTCTCTTTTTGCGCCATTTTATAGATAGAGAGAAGTCCCGCAGAGAGAAATTCCGATTCCGACATCGAATTCATATCTCGCCTCAAGCCTTGAACTTCCGATTCATACCGTATTTTTGCATAAGCGATGAACAAAACGGTCTGGATAAGCTCCGCGCGATATTTGGGGGGAGATTCCTGTATCGCCTGTAAGACATTTCTTGCAAAAGCGCCCTCATCTCCTTCTTTGGGTACGGGGAGCGGTTTATACAGCCAGGCGAGATCGCTTGCTGCGGCAGCGGGCTTCACAAAATCGGAAAAGGCGCAGCAACATGTCGCCAGGCAAACCAGTAGTGATATTAATAAAATTTTACGAATTATTTCGATATGTCGAACAGTAACTATATGCATAGAGCCATATCAGCGTAATTTTATCGGAGCAGGAGTTTTTAAACCAGCGCGCGCAGCACGCGGCACAACTCGTCCATATCAATGGGCTTGGCTATATGGCCGTTCATGCCCGCCGCGCGGGTTTTTTCGCGGTCTTCGTTCATGGCGCTGGCGGTCATGGCGATGATGGGAACAGCACGCCCGTTTTTGGAGCCTTGCGTTCTGATGCGCTGCGTGGCTTCATAGCCATCCATGACCGGCATCTGAATATCCATAAGAATCATGTCATATGGCGTTGCGGCGGCCGCATCCACGGCTTCCTGTCCGTTGGCGGCCAGGTCGGGTTCCGCGCCGAACGTGCGCAGCAGTTCCAGGGCAATTTCTTGGTTGATCTCGTTGTCTTCCGCCACCAGGATTTTTTTCCCCGCGAGCAGGTTCCGCATATCCGCGTCTGAATACGGGGCGCTGGCGTCAGGCGGGGCGAAAAGCGTCACGGGAAGAGCGGAGCCGCGCCGCGCAGGCTCTTCCAGCCGGGTCATGGGCAGGTCAAAGCTGAAAGTGCTGCCTTTGCCGGGCTCGCTTGCAACGTGAATGCTTCCCCCCATGAGCTCCACCAGCTTTTTGCTGATGGCCAGCCCCAGCCCCGTTCCGCCGAAGTGCTTGCTGATGGAGCTGTCGGCCTGAACAAAGGGGGTGAAAAGCTTCGCGCTTTGCTCGGGCGTCATGCCCATGCCGCTGTCGCTTACGGAGCAAAACAGACGTATGCGGTCCTCATCCGGCTCGTCGCGCATGTCCAGGCTGATGCGAACGAAGCCTTCTTTGGTAAATTTGACGGCGTTGCTCAAAAGATTCATCAACACCTGCGAAAAGCGCAAAGAATCGCCATACAGCCGGTCGGGTATGGCCGGGTTGATGCGCAGTTGCAGGGCAAGGCCTTTTTCTTCGGTGCGGGGCAGCATCATCTCGCGCATGGTGCGCAAGGAGTCGCGTAGCGAGAATTCTTGTTCCAGCAATTCTATTTTGCCCGCTTCTATCTTGGAAAAATCGAGAACGTCGTTGATCACGCCGAGCAGCAGCGTGGCCGAACTTTGAATTTTTTGCAGGTATTCCTGCTGCTTGGGCGGCGGGTCAGCGCGCAGGGCCAGCTGCGTCATGCCCAGAACCCCGTTCATGGGGGTGCGCAGCTCATGGCTCATCTGGGCCAAAAACTCGCGTTTGGCCGCGTTGGCCGCCTCTGACGCCACAAGAGCCCTGCGCTCGGTAACGTCAATGTGCATGGAAAGTTGCAACACGCGGCCGTCGTGCCAATCCATGAGAATGTCTTGCACGATATAATCGCGGTTGTTTCTGGGGTTGCGAAACTCCCAGCGGTGCGGCACCCGCACTGGTTTGCCCTCCAGGCCGTCCCAAAAGCTGTTGCCGCAAAAAGAACAGCGTTCGGTGAGGCCGTGCAGGGCCATGTGGCATTTTTTACCGATAAGTTCGGGGTCGCCGGTGGCTTTGTACAGATGGGCGTTGGCGAAAACCAGTTCTTTCGTATCGGGGTCACACACGTAAATCGCCGCGTCGATGTTGGAAAGGACCGTTTCCAGCGTGGCCGAGGCACGGGCTTTTTCGGCATTGGCCAGTTGCAGTTCGTAATTTTTGAGACAAAGCTGCGAGAGGTTTTCCGTGAAATAGGACATCAGGGCGAGGGCGTTGCTGAAAACGGCGGGCGAAACCTGAGGAACGGCGGCATAGGCCGCAAGTAGTTCCTCTTCGTCAAAGCCGTTGGCGCGGGCAAAAAAACGAACGTCATGTTCCGGCAGGCGGCTGATTACGCACTGGCCGATCATCCAACTGGCTATGTGCTCTCCGGCAAGGATAATCGGTGCGGCGCCGTCGGCAAGGCCCAGGTTGCCGCAGGGTTTTTGCACGGGGCGTCCCAGTTTGTGCGCGGTTTCGCCCAGTTCGCGGGCGGAGGCTTTGCAAAAGGTTCCGGTTTCGGGATTGCCGCGCATCAACGCGCAAAAGCCGGAAAACCGGCTCGGCCTGGTGATATGTTTGCCATGCGGGTCGACGATGACCGCGCCGACTCCCGCGACCTCGGCCAGAGTGTCTTGCAGCTTCTGCAAGTCTTCCAGAGGGATGATATCGGTTAGATGTAACGCCATGGCGGGTATCCTTATACTCTTTTTCTTCGGTGGAAGCTATAATTGATTATCGCGTTAAAATTTTGCCAAAACATGCGCATGCTGCTATCGTCCGGACATTCGTGCTTTTTGCATTACACGGAAAAGGAGTGCCATATGCATACACTGGCTATATTTGTGGGCAGCCTGCGCAAAGATTCCATCAACAAGAAGCTGGCGCGCGCTTTGGCCGATATCGGTAAAGACATTTTCGCCGCGACCGTCGTGGACCTGGATGCGGTGCCGATGTACAATCAGGATACCGAAAACAACCCGGCGGCCGCGGTGGCGAAGATGAAGGAAATCATCGCCGCTTCTGACGCGGTGCTGTTCGTCACTCCGGAATACAACCGCAGCATACCCGCGGTTTTGAAAAACGCGCTGGATTGGGGTTCGCGCCCGCCCGGCCACAACTCCTGGGCGGGCAAGCCGGCCGCCGTCGCGGGCATTACGCCCAGCGCCGCGGGCACTGCCGTTGTTCAATCGCACCTGCGCAGCATCTTGACCGTGCTGGGCATGCGCCTTGTCAGCCAGCCGGAAGTGTACCTGACGGACAAGGGCGATTTTTTCGACGCGGCGGGTGCCGTCAGCCATGCTGACAGCCGCGAATTTCTGCTTTCTTTCTTGACCCGCTTCGGAAAATGGGTGGAACGGCAAAAAAAATATGAAAATGCGGCCTAAAATGCATTTTTCCTCTTGCCGACCCCAAGAATAGGGTATATTAGAAGTCCTAATAACGTACGTAATGGTTTCGCATGTGGGTGCGGGAGCATCATGTGCGAAACTTTTTGTGTGAGGTTTATTCGTGACTAAGTCTATTTATGTGGGCAATCTGCCCTGGTCGGCGACGGAAGAAGAAGTGCGCAGCCTTTTTGCTGAATACGGTTCCGTGAACTCCGTTCACCTTGTGACGGACCGGGAAACCGGCCGCGCTCGCGGTTTCGGCTTTGTGGAGATGGCTGCGGCCGATGCACCCGCCGCTATCCAGGCGCTGGACGGTTCCTCCATGGGCGGCCGCGCCCTGCGTGTGAACGAAGCCCAGCCCAAAGCTCCCCGTCAGCCCCGCTATTAATTTCGCGTCTTAACGCGCGAGGCCCCGGCATTTGCGCAAATGCCGGGGCTTTTTTGTATGCAAAGGAGTGCAGCGATGCGGCGAAACGACATTCAGGTTATTGCTTGCGTGTGTGTCATTGTGGGCGCGTGCGCCCTTGTGCCCAATTTTTTGGACCGTTTTATCGCCGTTACCAATGCCGCGCCGTACCTGATGAGTTTCGTAAAGTTCGCCATCCTGGCGACCTTCGGCGAATGCATCGGGCTGCGGATAACCACGGGCGTGTACAACCGGCCGGGATTCGGCATTTTGCCCAAAGCCGTGGTTTGGGGTTTTCTGGGCATCGGCATCAAAGCAGCCTTCACCATTTTCGCAACCGGCGCGCCCAACGTGCTGGCCGAACTGGGGCTGCCCATATCCGTCGCGACGTTGAAGACCGGCGATTTCCCCTTGCGTTTTCTGACCGCGCTGTGCATCAGCGTTTCCATCAACAGCATTTTCGCGCCTATGTTCATGACGCTGCACAAGATCACCGACGTGCATATAGCCGAAAACGGCGGCGCCTTGGCCTGTCTGCTGCGGCCCATCGCGGTCGGGCGCATTCTTGCCGGGCTTAACTGGAACGCGCTGTGGGGCTTTGTTTTTAAAAAGACCATTCCACTGTTCTGGTACCCGGCGCACACCATAACCTTTTTGCTGCCTCCGCATTTTCAGGTGGTGTTTGCGGCGCTTTTGGGCGTGGTTTTGGGCGTAATATTGGCCTTTGCATCACTCCGTAAAAGCTAAGACTATTGCAAATCGCTCCGCTTGGGCTATAACCGGTATATGGATACCCATACCGTATTGCTTGCTTTCGGCCTGACGCTGTTCGCCGGTCTTTCCACGGGCATCGGGGCGGTTTTGTCGCTGGTGGCCAAAGAGACCAACACCCGTTTTTTGTCGCTTGCGCTCGGCTTTTCCGCCGGGGTGATGATCTATGTCTCGTTTGTGGAGATCTTGGTCAAAGCCCGCGATGCGCTGACGGGGCACTGGGGCGCGGTTTTCGGTTCGTGGATGACGGTGGCCGCCTTTTTCGGCGGCATCGCGGTCATTGCCCTGATCGACAATCTTGTGCCCTCGCAGGCGAACCCGCACGAGGTGCCCTCGCAAAAGGTCATCGATTCCGTGCTGGCCGAGGTTGAAGAACAGGGCGGCCTGATCGCCAATGGCGCCGCGTTGGCCGATCGTGAGAAGTTGCGCCGCACCGGCGTCTTCACGGCGCTGGCCATCGCCATTCACAATTTTCCCGAAGGGCTGGCCACCTTCACGGCTGCCCTGACCGACCCGGCTTTGGGCACGGCCATTGCCGTGGCCATCGCCATCCATAACATTCCCGAGGGCATCGCCGTGGCCGTGCCGATTTTTTACGCCACCGGCAGCCGCAAGAAGGCCTTCACCCACTCTTTTCTTTCGGGCCTTGCGGAACCCTTGGGCGCTCTTGTAGGATACCTCATTCTGATGCCGTTTTTTTCACCGGCCGTTTTCGGCATCCTGTTCGCGGGGGTGGCGGGCATCATGGTGTTTATTTCCCTTGATGAGCTTTTGCCCGCGGCGGAAGAATACGGCGAGCACCACCTGTGCATTTACGGGCTGGTCGGGGGAATGGGGCTGATGGCGGTGTCGTTGCTGCTCTTTTTGTGAAGGCGGAAAAATCATGCGGATTATTGTGGGCATTACCGGAGCCAGCGGGGCCGTTTACGGCCTTTCGCTTTTGCGTGCGCTGCAAAAACTGGGGCATGAGACGCACTGCGTGGTCAGCGCGCACGGCTGGAAAGTGCTGGAACACGAATGCGGCGCGGCCGAGGCGGCCGTGCGGGGATTGGCAAGCGCGCTCTACCCGGTGGACGATATGACCGCGCCCATAGCCAGCGGGTCATTTCGCGCGGACGCGATGGTTGTTGCCCCGTGCAGCATGCGTACCTTGGCGGCCATAGCGGGCGGGCTGGCAGGGAATCTTTTGTGCCGCGCGGCCGACGTGACGCTTAAAGAGCGCAAGAATCTTGTGCTGGCGGTGCGTGAAACGCCGCTAAGCGCGGTGCACCTTGAAAATATGCTGAAGCTTGCCCGCCTGGGCGTGGGCATCGTGCCCGCCAGCCCCGGCTTTTATCACCGGCCGCAAACCATTGATGACCTGACGGCCATGATGACCGGCCGCATTCTGGACAGCCTGGGCATTGAAAATGACCTGTTCGCGCGCTGGGGCGGCTGACGGCATAATCAGCCCGCCGAAAATGTTGGGCGCCTTGCCGCCAAAAAGCCGCCCGCTTTAGCGGGCGGCTTTTTGGCGGCGGCATGGTGTGCGGCGGTTATTCCGCCTGGTGCGCCATGCGGTAAACCAAGACTTTCGGGTCGACGAAGGTCTGCATGTCGTGAGTGTACAGCCCGGAGTCAAAAAGGTATTCCGTCAGCAGCGCGCGGCAGGCCGCTTGCAACTGTTCCGGCCGCCAGGGCTTTTCAAGGTAATAGTCGACCCTGGCCCGGTTGATGGCTTCGATGGTGTCTTTGTGCGTGGCCTGGCCGGTGAGCAAAATCTTTTTCATATGCGGGAACTTGCGGCTGTGCACCAGGTCCGCCAGGAAATCGACGCCGTTGGCTCCGGGCATGATATGGTCGCAGACGATCAGGGCTATCTTTTCACCCTTGGCGGCCAGTTCATCCAGCAGCCTTTTCGCTTCTTCCGCCGATTCGCACTCTTCGACGGTCACCCATTCCGAAAAAACGGCGAGGTCACGGGCAACGCTGCCCAATACTTCACGCTGGTCGTCAACGCAGATGCAATAGATCTTTTTCATGGACACCTCTTCGCGGTTATACGCTTATTCTTCAAGGGGAATGCACTCGTGGCGCAACGGCAGGCGGATGATGAAGCGGGTCTCTTCCGGGCCGCTTTGCACTTCCATGTCTCCGCAGTAGCTGTCCACAAGGCGTTTGACGATGTACAGCCCAAGACCCAGGCCCATGGCGCCGCCGTGGCCTCTCTTGGTGGTTATGTGCGGCTGGAACAATTTGCGCCGCAGTTGCCCGGGTATTTCCGGCCCGTTGTTGGCCAGAATCACTTCCACCCCGTTTTTGTGCGGGGCCGTTGCGACGCTGATGCGCGGAGTCGGCGTTTTGGCCATGACCAGAGCGTCGCATGCGTTTTTGATTATGTTGATCCACATCTGCGTCAGTTCCGAAGCATTGCCCCAGATGAACGGCAGGTCTGAGGCAAAAGAATGCTCCACGGGCACTTTACGCAAATTGCTGTGCAACAGCGAGAGCGCTTCGCGTAAGGTCGCGTTGACGTCTATGCCGGGCATGCGTTCGCGGTCCGCGCCGCCCAGTTCTTTGACCGAACGCACGATGTCGCTCGCGTGGCGGGCGGCAAGGCGCATGTCATGGCAGGCGCGGCCCGTTTCCCACAGCGACAGGGCAAGGTCAGGGTCATCCGGCAGAGCGTCGGGCGTTTCATTACCGCATATTTTGGCCAGAGTTTTCGCGGCTTCATAGGGGATGCCGAAGCGTTCCGCCATCTCGCGCCCTCGGCGCCGCACGGTTTCGCTGTCGAAGCGCTGCCCTTCGCGAAGGCCCAGCTCGAACCAGGCGGCCATTTCCGGCTGGTGCGTCTGGAGCAGCAGGCTGAAAGCGCCGCTCAGGTGGTCGGCCGTGCGGGAAACGACCCCCACGGCGTTGTTGAGCTCATGGGCGATGCCCGCCGAAAGGCGGCCGAGGGTGGAAAGATTTTCAGACAGGTGCAGACGGTGCATGGCCGCTTCGCGCTCGCGGGCGGTGCGGCTGAGATTGAGCTGCCGCTGGGCCAGTTCTTCCATGATCACCGGTAGAAGCTGGCGGCGCAGGCTGCCGTATTGCGCCTCATCCACCGGCGGAGTGTTATGGTCCAGCCAGGCGAGCTCCGTATCCGCCACGGCGGTGACCCGCATGGGGGCAATGTGCGTCGCGGAAAAAAAGCTGTGCACGCCGATGAACGAGGAAGGCCCGGAACGGAAAAGCTCCACCCGGATCTCGTCGCCCATCTCGTCTTCCACGGGTACCGTGCCCGCCATCATGCCGCTGATGACGAAGAACAGCCTGGTGTTGAGGCTGTCCTGCTCAATCAGGACCTCACCTTTGGCAAGGCGTTTTCGGCGCGCGGGATCATTAAAATACGCGCGGGAGAGGCGTTCAAGAGCGTGCAGGTCTGGCATCGGGATCCATCATAATAAAACGTTTACCCTTTACCCTATGGAATAAAAAGCCAAGCGTCAAAAGGAAAAATGGCGGCGCAACCGGGCTCTGGCTGAGAGAACGAAAATTGCGTATGGTGCCCGCACCTTGATTTTTTGAAGGAGAACACATGCGCATTTATATCGCCGCTTCATGGAAGCATCAGCACGCAGTGGAAATGCTGACCGAACGCCTGGAAGAAAAAGGGCACCAGGTTTTGTCCTGGCTGCGCGAAGGCAGGCCGGAAGAGGCCTTTCTTTCGCGGCTGGAATTGACGGCGTTCATTAATTCCGACGAGGGACGGCGGGTGTTTCGCTTTTGCGTGGATTCTGCGACCAAGGCGGACCTGGTTATCTATCTCGGCCCTTCCGGGTGCGACGCCTGGGCGGAAGTGGGGGCCGCGCACGGCGCCGGGGTGCCCGTGCTGGGGCTTTTGGCCAAGAACGAAGATGTGGGCCTGATGCGCCACATGGTACATTGCTGGTTTCGTTCCGTGACCGAATTGTTGGAAGAAGTCACAAAACGGGCCAACTAGCTCTCAGATTGCGGACAAAGTCCGTAACGGCAGCACGGCGCTGGATTCCCCGTCATCCCCGCGCAGGCGGGGATCCAGGTCTTTTTTCTTTCCTCGAGGTTTGTTGACAACCTCTGCGCTAACTAGCTGTTTTATTTAGCTGCATCTCTCCTAGCGCCGGGCGCCTGTTCTACGCGCGCTAGGGCGTTCGCCTGACCTGGTCGTGCCGTTGCCTGTCTTTGTTCCATTCGTCTGCTTTATGGTGACGTTGCCCGCGACAGGGGCGTGGACCGTTGCATTGGCGCTTGCGCGAACAGTCCGCGTCGGTTGGCGTTTGGGCTGTTCCGGCGGGGCGGGAAGGGGCGGCAGGGGGCTGCCCAGCTCTTTTTGGAAAAAGCGGACGAAGAACGCATCGCGCTGCGCGGCCGCTTCGCGGTCCCGCTCATTGCGGCCGCTGCACATGACGGCAAAATGGTCGGCGGAAACCGCCGGGCAGAGTCCCTGCAAGGCATAATGCCCGGTGTGCTCAAGGGTGCGCGAAGAGGGCCGCCGGGGCAAGATCGAAGCCAGCGCCCGCGCATTGCCCGCGGGGGAGTACAGGGCGTCGTCAGCGGCGTCAATAATGCCGATAGGTACACTGATCGCGCGTAAGGACGCCTCGGAAAGAAGACCCGTCCAGCCGGGGGTCATCAGGCCGACGGCTTTGATGCTTCTATTCGAAACCGGCCGCCGCGCAATGGCGGGGGCCGGCAGCGTACGTACCGGCGCGGGTATGGGCGAAGTCATCTGCGTTTCTTCGTCTTCATCGCCGTGCAAAGCCGCTTCGCCATCAGCGGCGGTTTTCGCCGCTTCTTCAGGCGGGGCGAAAAAACCCAGGCCCGGCGTGAAGGCGCCCGGCCCCTGCGCCGTCACAATGGCGGCATATTCTTTTTCCATGGCGGCGTGGTGGGTCCGGGCCCAGTCCGTGCACAGCGGGTCGCCCACTCGTTGCGGAACGCAGTAAGAGGAAAGGGCGGACAAGTCCGGCGTCGCGCCCGCAAGCTGCAAGACTGTGGCCGCGCCGGAGCCGATGCCCAGAAGGCCGATGCGGCTTTCATCGGCCAGGGGCGCCAGTTCGGGAGAGGCCAGCACCGCTTCAAGCGCCAACAGCAGATGCCGTGGCCGGTCCTGAAACAGTTCGGCCCGGTACAGGCCTGCGGTGTCGTCGGTGTTGTCGCCGGGGTGCGTCGGGGCGATTACAAGAAAGCCCTGGCGTGCGAGGTTTGCCGCCATATCGTGCGCCGCCAGGCGCGATGACCCGGCATCATGCGAGATAAGGATAATCGGGTATTGACCGGGGACTTCTTTGGCGTTCCTGCTGACCAGAATGGACCAGCCGTCAATGCGCATGTCTCTGGGGGCGCGCGCTGTGGGGTACCAGACGGCGACATCCAGGCGGACGTGCGTTGCCGGGTTCCAGATGCCGATGGTGCGAAAGCCCGGTTGAAATTGTTGCGGCCGAGCGCCCTGAGCGGACGTTGAAGCTGGCGCAAGCATGAGCGCTGCGGCAAGGCAGAGGGCAAGGCAAAACCGGGCCGGAAGGCTCATCTGCCTTGCTCTTTATTCCAAAAGAACATCTGCGGCTTGAATGGTTCCAGGACGTTTACCGGCACGGTTACCCGCAAATACCCTTCGCTGTACGGCGCAACCTGGTACGGAGGAAAATAGATGACGAGGCCTTGCGAAGACAGGGCGAACATGTCGAAATTGGCGATTTCGGGGGCGGTTCCGGCTTTGACCATATCCGGCCGGACTTTCTCGCCCAACTGCTCGCGTAGCGCTTTGGCGCAATATTCCGAAAGAGCGTCCAGCAGGCCGTCTTGCCGCAAAAAAAGATTTTCATACGTAAGGCGGCGGCCGTTCTGCCGGTCGAAAACAAAGGTGGCCAGTCCCCCCGGTTCCGGCTGGGCTCCGGCGGTGGATGCGCTTATGGTGAAAATAATCGAGATCACGCGCGGTGATGCGACCTGGGTGTCATAGTCGATGGCCAACTCATAGGGTAGCGGGGAAGGAACGGGTATCTGCTCGACCCCCCTGACAAAGGCATTGGCCTGGTCGCGCGCCCAGATGGCCAGTTCTTCGTCGGCAACGGCGTTGCCGATGGCCGGGTATGAGATATTGACCCGGTAGCGGTCGGTGCGCTGGATAATGGTGAAGGCGTCCACCTTTTTTTCCGCGGCGGCCTGCTTGGCTCGCGCCTCAATGGGGTCCGAGGGCGCCGTCCAGCCGGGATGCGCGGCCTGGGCGGCGAACGCGGCCCGGGGCAAGACGGCGGACAAGGCCAGCGTGGCTGCCACGGCAAAAAGCAAATGCGGAACGCGAGCGCTCATGGCAGTTCCTTATCACTGACGGGCGCGTCTGTCGTCAATTTTTGCGAGAGCCAAGACAGAGTTTTTTGCAAATCGCTTATGGCTATGGGCTTGGCGATATATTCGTCAAAGCCGGCGTTTAAAAAACGTTCGCGGTCGCCGGCCATGGCGTGCGCTGTCAGCGCGACGATGGGTATGGCGCTGTTTTTGCCCGCGCCGTTTGATCTACTGGCAAGGATATGGCGCAAGAGTTCCATACCGCTCATGACCGGCATTTGTATATCGCTGAAAAGACAGTCAAAGTCTTCGCGGGCCAGCGCTTCCAGGGCCAGGCTGCCGTTTTCCACGCAGGCGACCCTGTGCCCCAGGCGGCTAAGCATGCCGCGTATGGTTATCTGGTTGACGTGATCATCTTCGGCCACAAGAATGCGCAAAGGGCGGGAAGGGCCACTATATGCCGAGGGGGCGCGGATCTGCGGCGGCGGCGGAACCGTCGCCAATTCAAAAGGCAGGGTGACATGCATGACGGTGCCGCGTCCCGGTGCGCTTTCCACGCACAAGCTGCCGTTCAAAAGTCCGATGAGGCGGCGCACGATGCCCAGGCCCAGGCCCGTGCCGGGGTATGGCCGCGTGTTTGATCCGTCAAGCTGGGTAAACGCTTGGAAAATATAACTAAGTTTGTCTTCCGGAATGCCGATGCCCGTATCCGCCACAGTGATATAGACCGTGATGCAGTCTTTAGGACCCCGAGGCAAGACGGAGCAGTGCACGTATACGCTGCCCTGTTCCGTGAATTTTATGGCGTTGCCCACAAGGTTGAAAACGACCTGCCTGATGCGGGCGTCGTCGCCCAAAAGTTGAACCGGCACGGCCGGGTCGACGTACAAGGCGAAGTCGAGATGCTTGCTTCTGGCGTCGTGGGCGAAAATGTCGATGGCGCGGCGCAGCGCCTGCTCCAGAGAAAATGGCTGCCGCCGCAGCTCCAGCTTGCCCGCTTCCGCCCGTGAAAAATCCAGAATGTCGGAGATGATACTGAGCAGGCTTTTGCTGGAAAAGTCGGCGGTTTCCACCCATTCGCGTTGATCGCGGGTCAGGGTGGAAAGCTGCAACAACTGCAACATGCCGAGAACCCCGTTAAGCGGCGTGCGCAGCTCGTGGCTGACGTTGGCTAGAAATTCGCTTTTGGCGCGGCTGGCGAGTTCCGCCTCCACTTTGGCTCGGGTCAGGCTGGTCATGGTCCAGCGGCGGCGTAAAATTTGCCACATGCCGTTGATAAAGAGCTCCAACTGGCGCAGGTCGCTCGTTTCATACGGAACGGCCTTGTCGGCAACCCCCGCGATACAGACGATTTTCCCTCTTTCTCTGATGGAGGCCAGCATGCAGCGTTTCATGCGGCCCTGCACCAATTTTTGGGGCAGACCGGAAGTCGCTTCATTATAAATGCCGGGGGGGATTTGGTTCGCATACGCCGTTTCAAAAAGACGGCGGCTCATGTCTTGGCGTGTTTGCTGCTCTTCATCCGTCATGGAAGAGCCGGGCAGCCAGAAATGGCGCGGGGCGTCAAATCCGTGAGAAGGGCTGAAAAACAGGGCCCCGGCCAAACTGCCCGTCAGCTGTATGGCTTTGTCCAAAGCGAAGCGTATGACCTCTTCTTCGGGAATGTCGTCATTCAGTTGCGAGATGGCGTACAAAGCGACCTGGCGCGCCTCGTTCAACCGGATCTTTTCGCTGTTGACGCGCAGTTCGGTCACATCTTTGACGATGCAGGCGATACGTTCTTTCTCGGGGGAATAGGCGGAAATTTCAAAATACCGGTTCACGGCCGCATCATAGATCTGGTCCGTGACCTGTTCGCCGTTGGCGATAACCTGACGAAAGATGCGCAGCCAGTCCGGCGCAGCCGCTCCCATCAGGCCGGATAGGCTTTGCCCCGCGCCATGCTCGACCGGCAAAGAGCGCATTTTGATAAAGGCGGGGTTCACCAGCAGCAGGGTGAATTCCTCTTCTTTGCCCGGGCTTGCGGCTTGCGCTTTGAACAGGGCGAACCCGTCGATCATACTGGAAAAAAGGGCGTGATAGCTTTGTTCAAGCCGGTGCACGGAGGAAATGTCGCGCCATTGGACCACGATAAAGGCGATATCGCCGTTGATGTCGAACTCGGGCCAGGTGCGGCACTCTATGGTAAGATCAAGTTTGTTGGTCGAGGTGAAGTGCAAGCTGCCCTGCACGGCGGTGCGCAGTTCGCGCGCACGGGTGATATTGTTCTGTAGAAATGCGGCGTATTCCGGGTCAATGGGCAGTTCGGCCAGGGTCTTGTTGCGTACATCCTTGTCAGTCAGCGTGGAGTATTTTTTGACGGAGGGGCTGATATACACTATGCGCCCTTGGGGGTCAAAGCGGGCGATAAGGTCAGGGCTGTTTTCGACCAGCGAACGGAATTTTTGTTCGCTGGCGCGAAGAGCAAGTTCCGCTTCGCGGGAGAGCGGAGCAGGGCGGGCGCGATCAGAAGTGGCGAACATAGGATTGCTTATACGTTGGAGTGGGCTTTTTCCGCAAGGTGGTCTATGCGGCGGCAAATGCCCATAAACAGGTCAAATTCGTGACGCTGCAGCCCGGCGCGGCGAAAAAAACGGCGTAGTGGCTGCATGAACCAGTCGGGGTTTTCTTCCGGCAAAAATTCCGCTGCGGTCAGGGCGCGGCACAGCGAGGCGAAAAGCAGCTCCTGCTCTTGCAGCGTGGCCGCGCGTGACGCCCCCTTGCTTTTAGGGCGGCGTTCGGGGTGATAGTTGTGGGGCAGGCTTTCGGTGAACCATGCATACAGCATGATGAGCACCGCCTGCGCCAGATTGAGCGAAGGATGCTCCGGCGCTGTGGGTATGGTCGCAAGCCGGGTGCAGATTTCAACTTCGTGATTTTCCAGCCCTCTGTCTTCCGGGCCAAAAACCAGGGCGGCTTTGCCGCCGTCGTTCGCCGCCGCGCAGATTTCAGAGGCGGCCTGCGCCGGGGTGATCACCCCCTGCCGCCACCCGCCCGTGCGGGCGGTTGCGCCAAAG
This sequence comes from Desulfovibrionaceae bacterium, assembly GCA_031551515.1. GTDB lineage: Bacteria > Desulfobacterota > Desulfovibrionia > Desulfovibrionales > Desulfovibrionaceae > FLUQ01. Next base: position 22,947 of record JAVBNL010000049.1, read on the forward strand.
GCCAGGGTACAGCCGGTCAGGGCCTCGGCCAGAGTAGGCACGATGCGTATGCTGTGCAGAACCTTCAGCGCTTCCCCGGTGGCCAGGGGGGCGGCCTTTTCCATGTCCCAGCGTTCCGGCGCGACAAGAATCAATTCGGATACGCCCATATTGGCGCAGGCGCGCGCCGTCATGCCGACGTTTTCAGGAAAGCGCGTGCGCACCAGCACGACGATGGGGGCGGAATCCATAGCCCGTCAACCCGGCCAGATGCGCGGACCCGCGTAGGCGATCATGGCAAAACCAAGGGCGACTTTGAGAACGGTGCCGCCGAACCGGCCCAGCATGGTGCCCCAGGCGGCGTTCAAAGAAGCTTCGTTGCTTTGGCCGCGCAGCAGTTCCACCGCGAGAGAACCCAAAAAGGCCCCGGCCAGCGCCCCGAAAAAGGCGCCGATGCCCAAAAAGAAAGGCGCGCCGACAATGGCCCCGGCAAAAGCGCCGATCATGCCGCCGAAGGTGCCTTTGCCCGACCCGCCGTATTTTTTGCCCCAGATATGGAGCATGAGAAACTCCAGCAGTTCGCCGACAAGAGCCAGCGCGCCCAGAATGATGAAATCGTGAGAGGTCAGGGTGCTCTGCGGGCTGGCGAAAGCCCAAAGGGCGGCAAAACCCAGAATAAGCCAGTTGGCGGGCAAGCCAAAAAGATGCAGCCCCAGGCAGAGGATCATGAAAGCGATACAAACGGCGGCAAGAATTGCGGTCATGGCGGGGTGGCGCGGGGCGGTGTGGCCGCCCCGCGAAATGGATAAGGGTTATATTTTGCCGGAGCAGCCGAGCACGTTCTTGATCTTGTGCTGCACCATCTTTTTGACGGCTTCGCGGGCCGGCTTGAGATAGCTGCGGGGGTCGAACTCTTCGGGGCGTTCCGCAAAGCACTGGCGAATGCACGCGGTCATGGCCAGGCGGATGTCGGTGTCGATGTTGATTTTGCACACGCTCATGTTTGCTGCCTTGCGCAGCAGATCTTCAGGCACGCCTTTGGCGCCCTTGACTTTGGCCCCGTATTTGTTGGCCATTTCCACAAATTCCTGCGGCACGCTGGAAGCGCCGTGCAGCACGATGGGATAGCCCGGCAGCAGTTTGCCGATTTTTTCCAGGCGCGGGAAATCAAGCTTGGCTTCGCCGGCGAACTTGTACGCGCCGTGGCTGGTGCCGATGGCGATGGCAAGAGAGTCGCAGCCCGTGCGCTGTACGAATTCCACCGCCTGGTCCGGATCGGTGTAGACGGAATGTTCGGAAGAAACGTCATCCTCGACCCCGGCCAGGCGGCCGAGTTCGCCTTCGACCCAAATGCCCCGGTCGTGGGCATATTCCACAACTTGTTTGGTGACTTTGATGTTTTCTTCGAAAGGCAGGTGAGAGCCGTCGATCATGACGGAGGTAAAGCCGCCGTCGATGCAGGCTTTGCAGAGCTCGAAATCGGGGCCGTGGTCAAGGTGGAGCACGACGGGCAGGTCGGTGTCCATCAGGGCGGCTTCAATCAGCTTCACGATGTAATTCTGGCCGGCGTATTTGCGGGCGCCGGCGGAAACCTGCAGAATCAGGGGGGCTTTTTCTTCCGCCCCGGCCATCATGATGCCCTGAATGATTTCCATGTTGTTCACGTTAAAGGCCCCAATGGCGTACCCTTCTTTAAAGGCTCGCGCGAACATTTCTTTGGGTCCGGTCAACGGCATGGCGTATCTCCTTGTCTGAGTGTATGGAGTCAGAAATCCATCGCTGAATTTTTGACGGAATGTGTTTGCCCGCGGTGAAAAGTATCAGCCGCTGAAGCAGTATACCTGAGAAGGATGAAAACGCAAAGTATGAACCGGGCCGCCTTTCACAGAGTATTGACCGGGTAAGTGCCGGGGGCTACAGTTCACAGGCATATTTTTTGCATTTTTCGAGAAAAACTGATGCCAAGCAAAATATTCCCCCGTGTTTTTCGCGGCGGGTTTTTTACCGGAGGAGTCATGCAGCGTTTTTCTCGCACGTTTACGGCCGTCGCGGCGGCGATTTGCCTTGGGTTGCCTTTGCTGTTGGGCGCTTGCGCCGACAAGCGGTATGCGACCGTCAAATCTACGCCGGGGGCGGATTCTTCGCCGACGGCTTACAGCGGCGCGGTGCGCGCCGACATCGGCGCCGCGTACAACGCCTGTCTGGCCCGCTGCAACGAGAACACCTCTTTGGGCGCCGTGACCCGCGAAGGTTGTTTCAAAGGCTGCGCGGAAGTGCGCCGCCGGGTGAAACTGCGGGACGAGGACTTTTCTTCCCGCCAGGAATGCGCGGACGCCCTGCGCGAAATAGACATCAACCGCGATTTGTACATCGAAGACAACCGGCGTTGGTGCGACCAGCAGTGGGAGCACTTGCACAAACGCAAAGGCTGCTATGACGCGATTACGGTGTTTTACAACAATTTGACGGAAGGTTCCGTGTGCGGCGGCGGGTACGATTACACCCCGGCGCAGACCTATGACCGGGCCACCGGTGCGACCGGCGTGGCCACGGCGCCTCTTGCTCCGGCCTATGCCTCCGGTGCGACCGGTTCCGCGCAAGCGGCGCCTCAGGCTCCGGCCTATGCCGCGCCTTCGGGACAGTATTTGCAGGATACTCCGAAATATCAGACCGGATACCGTTCCGGCAAAAAGAAGAGCGCGTCCGTGGTAAAAGCCGCGCCCGCCCCCGCCGCAAAGACGGGCGGCAAGGGCAAGGGGAAAAAGGCGGTCGCGCCTGCCAAAGCAGCACCCGCGCCGAAACCCGTGGAAAAAGACACGCCCATGCCTGATAAAGACGTGGGTGCGCCCGCAACCCAAGCCCCGGCAACGTCTGCGCCTGCCGCACAGGCCGCGCCGCAAATGTCTGACGGCCCGACTTTGAGCGTGCCCGGCCAAGGCAGCGCGCCGGCGACCCCGGCTGTCCCGGCCAAGCCCGCTTCTCCGGCTGCCGCCGCGCCTGCCGCACAGGCCGCGCCTGCCGCACAGGCCGCGCCTGCCGCGCAGGCTCCGGCGCAAACGGCGTCACCCGCGCCGCAACAGACCGTTCCGGCGCCTGCCGCACAGGCCGCGCCCGTGCCTCCTGCGCCGCCCACGAAGCCGCCTTCGGACGGAGTTATTCCGCCGATTCCCTCCATGCTGGAGCAGCCCTACAATCCTCCGGCGGTGATAGCGCCGCAAGAATCGGGAAGATAAGCGGGGCGCAGGCATCAATCTAATAAAACGAAAGAGGTCGTATGCTTGGCGCATGCGGCCTTTTTGTTTTTCAGAGCCCTGCCTGCTTGAGAACGTCCAAACACTCCATGTCGGTGAAGTCGAAGCGCAGCGGGGTCAGCGTGGCCCAGCCTTCGCTTAAGAGCGCCCGGTCCGTGCCGGGGGCCACCAGCTCGGGCGGAATGTTGCCGTCCAACCACCAGTAGGGCGCGCCGCGCGGGTCCGTGCGCTTGTGGTACCAGTCGTGCCACACCGCGCCGGTCTGGGGGCAGAGGGAAAGGCCCTTGCATTCGCTCATGGGGCGGCCCGGCAGGTTCAGGTTCATGACCCGCTTTTCCGGGATATTTTGCCAGGGAATGCGCCCCATGACCGCGACGGCGAAACGCGCCTGTTCCGTCAGGTCCACCTGGGCGAAAGAGTCGTACGAGACGGCCAGGGCGGGAAAGCCCATGAACGCCGCCTCGCGCGCGGCGGCCACCGTGCCGGAATACATGATGTCCGGCCCCACGTTGGCCCCGGCGTTGATGCCCGAAACCACCAGGTCGGGTTTTTCTTCAAGCAGTTGGCTGATGCCCAGCTTCACGCAATCCGCCGGAGTGCCGGAAACGCCGGTGCCCGAGAAGCCGTTTTCAGAAAATTGTTTGATGCGCAAAGGCTCGCGCACGGTGATGGCGTGGCCCACGGCGGATTGTTCGGTAATGGGGGCCACCACATGCGCTTTGTGGCCCGCTTCCACCAGCGCTGTATAGAACGCGCGCAGCCCGTGGGCCTGCACGCCGTCGTCGTTGGTCAAAAGGACATTCATGTGAAATCCTGGTTGTGCAAATTGACAAGGGACCGTAAACAAGGGAAGCATATTTCGCAAAAAGGCTTACACTGAAGATGGCTAAAACACAATTCATAGCGGATTACACCAACGGCGACGAGGTCGCCACGGTATTTTTGCTGGCTTCCGCCCAGCAGGGGCAGGCCCGCAACGGTCCTTTCTGGCGGCTGGAGCTGCGCGACGCCACCGGTTCGATGGAAGCCAAGATCTGGAGTCCCCAAAGCCAGGCATATACAAGCCTCAGCGCGGGCGATCTGGTGGAAATCGCGGGCCGCATCACCATGTTCCGCGAACGGCTGGAAATAGCCGTCGACCGTATGCGCGTGCTGGAAGGCGAAGAAGCGGACGCCCTTGACCGCGGCCTGTTCATGCCCGCCAGCGAGCGGCCCGGCGCCGACATGCTGGCCGAGCTGCGTGAGCTGTGCCGCAAGGCCCTGACCCACGGCCCCTGGAAAAAGCTGATTCTGGGCCTGCTGGACGACCCTGCCGTGGCGGAAGCGCTGCGCCTTGCCCCGGCGGCCAAAGCCATGCACCACGCTTATGCCGGCGGGCTGATCGAACATACCCTGTCCGTGGCGCAACTGTGCATGCGCTTCGCCGACCAGTACCCGCATCTGGACCGCCAGACCCTGCTGGCCGGGGCGGTGTGCCACGACCTGGGCAAATTGTGGGAACTCTCGCAAGGCCTGGCCACGGATTATACCGGCGAAGGGCGGCTTTTGGGGCATATCCAGCTTGCCCTGGACCACCTTGAGCCGCTGATCCGCAAATCCGGCCTGGAAGCGGAACTGGCCCTGCACCTGAAGCACCTGATTCTCAGCCACCACGGCCTGCTGGAGTTCGGTTCTCCGCGCGTGCCCGCAACGGCGGAGGCTTTTGCCCTGCACTATGCGGATAACCTTGACGCCAAACTGAACCAGGCCAGGGGCGCACTGAGCGCCGTGCCCGATGAGGAAACCGGTTGGTCCGGCTATGTGCACGGCCTGGACAGGCATCTGTTCAAGGCCCCGGCCACCCCGGCCAAAGTCAAAAAAGAACGGCCGCCCAAGGCCGAAGCGGAAGCGGACAACGGCGGCCAGTTGTCACTGCTGGGCGGAGAGTAGGAGATTACTGGGGGACGCTGTCCCCCAGACCCCCTGCCAGGGGACTGAGTCCCCTGGACCCGCATTCCGGCGCGGATTTTTACGCAAAGCGAAAAAATCCGCGCCGGAAAAGGGTTGCAAGGGGCCGCGCCCCATGGCGGAGGGGTGCCGGGGGGCGGGGCCAC